>NZ_AJLK01000057.1 GCF_000317205.1 Fischerella muscicola PCC 7414 | reverse complement strand
TAAGTATTTTTACAGATAATTTATTTACTGGTAATAGCATAGTATTTCACTATTTTTTTAAGTGTAATTATTGAAATAATAACAAGTAGATAATGTTTTTTTGTAAATTGTTCAAGATAAAAAACAGTAGTCCCAACAATATTGCTTATAAATTAAAGTCTTGTCCTGCAAGCATTTGAGTACAATTTTAAGTTTATAAGTATTGGTTATTCCTCTAATATAGTATTTACTCGGATAATTATTAATAAATTATTAAAATTAATTCAGGTAGCTAATGTAGATGTGGTATTTATGGTAAAAGTACTACTTTGGGTAGATGTAAATGCTATAGGAGTAATAGAAAGTAAACAGATGAAGGTAAGTGTATACACGGTTAAAAGTTTATATCCGAGCTTGATTAATTAAGATATTTGTGGCTTTTTACTCAGTTATTATGCGGAAGAAAAATTAAAGTTTCTCCAAACTTTTAATAAAACCCAGATTTTCAAAGCAAAAGATTGTTAATTAAATAAAGACCAAGGGAACTAACCAAGGGTTATGAAGACTAGCTTGAGAACTACTAGCGTTGTCTTGTTTTTTATCGGAGTCGCTCTGATAATTCTCAAAATGGCTGATACCGCTTGGATGCTAAATGATGGGACTGTTAATCATCAGAGTAGTGATGAGACTAGCAGTAATTTGATCAGTTTGAAGGTTGATTCTCAAAGTTCAAAGCATAAAACTACAAATGTTCAATCGAGTAGCGACTATGAACCACCAAATTATGGTGGTCCCGATAGTCCTTCTTTTGGTAGTGGGACTCGATGATGAGAGCATTTGTTTGAGTTTCTTTGCACTTTCTTTGATGTCCAAATGATACACCCCTGACATTTGAGTCTCCTTGGAGAGCATTTCTACTCTTTCTTGTTGCCCTCTTTTGGCGAATTGGTATTATTTATTTTTGATATTTATACACATAATAAGTAATAGCTTGGCGTAGAAATTTAGCCAAGCATATGACATCAATAATTATCAGCTGGGAGATGTAATTATTTATTACAATATTGCTTTCTTCCTAGAAAATTCTGTTCATCAAGAACAAAATAGATTGATTTGCTACGACTTTTCAACGTAGTTTCTTGGGATTCCTGCGGGGACAATTATTGTTGATGCTATTCTTATCAACTACAAGTTTTCTTGTCTTCTTAATCTTGGGAGTTAACTATGCATTATTTTTAGCACTCATTGTTGGCATTTTAGATGCTATTCCTGGTATTGGTGCAACGCTAGCAGTACTTACGATTACTTTATTAATACTAGCATCCCAAGGCTGGGTAGTTGCAGTTAAAGTTGTGATTGCCTGCATAATTCTTCAGCAAATTCAAGATAACTTTGTAAGTCCCAAAGTCATGGGTAATGCATTAGAAATTAGTCCAGTCATACTGTTTTTAGTTCTATTTATTGGTGAGCGAGTAGCTGGTTTACTGGGTGTGTTTCTATCGATTCCTATTGCAGGGATGATTGCTGCTTGGTTAAGAGCAGAAAACTTAGAAAAACAGCAATCTCTACCAGAAGCATCACAATAATTAATACATGAAGCTACTTAAAACCTATAATGAATCCTTTTAAATTAACCTCTTACTTTCTGTCATTAATTATCTTTGTTATTTGCAGCAGTTTCCTAACAGTATTCCAACCAAAACCTGTCATTAGTGCTGAGAATATTTATTTTCCTGTCGGATCTACTAAATTACGTTTATCAGTTAAATCATTAGAAATTTTTGCCAAAGAAGGTCGAATTACCAAAGAATTTGAGTTTTTCGCCAAACGACTCAAACCAGAAAAACTAGAACGTCTTCGTAAACTATTACTGTATAAATTTAATACTACTCCTGTAGCAGTTTCTCAACTTACGTATTCCCCAATCGGAGAAGAATACATACGCCAATACGGTGGTATGATCAAAACACGCACAGGTCAAAATGGTTTTTATGCCATCCGCTCAGCCTTGGTACTAGCAGCAGCAGATCCAGAAGGATTAACTGGGTTAAGTTTTATACGTCACTTTCCCACAGATATTCAAATCAGTGTCAAAGATTTTTTAGAACTGTTGGATGAATTGAGTTATCTTGCAGGCTAAAAACAGTCATAAAAAGTTAGCGATCGCAATTCATACATGGTTGCAAGCATTACTGTACTAACTTACTTAACTGGCTTATCTGCTATTGCAACAATCACTTAAATGTGAAAAAGTAGCACATGTTGGTATTGGTAGTGAACTAATCTGCGTTCGCGAAGCTTCGATGCTCAAGAAATTGGAATAAACGTTAACACTTAAGGCTTAAAATACTAAAAAGTGATCAAAAATGGTTTCAAGACTAGTAATCTAATCAAGTCGCTCACAGAACAATTGTATTGATTTGCATCCCCCCAATTTCGTCATGGGGATTAACTAAATAACTGTTGTTAATCCAATTGTGTGCTGAGGTGTATCAATGGCTGGTTTTATTATTTCTGTTGTGGTAATTGCACTTAGTTTGTTGATTATCTCCAAGCTACCTACTGGCGTTGAGATAGATAGTCCTTGGATTGCTTTGATTGCAGGAGCAATTATCGGTGCTTTCAATGGTTTTTGGAGTCTTTTCCCTGGTTGGTTTAGAACAACTAGCGTCGTTATCAGTCTGGGTTTAATTCCTTTGATTGGTAGCATTATTGTATTTGGTTTAGCAGCTTGGCTAGTAGAAGGATTTCGACTGCGATGGGGAATTGCTAGCGCCATTATTGGAGCGATCGCTCTTAGCATTATTAACTCCATTTTGTTCTTTATTCTGCGTCAGGTTGGTGTGGTGGCAGCCTTTTAAGTTAAAAGTCAAAAGTTAAAAGTTAAAAGAAATATCTAAAAGTACATTTTTCTTTTACTTTTATCTTTTTAGTCAAAAGCGCCCCAGGGGCAGGCAATCGCCACCCATTATGAATGAAAAAAAAACAAGTCAAATCCTCTCCCCTTCTGCCATCTGCCTCCTGCCATCTGCCTCCTGCCATCTGCCTCCTGCCATCTGCCTCCTGCCATCTGCCTCCTGCCATCTGCCTCCTGCCATCTGCCTCCTGCCATCTGCCTCCTGCCATCTGCCTTATTATTAACCACCGCTAACAGGGGGAATTAACACTACCTCATCGCCGTCTTGCAAAATAGTATCTGGTTCGACAAATATCAAGTTAACTCCAAACCGGGTTACATCCCGCCATTTGCTTAGTTCGGGATGTTCGGCAATGAGGCGATCACGCACTGCAACAACTGGTGTATTCTCCGGAAATTCCAGCACCAGTTCTGGTACTCCATAAGCCTCTTGGTAAGCAGCAAATAACTTGACAGTAATTTTAATTGTAGATTGATGCATAAAAGCCTAGCCAAAACAGTCTTTTAAACTGGTCTTAACATTATCCCTATTTTATTGGGAGTACTGAAGGGGCGGCGAATTTTGACGGTATGCTACGCGATCGCCACCCTTGCTGATTAACGTCAATTCGATGGATATAATACTAACGGAAAATATAGAGTGACGAAAAATTTCATAACTCCAGCCTCCGTAGAATTCACGTTAATTAACTCTTGCTAGATAGTTAAAATTGCACACTCCTTTTTTGATTAGTACTAAGTTCATCAAAGATATTCTCCTTCTAATTCCCATTGCCGACTTATTTCGTCCCTGATCCAAGTTATGAATGGTAAATAAGCCTGTTTAGGCACATAATAACTTCCTTCATGATTTACCTTGATCCACTCTAAGCTGGGATGCCGTAACTCATCGAGCAACATGCGGAATCCATAAGCAAAGCTGTGGTTGTGATGTTGTAAAAGTTGTTCAAAGTGAATAATGCGTTTGGCAGGTTCAATTGACATGTATAAGTCACTTAAAAACGTCGAACCTTCACCTTGCAAATTCATGATCACAGTTGTATTTGTGCTGGGAATCCGTAAGGATACTAACCGCCTATAAACTTCATCATTATCAACTGCAAAATGTATGTGACGACGATGAACTTCAGCAGCAGATATGATTTTGATGAGGAGAGTAATCAGCAAAGATGCGATCGCTTGATATTCAACTCCGGTGATTTTATTATCTGGAGGTATGAGATTGATACTGACTCCTTGACTTGGTACTTCAGCAGTAGGTTGTGATTGGAATTGGACAACTTGGTTGGGGGGTATCTTGTTCCAAGCAGTCAAAGAGAACATATCGTAGCAAGCATAAAATCCAGCATAAAAAGCGATCGTCATCGCGCTCATAAAGTTTAAGGCTGGAATTGTTTTTTCGCCAATTTTGTCAATCAGTTGACGATTCGTCGAGACAGAATTCATAATGTAGATTTCCTCTAAAAATCCTCACTTAAGTGAGTATTTGTTATTCTAAGCTATAAGATGAGGCTTTTATGTGTCCATAAGAAATTTTAAGCACTACTGTTAAAATTACTGAGGCTTTTATATGATGTAGAAGTATGACTATGATTCCTCCAGATGTTTTAAAAGACCTAGTGGCTGAGGAAAATTTATCTCAAGCCGAACAGGAGGTATTGTCCTTAGCATTGGATGGAAAATCTCCAACAGAGATACAAAGCCTCTTGGGGATAGAGTCGCAAAATGCAGTTCAGAAAAGGCTAGGTAAGATTTATGCCAAATTTAGACTGACTGGTGCAGGGCCAGGCAAACTAGCCAAGCTACAAAAAATCCTTACCGACAGATATCAACTCAAGCTGGGTAAGAAAAAAGTCCTGATCTTTTGGTCTGGCAAGACTGGGAAGTACGTGGCCCAAAGACTAATTGATATTTTCAGGCATCCCCAGATAGATGCATCAATCTTAGATGTAGATATTAACTCTAGTTCACTATGGCTAGCTGAGATTACACAATCTTTAGAGGGCATAAATTACGGAATTATCTGTTTAACACCAGGATTCTCACAGAATTCATGGGTGAATTTTGCCGTTGGTTTCCTCTCTGGCAAGATTAATAACTTCAAGCTTCTACGTTTTAGCAGAGAAAAGCTAACTGAACCACTACTGCACTTTCCCATCATAAATGGCACAACTCAGGATAGCTTAGCTGAACTGTTTCATGAAATGACTGGTACAGACATCCAAGAGGCTAAAGATTGGATACAATTCAAACTTGCCAATGCGAATTGGTGGCAAGAAATAATTCAACAAAAACAAGAACAACCAGTCCCAGATGAGTCTTCAGACTTCCAACTCATTTTAAACGCAGGTCTGCAAATACTTAAAGACAACAAATGTTTTCAAACCAACAAACTTTTTCAAAAACTCATAATCAATGTTCTGACTGATGTAGGTCATCAGCTTGAAGAAGTAGGCTCAAATGGCAGGGTTTACTCAATTCCCTTAGAACTTTATCCACGTTATCTTGTGAGATTACAAAAAGATAGAGATATTCAACCCCGTGTCCAAGCTATATCTATTGTTGGTTATGTTGAACATTTTTGGGCTAATGATCGGGGTGATGAGGTTGGCAAGACAGCCAACCCAGAAAGTGAAAGAATATTCATTTTTTCAGATATACAAGAATACAAGAAATCTACAAAATTTCTTCTGGAACATGCCTCTAAATACAAAGTTTATGTGATGATGCGAGATGCCTATGAACCTCTAGCACAAGAATTTTGTTCTAATGAAAAGCTTACTAAATGGCAAGATGATGATTATAGTTTACCCACTAAGCAATACGCAATTCTTGAAGCTGCGGATCAGAGTCAACTCCTGGTTTGGTATAACGAAGATAACTTAAGCGATAAAAGACACAAAAGATTCGCTAATTTTTCTGCGATTACAGAACAAGTCAGTTTATATAAAGAAGCATTTGATAGAATTAAATCTTCTCAATATGTTGTTCCTTTTACATTAGAAAATACAGCAAATCTAGAACAAGTTACAGAGTTTTTCCGGGAAGTAGAATATAAACTTTCTCAAACTAATAGTATTACACCTGAAGAATTACTTGAAGATTTACAAAAAGTCAGAAATGAATTGATTAGTTTAACTGAAGAAAATAAAGTTATAGACAAAGCCCTGAGTTTTGTACGTAAGAGATTGCATTCTCAAACAGCTTCTATTTTTATATTTAGTAAAGATGGAAAACTACATCGTAAAGGTATACAAGGCGTAGATGTCAAAGGTAAACCTATAGATAATCAATGGTTTGCTCAGGAAAGCTATGCTGTAGGCGAGAGCTTTACAGGAAAAACAGCACTTCCACAAGAAGATGGTTTTGGTAAACCCCAGTGTAGTAATAAGTTAAATGAAGAGGCTTTAGATAGCAGAAGTCAGGCCGAATATTCCAAAAAATTAGGGAAAATTAACTGTGGTCTGGCAGTTCCTTTAAATGGTCAAAATAAAACTTATGGAGTCCTAGAGGTTATCAATAAAATTAATTCCAATACAGGAATACCTCTAAATTATTGTGGTTTTACTCAAAATGAAATTTATTGGCTCTCAGCTATAGCTTCAGCAGTTGCGACTGCTCTTTCTAATATTCGCAGGAATAGACAAAACCAGTTAGAGTCAGATATTAGTAGTTTTTTAGTTAACTATCAACAAAACGAAGAAAAAGCTTATGATGAAGTCGTCACTAGGCTGATATCTGAACACACTGCTTTTGAGGTATGTATATTACGGATAAAAAATCAGGCAGAGGTTTTAGAAATCAAAGCTAAAAAGTATGTTTCCCGCGTTGTGAATTGGGAACAGAGAAAAAATGAGGGGATTAAGTTAAGAGAAGGGATAGTAGGAAAAGTATTAGAGTCGGGAGAACCTATCATTATTAAGAATATAAGTAAAGAAATAGATCAATTTAAAAATCAACAGTGGGTTGTGGCTAACCAATTTAAATCTTTTGGTTGTTTCCCACTGATTTATCAAACAGAGGTTGTCGGCACACTTTCTTTATATGCGGCCTATGAATATGATTTTCATCGAAGTTGTCAAGAATTTTTGAATAGAATATGTTCTTTAATAGCTGCTTTTATAGGTAGGAAAAAAGAAGAACGAGAAGTGCGCGAATTCTTCAGTCAAAGTTGTAATTATGCTCCAAATCAACCCAACGATTTGATTAAAGAACTTGATTCTATATATACACCCAGCCCTAAAACAGAAAAAAATTCTGGTAATGAGGTTGCCTCTGTACCAATACTTGACTGATAAGCTAGTACTCCACCACAGTTGCGATCAAGGGTAGAAACGATGTCATTTGTCCCTAGCATCCAACGTGGTAAATCGCCAATCAATAGAGGAAAATAACAAGGTCTTAACAAGAATTTTACCTATATTAGTGACAATTATCACTAGTCAATATAGGAACTAAACAGGATAAACCATCATGGAAAACACTGAGCAAATCAGGACTTTATCAGTTGATATTGGTGGTAGTGGTGTAAAAGTCATTGTTTTAGATATTACAGGCAATCCTTTAACTCAAAGATCGCGTTTAGAAACACCCCAACCTGCCAAACCATTATCTGTTATTAGTGCGATCGCAACTTTAGCTTCTACTCAAGGTGAATTTGATCGGGTTTCGGTGGGTTTTCCTGGTGTGGTACGCAATGGTGTCACCCAAACTGCTGTAAATTTAGACCCAGATTGGATTGGGTTTGATTTGGCAGGTGTGTTATCAGAACGCTTGGGTAAACCTGTGCGAGTTGTTAACGACGCCGATATGCAAGGTTTGGGAGCAATCCAAGGTAAAGGTGTAGAGATGGTGATTACTTTGGGGACTGGGTTTGGTTCAGCTTTATTTGTAGATGGAAAATTAGTGCCAAATTTGGAAATGGGACATCATCCCTTCCGCAAAGGCGAAACCTACGAACAACAGCTAGGAAGAGCAGCATTAGAAAAAGTCGGCAATGACAAATGGAACAGGCGTTTACTCAAGGCGATCGCAACTCTGCAACATCTATTTAATTATGATTATCTGTATATCGGTGGCGGTGAAGCAACAAGGGTAAAAATTCAGTTGCCAACAAATGTAAAAATTATTCCCAACATTACTGGTTTATTAGGTGGAATTGCTTTGTGGCGCGATTAATTTCTGATGACTCTGTTGTTGGTGTGTAGTCAACAAACGTTGTATTACAGGAAAAACAGAGAAAGTGGATCTTTTAGATTAAGAAAAGGTTAATTTTAGGTTATGATTAACATCGGATTTTACTTACATAATTAACAGAGCTATTGCATAACTCAGATAATGTTCAAGTAGGAGCCAGAGTATTAATTCTCGAACCAGCCTACGTGGCTGGCAAAACCGGAGTTGTTTTTTGTCCTGAACAACTTTCTGATGATAAACCAAGTGAGCGCTGGCTGATCAAAGTAGATGATGAAAATATTTTGGTGTCGTTGACTCGCAATGAATTTCGGGTAATTGATTAACCGAGAATAACGCGATCGCGTCCCTTTCTTTTGGCTTGGTAGAGTGCTTTTTCTGCTGTATTAACTAAAATCTCAGGTTCGCTTTCCTCTTCGGGAATAATGCTAGCTACACCTAAGCTCACAGTTAAAACATTAGCTGGTAAGCCACCAATACCAGGATATTCGCAGGTAATTGCTAAAGCTTTGACTTGTTCGCGAATCTTTTCCGCAATGTATACAGCTGTAACTGCATCCACATCCAGCAGAATTGCAAACTCTTCTCCCCCATAACGAGCCATCAATAATGAGTTATTTTCGTGTCTCATATTCAGATTGCGAGAATTCTCCGCACCTAAAGCTGTACTGACATAGGAGAGATGATTATTTACCAAAAAATGCTTAATACTCTCACGAATAGTGTGAGCAATTTGCTGCAAACAAATATCTCCGGCGTTATTTCCGTAGGTTTTATTGTAAATTTTGAAATAATCTATATCACATAAAATCATTGATAAGGGAGTAAGTTCACGCCTCGAGCGTTGCCATTCAAGTTGCAAATAAGTATAAAAATAACGGCGATTAGCTAACTGGGTTAATTCATCTAAACTAGAAAGAATGCGTAATTGTTGGTTTTCTTTTTCCAATTCTGCCACACGCCAACTACTTTCACTATTACTTCTATTAAGTTTTTCTCGAAAATATAGGCGAAGTAATTCAGATGCTACACTAACGCGATCGCCCTCTAATTTCACAAGCCCAATACTATTTAATTGATATGCCAGCATTGGTTCTATTTTTACAGGCTCTGTAGCTGTAACGACTTCACAAAATGCATTTGCCAGTTGTGTCTCCTGTTGCAGCATGAGCATGTACTGATTCAAATAGTCTCTATAAATTCCTGTGTCTGTGGGTGCTTGTTGTAATATCTGTCCTAAATCGTTTTCTAAGCCCCCCTTACCGACAAGATGATACAATGCCAACCGGACTAAGTAAGGATGTCCGCCTACCATCGCCATTAATTTGTCAGCATCAGAGTTATCTGTCCAGTCTAGTCCGTGACACTGGGCTAAATTCTGCACTTGCTCTTTTGTAAACGGTGGCAACCGCAATGGTAAACCAATATTAAACGGAGATTGAGTTACCTTCAAAGGTAAACAAACTTCTGTAGAGTAAACCATTACCATGCGAAGTTTTTGCCAAATCTCCACTCGTTTTGCCTGTTCATACCAGGAACACAATAATGGTAAAAATTCTGCGGCAATTTCTGGATACTCAAACACCCAATCTACTTCATTCAATACCAAAACCAGGGGAGTTTTGATTGACTGTAGCAAGTATGTCTGAACATACAAAGAACAGCTAATTTTACTGCCCATATCCTCATCCCAAAACTCATTGAGTTTCGGTTCTAGCTGTAACTCTCTACTGAGATTGGCACAAAACCAGCGCAAAAATTTATCAAGATTGACAAATACTGCTTTATCTGCTTGTTGAAAGTCCAGACTTACAGTCTCATAGCCAAGATTGGTTGCATGAGCCAAAATCCTTAAAACTAGTGAGCTTTTACCCATTTTTTTAGGGGCTTTGATGCAGATCACACTTCCTGGCTCAGCAATTTCTGTGTAGGCTAATTCCTCAATTGGGGGGCGAGGAATGTAAAATCTAGAATCGAGAGATACTGGCCCTGCGGGAAATTCTAAGGATATTGCTGTAGCAGCACGATTATATTCTCTAATAAACTGGTGCTGCATTCTACTGAGTTGACGAGGCTCCAGAGTTTGGCGAAAGTTTGATTTGTTAATCGGTTCTTTCCAAAAATCACTCATTAATTGCCATAAATGAGAGGCAACTTTCCTAACTCGCTCTTCTCCGTAGTGTGCTTCTAACGCTATGTTAGTGTAAGTTTTTCCTTCCCAAGAAGAACGTAATACTAATTCTTGGAGCGGAGTCAATGCATTGGGTAAGGTTGCTTTTAGTAGAAGTATTACTTCATCTATAGTCATCAGTCATCGGCTCTTATTGTATATAATTTTGCCTCAAATTATTTCTTTATATTTATCGGGGTGCTAAAACATTTTACAATTTACTAGAAATAATAGGATATTTTTATCATCGTACCAGCAGCTATGCAAATTGAAAAATCTCTTACCAGCAAAGATGGTAATAATGTTTGGAAAATCACTCATGAAAATAAGACCTACAGCCTGATTAAGAAAATTTTTATACTTCTGCTTTTTTTACTCTGCTTTTTCCCAGCTACCTAGTCATAAACTATATATACAAACATGCATAAAAATTAAACTGACAAAAATAGGGATAAATAAGTTAGAGGAAAGGTTAAAAGTCTCTTAAGTCTTGAACCATTACCCACTTCTCACCTTAATTACTTTCTCAAAAGTCTATTTTTCTTGCTTTTTTGTTCCTTGTTGAATACTCACTGAATATTTATGACTTTGAGTGTTACTCCTAAGCATCGAAAGTTACCAATCCAAGCGATGGGAGCTAAGTTTTTCCACTGGGTTAACATCATTAGCCTATTTATCATGCTCACTAGCGGACTGCAAATTTACAATGCTAACCCTGTTTTCGGTGGACGTTCAGGTTTGCATATTCCACCGATATTTACCTTGGGTGGTTGGTTAGCAGGAGGAAGACATTGGCATTTTGCAGCGATGTGGTTATTTTCACTTAACCTTTTGTGGTATGGCTTTTATATTTTCATCACCCGTCGCTGGCGACACCGATTTGTAGGCGCTAATGACATCAAAGCATTACAAAAAACTCAAAATCCCAAACGCCTTATTTATGCTTGGCATCGTATAGTTTATACAAGTATAATTCCCATTCTGCTTTTGGCATTATTTACAGGTATAGGCATGTACAAACCTGCTCAATTTCCTTGGATTGTTGATATGTTTGGTAGTTGGCAAGGATTGAGAATTATGCACTTTTCTTCAGTACCAATTGTGATTATTTTTGTGATTGTTCACTGGTGGTTGGGAAAAAAAGCAGGTGGTTCGGAGTTGACAGATTCAATGTTTTGGTGACGCAGTGGAGAGATGGGGAGGTGACGCAGTGGGGAACTCACCGCCCCCCACTTCCCTAAGGAAGTGGGGATTAGGGGCAATGAATGGGGAGTGTGAGGAGTGTGAGGAGTGTGGGGAGTCAGAAGTCGCAAGTCGCAAGTCGCAAGTTGTAACCACTAACCAATGTACAGACGTGCCATGGCACGTCTGGTACAACAACCAACAACCAACAACCAACAACCAACAACCAACAAATTAAAATTATGCCTTTAATTCATAAATTATCACGCCGTCAGTTGTTACAAATTTCTGGACTATCTGGTATTAGTTTTCTTCTTAGTGGCTGTGGTGTACCAATATTAGAAGATGTTGTTGGTGAAGTTTCTGAACCGTTAAACCAGAGACTAGAAACCTTATTATTTAAATCACATCAGCCTGTACCAGAATTCTCTAAGAGTGAAATTCAACCAGAAGCTTTGATCATCAATAGCTTTAGAGGTACTCCCGTTATTGATCCAATTAAGTATAGTTTGATTGTTGATGGTGAGGTAAATAATCCCCTTAGCCTCAGCATAGCCGATATTCAGACTTTGCCTATGACTGAGATGATTATTCGTCATGTATGCGTAGAGGGTTGGGCGGCGATCGTGCAATGGGGTGGTGTACGTCTGCAAGAAATTGTAGCTATTGCCCAACCCCAAAAGAATGTTAAATATGTCTACTTTCAATCAGCAGATGGCTATTATTCCAGTTGGGATATTGCTTCCGTATTGCATCCCCAAACATTATTAGCATATCAAAAAAATGGTGAACCTCTACCAAAAGAGAATGGTGCGCCCTTGCGTTTGGCTTCACCAATTAAACTTGGTTACAAGCAAAGTAAATGGATAACTAGAATTACTTTAGTTAGTAGTTTATTTCCCTTAAAAGGCTATTGGGAAGACCAGGGTTACGAATGGTTTGCTGGACTTTAAAAACTTAAAATTAATAGACCTAAATCCCCAATTTACGAGTATAAAATCTAGCGGATTATAATGTGAAAAAACTCTGCTACCTGGTGCGCTAACTCCGCGCCCCTCTGCGTTTAAAATACTTATTTTACTTTTCTAGTTTTAGATTATCTAACTCAAGTGGTAGAATGCTAAAGCAAATTTTCAAACTTTTGATACTCAACAGCCAAACAAAAATAAAACAGAGTTGCTAATAAGAGTTATTACCGCTCGAAAAATCTACCTGTGTCCATCCCCTCTATCTCCCCGCAACGGGGGAAAGAGCATAATATTTGTACCAGACACAATGTTCCTGGCATCTCTACTCAATTCACACCAAGCGTAACTTTGTTCATTTTAAATGATGCTTTCTCTAAATAAACTACTACAATGGTTAATTTTGACCCTACTCTTTCCATTAGTTTTTCTCAATGGTTGGTTAGCTTTTAAATTGTTTCAATATTTTCAACCCATAGTTACTATTTTAGTTTTGGCTACTTTGTTAGCATTTATTTTGGACTACCCTGTTGCACTTCTTGAGAAACGAGGAATACAACGTAAATATGCAGTGTTATTAGTTTTGATTTCAACGTTAGTAATTGTGGTCAGCTTGGGTATTACTTTGTTACCCATTGCTCTACAACAATTAAATGAAATGACTAAATCAGTTCCACAATGGATTGATACTACTGAACAAAAACTTCAATTTCTCAACGATTGGGCAGCCAGTCACAAATTAAATATTAATTTCAGTGAAATATTTACTCAGTCAATTAATAGTTTGCCTAATGAATTAGAAGAAGTAAGCGATAAGCTATTTAGTATTATTGTAGATACTATTGATAGCGTTTCCGAAGCTTTAATCACTGTTGTACTAACAGTATATATGTTAATAGATGGTGAAAGGATTTGGAAAGGAATATTTAAAAAGATACCTTTTGGATTATCTCAGCAGATACAGCAATCTCTTCAAAAGAATTTTCAGAACTTTCTGATTGGTCAGGTGATTTTAGCTTTAATGCTGGGAGTAACAGAAACTATCTTATTTTTAATCCTGAAACTGCGATTTGGTTTAGTATTTGGTTTGGGTGTGGGAATTTTGAGCTTAGTTCCTTTTGGTGATATTGTTAGTTATTTTATTATTGCTTTTATACTCGCAACCCACGACATTTGGTTAGCTGTCAAAGTTTTAGTTCTATCCCTGATTTTAGATCAGTTAGTTGACCAAGCGATCGCACCCCGTATTTTAGGTAGTTTTACTGGTTTAAGACCTATCTGGGTGATCATCTCTTTACTGATAGGGACTTATGTTGGTGGATTATTAGGGTTAGTGCTTGCTGTTCCTTTAGCTGGTTTTATCAAAGATGCGATCGATGGTTTTGCTGAGTTCCCTAAAAGTATTTCTGTTGAGGATGAGAAGTTACCAGAGGTGTTAATAAATGAGTCAACTTTGCAGTAATTGGTAATGGGTAATTGGTAATTGGGGTATTACTATGCCCCATATCCAATGCCCAACTGCGTTAGATAATATCGTAAGCAATTAGCCTAGCTTGAAAATAAGGCAGATGGCTGATGGCTGATGGCAGATGGCAGATGGCAGATGGCAGATGGCTGATGGCAGATGGCAGATGGCTGATGGCTGATGGCAGATGGCTGATGGCTGATGGCTGAAGGGGTAAAAATTTTCATGGCGAGGTTGTGTACCAAGTTCATGAACGGCTGACTTGATATTATTCGTAGTGATACCGACAAGTAAGAAAATCAATCTGAGTATTTCCCACTCGATAGACAAGCCGATGTTCTAAATCGATTCGTCGTGACCAAATGTCTGCATCCAAATACTTCAATGGTTCTGGTTTTCCAATACCCTCAAAAGGATCTTGCATGACAGCCGTTACCAAATCCAATATTTTGGACGCTTTCTGAAAATCTTGCTTGAACCACCAAGCTAAATCTTCTTTGAATTTAGAACTAAAACCAGGACTACGATTAACTACAACTGGGTTAATTTCCTCAGCTTCAGCTTTCTTTTTCTTCTTCTTGTTCAATCCCCAACTCCTGCTGAAGTTCTGCGATAGTTTGAGGTTGAATCTTTCCTGTTTTCGACTCCTCTATTGCATCCAGTAAACGATGAGCATTAGCAGGAGAACGCAAAAGATAAACAGTCTCAACTAAACTTACCAAGTCTGACTCAGCAATCAAGGCGACATTTTCACCACCACGACGGTTGATAATATACACCTGATGATTTTCTACTACTAGGTCTAACAACTTAAAAAAGTCATTTCTGGCATCGGTTGGGGATGTGATTTTGTAGGACAACATCAGTTTATGTACATGTTTATGTACATATATCATAAAACAATCTTAATTATCTTGCAAAATATAAGCCTTCGGCTAGAGGCGATCGCATCACTTCACTTAAGGATGAGGCGTAATTGCAAGAATAGTCATAACTCCTTGTTCGCGCCCGTAATACCAAAACACTCGGAAAGCCCCAGGTGTTTTATTCTCTACATAAGCTTCAAAAATTTCTTCACCATTAGGGCCTGACAGTGATTCATATTTATGAGTATTTAAACTAGGATGTCTTAGGTTTGTTTCCATCAAACCCAGCGTTTTCAAAACTTTTTGGTACTTCTTAGAGTCTGTTTCTTGCAACTTAGCTAAAGCTTCTTTTGCCTCATTCGTAAATACTAAGCGGAAATTCACCTAGCACCTATTCTTCAATCTCTAAATCTGCATACTGAGCAAATGAACCCAAATCATGAAGTTCGCCAGAGGTTGCTTGTTTGATACCAAGTTCTAGGGAATTACGAGCAACAGAGTTTTGCCATATCCAAAGTTCTCTTTCTGGAATGTTAACAACTGGATCTAGCAGAATTTGCCCTACATCATTCATTAAAACTCGGTAACTCTTTGTTTTGGCAACAGCGCCCAGAGTTAATCTTCCTCGATCATCGGTACTGGCAGTCTCTTTAATTAAATGGAAATTTTGATTTTCAATCATAGTACAAATGTATACCTCAGCAAATTATAGTCTTTTGTGGGTGAGTGGGCAATACCCACATACAAAAGAATAATATAAAAAACCCCCGATATCATGACCAGGGGTTTTAAAAATCACCATTTCACCCAATGTTGCCAGAGGCTTAGCTACGTCGCTCCTTTAGGCTACATAGGAGTGACCGTCTTTTTCAACAATGTTAGCGCAACAACGTGAATGTATAAATATTAGCCCACATTCGCTAACATTAACTCTCTGGTTTCTGATTTTTTGACTCTCACTTGACCGTCATCGTCAACATCAACAACGGCTGTATCGCCTTCAGCAATTTGACCAGACAACAATGCTTCTGCGAGAGAATCTTCTAAGAGGCGCATAATGGCGCGACGTAAAGGTCTAGCACCGTAGCTGGGGTTGTAGCCTTCTTGAAGTACACGCTCTTTAAAGCGATCGCTCACCTCGAGTGTGATACCTTTTTCAGTTAAGCGACTAGCAACTTCTTTGAGCATAATCTCAGCGATTTGCTTGACTTCCTCTTTCTTGAGTTGGGTGAAGACGATAATTTCATCAAGACGGTTGAGGAATTCTGGACGGAAGTAGTTCTTCATTTCCTCGTTTACCAAGTTACGAATGCGGTTGTAACTTGCTTCGGCTTCGTCTTCGCTGAACTGGAAGCCTAAACCGCCACCACCTTTTTCGATGACTCGTGAACCGATGTTAGAAGTCAAGATAATCAGAGTATTCTTGAAGTCGACTTTCCGACCTTTGGCATCGGTGAGATGACCGTCATCCAAGATTTGCAGCAGCATGTTGAAGACATCGGGGTGTGCTTTCTCGATTTCGTCGAATAGCAACACTGTGTATGGTCTGCGCCGGACTGCTTCGGTCAATTGTCCGCCTTCGTCGTAGCCTACGTAACCAGGAGGCGAACCAATCAGCTTGGAAACGGTGTGGCGTTCCATAAACTCTGACATATCCAGCCGAATCATCGCTTCTTCGGAACCGAAGAAGTAAGCTGCCAAGGACTTGGCTAATTCAGTCTTACCAACCCCGGTAGGGCCAGAGAAGACAAAGCTAGCGATCGGTCGATTAGGATTCTTCAAGCCGACACGCGCACGGCGAATCGCACGAGATACAGCCGTGACTGCTTGCTCTTGACCGATGAGGCGCTGATGCAAGGTATCTTCTAAGTGCAGCAACATCTCAGACTCAGATTCAGTCAACTTGTTGACTGGTACACCAGTCCACGCAGCGACGATTTGAGCAATATCTTCTTCGTTCACAACGAGGGTATTGACAAATTTGTCGCTTTGTGTTGTGTCTGCTAGTTGAGCTTCCAGTTCCAACTCGCGATCGCGCAATTCACCAGCTTTGTCAAAGTCTTGCGCTCTGACGGCTTCATCTTTAGTTTTAGTTACAGTAGCCAATTCCCGCTTAATTTCGCGATTGGCAGCAACCATCGAACTCCGTAGACGCACACGGCTACCAGCTTCATCAATCAAGTCGATTGCTTTATCTGGCAAGAAGCGATCGCTAATATAGCGGTCAGATAAATTAGCGGCTGCAACCAATGCTTGGTCAGTAATTTGCACTCGGTGGTGTTGCTCGTAAACTGAGCGCAAACCTTGGAGAATCACAATTGTATCTTCTACCGAGGGTTCACCAACCATAATCGGTTGGAAACGACGCTCTAGTGCAGCATCACGTTCGATATGCTGACGATACTCATCAAGGGTAGTTGCACCAATGCACTGGAGTTCACCCTTTGCTAATGCCGGCTTAAGGATATTGGCAGCATCCATACCACCTTCTACACCACCAGCACCAACAAGGGTGTGAATCTCATCGATTACCAGGATGATATTACGCTCTGAGCGGATTTCATCCATGATTTTCTTAAGGCGTTCTTCAAAATCGCCACGAAAACGAGTACCAGCTACCAATAACCCCATATCAAGACTGATGACTTGCTTGTCTTGCAAAATATCGGGGACGTCTTGGTTGTGAATGCGTTGTGCTAAACCTTCAGCGATCGCAGTTTTACCAACTCCGGGTTCACCAATCAATACAGGGTTGTTTTTCGTACGACGACCAAGAATTTGGATAGCACGTTCAATTTCTTTCTCACGACCAACTACAGGGTCGAGTTTACCTTCTTGTGCTAGTTTGGTGAGATTTCTACCAAACTCTTCTAAAGTCAACGTTTGGGTTCTTCTAGCACTGCTACTACCACTTCCACCTACAGTCGTCGGTGTAACTTCACCCAACAGGCGAATAACTGTAGTGCGGATATTTTTGAGGTCAACCCCCAAATTTTGTAGGACTTTAGCTGCGACTCCTTCCCCAGCCTCAGTCAATCCTAAGAGTAAGTGTTCAGTACCAATATAGTTGTGTCCTAAACTACGAGCTTCTTTGAACGCTTGCTCGAATAAGGTTTTTACCTTCGGGGTAAAAGGAATTTCTGGTGGTAGGTAGCCAGAACCCCGACCAATAATTCTTTCGACTTCGCGACGTGCATCTTTGAGAGTAACGCCCAATTCGGTCAGCACTTTGGCAGCAACCCCATTTCCTTCTCCCAGCAAACCCAGGAGAATTTGTTCAGTTCCAACGAAGTTGTGACCAAGTCTTCTGGCCTCCTCCTGAGCGAGCATAACTACTTTAATAGCTTCGGAAGTGAAATGTTCAAACATAACGGGTTTTGCTCCCTTGCTGCTTGGGCTTTGGGTAAAATCACTTTCACCCTCACCTGAACTTTTGTCTACTTTTCTTAAAGACAATGTATCTTTATTTAAAGTTTAACGGCAGTGGGGAGAGCCGTAAGATTTTAGGTAGGGTAGCCGTCTTTTGGGGGTGGGGCAGTGGGGAGGTGGGGGGCTAGGGGTCCCCACTTTGTGGGGTCGGGGGGCAATGGAGAGATGGGGGGTGTGAGGGGTGTGTAGACGCGCTTTGCGCGGCTTAAGGTAAGGGTGGGGTGTGAGGAGTGGGGAATAACCACTAACTACTAACCACTAACAATCAACAACCAACAACCAACCCTTCGGGTTCGTCAGTCGCTCATGGGGGAGGACCCCCCTTGGGGCGCGCTGACTCACCACCAACAACCAACAATCAACAACCAACCACCAACAACTATTTATGAACAAAGATCAACAACATCCTTTATATAATCGCGATCGCTCGATTGTGGATAGTTTACTCGCTGGTGAGGCGACAGAGTATAACTTGGCTGAATTAGCTAGGCTGCGAATTCGTTATCACGGCTTTCCTGGTGCTAGAGACATTCAAAGCGACTTAGATAAAGTACTACAAAAGTGGGGTTTAACAGAAGCAGAGTTATTTGAGAAAACTCGTGCTATTCATGCCGTTGGTGGCATTTACAAAAGTCGCTCTAAGAAAGATGAACAAGATTGGAATTAATTTGGATTTAATTCTATATCCTCGTAAATTTCTGATATCAGTATTGTTAAATCTACAGATGAAAATTCAATCGAATCTAGAGGAGATTTAAAAACCTCTAAAAACCAATTATTTTGATTATCTTTACGATAAATATCAACTTGAATATGGGATTGAGATACTAATATATACTCTTGTAAACTGTCTATTTGCTGATAATTAAATAGTTTCTCATTGCGGTCTATGCGTTCCGTTATGGACGAAATAACTTCCACTATCAAACAAGGATGAGTTTTAAAAGGTTTACCTATGTCTTGGTAATTAGAAGTTACAAATATTTCTGGGTAATAAAAAATATCTAATGGTTCCAGTTTTACTTTCATATTTGATGAAAAAGTCCGAAAATTTGTACCATATAAATGTGTACGTAATCTAGTAAATATATTTTCGGTAATCATTTTTTCTACTTGGGTTTCTCCTAAGATTGGGTAGACTTGTCCTGCAATATATTCATGACGAGTAAAGCTCTCGAGTTCAAGTTTAAAATATTCATCAACGCTAAGATTTAAAAATTGAGCTTGAGTATACATTGTTGTGACATCCTTAACAGTTATAAAACAATTACCCTTCGGGTTCGCTACTTTGCCATCTGGCACCAAGCCAAGACGGCAAGTAGTCTCACCAATTACCAATTACCAATTACCCATTACTCATTACCTATCTCCACCGCTATAGCTTTAAATCCTCTATATTCCAACCCAGAATTTTTGTAATTTTGGTAACTAAGGTAAGAGGATCAAATGGTTTAGCGATCGCTCCCACTGCACCTAATTCTAAAAACTTATGTGGCTCGGTCAAGCTCGATTTTATAGTTAAAAACCGCTTTTGAACGCGAATTTCTAAAGCTGCACTGAGTCGTCTAAGTTTTTCCTCTGCTCGTTTGCGATCGCTAATGTCTTGCCCAATGCCAATTTTACTTCCATCAGATAGCCGCACATCTGCCCAGGAAGTATCTATCACTCGTCCATCAGCAATTCGAGTTTTAAAGTCCTGCCATTTTCCCGTAGCTGCTTGGATTTGCTCCAACACTGTCTGAAGATCCTCCAAGTTTGGGTAACACTCAGCTAGTATGTTGCTCCCTTTTTCTTTGAATTCCGCTTCTGACCAACCAAGAACCCTTTCCAGTTCTCGGTTAACCAATTGAATTTGGTTGTTGCGATCAAATAAAGCCACCATTACGGGAATGCGATCGAATATGGTTTGCAGAATTTCTTTCTGTTGTCTGAGTTCTGCTTCTGTGCGCTTGCGATCATCAATGTCGGTGATCGAGCTAACCATTCGCGTTGGGTTTCCTGCTTCATCCCAAACTGCTTGTCCCCGGGATAGAATCCATTTGTAGCTGCCATCCTTGCACTGCATTCGGTATTCGGCAACGTAGTGCTGGGTTTGGTGATGCAAATGAGCTTGGAAAGCACTCATCATTGCCTCGAGATCATCGGGGTGTATACGCTTAACCCATTCACCAAAATCATTCAATTCATGATCAAGATACCCCAACATCTCCCTACACCTGGGAGAAAGGAAGTGTTGATTGGTTTTCAGGTCATGATCCCAAATGCCATCATTAATTACCTTTGAGAGCTAACTGCCAGCGTTCTTCGCTGTTTCTCAGGGCCTCTTCTGCTTGCTTCAGGTCAGTAATATCCACTTCAACTTCATCCCAGATTATGCGATCATCTTCCAGGCGACGGGGTGCTGAACGCAAATGCGACCACCGGATTTCACCCGAAGTAGTGCGTCTACGAATCTGAACGTCAAAAATTGACAGGTTACAAATTGATTCATTGAGGGCTTTCACTTACCAAGTCAAACAGAATACTAGTGTTCTGTTTGACGTCTTCTGGCTTGACTCCAAATAGGCGTTCGCAGCCTGCACTGACATAGTAGAAACGGAAGCTGCCATCAAGTTCCCGTGCTATTTGATAAATGATACCATTAGGTAGGTTGTCGCCTATAGAACGCTACAGCAGACTTTACCCCCAGGCGCAATTATCCCACAACGAAGGAATGAAAATTTGACTCCTCCTACACCCCCACACCCTTACAACCCTATACCCATTTTTCAAGACATACTTCAATTAAACAGACTTTGGAAATTTCGGTTCTAAAAATCACTTGAAACCTTTGCAGGAAAATTTGCCTGTCTGTGACGCATTTGCGCCAACTGCAATCGATTCAGCACGCGGGAGACTAGTTCTGTTTTGTCAATTGGCTTACTTACATAATCATCTGCACCCATAGCAAACATCCCAGATACAGTTTCTATGTCTGTGTGAGAGCGATCGCCTGCTCAAACAATTCCATCTGTTCCCTGAGATTGTTTTTAAATTCTTCTCTCATCTTTGCAACCACAGCTAGAACCTCTGTTTCTGCTTCTGTGTGGGATTGAGAAGGTGGGGTGATGGGGAACGGATTAAATTTTTGTATTTTTAATTTTGAATTTTCAATTGTTGATTTCCTTATGTCTTCGTTTCCCACCCTCTCCCTTTCATCTTTCAGACGATAGCCCAATCCATAAACTGTCTCAATCAAATCTTTGGTCATCCCAGCAGCTTTTAACTTTCTTCGTAAACCCTTAATTTGGGTTGTAACAGCTTCTTCTCCTGGAAATTCGCCCACAGGCCAGACAAGGTCTAATATGGCAGTGCGAGTTAAAATCCGCTGAGGATTTCTTAGCAGAAGTTCCAATAAACCATACTCTTTCGGGGTGAGGTGCAGGCGTTTCTCGTTGTAGGTAACTTCCCTATTTTTCAGATCCAACTTTAAGTTTTCCCAGGTAAGTTGCTCAGCTAATATAGCCCTCCCCCGTCGTAGTAAAGCCCGAACTCTGGCAATTAACTCTAAAAAATTAAAGGGTTTGATCACATAATCATCTGCGCCAGCATCTAAACCCATGACTCGATTTATGCTGTCGTCTAGAGCAGTTAGCATGAGAATTGGCACTTCATAGCCTTCGCTGCGGAGTTGGCGACAAATGCTAATACCATCCAATCCAGGAAGAAGCACATCCAATAAAATCAGGTTATAATTATACGCTTTTGCTAACTTCAGCCCAGTTTCACCATCGTTTGTGACATCTACGACATAATGATGCTCAACAAGTAATTTAGAAAGTGTTGAAGCAGTAGATCGATTATCTTCTATTAGTAAAATTTTCATGTGATATATCTATGATTTATAAAAATTTTTATATACAATTTTTGGAAAACAAAAGACTATTTTGCAGCTGAAACATCAAAACTTCTTATAATTAATATCAATTCAAAAAATGTTTAAAGCTGAGATATTACACTCTTGCACTAGAAGTCGCACACCAGGAGCTACAACCTGGGACTTTGGGATCAGGGCTGTTTCATTCCACATAATCACTTATAAAATGTCTCAGAACTTATCTTTGATTGGTTTTCTTCTTGGCTCGATGACATGTGCAGAAACACCGTAATATTGAGCTGCTTGAGACATATTTAGTTTCAATAAACTTTCATCACCCAAGTGCATCTTTGTTTGTGGTTTGACTGGAACTACTCCCAAAACGCGAATAATAGAAGTTGCGATCGCTTTTGCAAGTAAGGGAGGAACTGAGTTTCCTACTTGTCGAAAGCCGTGCCATTTGGTGACATGGAACCGAAACCAGTCTGGATAGGAGTGTAACCGCGCCGCTTCCCGAACAGTAATACAGCGTGGACTCTCAGGATGAATTGGCCGAGGAGAAGTAAAAGCTCCCCGATTACTGGCTGTTCCAGCTCTAAGAGTATTGCAAATACCATGTTTATCAAGTTTATGAAAGCGGCTAATTGGTTCAGTTTCACCTGGTTCAGTTTGTTGAAATCTTAGTATAGATTCTGTGCTGTGTTTAGTACGAATGCTGGAAGTTAAAATTCTGGAATCAAATAAGCGTTCATAGGAATAGTCATCTGCACTCCTATCTAAACCACGCAGCTTTTTGCTATAGTTGCTAGGTTTGTCATACTCCGCTATCACCCAATCTCTACTCAACAATTCTGGATAAAAATTCACTTCCGGTAAATCGCCAATAGCTTCCCAAACTGTAGGCGTGTTTGGTAAATCAGGATTGAGTACAATGCCCACTGATTTTTTAGATTTTGCTGGTTGTGTTTGCGGTTGAGGATATTCTGGTAAATCCAATCCCTGACGGCATCCCAAAAGAAATAATCTGGCTCGATGTTGGGGTACTCCGTAATTGGCAGCATTGAGAACCTGATAGTTGGTTTCGACTTCATAACCTGATTCTCTAAACTTTTCAATAATTTCTAAGAGAAATTGGCGATGTTTACCAACGGTGAGTCCAGGTACATTTTCAAACACAAAATATTTTGGTTGTAGTTCTAAAACTAACCGTAAGTAATGAAACACAAGTGCATTGCGCGGATCTTCAAAAGCACGTTTGCCAATCATTGAAAAACCTTGGCAAGGAGAACCACCAAACACAACATCTATTTCTTGACTACCAATAGCTGAAATTTTTCTAATTTCTTCGCCTGTAGCGTATTCGACACTTTGACACAATGTAGACCAAAACGGAAAATTATATTTGTGTGTAGCGCAATGAATCGGATCTAACTCAACAGCAGCAAGCACATCAAACCCAGCTTGTTCAAAGCCAAGGGACATCCCACCAGCACCTGCGAATAAATCTACACCTATAGGTCTTTGTTTGCTATCCATCCAATTTACAAGAAGGCAGAAGGCAGAGGGCAGAAGGCAGAGGGCAGAAGGCAGAAGGCAGAGGGCAGAAGGCAGAGGGCAGAAGGCAGAAGGCAGGGGGCAGAAGGGGTTCCCCACAAATTCGCTCTCCGAATCGCGAATTTGTGGGGGCCCCGCACAAGGCCGAAGGAAAAAATTAGTCTTGATGATTTGCTTGATTACTCTTGGTATGGTCTAGTTTACCCACAACTTGTTTGAAAATGATCCTAGTGGTTGATTGTTGGTTGTTGGTTGTTGGTTGTTGTACCAGACGTGCCATGGCATGTCTCTACATTGGTTGGTAGTTAGTGGTTAGTAGTTAATTTATTATTAACTCCCCATCTCCCCATTGCCCCCCAACCCCACAAAGTGGGGACCCCCACCTCCCCACCTCCCCACCTCCCCACCTTCCACCTGAAGCCTATTTTTCCTGTGTCTCAGCAGAAAACGGCGTATACTTTCCTCCCAGTGCTTCCACAATAGTCCGTGTATTTGCCACCATCATTTTGATATAAGAATCACCCTCACTTCCAGTAGCACCTATGGAATCAGAATAGAGTTGACGTGGT
Organism: Fischerella muscicola PCC 7414; assembly: GCF_000317205.1. Taxonomy (GTDB): domain Bacteria; phylum Cyanobacteriota; class Cyanobacteriia; order Cyanobacteriales; family Nostocaceae; genus Fischerella; species Fischerella muscicola. The sequence continues at coordinate 26,784 of NZ_AJLK01000057.1, read as the reverse complement.
GCTAACTTCACTCCTGCTTCTTGTGCTACTGTCTGAATTAAATTTGGGTTGATTGTCGTTTCCGCAAAAATCGCTGGAACACCAATTTTTTTGATTGACTCTACTAGTTGCTTGACAGTTTGGGCACTAGGCTGTTCTTCGGTGCTAATACCTATCAGCGTACCTGCGATCGCAATTTGGTAAGCACGTCCGTAATATTGAAATGCATCATGGGTGGTTATTAATTTGCGTTGATTTGGGGGGATCGTTTGAATTTGCTGACTAATCCAGCTATCTAATTGTTGTAATTCTGTAGTTAGTTGCTGTGCATTCTGGGTAAATTCCGCTTTGTCTTCGGGTGATAACTCGATTAAAGCATCGCGAATTGCATTCACCATTGCGATCGCATTTTTCACATCACCCCAAACATGCGGATCTGGTACTACTTCACCCTTACCTTTGTCTAGCTGTAATGGTTTGACTACTTCCCCCACCGCTAACTTCCGCGCCTTTGTTCCAGCAGCATTCATTAACTTAATTAGTCCAGGTTCTAAGTTATAGCCGTTATACAAAATCAAGTCTGCTTCTTCTAAAAATCTACTATCTTGTGGTCTAGGTTCGTAGACATGGGGATCTGTACCCGGTTGGAGAATTCCTGTTAATTGAATTTCATCTCCTCCAACCTCCTCAGCCAAATCAGCAATAATTGTGCTGGTTGCCACAACTTGCGGCTTGTCATCCGCCCTTGAGTTTGAATTTAATGGCGTACAGCCGAATAAAACAAGCGGTAAAAGTATCGCTAGACAAGCATTTTGGCAGATTTGCTGCCAGAGGGAAGAAGTGGATAATGAAGACAAGCAAGATACTTCTCTTCCTTGTCTCCCTTCTACTTCCAGTCCTCTGCCTGCGGTATTAGCTTTACTTATATTCAACATTATTCCTACTTATAGATGTTTTCATTTTCTTTTCATTTTTATAGTAAGCTGAAGCAAGAACTATAAAAACACAATTATGGAAATGCTATTTTTACACCCAACCCCAGCCCAAGAGAAACCAGTAGAAATGCTTAGTGCAGAGAGCAAAACTCTTGAAAATAATCCTAGTAATGCTATTACCATTGCTCATTTAAGCGTGTATTATCGAGCAGTGGAAGCCCTGAGGGATATAAATTGCCTCATCAAACCAGGAAAACTTACAGGTATTTTTGGCCCCAACGGTGCTGGTAAAAGTACGCTAATGAAAGCCATGTTGGGATTAGTTCCCAGTAGCGGCAAAATACTGTATAAAGGTAAACCCTTAATGCAGCAACTAGATAAAGTTGCCTACGTACCCCAACGCAGTCAAATTGATTGGACTTATCCCGCTACTGTTTGGGATGTAGTGATGATGGGAAGAGTGAAAAAAACAGGTTGGTTACGCGGATTTAGTACAGTGAGTCGCCAAGTAGCAAAAACTGCACTAGAACGAGTAGGCATGAGTGAATACCGTAATCGCCCCATCGGACAGCTTTCTGGTGGACAGCAACAACGAGTGTTCTTAGCACGTGCTTTAACACAGCAAGCAGAAATTTTTTGCTTTGACGAACCTTTTGTAGGTATCGATCAGAAAACTCAGTCAGTAATTTTTGAAGTCTTCAGTGAACTCACCACCGCTGGCAAAATAGTTCTTGTTGTTAATCATGATTTGGGTGAGTCAATCTCTCATTTTGATGAATTGATTTTATTAAATCGTGACTTAATCGCTACAGGTTCTCGACAACAGGTGTTAACACAAGAAAACTTGTCTCGTGCCTACGATGGTAATGTAATCTTTTGGAAAGAAGCTGCATAATTTAGTCATTGGTCATTGGTCATTGGTCATTGGTATGACAAATGACAAATGACAAATGACAAAGAACAAAGGACAACTATGTTAGAAGCGTTGATTGAGCCTTTACAATATGGCTTTATGCAGCGATCGCTGATTATCGCCATTTTGGTTGGGATGTTATGTGCGGTTGTGGGTAGCTACTTGATGGTGCAACGCCTGGCTTTGCTGGGTGATGCAATCAGTCACTCGGTTTTACCTGGATTAGCGATCGCATTTTTGTTGGGTGCTAACATCTTTATCGGGGCTTTCATTGCTGGTGTTTTGAGTACAACATGCATCGCCTGGATCAGGATGCGATCGCCTATCAAAGAAGATGCAGCAATGGGAATAGTATTCTCAGCATTTTTTGCCCTTGGTGTGACTTTAATTACTGTTATTCAAAAAGAAAATAAAATTGACCTCAACCATTTTCTTTTTGGTAATATTCTGGGCGTGACTATACAGGATGTACGGGATACAGCTATTATTGCAGCCATAGTATTTATAGTTGTTTTTTTGCTCTACAAAGAACTGCTATTTTACACCTTTGATCCTTTAGGCGCCCAAGCAGCAGGTTTACCAGTGAATCGCCTCAATTTTGGACTCATGCTGTTGATTGCTTTAACAATAGTCGCTAGTATGAAAGCCGTTGGTGTCATCTTAGTATTATCACTATTAATTACACCAGGAGCTACTGCCTATTTATTAGTGCAACGCCTACACGAAGTCATGATATTAGGGGCAGTAATTGGGGTAATTTCTAGTATCAGTGGCATGTATTTAAGTTACTTTTATAATTTGCCTTCTGGGCCTGCGATCGTTTTAGTGGTATCAGGATTATTCGTCTTAGCTTTATTATTTAGTCCTCAACATGGTGTTTTTAATCATAGACAGAATTTAAAAAATCAAGAGTGAGAATTAATATACACCGATACACACCGATGATTTATCTGTGTTCGTTATTTAGAAATTTTTTGTTGTGGCTAGTATTTATTTCGATGAATTCATATAAAAATGCGAAATTTGAATTCATGAATACGCTAAGCTGACAACAGCAACATTAATCTCAAAAAACAATGGCAAACATTCCCTCAATTCTCGCCCTAGACTTTGATGGTGTAATTTGCGATGGGTTAATTGAATATTTTGAGGTAGCATGGCGTACTTATTGCCAAGTGTGGTTCCCTACTCACGAAACGCCACCAGATGGTTTGGCTTCTCAATTTTACCGACTCAGACCCGTAATTGAAACAGGTTGGGAAATGCCTATTTTAGTTAAAGCCTTGTTAGAGGGAATTGCAGAAGCAGAAATTCTCCAAGATTGGCACAGTATTAACCAGAAAATTTTGCTAGCAGATCATCTGAATGCCAAAGAAATTAGCATCAAATTAGACAAATTACGCGATGAATGGATTGCTACAGATTTAGAGGGTTGGTTGAGTTTGCATCGATTTTATTCAGGTGTAATTGACAAACTTAAAGCTACTAGTGCCAGTACAACAAAACTATATATTATCTCCACAAAAGAAGGACGTTTTGTCCAGCAGTTATTGCACCAAGAAGGGATAGAACTAGGATCAAAAGAGATTTTTGGTAAAGAAGTGAAGCGTCCTAAATACGAAATTTTACGAGAATTAATTCAATTATACAAAGTACCAGAAGAAACAGTTTGGTTTGTGGAAGACAGATTAAAAACATTGCAACTAGTAGACCAACAAGTAGACCTCAAAGATGTAAAACTTTTCCTCGCAGATTGGGGTTATAACACTCCCTTAGAAAAAACTACAACCCAAAATGATCCACGTATTCAGCTATTATCACTTTCCAAATTTGGGCAAGATTTTTCCCAATGGTTAGTAGAATAAATTTTGTGCAAGGATTTTGCTAGCGATTCAATTTGATTGGCGGATTACTCAGCTACTAACTTGCCCTAATTTCTTAATTTGTGCAAAAGGTTTTATTGTAAAACGGACAACCTTGCGAGTAAAAAGAAAAGAAAAGACAAGTCTTTCAGACTGACGAAAACCACAAATATTTTGTAGAAAGATATAAATTGCTTTTCTACTTTTCTTCTTAAAGTCTGGGTAGGTGATTAAAACTTCTTCGACTAACTTAAAGTATAGTTTAAAGTAGTTATGCTTCAAAGCCACTCTAGACATATTAAAATAGCATTGAGCTATAGCATAACGATATTTATCGTCAAGTTTGTTCAACTTCAATAGCTTATTTTCTGCTTTTTTTAAAACCATAAAGTGATGTTGAATCCAGCGGCTTGTTGAGGAACTGGAAACTGTGACATTACCGTAGCGTCTGTAAACTGAATAGCAACCTGGTTGATATAAGACTTTAGCACCATTGATAACAACTGATAAGAAAAAATCTCTATCTTGTGCGACTGCTAATTCTTCATCCCAACCACCACTTTTTTCTACAGCCGTTCTTCTATAGAGTAAAGAAGCAACAGCAGTCCACCAATCTAATAGTAAAGATTCAAGAATATCTGCTTGTAGTCCCGCAATCTCAATTTTATCTAAATAACTTGTTCCGTCGGGTAAATGACGCTTGTATCTCCAATCGCCATAAACAACATCTGCGCCTGTTTTTTCTAAAAAGCGCACTTGCCTTTCGATTTTTTCAGGTAAGATGTAGTCATCTGCATCCAAGTACTGAATATACTCTCCCTTGGATAAAGCAAAGCCTAAATTTCTGGCGTGATTTCCTCCTTTATGAGAGCAACTTTTCCAGATGATTTTGTTACCATAACTTTTGAGAATTTCTAAAGAATTATCAGTTGAACCATCATCAATGACAATAATTTCGATATTAGGATAAGTTTGTTGCAAGCAGCTATCTATTGCCTGTGCCAACCATCTAGCGGCATTAAAGCAAGGTATAATTACCGAAACAAGCTTTGACATTGTATTATCCTCTAAATTTGGAAAAAGAAATAGGTAATGTTATTACGATGGAAATGGCAGTTATTTCTTTTTTCACATCTGTCTTAAAAATTGAGCATAAAACAATATGGCTTCCGGTGGAACAACAATCTTAACTTCTAACTCTACAAATCTTTGACTTAGACTACATCCCACATTTTTACACCTTTCACTCATTTTCAAGACATTGTCTACGAGCAAGGCTATCTTCATTTGAAGATTTTAGAGTTTACTAGCTATTTACTAGCTGTTTCAGTTTTGCCATTAGAATGAAGTCTAGTTTTTTTATTTTATTTATCAGCCTAATGATTTTTGTAATAAATGAACATTATTCCAGTTATTTTTTATTATTTTTTAGACAGATAATTTTAACGAGATTCTGCGGAAGTCCCTACCCGAGCGCGTAGCGGGGTAGGGATGGATAGCAGGTAAATTGAGAGGTTCACCCCTTGCGGGTGTCCGAACAATTTACAAATATTCTGATTGGAGATTTTATCGTAAAATATGTATTGTGAGAGAATACAACTACAAGGAGGTGATGTTGAGTGTTGCACAAGGCTATTCAGGTTCGTTTGTATCCAAGTAAAGAGCAACAAGCATTATTAGCACAAACATTTGGGTGTGCTAGATGGTGGTGGAACTTTGCGCTAAATCAGTCAATTGAGGCTTACAAGGAAACTGGAAAAGGTCTTGGTCGTTCAGCACTCAACGCACTTCTACCAAAGCTCAAAAAAGCAGAAGATACAAAATGGTTGGCTGATTGTTATAGCCAAGTTTTACAAGCTACTACACTCAACTTAATTACTGCGTATAAGAACTTTTTTGAGAAACGTGCTGGATTTCCTCGCTTCAAATCTAAGCATGGCAAACAGTCAATTCAGTATCCCCAAAACGTCAAAATTGTAAATGGCAATGTCAAACTTCCCGGCAACATTGGGATAGTCAAAGCCAAAATCCACAGACCAATTGAGGGAAAAATCAAGACTGTGACTGTGAGTAAAACTCCATCAGGAAAGTATTTTGCATCTATCCTGACTGAAATGGACGGGGATGCCCCCACGACTACGGAAGGAAAGATTTACGGCGTTGATTTGGGTTTGAACCATTTTGCAGTTGTAACTGACGGTGAAAAAGTTTCTAAATACGACAACCCTAAACATATTGCCAAGCATGAAAGAAACCTGAAGCGGAAGCAGAAAAAATTAGCACGTAAGCAAAAAGGAAGTAATTCAAGAAATAAATATCGTAAAGTTGTTGCCAAAGTGTACGAGCGAGTTAGTAACTCACGGCAAGATTTTCTGCATAAACTTAGTCACAAGTTGGTCAGCTAAGCCTTGCTGTCATAGTAGAGAATCTTAATGTCAAGGGCATGGTTCGTAATCACAATTTGCGCGAATCTTTATCTGATTGTGGATGGGGAATGTTCACTAACTTTTTAGCTTATAAGCTAGAACGTAAGGGTGGAAAGTTAGTAGAAGTTGATAGATGATTCCCCAGTTCCAAGCTCTGTTCTAATTGTTTCTATCAAATAGGTGAGATACCACTAGATGTTAGGGAGTGGACTTGTCCTCACTGCGGCACTGATCATGATAGGGATAGAAACGCAGCAATAAATATTAGAGCAGAGGGAATCAGATGGCTAAAGGCGGAAGGTTCAGCCGTTTCTGCTGTAGGAGGGGAGGTAAGACCAAAACTAGGGCGAAAGTCACTCGTTGCGGCACTCGCCTATGAGTACAGAAGCCCAAACCAAGCGCGTAAGCGGGTTTGGGTAGTTCACCCTGATAATACCCTTTCAATATATGTCTGATAAATTTAGCGGCAAGGAGGACAAGGGGGAGAATTTGTATCAAGAATTTTGTGAAATGGTATAACAAGAAAAAAAGAGCCTTTGGCTCTTTTTTTCTTGATTCATGCAAGAAGTCTAATAGTTAATAGTTATTTATCGATATATTGGTTTGTAATTTCAAACAACTACCAACAAACAACAAATCATTAACAAGCCAAAAATTCCTGTTGTAACCGCTTTTGAAAGGCTTCCATACCAAAATTAGCGATCGCCATTTCTCGCAACCACTCACCATTACAACGTTGATCTTCGCCTTTGAGGATTTCAATACAAGCCGCAGCCACAGCATCAGGATCGCGGTGTGGGACTCGCCATCCGAGTTTACCATCCTGCAATGGTTCGGCTGAACCATCAGCATCACCAGATAGCACGGGTACACCACAGGCCATTGCTTCTAAATAGACAATACCAAACCCTTCTTGAGAAGGCATAATGTAGGCATCAGCTAGGCGGTAGTGTTCCACGAGTTCTTCTGTGGGTACAAAACCAGCAAACACAACGCGATCGCTCACTCCCAAATCTTGTGCTAACTTGGCCAGACGGGGTTGATCATCACCACGACCTATTACTAAATATTTCACTTGTGGGAAAACTTGAGCAATATGTGGTAAGGCTTGAATTGTAATATCTACACCTTTGTAAATATCACCAGACCACAACCGCGCTACAGTCATTAATACTTTCGCTCCTTGTAAACTATAGCGTTCTATTAGATTAGCTGGTTTGTCTCCAGGCGTGAGGCGATCGCCATCCACAGCACAGGGTAAAATTTTGACGCGATCAGGATTAAGATGATTGGCACTACAGGCAACTTCACGAGTGTAGCGGCTGATTGTCCAAACTTGTGCTGCTTTTTGCAGGCTAGATTGCATCGACTTTGGTAATGGTTGCCAAACTTCTTTACCATAAGTGATTACAGTATAAGGAATTCCCAGAAATTGACACAGCATTCCTACCAAAGGCGCTAGCTTGATATGACCACAAAAAACATGCTGGGGTCGGCGGCGGATAAGGTGAGTGAGTAATGCGATCGTTATTTTTGCTCGTCCTAATTGGGGAGACGAAGATTTAAAATAATGAAACTGGCAACGTTCAGATGCAAAAGGATTTGTGCAACCAGAGGCATCACGTAATATAAATATATCTGCATGTATTGGTTTTGTTAATGCCAAATAGGCTTGAAAAATATCCTTGACATAAGATTGAATCCCACCTTCACAGGAAAAAATTTCCAAAAATACGAAGACGTGATTAATAGGGTAATGTATTGATTGACTTAAATCTAAATTTTCTTGAATTTGAGAAGTTAGCATTTTTGTTAATGTTGTTATTACTAATAAATAACAGGATTAATTTATATTATGTCCGCCCATATCGGTAATGGGTAATTGGGGTATTACCTATATAGTTGCGATAGTCAAAGACCGCTCACAAAAATTTTCTTCATAACTACTTTTTGATAAGTTTATATACAAATGATTTACATAAGTGATATTACTTAACTTCTAACAATTCTTAAAAGTGTAAAGACGTGCCATGGCACGTCTTTACAACATATGGATCGTAGCCAGTACTTAAGTACTGACTACAAACTAAGAACATTTGTAGTTATTTTTTGGAGAAATGGTATTAGACCCAAATTCAGAAAATAGCAAAAATAAAAGCCCCCTCCAAAGGAATTGGGGGCTAAAGGCAGAGGATAATCTGCCCTATGGCTCTTTGATATTAGCTATGCCAATTTCGCAAAGGCTCACCCGCAAGATGGGAATTTAAATTAAGCAGCATTGTGATAGCAATCACAGTTCTCAGTAGTTCTAAATGACGTTTTCATTAGGCTGGGAAGATGGTTTTCTTTTGAAGAACTTCCAGATGCTTTGAACAGCAAATATTAGAAAACCAATGACGATAGTTCCTGCTACCACTGGTAAAGCGATCGCTAATACAGATAGTGCAATTGCAATCACCAACTCAATGGTTGACACAACTGGATTAGTTAATCCGCCTGAGACGCCTGTAGAGGTGATCCGTAAGATATTCATTAATACCTTGGTTAACCCTGCACTGCCACCACCTGCGATTAAAGCTAACGTCCATTGCACCAAGGGATTCATTTCCGGGGCAACCGATGCTGCTACAATTGTCCCAGCAATAAATGCAGCAGGCGTGGCAACAGTATCTAGCAGATGATCTAGCCAAGGAATGTAGTATCCAATAATTTCCAGCAAACAAGCAGCTGTGAATACAATAAAGGCTTGAGGTGTTTCCAACCAATCAAAGTCTGGTGGCAAATCAAAATGTCCAAATACCGAAGCCGCACTCAATACTAATAGTGGTACAAATACTCTAAAGCCAGCTGCCGCGCTCAAACTAATCCCCAATAGAAATTCAATCAGTGTATCTAGATTGAATAAAGAATTTATGTCAATAGTAGGATTCAAATTATCCTCCTGCTGCTCAAGCTAAATTTAATTACTTTTGCGTTCCTAGTGATGATGTTTACTCAACGGCGACTCAGAGTTAACAGTAACAAATAGCGCTCAAACCTTCATCAGTCTTTAGGTTTTGACTCGCACATGAATTTAGGAATAATCTCGCCATACAGTAACGGGTTTTTAGAAGTTCTACCAGAGGGTGAAGGCAGCGATTATTGGCAGATTGCAGCTATACATATCAATGGCGAAGCTTTCTGTCCTAGTCCTCGGCTTTATCGTTCACAACAGGTGGCTAATTCACGAGCTGCACAAATCTATGATTGGATAGCTAGCCACGAGCCAGAAATTAGTGGAGGGGATTGCTACTGCTCTAAGTTGAATTTAATGCTATGGCATCAACCGAAAGAATCTTAACTTAACAGTTAAATTAATACACCAATGCGGTGAAGTTTATTATTCCTTGCTACCAATGCACCGCCTTTGAGTACTTTTCCAGATTTACTTTTGAGCAGACAGCAACTTTGTGATGAAATAGAAGTCTGTCGTACTTCTAAAGAGCAAGCGGGGAAGATTAATGTCACCGTTAATGTCTCTACTAATGCATCGCCTGTAGACTCAATCAAAGTAGCGAGATGCTCATATATCTGGGAATCTGACATGACGTTAGTTTTATAATTGATCACAATTGATGCAGCATCACGATTAACGCGGACATTTGTTACGTAGGCATCAGTTGCGAACAATTTCTCAAGCCATTGTGCATATTTCAAATCTTGGGCAATCCGAGGCACGTTAAACCTGACTCGTCCTGGAATTGCATGAACTATACTGTAGACAATTTTTTGAGATCCTACTGAATTTGTCTTCCCCTTGCTAAGATTTTCCTGCTTTGTGCTTTCTCTTGGCTCAGTTACCTTCAAAGTTGGATCAACTGTAATTAGGTAGAATAATATTGCTGCCCAGCCTTTGATGCCTAGCATTCTTGTCACTAATAGACTTGCAAGGATGGCAATGAAATTAATTCCCTGCTCTTTCCAATAGCTAACTGATTTCCACCCAGCTAACTCTGATATAGTTGTTTTTTTTGACTGAGAGTGATCTTCGCTTTGCTTACACTCAGAGATTAAATTAGGAGGCGTTTTCAACTTAGCGTCTGTATCTTCCCCAATACTGACAGTGCTTGCCATTTACGAGAAAGCTAAATAAAGGTTAATTATAAGTTAACTATAGTTTGGGTTAAGTATTGCAAGATCACCCTTGAGAGTGAAAACTAGTACACCCCAGCGTACCATCTGAAACCTTCCACAGCTAATTTGGATGTGACCATTATTAGCATATGCGATCGCAAGATTTAGATGTGGAATTGTGTTTACCTCACCAATCAATATACTACTATTTCAATAAAATACGTTAAATCGATAGATAATTAGTGTTTAGCTATTATCAAGAATCTTTTCATGGGTGGGGATAGAAATCAAGTGCTGTTTGTTGAGCAAAATACGTCAGACTATTAAATCAGTGAACAGTGAACCATGATAACTGATAGCTGATAACTGTAATTGAAGGAGATTACAAAATCAATGTTGATGCGTAAATGGTATAAATGGAGTTTATTGCTATTGGCAACTCTTCCCTTAATTTTGTCAATGAGTGCTTGTAGTAGTAGATCAGCAGGAAGTAATAGCCGCTTAGATACAATCAAAAATCGTGGCAAACTGATTTGTGGAGTCAGTGGACAATTGCCAGGATTTAGCTATGTCAAAGCCAATGGTGAATATGCAGGATTAGATGTAGATATTTGTCGAGCGATCGCAGCTGCTATCTTTGATGATCCGAAAAAAGTCGAATTTCGTAATTTAAACGCCAAAGAACGCTTTACCGCCGTGCAAACAGGCGAAGTAGATATCCTCAGCCGTAACACCAGCTGGACTATCAGCCGTGATACCTCTGTCGGTTTAGAATTTGCACCAGTGGTGTTTTATGACGGTCAAGGCATTATGGTACGTAAAAATAGCAACATTAAAAAGCTAGAGGATCTTAAAGACAAATCCATCTGTACCCAAACCGGAACCACGAATGAACAGAACCTCAGCGACCAAATGCGGCAAAAAGGAATTACGTACAAACCATTAGTATTTGAGGATGTAAATACTACCTACGCAACTTATGAGCAAGGTCGCTGTGAAGCTATCACCTCCGACCGTTCCCAGCTAGTTTCTCGGCGTAGCACCTTCGCAAAACCTGATGATCATGTAGTTTTGGATTTAGTACTTTCCAAAGAGCCTTTAACACCCGCCGTCGCCAATGGCGATTCTAAATGGTTCGATGTCGTTAAATGGACTGTGTATGGTTTGATTAATGCAGAAGAATTAGGTGTAAATTCACAAAATGTTAATCAATTAACCAATAGTAGCAATCCAGAAGTCAAACGACTTTTAGGAACAGAAGGAGATTTAGGAAAAGGAGCAGGTCTTTCCAATGATTTTGTTGCCAGAATTATTAAACATGTGGGAAATTATGGTGAAATTTACGAGCGTAATTTAGGTAAAAATTCAGAGTTAAAACTAGATAGAGGACTAAATAAACTTTGGAATCAAGGTGGAATTCTTTACGCTCCGCCATTTCGGTAATTTATGAACAGGGAACAGGGAAAGGGGAGTAGGGAGAATAATATACTAACCAATCCCCGTTGCCCCTAATCCCCACCAGGGGACTGGTGAGTTCCCCAATCCCCAATCCAACATCCAAAATCCAAAATCCAAAATCAAATGACTCCTATTTGGTACAACCGTAAATTTTGGGGTATTGTCATCCAACTGGGTGCTGTTTTTATCGCAGTTGCGATCGCACTACAGTTATGGATAAACCTGACAGATAATTTACTGCGACTAGGTATTCAATTGGGATTTGATTTTCTCAATTCCCAAGCATCCTTTGATATTAGTGAAACTCCTGTTGCTTATCAGGCTTCTGACCCCTATCGTCGTGCTTTATTAGTAGGTCTGCTCAACTCTCTCCGGGTGATAGTTTTCGGGATTATCTTCGCTACAATTGTGGGTATTACTGTAGGAATAGCACGGCTATCCGATAATTGGTTAGTAAGGCAACTAGCTTTAATTTATGTGGAAATTCTACGTAACACACCCTTACTACTACAGTTATTTTTCTGGTATTTTGCGATATTTTTAAGTTTACCAAAAACAGAAAACACAATTTCCTTTTTAGGATTAATTAAAATTACTAATCGGGGAATTATTTTGCCTTTTGGTATGCAATTTTCTCCCGAATTATCAACATTAGCTCTTGGGTTAACTTTGTATACTGGAGCTTTTATTGCCGAAATTATTAGAGCTGGGATTTTATCAGTTCCAAAAGGACAATGGGAAGCTGCAAAAGCATTGGGTTTTAAATCAGGATTAGTATTGCGTTTAGTGATTTTTCCCCAGGCTTTACGGCTAATTATTCCACCATTAACAAGTCAATATCTGAATTTAGCCAAAAACTCAAGTTTAGCTATAGCGATTGGTTATCCTGATATTTACTTTGTGGCTTCTACTACTTTTAATCAAACTGGTAGGGCTGTAGAGGTGATGCTGCTAATTATGATTACCTATTTAACCATAAGTTTAGTTATTTCATTCATGATGAATTTGTTGAACCAGACTGTGCAGCTGGAGGAAAGATAAGCAGATGCCAAATCAAAATATTCGTAAATGGATGAAAAAGAATCTTTTTAATAACTGGTACAACAGTCTTTTGACTGTAGTTTGTATTTGGCTGCTAATTTCGACAATTACAAATATTTTTAACTGGATATTTAACCAAGCCCAATGGTCAGTAATTCAAGCTAATTTATCTTTATTTTTAGTCGGACGTTATCCTGGGGAACTTTACTGGCGACTATGGTTAGTGCTGGCTATTATTGTGAGTCTTTCTGTGGTATCATGGGCAATTTTTACACAGCGTCTTTCCAGTCGTTTTAATACTTTTTTACCCCTAGCATGGGCGCTATCTTTTCCAGTCGTTTTGTGGTTAATTGGGGGTGATTTAGGATTACAACCTGTAGATACTAATTTATGGAATGGCTTACTACTGACTCTCGTCACTGCTGTCATCAGTATAGTGCTTTCCTTTCCTTTGGGTGTTCTCTTAGCATTGGGGCGTCAGAGTAAATTATTTGTTATCAAAAATTTTTCTATTCTTTATATCGAAATTGTGCGCGGATTACCACTGATTGGCATTTTATTTTTAGCTCAGGTAATGCTACCGTTATTTTTACCAATAGAATTTCGCTTAGATAGAGTGATCAGAGGTATTGCGGGTTTAACTCTTTTTAGTGCTGCCTATTTAGCAGAAAATGTGCGTGGAGGACTACAATCAATTCCTCATGGTCAATATGAAGCAGCAAAAGCCTTGGCATTAAATACTCCCTTGATGATGTTACTTATTATTTTGCCGCAAGCTTTACGAGCAGTGATTCCGGCTTTAGTCGGACAATTTATCGGTTTGTTTAAAGATACTTCCTTATTATCAATTGTGGGATTATTAGAATTAACCGGTATTTCCCGTTCAATTTTGGCGCAACCACAGTTTCTGAACCGTTATGCTGAAGTTTATTTATTTGTTGGCTTGCTTTATTGGGTATTTTGTTATGCAATGTCCTTAGCTTCTAGACGATTAGAAAAGCAGTTGGGAATTGGGAAAAGGTGAAAAGAAGGCAGCTATGCTGGAGGCAGAAGTCAGAAGGCAAAAACGCTTTACAAAGAAAGTTTAAATTTTCAGCATCTTACTATTTAATTGTGTCCACCTACTTATAGAAAAAATGAATATAAAAGAGCCGATTATTGTAGCCCAAGATGTACATAAGTGGTACAGCAAATTTCACGTTTTGCAGGGTGTCAGCCTGACAGTAAACCGGGGGGAAGTAGTGGTGATTATGGGCCCTTCCGGTTCCGGCAAATCGACTTTTATTCGCACTTTTAATGCCTTAGAAGAATATCAAAAAGGACGCATAGAAATAGATGGAATTGCTTTAACAGATGATTTACGTAACATCGAAGCAATTCGGCGGGAAGTAGGGATGGTGTTTCAGCAGTTCAACTTATTTCCGCATTTGACAGTGCTACAGAATATTACTTTAGCGCCAATTTGGGTACGTAAGCGATCGCGCATCAAAGCTGAAGAAGCAGCGATGCAGTTATTAGAACGAGTGGGAATCTTGGAACAAGCACACAAATACCCAGGACAACTTTCGGGAGGACAGCAGCAACGGGTAGCGATCGCCCGTGCTTTGGCAATGCAACCCAAAGTTATGCTGTTCGATGAACCAACCTCTGCCCTCGATCCAGAGATGGTACGTGAAGTATTGGATGTCATCAAGACTCTTGCTGCGGATGGAATGACGATGGTAGTTGTCACTCACGAAGTTGGGTTTGCCAGAGAGGTAGCTGACCGAGTTATTCTCATGGATGGAGGTGTAATTGTAGAAGTAGCCACACCCTCAGAGTTTTTTAAAAATCCCCAGCAGGAACGTACCCGCAAGTTTTTATCCCAGATTCTTTAACAGAGAATGGGGATTAATCCCAATTCAATTAATGATTGCAACACATCCTTGGATAAAGACGCGATGAATCGCGTCTCTACAAGATGGCCTATCTGTCGCATTCTTTTGGTGAATTGGTATTACACCCCCACACCCATTTTCAAGACAGCAGCTACTACTTCCTCTGGTGGAATATCGAGACATTCCAAATTGTAGGGACAGGTAAAGGCGTAGCATGGACTACACTGAGTTGGACGACGAAGCAAACGAGAATAACCATTGCGCGGTTGCCATTGTGACTCAAGTTCAGTCCCGGCAAACATTACTACAGTAGGTGTGCGGGTAGCATCAGCTATATGCATTGTTGAAGTGTTATTAGTTAGTACTAGTTTGGCGTTGGCGATTAGTGCTGCGAGTTGGGGGAGAGTTGTTTTGCCGATGAGATCAATGGCATAGTTGCCTAAAATTAATAATAAAGATGCGCTCTTGTGGCGGTCTTTTTCTACACCTGTCACAACTACAGGCATTTGTATAGCTTCTGCTAGCTGACGAGTAGTGATCGCAAATCTCTAGGAATCATAATTGCGTGATTGACAGCTTGTCCAAGGGTTAAGTAAGAAATACGGGGGAAATTGGCAATTGTCATCTTGATTACTTCCCAATAATAAACTTAAGGCTTCTTTTTGGGCAGTTTCGGGAATTTGAATACAAAGACTGCGATCGCTTACTTCAAAACCACCAGCCTCTATCAATCGTAAATTTCTCTCAACTTGATGAATTTCATCTGGTGCGGCTGGAACTTCCAGTGTCAATACACCATTACCTAATTCCTTAGACTCTCCCCATCGTGAAGGTATGCCAGCTAAATAACATACAAAAGCTGCTGGATGAGGACTCTGACTAAAACTGGTAAAAATAATTGCCGCATCAAACTCACCAGCTTGTAAAATCTTTACTAATTCCCATTCTCGTTCTGGGTTGAAATCTAACTTCCCCAAATCTTGCCATAGTACTCGCCACGGTAAAACTTCATCCACCCAAGGCAACAATGCCGCCGCCTGCGCCCCACCTGGACTTGCCATCAACGTCAAACGACAGTTAGGCAAATTTTCCTTAATCGCCCGTAACGCTGGACTAGTCATAATTACATCGCCAATATTATCAAGGCGCATTACTAGGATATTGTGCATTTTTAGTAGTTAGTTTTAGTAGTTAGTGGTGAGTCCAGCCCCCCAAAAAGGCGGTTCCCGTCACGTAGACACGTAGACGCGAAGCGGCTTCCGCAGGTAGTGGCTTAAGGTAAGGGTAGGGGGACTGGCGAACCCGTAGACACGTAGTGGCTTAAGGTAAGGGTAGGGTTGGTTGTTGATTGTTGGTTGTTGTACCAGACGTGCCATGGCACGTCTGTACAGTAGTTAGTGGTTAGTTGTTTACCACCCCTCACACCCCATCTCCCCACTAGGGCCAAGAACTTTCACCCATTGGCAATACCATCATTTCGGGGATCACTGTTCCTTCTGGTGTGGATAGTAAAAATCTAATAGTGGCAGCGACGTTTTTCGGGTCTTGTAACTTGCTAACATCAATGTCTGGAAATCTATCTAGCAAAAATGGTGTTTGCATTCCACCGGCAACTAGGGCTGTAACTTTGATATTATAGGGACGTGCTTCTACATGCAGAGCGTGACTAAAGCCCAAAAGTCCCCATTTGCTGGCATGGTAAGCAGCAGCATTTGGCCAAGCACGCTTGGCAGCTGTAGAAGCTATGTTAATAATGTGACCACTACCCTGTTCTTTCATCACAGGTAAGACGAACTTGGATAAGATAAAAGGTGCGCGGAGGTTCACTGGAATAATTCTGTCCCAATCTGGGATTGCAAGTTCTTCAATGGAAAGGGTTACATCTGTTCCGGCATTATTGATGAGGGCATCCAAACGCCCATACTGAGAAGTAATCTTGTAGATAGCAGTTTCTGCTTGCGCCTCATCGGTAACATCTATTACTAATGGCATGGCTTGTAAACCATTAGTTTGAATTTCGCCAGCCACTTTTTGCGCTAATTCTTCTCGAATATCTGCAACCACAACGCTAGCACCAGCTGAGGCTAATGTGTGACAAACGGCTTCACCTAATCCGCGTCCACCTCCAGTCACAAATACTACTTTGTTTTTAAGTTCTTCCATAGTTGTTTTTCCTTTGTTGTAATTAGTTACGTATCACACCTGTCAAAAAATAATCATGAGTGGGAAACTAATATATTTCTTCTGCCTCCTGCCTTCTGCCCTCTGCCTCCTGCCTTCTGCCCTCTGCCTCCTGCCTTCTGCCCTCTGCCTCCTGCCTTCTGCCTGCTTCTAATTCCTCTTCAACCAATTCACAAAAAATATGCAGTATGAGGTGTTGTACTTCTTGGATGCGTTGGGTATCTGTTGCCGGGACAACTACTGCTAAATCTGCTAGCGATCGCAATTCCCCACCATCACCACCTAGTAAGGCGATAGAGTGAATGTTGGCTTGACGTGCTGTTTTGAAAGCTTCAATCAAATTGCGCGATCGCCCACTGGTACTAATGCCCAGTAATAAATCTCCTGGTTGGGCAAAAGTTTCTACTTGGCGAGAAAAGACGTAATCGTATCCGACATCATTTGCCCACGCACTCAAAAAAGATGAGTCTGCTGTCAGTGCAATTACGGGTAGTCCCGCTCTGTAAGAGCAGCGAAATTTACCAACAAATTCTGCGGCAAAGTGTTGAGCATCCGCAGCACTACCGCCATTGCCGCAAACAAGTACCTTGCCACCCAAAGCAAAACAGGTGCTAATTGCTTTTACCGCCTCAATAATTGTGGGTGTCAAAGTTTGGCGGGATTTCTCCATTGCTGCGATCGCAGCCACAAAGTTTTTGTCAATGAGGGTGGGGAGAGAGGGGGGTGGGGAGATTGTTGAAAGGTGATACCTGTGAGGGGTAGAAGCGTGGTTTAGGGATAATCTCTGGGGTTGAAGGTATTGAGGTACTTTTTGCCAGAGTACATCCTCTCGTCTGTTCTCAACCCACTGCTTGTATTGTATTGTATCCAGAACTTTTTCATAGAGAGTAGCAACAGCAACGGCTACATGTTTCCAAGTAAACATTTGATGGGCGCGTTGTATTGCTTGCTGTCCCAAGTCATGGAGTACTTGAGGATTTTTGTAGAGGTAGGCAATTCGTTCGGCAATGGCATCAGGGTCATTTGCTGGTACAAGATAGCCAGTTTCACCGTCTTTGACTGTAAACTTAATGCCACCAACATTTGAACCAATCACAGGTGTTCCACAAGCCATTGCCTCTATGGGCGTAATTCCAAATGGTTCATATAATGGCGTTGTAATAAATACATCAGCAGCACTGTAATAATACTTAAGCAACTCTCGACGACGGCGTCCGGTAAAAGAAAGTTATGTGTGACTCCACACCTTCTTCGCAAGCGATCGCTTGCAAACGACTGATTTCAGGTGTGAGGCGGGGATCTGGTTCTTCTGATTCACCGCCAACAATCAATAGTTTTGTGTGGATATGATACTGCCTGAGCAAATATCCAAAAGCGCGAATTACCGTATCAACGCCTTTACGCGGTACTAAGCGCCCCAACTGGAGGATTAAGTGTTGATCAGGCTGCAAACCCAGCATCTGACGGGCTGTTGTTTTTTCCACTTGCCAAAATTCGGCCGTGTCAAAGCCACAGGGAACAATTGTAATTTTCTCTGGCTTAGCATTGTAAAGATACAACAAGTCCTGCTGATCTTGGGGACATTCAGCAATGATATGGTCAGCTTCTGCGACAATTTGGTCTTCTATGGTAAAGCGTTCATCGGGGAATTCATCAGCATCACCTTGCCAAAAGCGACGCACACGGCCAAGCGCATGAAAAGTGACAACAAAAGGTATATTTAAGCTTCGCTTAATTTGGGCCGCTACCATTGCTGACATCCAGAAATTAGCGTGAATTAAGTCGTATTTTGGCACAGAAAAAGTGTCTATCCCTTCAGCCTTCCCAAGAGGGTTTTGACAAAACTTTAAAACATAGGCTGTAAATTCCTCCATGTATGGCAGCATGTCTTCTTTCCGCACATATTTAGGAGGGCCTGCGGGGACATTGATAATGCGAACGTCATCTATCCATTGAATGATTTCTGGCAATTCCTGACTATCGCGTCTAGTAAAAATATCAACTTTATAGCCAAAACCAGCCAAATGTTTAGCTAGCTGTCCTACATACACATTTTGACCCCCGCTATCTACACCACCAAAAGTGCCAAGCGGTGAAGCGTGTTCGCTAATTAAAGCAATGAATTTTGTCATTGGTCATTTGTCATTGGTCATTAGTTATTTATCATTGGTGAACGAAATTCATACCAATAACTGATTTAAATGTTTTGTCCCACTCATCCATAAAGCGTTGGATGTGAAAGCGTTTTTGTGCTGTTTGTATTGCACCTTTACTGAGATTTTGGGCGTGGGTTTGGTTGTTTAAAAGTTGGCGCATTCTGAAAATCAACTTTTCTAAATCTGTATCTACATAGCCAGAAACTCCGTTTTCCACTACCGTCACCATTTCTGTAGTTGCCAGTCCGATGATTGGTAAACCCAGCATCATGGCTTCGCATACAGCTAGTCCTAAGCTGGTGTAGCGGATCGGATTGAAGAAAAAGCGGTAACGTGAGGCAAATGCTGGTAGTTGGTGGTGCGGTATTTCGCCAATTCCACCCAGTTCTTCTGAACCCATACCTACCAAATATAGAGGAATGTGTTGGCGGACATGGGCAAATATGTCCGCACCTAGACGACGACCACGCGATCGCAAACCATTTACTACTACCAGTCCCTTTTCTAACTCACCCGTGTAGCGAACATTTTCTGGCACGATCACACCATGTTCAATAACCCGAGTTGGAGTGCGATCGCTATTCCACATCAACTGGTTAAAATGGGTAACATGAACCAGTAAAATATTCGGGTCATCTACAAAGTGGCGAGTGTCCGTTGGATGTTCTCGCGGGGGATCATGTTCTAAGTAAATTCGGGGAAGTCGTCGCTGTGAATCTGAGAGAATCTCATACTGGTCTTCTAAATAATTGCGTTTTGACTGAAACAAAATACAGTCAAATTTGAGATTTTTAACTTCAGACGCTGGAACATCATAAACGTTATCTGACCAGGGAAAACTACCTAAACGACCACCATAACCCTCAGGTCGTCCTGATTTCACAGGCAAATAAAAATGATGCTGGCTCTGGGTTAAATAGTAAAGATAGCTGCCGTGGATGTGCCAGGTCAAGATACGTAATGGTTGCATAATGAAGTGTTAACAATAAAGCATCCTTTGAATTTTTAATTCTCAATTTTTGGCGTTGCATAAAATAAAGGTTACTTAAATGCAGATTCCAGTAAAAAGAGATGATAGCCTATAGGGTCATACAGGTCTGACGTAGAGATATCAAAAATACTGTCCGTATCTCCCTGTGTCCTGATCGGCTTTACACAATGGGAGAGAACACTACCACCAAACTCTTGTGACTGACCAATACGAATTGGGATTCCTGCCAAATAGCAAATGTAAGCAAGTGTATATGGTGATTCTCCGGGATTTGTAAAAATTACGCAGACATCAAAAGCATATTGGCGCAGTTTTGATATGAAAGCCAATTCACACTCATTATTTTTAAACTTACTTTCACCACCTTCATAAACCAATACATCATCTATCCAACGCTTATGGGAACCTAATTGTTTAGCGCTTGGGGAAACCATTAAAGTAATGACAGCATCTGAGAATAAGTAGCGCAGTTTTTGCAATGCAGGGATAGTCAGTATTAAATCTTGCTGACTACCTACTTGAATTGCCAAAACTTGCCGGGCATTTTCCCAAGTCTCAGGTAACATTGGAAGTTTCCTTCAACAGTAGGTCTTCTACCTGAGTCATTACCATTGCTGGCGTTACCGGAAAATAAAAACCACCAAATTTTGTATCAAAGGATTTGCTTGTAGAACTTACAAATGATTCTTCGACATCTGGGAAGTGTATGAAACTAGGACTGAGAGAACGGTGAATCTCACGGTTTAAAGGTGCCCATCGATGCAGTGATGCATTTGTAAAAATGACAACGCTCTTGACTCGTAAAGCCGCAGCTAAATGGGATACACCAGTATCGTTGCAAACTAGTAGACTAGCTTTACTTAAAAGGGCTGCCATTGTCCCTAGACTAGTCTTTCCAGCCAAATCAATCGGCTGGAAACGCATCATTGCCGTTAATGCCTGGGTTAAATTTGCTTCTGATGCTGTACCAGTAAGCACAACTTGGAATCCACGAGCTGCGATCGCATCAGCAACAGCGGCAAAGCTTTTTAAAGACCAGCGTTTCTCTGGCAGACTAGCACCAGGATGAATGCAGACATATTTATCAGGTAGGTGTGGCAAAGCTGCAAAATCTTCATCCCGCAACGGAAATTCTAGTTCATCCCACTGGAGTGGTATCCCTAAAAATTCCATTAAGCGCAGGTGACGCCATATTTCTGGTTCGTTGTCTGGGTAAGGTAAAAAGTAGTCTGGATCGGGGCAATAATGTTCGGGAAGATAAAAACCAGCGTGAATACGAGCGCCAAGTAAGGTAGTAAAGGAATTGCTAACAATGCCGTTACCATGCATTTGCAACACCAAATCAAAATGTTGCTCTTGAGCTTTTAGCAAAAACTCTGGTAATTTGTGGACTGAAGGTGGTACTTCCGGAATTCCTGGGTAGCCAGGAAATTCCAAGAACTCATTGAGATAATGGCTGAAACGTTCTACAAAAGAATGCGCCCAAGGTAGACCAATTAAGGTAATTTGGGCTTGGGGAAAAGCTGCTCTGAGCGCCCTAAAGGCTGGTACAGTACAAAGTAAATCACCTAATCCAGGGAGGGCGCGCACAATAGCGATCCGAGAAATAGACAGTTGCTTTAGAGATTGAAGTTGGTGTGACATGCATCTTTATCTTCAAGGGCAACTCTCTTAAAATTACTTACTTCTAAGCCTTAGTTCATTGGGCATTTGACTAAAATATTTTTTCTTTTCACTCATAGCAATTGTGCAAATGCACAACTCATCCAATTTTAGATTTTGGATTTTGGATTTTGCGAAAAGTTTGTAGACGCACAAAGTGCAGTGTAATGTATTTTTCTTAGTGTCTTAGTGGTTAAAAAATTGACTTTGGAACCACCAAGGCACAAAAACACAAAGATGCACTGATAATCTATTAGATTTGAAAGCATAACTGTGCGATCGCCTGGTTGATTAGCATCTCCTTGCAATGCCTCAATCAGATGTTGCTTCTGGATTAGCAGCAGCCTTTTCCTTTAACCACGCGAGTCCAGCTAATATTCCGCTACGCGTCGTTTGCTCATTCTGCAATAGGCGAATATGTTCTGCGTCATCCAAATAGGCACACAAATTTGGGTCGATTAACACTGCCTTCAGTGCTTGCACATCTTTGACTGTAACAGGCAATGAATATTCTGGTTCGGCAGTTCTACCAACTCCAATTAGTAACGCATGGCCGTGATCAAAGTGATTTGACATAATTGCACAGGCTGGAGAACAAGGGTATGGTATTTTCTCTAATATTGCATGTTCAACCTGGTAACGAGAATCACATCAAGTTCTATTTTCCTACTTCTTCTTGCTGCTGTTGTTTTCCGTACTCACGTAATTTCTGCAATAGTTTTTCTTGGGATGGCGAGGTAGTAAATTCAATAGCTGTTGGTTGAATTTCTTGAGTTTCACTTTTCAAAGTTGTAGATGGAATATTAAACTTCAACTGTGATTGATTGTTTGTTATTAATGTTGTGGCGTTGGGATTTTTCACTGCTGTTTTGACTGCATTGAGTGTAGATGCAACTTCAATTTGTTGCTCTATTTGTTGAGTGGAAGACAGCAATTTACCTAGACCATTTACCAACTGCCTAACATTTTCTCGAAAATTTGGATCTCCAGTCAATTCGTCTAAATCTGATGTGATTTTCTGGGCGTTTTCAAATGTTACCCTGGCAGAATCTAGGGTTTGTTGTAACACCAGCAAGTTATTGGGATTGTTGAGTGCTTGGCTGGCATCCCGCAAATTAGCTGAAGCTTGTGCAGCATTGGCGGAGAGGGTTTCTAGGTTTTGGATTAATTCTCCTTGGGTTAAGCGATTGAGAGTAGGTGATAAACTACTAACTGTAGTTCTGAGTTCAGTGGTGGTTGCTGTAATATTATTTAAAGTGCCAACCAAAGAAGAGCGATTACTGGTTAGCAAGGTATCCAAATTTTTAATCAGTTGGCTTGCTTGATTTGCTGTCAGGCTGAGATCCTTTGCTGTGGCACTAAAAGCATTCGCTGTATTACTAAATTGATTACTTGTTTTCGCAGTAGATGCACTGATTTGATCTGCTGCATTTGCGACTGAAATTGTGGCAGTTGACAAACCACTTAATTGCTTTTGCGTAGTTTTAGTCAAATTGGAAAGATCACGGCTGAGAATAACGACTTGAGCTGCTGCTTTAGAGGCGTTTGCTAATGTATTGTTGAGATTATCGTAGATTTGAGGCTGAGTATAAAGATTAGCAAAAACAGTACTGCTACGAATTAACTCATCCAAACTGATACCAATTTGACCTTTTAAGCGTGAACCATTACAAACGATGAGACTTGGATCGCAATGTCTGTCTAATGGTTTAGCAACATCTACACTATTCGGTAATGGTGATTTAGGTGTAATGTCAATAATACTTTCGCTAATCAGACCCGATTGATTCGCTTCTACCTTGACATCACGGGGAATAATTAGGTTAGGATTGGCAATTTCGATTTCTACTTCTACATTATTTGGCCCTGGTCGGATTGCAGCAATATTGCCGACTTTGACGCCGCGAAAGCGAACTATTGCTCCTTTTTGCATCCCGCCAGCATTGGCGAATTCCACAAAAGCTTTATATGAACTTGCAGCAGCCGTAAATCTTGTTAACCAGAGGATAATCATTCCAAACACACCCACTCCCAAGAGGAGTAGTAAACCCACAGAACCTTCTCGAAATGTGCGCGATCGCATTTTTTTATCCTCCGTCTTAGATTTTTAGATTTTAGATTAGGTTGTGGTTTGTTGGTGGCTGGTTGTTGATTGTTGATTGTTGGTTGTTGTTGGTTAATGATTTACCACTCCCCACACTCCCCACACCTCCCCATCTCCCCACTGCCCCTAATCCCCACTCCCTGTCGGTCGTGGGGTCCGGTGAGTTCCCCATCTCCCCATCTCCCTCATCCTGCGACTTGAATTGGCCCAGATATACTACCACTCATAAATTGCCTAATTAAAGGATTATCTGTATGGTCTAGTTCACCAACTGTACCTTGCCACTGTACTTTACCCTGATACAGAAATACTAGCCTATCAGCTGTGCGACGGATGGTACTCTCTTGGTGAGTCACAATTGCGTAGGTGCTACAGACTCCTTGTGTAAATCGCAATTGTCGAATTAAATCTTCGATCACTGTTGAGGCGATGGGGTCGAGTCCAGCAGTAGGTTCATCGTATAGTAAAACCTCTGGCCCTTCTTTGGTATTTTCGGGATTAGACATAATTGCACGCGCAAAACTTACCCGTTTTCGCATCCCTCCAGATAGTTCCGCAGGATAGCGATCAGCTATTCCTGGCAAACCCACCATCTCTAATTTTTCCTCAACTAACTCGCGAACTCGCGATCGCGACAGGTTTGAGTGCTGATAGAGAAAGAACCCGACATTTTCATCAACTGTCAGTGAATCAAATAATGCCGCCTGCTGAAACACCATACCAATGCCAACCGGATCAGCGCCATCCTCTATCAATCCTTCTCGGCGCACACCTTGCACAATAATTTCTCCAGTATCAGGAGCAATTAAACCTGCAATCACACGTAAAATTGTTGATTTACCAGTACCACTAGGCCCTATTATCCCTAATGCTTCTCCCCGATAAATCCTCAAATCTATGTTATCTAAAACCTTATTGTCACCAAAGGACTTGGAAACACCTTTTAATTCAATTAATGGTTCGTCATTGGTCATTGGTCAATGGTCATTGGTTGTTGATGGTTGGTTGTTGGTTGTTGGTTGTTGATGGTTGGTTGTTGATTGTTGATGGTTGGTTGTTGGTTGTTGGTTGTTGGTTGTTGGTTGATGGTTGGTTGTTGATTGTTGATGGTTGGTTGTTGGTTGTTGGTCATTAGTTATTAGTATTAAACAAATGACACATGACAAAGGACAAATGACAAAAGACAAATATGATGTCATCGTCATCGGTAGCGGTATTGGTGGGTTGTGTGCTGCGGCTTTATTGGCGCGTTATGGCAAACGTGTAATTGTCTGCGAAAGTCACACAATTGCTGGTGGTGCAGCTCATAATTTCAGACGTCGGGGATTTGAATTTGATTCTGGGCCTTCATTTTATTGTGGTTTGACTGATATTCAGAGTTTAAATCCCCTCAAACAAGTTCTGGACGTAATCGGTGAATCTGTTGCAGCTGTTCGCTATGATCCATTAGGACATTACCATTTTCCTGAAGGAACTTTGGCAGTTTACAGTGATGGCGATCGCTATCGTGAAGAAGTAGCTAAAATTACTCCTGTTGGTGCCAGGGAATTAGAACAGTTTGAACGGCGTCTGTTACCTTTATATGATGCCATGAAAGGTATTCCCACCCTGGCACTGAGAGCAGATTGGCAATTACTCACTGTGCTGCTGGGGCGTTATTTACCCTCTTTATTAAAGATGTTACCTAATTTACCCCTTGTCCAGGCTTCTCTAGGTAATGTCATGGATGCTACTGTCAAAGACCCTTGGGTAAGACGGTTGATTGACCTAGAATGCTTTTTATTATCGGGTTTAAAAGCACACGGGACAATTGCTCCCGAAGTAGCTTTTATGTTAGGTGAACGCTCTCGTGCTGGCGTTGAGTACCCTGTGGGTGGCAGTGGAGGAATTGTTAACGCCTTAGTGCGGGGATTAGAACGCTGGGGTGGTAAGTTGCTGCTGGGGTGTCATGTCGAGCAAATTTTGGTGGAATCAGGGAAAGTTGTAGGTGTACGGTTGCGATCGCGAATTGGGGTAAAAGGACAAGGGGGACAAGGGAGCAGTCTTGATTTATCGGAGTCTTCTATTCTGAAAGCGCCTATAGTAATTTCTAATGCCAGTATTTGGGATACCTATACTCAGCTACTGCATCCTGATGATTTACCTGCATCTTTTCGCCAAGCAGCTTTGGCTACACCAACTGTAGATAGTTTTATGCATTTACACTTAGGTATCCGTGCTGATGGTTTAGAAAATTTAACAGGACATCACGTAGTAGTTCACAACGCAGATCAAGATATCACCACACCAGGGAATACTTGTATGGTATCAATTCCCAGCGTCTGGGATACAAAACTAGCGCCCCAAGGACATCATGTAGTCCACGCTTACACCCTAGAACCCTACCTGGGATGGGAACGCAATGATGGGTATGAACAGAAGAAACGGCAGAAAGCAGAAACTTTATACCGTGCCTTAGAGAAAATAATCCCGGATATCAGACAGCATGTGGTGTTAGAACTGATTGGTACACCCCTAACTCATGCTTATTATTTACGAAGATACCAGGGAACCTACGGCCCTGCGATCGCAGCAGGTAAGGGCATGTTTCCAGGAACCCACACACCCATCCAGGGTTTGTATCGCGTTGGTGATAGCACTATGCCAGGAATTGGTGTTCCTGCGGTAGCGGCGTCTGGGATTTTGTGCGCGAATACGTTGGTGGGAGTAAAGCAAATGCAGGAATTGTTGGGCCTACGCACTTACTAAATGAACGTTCATCACAAAAATTGTTTCATCCATAGAAATCATTGAAACATTTGTGACAAACATTAGAATGTTACTTTTCCCAGTAATTCTAGTGAACCTCCCAATGCTACTGTTGCAGGGTCACTGGCAGTAACTAAAATGAGAGTGGAAAGCCCCATGCTGAACACACTCCAGCCAGGACAAAACAATCCTTCAGAAATTACTGATCAAGCAACTTGGAATCGCATCGCCCGACTTTATACAAGTGATGCCAAACTAGATCAAAACAGTATTGCTTTAATTCGGGCGAAAAAGTTTCGGTCTGCTAGTACTCAAAAAGATGATTTGGCGAGAGTAGT
>NZ_AJLK01000056.1 GCF_000317205.1 Fischerella muscicola PCC 7414 | reverse complement strand
CTACTTAAGTAACTTTGAAACTGCGATCGCTCTCGATACAGTTAGAAATGAATATATGCTGCACAGACAAATTCATCAATGGTTTGTGCAGGGTAATCAAACAAGTAATTTAGACGCATTGAATGAAAAAGTTTATGCCGAACTGTTTTTCACTCCGAGTTCCGATCCTTGGTTAGGACTCGCACCCGATGATGTTTATAGTGCAATTGATAATGATGGTGTGAAGTGCCAGTTATCAGATAAGTTTATCCTCCGCCTCAAGCCGGGGTATTTCGTGGTAATAATTAGCCCATTACCGATTACCAATTACCAATTACCAAAGTTGGCGGGCTATCAAAACTCCTACCCCTCGAAAGAGATTAGTTCTCCCGCCGACTTTTGGTGAAATCATAAGACAATTTTGGGAGTTGTGCCAAAATCTTTATGGATTGCCTATGCTGGAAGCATATGGCAAGGAAAGTGGCATGACCAGTCAGACAACTAATTCAAAAACATTGAAAATCGCTGTAGTTGGAGATGTTCACGACCAATGGGAAGTGGAGGATGGCAATGCACTGAAGCATCTTGGTGTTGACTTAGTGCTGTTTGTCGGGGATTTTGGTAACGAGTCGGTAGAAGTGGTAAGGGCGATCGCATCCCTTGATATTCCCAAGGCAGCGGTGATGGGAAACCACGATGCATGGTACACTGCCACAGAATGGGGACGGAAAAAGTGTCCCTACGACCGTTCTCAAGAAGATTGGGTGCAGGAACAGCTAGATTTATTAGGTGCAGCCCATGTTGGTTATGGGAAACTGGATATTCCTGCTTTTAACTTGACAGTGGTGGGGGGACGTCCCTTTACCTGGGGTGGGCCAGAGTGGCGATTCGCTGATATCTGCAAAGAACGTTATGGTGTAAAGGATTTGGATGAATCCGCCGCCCGGATTTTTACCGCAGTCAAGAGTGCTGCTTATGAAACAATTATTTTTGTGGGTCATAATGGCCCTTCTGGGTTAGGCGATCGCCCTGAAGATCCCTGTGGCAAAGATTGGCATCCTATCGGCGGTGATTTTGGTGATCCTGATTTAGCCGAGGCGATATCTTTAACTCTCACTGCTGGTAAAACCGTTCCCTTGGTGACATTTGGTCATATGCACCAGACGTTACGACACACCAAAAAAGTATTGCGAAAGCGTGTGTTTAGAAGTCCAGAGGGGACAGTTTACTTAAATGCAGCGGCTGTGCCAAGAATCGTGGATAGTGATGGTCAAAAATTGCGGAATTTTTCAATTGTCCTGCTGGAAGATAGTGTAGTTTCCCAAGCTTCTAGTGTCTGGGTTGGCAACGACTACAAAGTGGCTGAAGAAATTTTGTATGAAAAATCCCGTTCAGTAGTGCAAACTGCATGAATTTGAGTTATAATGATTTACTGGTCAGCTTTTTTAGCTGACAGCTGACGAAGTATATTTCGGCAGCTTTTTTTGGAGAGGTGGCAGAGTGGTCGAATGCGCTCGACTTGAAATCGAGTGATGTGAAAGCATCCGTGGGTTCGAATCCCACCCTCTCCGCTTAACAATTAAAAATTAAAAATTAAAAATTAAAAATTGGGAGAACGTCACTACTTGGAGTCTTTGGTGGAGACTATGATTGCACCAAGAATACGTGTCAGTTCTTCGGCTTCGGTCTGGAGTTGGCTAATCCTTTCTTGAGGTATTATTTCAGATGCAACGAGTAATTTTAGCCAATACCGAGTTTCACGTGATTCTTTGAGCGCAATCATCATTTTGCCAATAAAATCTGCTTTACTTTGTGCTGCTTGCGCTTCTTCTACATTAGCTCCAATAGATGTTCCTGACCTTAACAATTGTTGAGCAAGGGTTCGCCCTACTCCTGGTTTATCATCTAAAAACTGGCACAATTTGACTATGCGAATTGAGAAAGTAAACGTGCGATCGCAAATATCTTTTTTCACAAATGAAAGTTAATTAATACCAAATTTATCGGAGTAGATGCATTACCAATGTAGTTTAACGGAAACCCAATATTTCTGAAATCGCTGCTATAATATCGAGATAAATACTGCCACCTTTTACCGACCGCAACAATTCAAAATTAGTTTTAGGATCACCAAAAAAAGGTCTAAGAGTCCATCCTAACTGCATACCAACAAAGGCATAAAGGAACAACCAAGATCTTAAAATAGTAGTGCGAGTCCCTTTACCAACTTCATCTTGTTGAGAAAGTAACTGCATTCCTTCATAAAGAAATTTCACACCAAAAGAACCTGTAATCGCAAAAACTAACACATTCAAAAGTTTAAAAAATTGATACGAATCGGGAGCTGTGATTAAGAAAAATAGTGTGACTGGAGCCAAACTAAAAAGCAGAACACTAATCACTGCCATAGCTGTGAGCAACACTACCAAATGCTGTTGAATGGTGCTACGAGAACCAAATAAAACATTAAAAAAGTACAAAGTTGGCAAACAGATTATGAGCGTTAATAAGTATAAAATTGGTAATTTAATCGCAGCAGATAATGCTTGCATCCAACTGTGAGATGCACCAATAATCGCACCATAAATAGCAAAGAAAATAGAACTAGTAACTAACAGAGAACTTGCTTTGCTTTCTAATCTCGTTCTTTGTCGAATTTCTTCTAGAAAAGCTTGGCGATCGCGCAGTAAGCCAATCAGTACCACAAAGTATCTTGTTCCCTGAGATTGCCGCATACTCATGTTATCTTCACACCTTTGTTATTGAGTGATCAATCCGAAAAATCACTGCCAAACGTATACTTATTAAGTATCAATTCAGCCAAGGATATAAATGATAACAATCATAACAAGTCGGCAAAGTCGTTTTTCGGAAATTCTTGATTGCTTTCTAAGAAAAAACACCGCTTGAGATGTTCTCAGTCGTCCCCTCTTTCCCTATCTCAACCCAGGCTTGTAGTATCGTGCTACTATTGCTTGTAAACCTTACTGGAAGGTCAAGCTATGACTAGACTAAACACGATGCTAGATTTACCTGATGACTTGTATACAGGATTAGAACAATTAGCTAAGGCTAAAAATACCTCAATTAATGACCAAATCATCACCATACTAAAGAAAGGCTTAGCTACAGAACTACAGCAGACTGAAGAACAGCGACGACAAAATGTACCAAAACTTTTGGAAGAACTTCGTAAGCGTCACCGTGTAAATCCATCTGATTTCGGGTTACCTGATAGTACTGAACTTATCCGAGAAGACCGTAACAGATGACGACCATTTTTAGATGTGTGGTGTATACTAGCGTATGCATTAAACAATTTATTGCTGACCCACTCACACCCAAAGTTAATCAACTATTTAACTACCTGACTAATCCAGAAACTGAATTTTTTGTACCTGATCTGTTTTAGATCGAGTGTGCAAACGTCCTATGGAAATATGTCCGTGCAGGAATGTATACTGCTGCTCAAGTTCAGGCAGATTTAGCTACTCTCAAAGCATTTCCCCTGCGTGTGGTTTCCACAGCTGACTTAATGGCAGATGCTGTGAGTATCGCCTTGACTTACGGAATTTCTGCTTACGATGCTTCTTATGTTGCGCTTTCACAGCAGGTTGCTGCTACGCTACTAACTTTAGACCAGCGGCTGGTGAGAGCTTTAGCCACTTCATCTTACAATGTTTGCTTGTTCAATGAGTTTGAGGTTCCACCTTTACCTGGAATTTAGGAACTGCTAACACTCAAGCTTTCACATAGGAGAATTTATCGGTTGCGAACTTTGCTAATTGGATTGTGAATGTCTACCCGACATCCTGTATATTCGCCACGTTTCCAAACTCAGAATACAGGTCATCAACCAGACTATACCCGCCGCATAACCAGCTATGACATCGGTAGGCCAATGTACGCCTAAGTAAAGCCGACTAAAACCAATTGCTATAATTAATATCATGGTGAGTGTAAAAATCCATGCTCGCCAACGAGGATATCGCTTTGCGATCAAATAGCCAATGAAACCATAAATCACTAATGAAATCATCGGATGACCGCTAGGAAAGCTGTATTGACCGACGTCAACGATACGATTCCACAGTTGCGGGCGCGCTCTACCAAATAGTACTTTTATTAAATAATTTAAGCCGATCGCACCAACTGCGGCTATACCCAAAGTGGTTGCTTGCGAACGATGGCGATAATAGAGTAATCTGATTGCTATTCCCAAACAAATCAGCAGCAATAATATTGGTTCACCCAGAAAAGTGATACCCAGCATAATGCGATCGCCTAATGGTGTATGCATCTGCCGAATTGCCAGTAAAATGCTTTGGTCGAACGTTTGAGTTTCTTGTTCTAGAACTTCATCGGCGATTTGAGCAAATACCCACAAAGCTAGGGCTGAAA
>NZ_AJLK01000055.1 GCF_000317205.1 Fischerella muscicola PCC 7414 | reverse complement strand
CAGCCCCATTAATCGAATGCTGAATATCAAAGAAAAAATTCGCGATCGCATCTAATACTAAACTACTCTTCTACTACTTCAACTAAGTCTTCTATCATCACATCCAATGCACGCGCCATTTTCAAAATTGAGGTAAAATCTACCATTGCCAAACCTGGCGATCGCGCGTAGGCTCTCACTGAACTATAGGCTACTCCCGAACGGTCAGAGACATCTTTTAACGTCCAACCTTTTTCACCTGCAAATTCCCTAATCCGTAGCCTAATCAGCCCCATCTTAATCTTGACAAACGATGAAATTCTATCGTTTAATTATTACACTTTAAATTAAAAAACGATCTCCCCCCGGCGTAGGAAACTGAAGGGCGATCGCGTTCGCATTCAATGAAATCTCTTTTTCCAACGGATACAGCATCCGTAAAAAGTTATCCACGAAGGGATTTGGATGTATCCATCTCAAAAGGATTTGTCTATATGTTATCATTACCCACACCAAAAGCGATTGTCATCCGTGAATCAAAAATTGTCCACAAATCGCTAACCATCAACCCATTAGCCAGATTTGTCACAGAAGAAGCTGTTTGCTTGATGTTCAATCTCAAGCCAGAAAGTATTTATGTTGTAGAATGCTGGCGCTACATGGTTTACGTCCATGCCAAGGGTGTGAGTAAGTTTGTCAGTTATGCAGATTTTCCGCCAATTGT
Organism: Fischerella muscicola PCC 7414; assembly: GCF_000317205.1. Taxonomy (GTDB): domain Bacteria; phylum Cyanobacteriota; class Cyanobacteriia; order Cyanobacteriales; family Nostocaceae; genus Fischerella; species Fischerella muscicola. The sequence goes on along the minus strand of NZ_AJLK01000055.1, from coordinate 13,447 downwards.
GGGAGTCCGCCCACCAACCCAAGCAGAAAGGGCCAAATGGCGCAGGCGTTGGCGAAAGCAGTTAAACCCTGAATGCAGAAAGCAAGCTCCTAAATGGTGGACAGAGTTTTTTGCTGAGGAATTTTGGCAAGCGCCAGGAGAACCTGCACTGCAAAGTTGGCGTGATTTAGTAGAGTCAATTAAATTTGCATTTAATGAAGAAAGTTTGCAGACATTACGAAAAGAGTTGTTAGTTGTTAGTTGTTAGTTGTTAGTTGTTAGTTGTTAGTTGTTAGTTGTTAGTTGTTTGAACAACCAACAACCAACCATCAACAACCAACCATCAACAACCAACCATCAACAACCAACCATCAACAACCAACCATCAACAACCAACCATCAACAACCAACCATCAACAACCAACCATCAACAACCAACCATCAACAACCAACCATCAACAACCAACCATCAACCATCAACAAATATTATTCAGTAATCTTCTTCCTGGCTCTTTCTGCACGTGCTTCGGCAGTTGCCATCACTTCGTCCATATTCTCCAAGACTTCACCAGGGAAGTTTTCTAAGACTTTGGTGGAAAGGGCAACCCGATTTTTCCCTTCATCTAAGTCAATAATTACAGCTTTAATTGACTGACCAACTTGGAATACTTTTTCCAGATTGTCAATGAATTTTTGAGTTATCTGCTTGATGTGGAGTAGGGCACTAACACCATCTATATCTACAAATACACCAAAAGGTCTGATACCACTAATTTTCCCTTCTACCAACTGGCCTAGTTCAAAGGTACTGAAGCTAGCGGAACGAGTCGCCAAACGCTGGGAAAGTATAAGTTTTTTGTTATTGCGATCAATTTCTAAAAAACTAACAGTCAGAGTTTGTCCTTTGAGAGATTCTAAATTATCACGTTCTAGCAGGTGCGATCGCGGAATAAAACCCCGTAAACCTTGCAGATCAACAGTAACACCACCTTTATTAACATTTAATACCCGTACTTCTACTGTCTGAGAATTTTCCCGCATTTGGGCTAATCGTTCCCAAATGTGTTTAATTTCCAACTGTCGCCGCGAGAGAGTGACTTGACCTTCGGCGTCTTGTTCGCGAATGATTAAAAATTCTAATTCCTCATTTAGCGGCAGCACCTCAGATAAATCTGTGACATTTCTCAAAGCAGCCTCTTCACGAGGAATAAAGGCAGACGATTTGCCACCAATATCCACATAAGCGCCATCTGGATCTAACTGGAATACTTTTCCATGTACTACCTGCCCTTTTTGGAATTGGTAGTCGTGTTTTTCCAGTGCTTTGGCAAAATCATCTAGTGAAAAGGATGAATTGGCTTTTTGAGAAAGTTTAGTTTCAGAATTCATGATTGTGAAGACAAATTGCGAATTTAGTCTAGAGTCCAGAGTCAATTGTCCATAGTCCAGAATTTTTCATGATTTTGACAATTGACAATTGACAATCGACAATTGACTATTTTTGTAATTGCTGTGCAAACAGTTGTTTTACCTGTTCCCAAGCATCGGCGGTAGCTTTAGGATTATAGCTGCCACGTTGGTCACAGAAAAATCCGTGATCAGCTCCATCGTAGCGAAACACGCGATGAGGAATTTTATATTTTTCTAACTCTGCTTCAATTTGATCTACCTGTTCAGCAGGAATGCTAGCGTCTTCCATGCCAAAGAAAGCATAGAGAGTGCCTGGAATGTCTTTTGTACGGGTAATGGTGGGATCGCCGCCTCCTGGTGTGGCGTTAGTAATGCGTGCGCCGTAGAAGGAAGCAGTTGCTTTAATATCTGGCAGGGTGGCTGCTAGATAGGCGACATGACCACCAAAACAGAAACCTATACAGCCGAAACCATCTTTTTTTACGTGCGGTAGAGTTTTTAGGTAGTTGATCGCACTCTGAATATCCCTTAATAATTCCGACGCTTGGCTTTGTTCCCAAGCGTATTTTCTACCCACTTCTATATCTGCTGGTGTGTAACCTGTTTCAAAACCAGGGGCGACACGGTGAAACAGTGCCGGTGCGATCGCTACATAACCTTCACGAGCGATACGTTCTGTAACCTCGCGGATGTGGGAGTTAACACCAAAAATCTCCTGCAATACTATAATTCCCGGGTAAGAACCTGGTTCTTGAGGCTGGGCTAAGTAAGCAGCTATTTCCAAATCCGCTTGTGAAAGATTAACTGTTGCGGTATCGATTGCTCGTGCCATAACAATTTTTACCAGTACTATGTATTATTTTAGATATACCTATGCAAGTATCTCTAGGCTATCCCAAATCAAATTATCAACTACTGCAATAAATTTCTCTCGAATAATTTGAATATATAAATAGAATATTTAACAAGTAAAATTTGTAGCTGGTTACAGTATGCTCTAATGCAGTGTGGCAAAAATAACTATGCAGTTAAAAAGGCTATAAAAACAAACTATATAAGCTTTGTAGCTTTCTGCTTTCTGCCTTCGGCATAGCTGCCTTCTTATACCAGCACCTTTGGAGGCTCGGTGATGATTCAGTTCCGTATTCAGCCAGACAGTGAAATTCCCGCATCTACTCAACTGTTTAATCAAATTAGGTTTGCGATCGCATCTCGGCAATATCCCCCTGGTTATAAATTGCCGAGTACACGGGCGCTGGCTATGCAAACTGGGCTACACCGTAATACCATTAGCAAGGTTTACCGCCAACTCGAAGATGACGGACTGGTAGAAAGTCTTGCTGGTTCAGGTATTTACGTCCGCGCCCAAGGCCATGAAGGTGGTAGTAAACTGCAATCACCGATTCTCAAAGAAAATCCCCAAGCATACAAGGTTGTCCAACAAGCACTTGATGAGTTGCTATCTCACGGCTGTTCCCTCAATCAAGCACGAGAGATATTTTTGGCGGAAATAGACTGGCGCTTGCGTTGTAGCGCACGAGTGTTGGTAGCGGTTCCTGCCGGTGATATTGGTGCTGGAGAATTAATGGTGTATGAATTAGAACAAAGCCTCAAAATACCAGTACAGCTAGTCACAATGGAAGAATTACCTGCTGTACTTGATAAAACTTCCTCTGCTACAGTTGTCACCAGTCGGTATTTTATCGGTGAAGTAGAAGTAATTGCAGCACCTAAAGCGGTGCGGGTGATTCCCTTGGATATCCAAGACTACGCTAAAGAGTTCAATCTTTTGAAAAACCTACCAAAAGACAGCTGCATTGGTATAGTCAGTTTAAGTTCTGGCTGGCTTCGAGCCGCAGAAGTTATTCTCCACGGTCTACGTGGAGATGAAATACTCGTGATGACTTCCCAACCAAAAGATAGTTACAAACTTCAAGCAATGGTCAAGCGGGCGCAGGTAATTTTTAGTACAGACAAACCTAGTTTTGCTGCGGCACAAGCAGCTTTACACAACTGTGTTGAAGATATTATTCGTCCACCCAAACTCATGTGTGGTGAAAATTATATCGGTACTACATCGATTAATTTGCTCAAAAGAGAATTAGGATTGGGTTAATGGTTGTTTGTTGTTTGTTGTTTGTTCCAACCAACTACCAACAAACAACAACCAACACATAAAATGACTATTGACCATTGACCATTGACAAAAATTCTCGCACCCGTTGCAGGTAAGTTGGTGCATCTTCCAACATCGGAAAATGGGCTGTGTTGGGAATCATCACATACTCAACTGCCTGATTCAGGCTTGCCGCTTGACGCCCCATCTGGGCAGGAATAATTTTGTCATATTCTCCTGACACGAGCAGCGTCGGCACAGTGATCTTGGTAAACTCCTGGGGCATTAATTCAGCAGCAGCTTTACTGACAGAAGTAAAAATTGTGCCTAAAGCTGCTTGGTAATCAGCGAGGAGAAAATCTTGTAAGAAAGCACGCCTTTCTGCTGCTGGTATGGGGCTATGCAAAAATCTTGCTATAAACATCCTATCTACTAACGGTATTTTTGCTAACCATTGGGGACGGAATTTGACTACGTAGCTACCAAATTTATGAAAGGCTGCAAAGGCTTTTTCATCGTACTCAAAAACCCCACTACAGGTGAGAATTGCTTTTTCTACTTGTTCTGGGTAGCGGTTGAGAAATAGAGTAGCGATAGAAGCGCCCATAGAATGCGCATGAATGTAAGCGCGTTGAATTTGTAATCCATTCAACAGCGCTGCTAAGTCATGGGCGTATTCTTCTAATTCGTAGGTTAATTGTGTAAGTGCTTGTGATTCTTCCACGGGAGAATCGGACTCAACAACGGCTTCACTAGCTTTAGTAAAAGCAGTCGGCTTACCACGGGAACGTCCGAACCCCCGTAAATCATAAAGCAGACAATCAAATTGTTCCAATAAAGCTGTTGCAGTACTTTGCCAGTACCTAGCGGAACCAGCCCAACCGTGTACAAAAACCATCACTGGTTTAGGTTGAGAAACAATGGATGGTTTTCGTATCCACTCGTAATAATGCTCTACGCCACGGACATTAATGTAAGACATCTCCAAGAGGAGGTGGTGAGGAGTAGTCAGAGGTGGGGAACTTGGGGGCAGTGGAAAGATGGGAAGAGTTAGAATGTTCTATCCCGATGTCACCTTGTCGCCGTGTCCCCATATCTATCTAGTTTATGCTGATTCTGGCTTGGGTAGGGAAGAAGGATGCACTAATAGCTCAGCAGTGGAACGCTTCTCTACCATTTCCCGCGTGACTGTACAGCGAGTGACGTCTTTGCGAGATGGTAACTCATACATTACTTCCAGCATAAGCTCTTCGACAATACCCCGCAGCGCCCTTGCACCAGTTTTACGACGGTAGGCTTCTTGAGCGATCGCTCGTAAAGCTTCCGGTTTAAATTCTAACTGGACGTTATCCATCTTCAGCAGTTTTTGGTATTGCTTGACTAAGGCACTACGTGGTTGAGTCAATATCGCCATCAGTGCTTCTTCATCCAGCGGATCTACCACTGCCACCATTGGCACACGCCCAATAAATTCAGGAATCATGCCAAATTTGACTAGATCATCTGGTTCTAAATGCCGCAGAGTGTCTGCGGCACGCTTTTCTTTTGTTTGACCTTCTCCCGGTTGTACAAAGCCTATTGACTTTTTGCCAGTTCTCTGCTCTACAACTTTCTCTAAGCCAACAAAAGCACCACCACAGATGAACAAGATATTGCTAGTGTCAATCTGGATGCAGTCTTGGTAGGGGTGCTTACGTCCACCTTGGGGGGGTACGTTAGCAACTGTCCCTTCTAGCATTTTCAGCAAAGCTTGCTGTACGCCTTCACCAGACACATCCCGTGTAATTGAGGGATTTTCACTCTTGCGAGCAATTTTATCGATTTCGTCGATGTAGATAATTCCCCGTTGCGCTTCTTCGACATCCAAATCTGCTACTTGCAGCAGTCGCAACAAAATATTTTCCACATCTTCACCCACATACCCTGCTTCTGTTAGGGTAGTAGCGTCAGCAACAGCAAAGGGTACATCCAGAATTTTTGCCAGAGTTTGGGCAAGAAGAGTTTTGCCACAACCTGTAGGTCCAATCAACAGAATGTTGGACTTTTGTAGCTCAACGGCATCATCAGTTGCTCCTTTGCCATTGTTTTTAGACTGAACGAGTGCCAGGCGCTTGTAGTGATTGTAAACTGCTACTGATAGTACTTTTTTGGCTTCCTCTTGCCCGATTACATGTTCGTCTAGATACTTTTTAATCTCTCGGGGTTTGGGGATTTGATTGAACGAGAGACTGGTGGAGCGGGCACGGCGTTTTTGAGGAGCTTCTGACCGTTGTGCTGGTTGCGACGCAGCACTATTTGTGTCAAGCAACTCTTCATCTAGGATTTCATTACACAAGTCAACGCATTCATCGCAGATATAGACTCCCGGTCCAGCGATTAATTTACGCACCTGCTCCTGAGACTTACCACAAAACGAACATTTTAAATGGGAGTCGTACTTAGACATACCAGCCTCTTATTTCAGAATGGTGACGTTTTCCCCTGCTGCGGGAAGATTTTGCCTGGTGATGACCTGATCGATCAAGCCATAATTTTTGGCTTCTTCAGCCGACATGAAAAAGTCCCGGTCAGTATCAGCTTCTATTCTTTCTAATGGTTGACCAGTATGGTGTGCTAGTAACTGATTCAACTTCCCCTTTATGTAAAGAATTTCCCTGGCTTGAATTTCTATGTCAATTGCTTGCCCTTGAGCGCCACCAAGGGGTTGGTGAATCATAATCCGCGAATCAGGTAAAGACATACGTTTACCCGCAGTTCCTGCTGCTAGTAAAAATGCTCCCATGCTTGCGGCTAATCCAAAGCAAATGGTCACAACATCCGGGCGAATTTGCTGGATTGTATCATATATTGCCATGCCCGCATATACTGAGCCACCTGGAGAATTAATGTATAGCTGAATATCTTTTTCTGGATCTTCAGCGTCTAGGAACAGTAACTGAGCGACGATGGAGTTGGCAACGGTATCATCTATTGGCGTTCCCAAGAAAATAATCCTTTCTCGCAATAGGCGGGAGTAGATATCAAAAGCCCGCTCTCCCATGCCAGACTGCTCTACCACCATCGGCACGATGTTGCTTGGGCCGTTCTGGGCGCGAACTTCAAAAGGACTCAAACTGCTAATTGGGTAATTCCCCGACTGCGATACAAGCATACAGACAAATGTTTGACTTTTAATTTAACAGTGGGTGAGACAGCGTATGCTGCCTATGATGAGCGAATGGTTTTTTATTTTAGGTATGTGTTAACCATTATGCCTCATATAATTTCTTATCGTGTGAATACAGTATGAATATAGGTGATAGGGGATAGGGGATAAGGGAAGGGAGACGAGGACAAGGGGGAGAATAAACACTTATTCCCAATCCCTAATGCCTGATCCCCTATTCCCAAATTTATTCTGCCTCTTGTGCCGGAGCAGTCTCTTGTGCTATTTCCTCAACATCTGGGGTAGTCTGTTCCTCGCTTTCGGCTGTTGCTGAGGCTGGCGATTCTTCTTTTGCACTCAAAGAACCTTCGGGTACGAGTTCAACTGTTGCATGTTCCAGCAGCCAATCGATAGTTTTTTCAGTCAGCAGTTCGTCTTTGACGTATTCTTGCAGTCGGTCTGGGTCATAATCTTGCCCAGATAACTGTTCAGAGAGTTCTTTGACTTTGGTGGCGACCTCTTCATCTGTGACTTGGATAGACTCGCGTTTGCCGATTTCTTCCAGGGCTAGGGTCCGCTTAAGGCGTTCTATCGCTTCATCACGAGAACGCTGACGTAATTGCGGAATCACATCGGCAGTAAAAAATCTCTTGACATCTAGACCTTGCTGTGCTATACGCATAGCTGTTTGTGTGAGCATGTTATCGACTTCCCGTTCAATCATTGTTTCTGGCAAGTCAATTTCTACATGCTTGAGCAGTTCATTCAACAGGGCTTCCTGCTTGTTCTGTTTAGTTTTTTGTTCGGCTTCTTTTTGGAATTTCTCTTCTAAAGAAGTGCGTAATTCAGCCAAAGTCTCATGATCACTGATGTCTTTGGCGAAGTCATCATTCAACTCTGGCAGTTCTTTTTCTTTGATTTCTTTGAGCGTTACGGTAAAAATCGCTGGTTTGCCAGCTAAGTCTTCATTGGCATAGGGGTCTGGAAAAGTTGCAGAAATTTCCTTGGTTTCTGTGGGGTTCATTCCCACTATGCCTGTGACAAAACCAGGAATAAACTTGTCTTCCTGTAACTCTACTTGAAAATCAGTGGCTTCGCCGCCAGGTATTGCTTCAGGTTCTGCTGCTTCGTCTTCACCTTCAGCTTTTGCTAGTACGCCTTTAAAATCAACTACGGCAATATCACCTAACTGTGCTGGACGTCCTTCCACAGGAATCAATGTCGCCATTTGTTGGCGTTCATTTTCCAGGACTTGATCCACTTTTGCGGGGTCGTAGGTGATTTCTTCAGCTTTGATATGTAAATCAGTGTACTGATTCAACTTGACTTCTGGTGGCACATCAACAGCAGCCGAAAAAGTCAAGGGTTTACCCGGTTCATAATTATTAATCAAGTCATCAAACGATGAACGTAATTGTGGTTGCCCGATCGCCTTGATATCTTCTTGTTTAACGGCTTCTGTAATGCCATCTTGAATAAGTTCTTCTAGCGCTGCTGCCTTAATTCGAGTTGTTCCCAGGCGCTGTAGCAGTATCTGCCGTGGCACCTTGCCTTTACGAAACCCAGGAATGTTGGCAGAACGGCTTAAATTTTGGATGACTTGTTCGTAGGTTTGCTTGGTTTTTTCTGGTGTAATCTCTATTTCCAGACCGATTTGACTGGAGGGAAGTTTTTCCTGGGTAACTTTCATGCTTTAGTCTCTATTTGCTTTCTGCTACTATTTTTTTACTTATTGCTTCTACAACAGATGTCAAACTTCTCGTTTGCTGGGCTGTTCCTCATTGGCAGGAAATCTACCCACAAGGCTTGATCAGCTTTATTAGACCTATGTTGATGAACAGAGATCCAGTTTACTGCTAATGCGAAAGCTCTTGACACTTTAGCGCAAATAAGTTTATGTATCTATACCCGTAGCAGCATGATGGTTGTTTGACTGCACCAATGTCGCCGCTGGTTTTTATCCATTTGGATCATAGTACATTTGTGATTTAGGCTGGCTTTCTGTCTGGGAAAAGGGATGTAGGAGAGTAAGGGTATAAGGGTGTAGGAAGAGTCATATTTTTTAATAATCACTGCCTAGAATCATTTTGCTCAGCTAAAACCAAGCCATAATAAAGTGACTATCTCTAAATTGGGATCTTGCTGTATAATATATTCTCTATAAATTATTAAAATAATTAATAGTTATTAATTGTTGTAAAGTACAATATAGGTTTTGTAACAGTAAAAAATAAATGTATTAAATTAATAAATAAACTTTATTAAGGTAAATCATTAAATATCCGTAAAATCATTAAGAGCCTGTAGTTTTAATATATGCGTAAATCGTAAATTGACTCAAAAAATTACAAGAAGAAACTTCAAGGAGGAAGCCAGTTTGTCTAATTCCTATTGTGTAGCTATTTTGGGTGCGACTGGTGCTGTCGGCAGGGAGTTGTTGGAATTATTAGAAAGTCGTAATTTCCCGGTTTCAGAATTAAAGTTATTAGCATCAGAACGTAGTGCAGGGCAAAGACTAGCGTTCAAAGGAGAAGATTTATTAGTAGAGCCAGTTAGCGATCGCGCCTTTGAAAATGTCGATATAGTACTAGCGAGTGCTGGAGGTTCCACCTCCAAAACTTGGGCGCCGATAGCCACAGAAAAAGGTGCAGTTGTCATCGATAATTCCAGTGCCTTTCGCATGAAGGAAGAAGTACCTTTAGTTATTCCTGAGGTTAACCCCCAAGCAGCAGCAAACCACAAAGGTATTATTGCTAACCCCAACTGCACCACAATTTTAATGGCGGTAGCAGTGTGGCCTCTACACCAAATCAAACCGATCAAACGCATTGTTGCAGCTACATATCAATCTGCCAGTGGTGCGGGTGCAAAAGCAATGGCAGAAGTCCAAGCTCAAGCTAGGGCTATTTTAGAGGGCAAACAACCAACTGCGGAAGTCTTTCCTTATCCTTTGGCTTTCAATTTATTTCCGCACAATTCCCCATTAAATGATTGGGGATACTGCGAAGAAGAAATGAAAATGGTCAATGAAACACGGAAAATCTTCGGTGATCAACAGATAAGAATTACTGCTACTTGTGTACGGGTTCCCGTACTGCGCGCTCACTCAGAAGCGATTAATCTAGAATTTGAAACCCCATTTAGCCCAGATGAAGCCAGAGAAATTTTAAGTAAATCTCGTGGTATAAAATTGGTGGAAGATTGGCAGAAAAATTACTTTCCCATGCCATTTGATGCCACAGGACGTGATGAAGTTTTAGTAGGCAGAATACGTCAGGATATTTCCCATCCTTGCGGTTTGGAACTATGGTTATGTGGTGATCAAATCCGCAAAGGAGCTGGATTGAATGCTGTACAAATTGCGGAATTATTAGTAGAAAAAAGTTTACTTAAACCAATTCCTTCATTGGTGAATGGGTAATGGGTAATTGATAATTGGTAATTGGTAACCAAACAACAACCAACAACCAACAAACAACAATCTACCCTTGAAAGTAATTTGCAAATAGGTTATGACAATAAAGAACCACCAAAACACAAAAACAAAAAATCAGGAGTAAAAATAGGGTGGTAGATTTTGGTAGAGTTTTAACCGCAATGATTACGCCGTTTAAAGAAGACGGTAGTGTTAACTATGATGTAGCAGCAAAACTAGCAGAAAATCTAGCAAATAACGGTACTGATACAGTGGTGGTGTGCGGCACAACTGGAGAATCTCCTACATTAAGTTGGGAGGAAGAATATCAGCTATTTTCCGTTGTGTTAGAAGCGGTAGCAGGAAAAGCACTTGTAATGGCAGGATGCGGTTCCAATTCCACCAAAGAAGCGATCGCCGCTACTCAAAAAGCAGCTAAAATAGGAGTACACGGTGCTTTACAAGTTGTTCCGTACTACAATAAGCCACCGCAAGAGGGACTTTACCAACATTTTCAAGCCATAGCCCAAGCTTCTGGTGACTTACCCATTTTGTTATACAATGTACCCGGTCGTACTGGTCAAAACATCAGTCCCGAAACAGTTGCTCGGTTAGCTGAAATTAAAAATATTGTTGGTATAAAAGAAGCAAGCGGAAATCTGGATCAAGCAAGTGAAATCCGTCGCTTGACACCAAAAGAATTTCAGATTTACTCTGGAGATGATTCTTTAACTTTGCCATTGTTAGCAGTCGGCGCTAAGGGTGTAGTTAGTGTAGCTTCTCATCTTGTAGGCAACGAACTACAACAGATGATTCAAGCCTTTAATTCGGGTCAAATTCAGGTCGCTATTGACATTCATTTGCGGCTTTTCCCCATATTTAAAGCTTTGTTTGTAACCACAAATCCCATTCCAGTAAAAAAAGCATTACAACTTCAAAACTGGCAAGTTGGTTCAACGCGTCCGCCTTTGTGCGAAGCTGACGCAAAAGTTACTCAAAAGTTGGAAGTTGTGATGAAGGAACTTAATCTTCTCTAATAAAACTGGCATCTAACCTACTTTGACACTCAAAGATACATTAGAAGAAGTTAATAAAAATTCCCAGTAATTTTGACAGCGTGGCATATAAAAACCCTATGCCACTACAGAAAAGTTACTAATAAACTCTTTGGTGTAAAGTTATTTTTATCAAAAATATCTAAGCAATAAAGAAGCTCATAAAAACAGGACTACAAGAAGGCAGAAGGCGGCTATGTTGGAGGAAAAAAGTTCATTTTATAAAACTTTAAAAATTGTCAATTCGTGACTTAATTTCTTTGTGCCACACTCAACTACCTTCTCGCTGAACTTTTAATAGACAGATATTTTGAACTGTCTTCAAAGACCGCTAAATTCTCATATTCTAACTACAAAACAATCTCAGGAGACAATGACTAAAAACGAAACTAATTCCGCCCTCAAAATTATTCCATTGGGTGGCTTACATGAAATTGGTAAAAACACTTGTGTTTTTGAGTACGAAGATGAAATTGTCCTCTTAGATGCAGGGTTGGCGTTTCCCACAGATGGGATGCACGGAGTCAATATTGTTCTGCCAGACATGACTTACGTGCGGGAAAATCGCCATAAAATCAAAGGCATGATTGTTACCCACGGTCATGAAGACCATATCGGTGGTATTGCCTTTCATCTAAAGCAATTTGAAATTCCTGTAATTTATGGCCCTCGTCTAGCTATGGCTATGTTAGAGGGTAAATTGGAAGAAGCAGGAGTACGGGATCGCACAGAATTAAGAAGTGTCCTTCCCCGTGATGTGGTGCGAATTGGCAAACATTTCTTTGTAGAATATATTCGCAATACCCACTCTATTGCTGACAGTTTCACTGTCGCTATTCATACCCCACTTGGTGTCCTGATCCACACAGGAGACTTCAAATTTGACCATACACCTGTAGATGGTGAACGGTTTGATATCCAACGCTTAGCCGAACATGGGGAAAAAGGTGTTCTGTGTTTGATGAGTGATTCGACTAATTCTGAGGTACCTGGATTCACGCCTTCAGAAAGCTCAGTTTTTCCTAATCTAGATCGGGTTTTTTCCCAAGCACCAGGACGACTGTTTGTAACCACCTTTGCCTCTAGCGTCCACCGCATCAACATGATTTTGCAGTTAGCACAGAAGCATAACCGTGTTGTTACAGTCGTTGGACGTTCGATGCTGAATTTGATTGCCCATGCCCGCAATCTTGGTTACATCAAGTGTAATGACGATTTGCTTCAGCCTTTAAATTCCATCCGCAATCTTCCAGATGAAAGCGTATTGATTCTGACAACAGGTTCTCAAGGCGAACCGATGTCAGCCATGACACGCATTGCTAACAAAGAACACCCCCACATCAAAATTCGCCCAGGAGACACAGTCGTATTTTCTGCTAACCCAATTCCTGGCAATACGATCGCTGTTGTCAACGTCATCGATAAATTGATGATGCAGGGCGCAAATGTAGTCTACGGGCGGGAAAAAGGCATTCACGTTTCCGGTCACGGTTGTCAAGAAGACCAAAAACTCATGCTAGCCTTAACTCGTCCCAAGTTCTTCTTACCAGTTCATGGTGAACATCGGATGTTGGTGAAGCACGCCGAAACAGCCCAGAGTATGGGTGTTCCCGCCGAGAACATGGTGATTATCCAGAATGGTGATATTGTAGAGTTGACAGAAGAATCAATTCGTGCTGTTGGAAAAGTCCCATCTGGTTTAGAACTAGTAGATACTTCTAGTTCTGGTATGGTCAGCGCCAAAGTCTTGCAAGAACGGCAGAAAATGGCAGAAGAAGGTATTGTTACCATTGCCGCAGCAATAGATTGGACTGGCAAACTGATGGTAAAACCAGAAATTCACCTACGCGGTGTAGTCACAAGTATCGAGCGATCGCTCCTCCAAAAATGGGTAAAACAGCGAATTGAAGAAATCCTCAGTGTGCGTTGGTCAGAATTTGCCCAAGGTTTCGAGAGTGATCAACCAGAAGTAGACTGGGGTGGATTGCAAGAAGTATTAGAACGGGAACTAGCACGTTCCATTCGTCGTGAATTGCAATGTCAACCATCACTGACATTGCTGATGCAAATTCCTGATGAACCGCCTGTAAAAGTTGCCGATGGTAGAAGACGGCGGACTCGCACAGCTGCTCAGGTAGCATCGTAGGAAATTAAAAATCACGTATCTGTTGGCAAGATTTCAACTGTTTTAGAGAAAGCGAACACCAATAGATACATAAATACACACGGATAATCCATCTGTGTGTATCTGTGTGCATCTGTGTTCGATTTCTCAAACAAATATTGGTGCAAAACGTTAAAGACAGGTCATAAATAGTAATATTATT
>NZ_AJLK01000054.1 GCF_000317205.1 Fischerella muscicola PCC 7414 | reverse complement strand
ATATTATTAGTTACAAATATTACCAATTACTGACCTGTTTTTAATATGAAATATAAACCTTATATATGGTTAGCTGTTGTATGCACTACTGCGTTGGGTGTTGTTATTCCTGGTAGAACCCAGCAAAACAAGTCATCAAATATTCTTTTTCAAACATCGACAATTAATGCACTCATGGCAGGTGTTTATGATGGGGACACTAATTTTAAACAATTAAAAGCACATGGGAATTTCGGCTTAGGAACATTAAATAATCTGGATGGAGAAATGATTGGGTTAGATGGTAAGTTCTATCAAATCAAATCTGATGGAGTTGCATATCCTATTCCAGATGCGATGAAAACTCCTTTTGCTGCGGTCACTTTTTTTAAATCAGATAGATTAATTAATTTGGCGGGAAAACTGAATTATCAACAGATGCAACAAACTTTAGACCGCAAATTACCATCAAGAAATTATCCTTACGCAATTCGCATTCAAGGTACTTTCCCCTACCTCAAAGTTAGAAGTGTGTCAAAGCAAACCCCACCTTATCGTCCTTTAGTAGAGGTGGTAAAAAATCAATCTATTTTTGAGTTAAAGAATGTCAAGGGTACTTTAGTAGGCTTTCGTACACCCACTTATATGCAAGGAGTAAATGTTAGTGGTTATCATCTGCATTTTATAACTGAAAATCGCAAAACTGGCGGACATCTTTTAGATGGACAATTTCAAAATCTGCAAGTCGAAATTGATCAGATGTCAGATGTGAGGGTTGATTTGCCTAAGAATTCCCAATTTAACCAAGCGAATTTAGAAGGTGATAAAGCAGGTGAAGTTAACAAAGTTGAGCGCTAAATTCCAGAGTTAAGCATTTGTTCTGCCACTGTCTGTAACTGGAATTTATCGAATGCGAAGAACGAAGAAAACCCGACTCTGTGATCGAATTGGTTAGACGACGTTATCTTAGGATTCCGAACTGTTGCGAACACGCTCAAGAAATTCAGGATAATTTTCTAAGTCTTCTGGAGACTGTAACGGTGGCATTTCAACCCACTTAGCCTCAGTATGTAACTTGTCCACATACGCATAAAAAGCCTCTTGATCATGCCGGTGAGCCAGAACATAAGCGTGTAATTCCTTCCGGCTCATTGTTTGAAAGTTAGGGTTGCTCATTGTACATATCTCCATCTGCCATTGGGATATATTTCAATGATATTCTCCTCACCTGCTAAGAAGAAGACGTTTCCTGTACGCTCATCTACACGCACTACATTTATAGGCAAATAAAGTTTTGTAAACCAACACAAGACAAAGCACTGTGTTTTTTGCTTTGACGTAGGAATAATTTTTGCTCCTCAGAATATCTCATCGCGCAGAGTATAGCACCTTCTATAGACTACTTTTGCGGAAGTCTCTTGGCTTCAAGATACATTTTCTTGAGTTGATCCAAATACCCACTCTCCTCTGCGACCTAAGCGATCGCTATAAACTTTTTGCCAGAAACCTAGTGAATCCACAGATAAACCAAAAGTAAAGTTAACACCGTCAGCGGCACACCAAAGCGTAAATGTTCCCAAAAAGTTAGCTTATAACCCAACTCCGCCGCTGCTTCTACCACAATCAAGTTGGCGACTGCGCCAAACAAAGTCAAATTACCTGCCAAAGTTGACGCTGCTGCCAGCAATAGCCAAGATTGGGTATCATCTTTAGCAATCAGGGAATGCAGCAACAATACCGCAGGCACATTAGAAATTAAGTTCGACAAAATAGCTGTCACTCCCAGTAAACCAGCCGCAGAGTTAACTGCATAGGTGAAGGGTTGTAATAAATTCAGTTTTTGAGTCGCTTTTGTCAATATAAATAGTCCAGAGAACATCACCAATAGATTCCAATCTACTTTTTGCAGAATGCGTTGTGGCTTGACTCGCCTAGTGATGAGTAATAAGCTAGCAGCTACTAAAGCTGACTCTGCTAAAGGTAAACCAACAGCAAAAGCGATTAACAATCCGGTGGTTATTATTAAGGTTTTGTTATACAAAGGTTTAAAGATGCGCTTTTTCCCTGTGGGTAAGTGTTCGCAGGGCACAATAGAGCGTACATTTGGGTAAAGTAAACACAGTAGAATTACTTGAATTGCTAACCCTGTTACAGCAATTGGAGTCATCACCCTCATAAAATCCAAGTAATGGATGCCTGAAAAGGAGCCAATCAGGATGTTTTGAGGATTACCACTCAAGGTGGCGACAGAACCAATGTTTGTTGCACCTGCGATCGCTAATAAGTAGGGTATGGGATTCAATCTCAAAGCTTGAGTGAGGCTCAAGGTAAGTGGTGTAAAAATTAGCGCCAAGGTATCATTCAAAAAAAAGGCGGAAAGAATACCACTGCCAAAGGTTAAAGCGATCAAGATCCCCAAAGGACTGCGAGTCAAACGTAAAAGCAGCGACAATGCTTGAGGGAAAAATCCTGCGTAGGTTAAGTTAGCGTTCACCACCATCATGCTCAACAAAAACACTATCGTGGTGGGATCAATTGCTTGCCAAGCCTCCTGCAAACTTATTACACCCAAAGCAATTAAAAAGGCAGAACCCACCAAGGCGATCGCAGCACGATTCATGCGTAAACCAGGCAGGTAGCCTAATGCTAACCCTAGATAGGTCAACCCTAAAAAAATATAGGTGGCAAATTTCAATATATGTGGTAACATCTTTTGCTGGTTATCCTAATTCGGAATTAGGAATGCACAATTGTTGAGTCAGGGGCAAAAAACGACAAACAGCGACCAAAAGACTTGTACCTCCAATCGGTGCGGCGTGAAAAGCATCGCAACTGATGACAAAAAAGTAATTTCTGGGTGCTGAGTGTTATTTCACACTAGATACATACTTAGGCAAAATTCTAGTGAGAAATTTTCTGCAAAAAAACTTTGTAAATGTTATATTAATATCTGTCTTTAGACAGATGACTTTATTAAAATTTTAACTATGTCAAGTTATTAAGAAAATATCACAATCGCACTTCCGATCCCGAGGAAATTGAGATTAACTTGACGTAGTTAGAAGAGTTCTGAGCAAAGTGTCTACTGAAACAGCAAGTAGTATCTGTGTCGGGACAAGAAATTTCCGGGAAATGCAATTGTTACATTGTATATCTTCATCGAAGTGGTGAAGACCCTCAAGCAAAAAGAGGAGTAGATAATGAAGGTATTTGACAATACCACAAAAAAGATTTTTTTCGCTAGC
The DNA here is from genome assembly GCF_000317205.1 of Fischerella muscicola PCC 7414. Classification (GTDB taxonomy): domain Bacteria; phylum Cyanobacteriota; class Cyanobacteriia; order Cyanobacteriales; family Nostocaceae; genus Fischerella; species Fischerella muscicola. The sequence continues at coordinate 13,838 of NZ_AJLK01000054.1, read as the reverse complement.
TGGGTAGCACTAACTCTAACCGAAGCCAACAATAGCAGTGCTATTCACTCACATCATCCAGTCTCTAAGCCTGATTTTGATATTCTCCAGCCTCTACGTCGGTGGCTAGACCACGTTAAAGTTAGCGATCGCCAATTCGCACACCGCTTGTGTCATCTCATTCCTGCTCAATGTCCCTTTGAGCGCGATGTTAAGTTATTTGGTAAAACCTTATTTCACATCCCACCAATGTGTAAGCTCAACCCCTTATACGAAGAAGTCGTGAGCTTACGTTTCCGGGCGCTGTGCTATCTAGCCGATGAATGCGGCGAGGATGTTTCCCAGTATTGTTGAGGGAACTGGGAGATAGGGAGATGGGGAGGTAGGGGTAGCGTGATATTTCCTTGTCCTCCTTGTCTCCCTAGTCCTCCGTGTCCTCCGTGTCCCCCCTTGTCTCACTTTTGCGGCTTTCTGTTTTGCCACTTTTCAATGGCTTGCTGAGCCTTGTTATAGGCTGATGTTCCCTCTGGCACTAAAGAAGCCGTTATAATTGCTGCTTTGGTTTCTCCTCTAGAAGCGCGGCGCTTAGCTAGTTGCAGAATAATTTCGCTCCATTTATTTATAGATTTTCGCGCTTGATCGGAACCTGGTTCTCCTGGTGAAACTTTCTTAGCGACTTCGATCGCACGGTTGTAAGTAGAAGCTTGTCCTGGCTGAATTAAGCCATTTGCAGCATCCAAAAGGGTTGTGTTAGCCACATATTGCTTGGCTTGTTGACGCCACTGTTGAATTGCTGCTTGTGCTTGTGGATAATTTGGCTGATCTTGATTAATTAACTCAGCAGCAGCTACAGCTGTGGCATACTTTCTCTGTTTGGCACGATTTTTAGCTAAGTCTAAGATCATGCCACTCCAAATTTTAATATTTGTTTGTGCTTGTTCGTAACCTTGAGTTCCAGGTTTGATTTTTTTAGCTTTAGCGATCGCCAAGCTGAGATCGCTTGCTTGATTTGGTTGCAGCGACATTTTCGCTAAGTCCGACAGCGCTTGCTTACGCTTGGCTGATTCAGATAGAGGAACAGTCGGTGGTTTGATTTGATTATTTTGTAGAGGTGGTGGAACAGTGGTCAAAATCTTGACAATCTTGTTATTCCTGGCGCCTTCTGGTAACACAGGCAGAATTTCTGTGTCACTGTCATCATTAGCAGTTTTAGTGGCAGCTGGGGAAATCTCTACAGTTCTAAAACCTGCTTGATTGCGAAGAAAAACCACTGCCAACAAGCCAATAACCATCATTGTACTTACACCCCACCACAGCAGTGGTTTCCAAATAGAGGTACTGGCTGTGGCTGTTTGTTTTGCTTGTGAGTAGTTTGTTATTGGTGGGGGCGAAAGTGATGAATAATTGGAAATTTCTTCCTCCATTCCCCCTACTTCCCCCAATCCATTCCAAGTAGTTGCATTTGCTGTTAATTGATGGGAATTAGAATGCAGGGAAGGTGTGGGCAGGGCAGCAGCTAACATTTCTTTAGAACTGAGGGCAGTTGTATTTTTGACGCGATGATTTGTTTCTGGTGCTGGTAAGATTCCTTGTCGCCTGGAGGGAATAATAGTAACAGGGTTTTGCGTTGGACGCCAATAGTGTTGACATAGTTCTGGAGTGCGGAGACTCAAGTATCTTTCTAGATCCTCCAAAGTCTTGCCATTGCCAGAACGCAAAGCTTCCAACACTGCTGCTGTAAAGAATCCATGACCAAGTTCGGTACTTTCGTGAGAAAATTGTTCTGGTTGACAAGAAATAATAGTAGGAATTTGTAATTCTTGTGCTAGTTCAATTGCTTCTTGACCAATGAGAGTATTGGCCTGACTAGCATAAGCACGGTTGATATCCAGCAATATCAATGTGTCAAGCCTAGCAAGTTGCAGATTTTGCATTAACGCCCGCAATTCTATGCCAGTTTCTTCAATGTGAGCAGGGTTTGCTTCTATAGGCATCAGGTAATCTTGCCCGTTGTGATTGATGCCATAACCACTAAAGAAAAACCACAGTCTGTCTTGGGGCTGCCAACATGCCGCAGCTAAATCTTCTAATAAAAGCAGAATGTTTTCCTTGGTGGGATAAGTAGATCTATCACCGAGAGGTGGTGAAGTGTCTGTCATTAAAAGACACTGTTGTTGGAAAAAACCTGCTTCTACTACCAAGAAATCTTTTAACGCCTCGGCATCGGCTTGAGCACATCCTAACGGTTGAAAGAATTGATATTGATTTACGCCAATAGCGATCGCCCAGTTATTTGCCATCGCACTTTCTGCTGGTTATGTTTTGCTTACTTAAAATCGCGGTTGTCTTTGCTGAAAAAACAAAGCTAACCTAGTGTTTTATTGATAGTCTGGGTGACTAAAACAATTGCGAGTTGGGAGTTTACTGTTCAGAATTCCTAATTCCGGTTGATTTTCATTTAGACACAAAATACAAAAAATGTATTTTTTCTTACTTGCTTAACCGAATTATTACTGTGCTTGGATTCACCAAAAATTTTCATAGTGAGGAGTATACAGGTTATGAACAGTTACAGTCATCAGTCATCATGCAGAATTCTCTTTGGAAATAGAATTTTTTCTCAGAGACTTATTCAACTTATGCCATTAATTGCTAAGAGAATCCGGATAGCTCAGGCAGTAGTTTTGCTGGGTACTGCGGTTCCGATTTGGCTGACAATGGGCGCGATCGCACCCCAGATTGTGCGAGCTTACACCGCTAGAGTAGACCTGTCTATTGATCGCTTACCAGAAGAAAACTACGAAACCCTACTGCAAAGAGCAGAAGCCGCTGCTAGAGCGGCTGCTCAACGTAGTTTTGATCAAGATATCTTAGTAACAGATGTTTCCATATTTGTCTCCGTACAAAACAACGGAGCGATCGCACCAGTTTTAGAATTAGCAGTGACTCGCCCCCAGTGGCGTCAGCGTCCCGATCCACGACGCTGGGCAAAATACTTCAAAACAGCGCGATCGCTTCTATATTTTGGAGACAACTTCACAACCCCTGCTCCTGCAACGAATAACCAAGCTGGGAAGTAGGAGGGGTGGTGGGGTGATGCGGAGTGTGAGGGGTGTGAGGGGTGAGTTAATTAGTAAATAACCAACCACTAACCACTAACCACTAACCACCAACCACTAACCACCAACCACTAACCACCAACCACTAACCACTAACCACCAACCACTAACCACTAACCAATTATGCCTTGATGGCTTAGAATAATAAGGTTGTCAAAAATTGCGTTATCCGCTAATATGGCTGTTCCAAAGAAGAAAACATCTAAATCCAAACGTGATAAGCGTCGAGCTACCTGGAGACGTAAAGCTAGCCTGGAAGCACAAAAAGCTCTCTCCCTTGGTAAGTCGATTTTGACTGGACGCTCTACCTTTGTCTATCCGTCTGCCGAAGAAGAGGAAGAAGAGGAATCATAAAACTGCTAATTGGTAATTGGTGAGCCAGCGCGCAGAAGGGGGGTTTCCCCCATGAGCATAAGCGGGAATCCGTAAGGGTAATTGGTAATTGAGAGAATACATTATCTATTACCCATTACCTATGACCGATTACCAAATACTCCTATAAAAACTAAAGTGTCTTCAGAAGACCTATTTTTCTGGTAGCTATGCTAGGAAAGTTTTTTCAAAAACCGGCGCAGGAAGAAAAAGAACGGGTTCCACCCGGTCAATATTTAACTAAGGGTTTTCCTGTCTTAACCTATGGTGCTACTCCCCAAGTCAACACAGATGAATGGGAATTTCGGGTATGGGGTTTGGTGACACCCAAGTCTTTTACTTGGTCAGATTTCATGGCGTTACCCCAGCACGAGTTTACTGCTGACTTCCACTGTGTAACTCGTTGGTCTAAACTTGATGTCAAATGGACTGGTATTAAGGTGACAGACTTCATGAAGCAAATTGAAGTTGACCCCAAAGCAGTCCATGTGATGGAACACTGCTACGGCGGTTACACCACTAATATTTCTATGGAAGATTTTCTCAAAGAAGAAAATTTCTTCGCTTTTAAATTATTTGGTGAACCATTACCCCCAGAACACGGTGGACCGATGCGGCTAGTAGTTCCTCACCTTTATGCTTGGAAAAGCGCTAAGTGGATCAATGGCTTAGAATTTCTCCAACATGAAGAAATGGGTTTTTGGGAACGCAATGGTTATCACCATAGAGGCGAACCTTGGGCAGAGGAGCGTTATAGTAATTTTTAATGATTTGAAAACCTCACCCCGTCAAGAGAGGGGAGGGGGGTGAGGTTCGCATCTCATGACGGCTACTTATACCATTTCACCATAAGTTTGATGCATTTGGCAGCCAGGGGGACAAGGGCGACAAAGAGGATAAGGGAGAGAATTTGTATCAATAATATTGTGAAATGGTACTTAGATAGATTCTTAAAAATTTAAAACATCTTGTCGATTCAGGAATTTATAACGGTAAGTTAAGAGCATCACCTGCCATGTGTAGCATGGAAGGATAACTGTCAATCAATCGTTATTGCAGACCAGTGCAAAGTCATCCCAACCCAGAATTTAATCCTAGTGTCACAGTGCATCGCGATCGCGGTTTGCAAAAAGTGCTTGAACGCCTGATCGGAACAATGGAACGAGATGCGTTAGTCGTACAAACAACAAACCGTCTCAGAGAAACGCTTCAAGTCGATCGTGTGGTTTTGTATTACTTTTACTATCAATGGCAAGGACAAGTAACATTTGAAGCCTTGAGTTCTGAAGAATTTTCTATCTTAGGTTCAACAGGACCTGATGATTGTTTTAATGATGAGTATGCTGCCATGTATTTGGCAGGACGGGTACGTGCAATACCCGACATTGAATCAGAAGCAATTGCTACTTGTCACCGAGATTTTCTGCGCCAATTGCAGGTTCGTGCCAATCTGGTTGTACCTGTGTTGACTCCCAAAGGACTATGGGGACTGTTAGTGGCACACCACTGTCAAGCACCTCGTCAGTGGTTGCCATCAGATATTGAGCTGATGCAAATAGAGGCGCAGGTTCTAGCAGCAGCGCCTTGTATTCACGAGAGTTAAGGATTAGTATCCAATCAATCTTTTTAAAAAAGATAATTTACCCTTTGTGTAGGGAGCATATCGCCATTTTAAATCCAGCCAAAAGGGATTGTGTAATACACTTTTATAGTGAGAAAAAGTGTCAAAACTAAATTTACCATGATAACTGCCGATACCGCTATCACCTACGCCACCAAATGGTAAGGATGAAACACCAATATGCATGACTGTTTCATTGAGACACACAGTTCCTGATGAAGTTGTCTGTAATACTTTTTGTTGGAGATTTTTATTATTAGAAAATAAGTACAAAGCTAAAGCTTTAGGCAGAGAATTGATCAAAGTGATCGCTTCTGATATATCTGTGTATTCGATAATTGGTAAAACTGGCCCAAAAATTTCCTCTTGCATAATGGAATCTGCCAAGGAAATATTTTCTATTAATGTGGGAGCAATATAAAGTTGTTCTCTGTTTGTTTCTCCACCAAAAACAATTTTATTTCCCTTTAAAAGATTCGTGATTCTATCAAATTGTTTTTGATTAATAATCCTGCCATAATCAGGACTGATAGCAAGGTTATTACCATAAAATTCTTGGATACATTTTTGAATTGCAGATATTAAATTTTCTTTAATATTAGTATGTACTAATAAATAATCTGGTGCTAAGCAAGTTTGTCCAGCATTAATAAACTTACCCCAAGTAATGCGTCTAGCAGTATGTGCAATATGAATATCTGTATCAACAATACAAGGATTTTTGCCACCCAATTCTAAGGTCACAGGTGTAAGATTTTTGGCTGCGGCTTCCATAATAATTTTAGCTACAGCAGTGCCACCAGTGAAAAATATGTGATCAAACTTTTCTGACAATAATTTTTGACTTGTTTCCACACCTCCTTCAATAACTGTAATGTATTCTGGCTGGAAATATTTAGCTATTAGCTTAGAAATAAGACTAGATGTATGCGGAGCTAATTCTGATGGTTTAATAATAGTACAATTTCCAGCAGCGATCGCTCCAATCAATGGTGTGATTACTAACTGAAAAGGATAGTTCCAAGTACCAATAATTAAAACAACTCCTAACGGTTCTGGATAAATTTTTGCTGAAGCAGGAAGTAATTGCCAAGGGACTTTTGCTTTTTGAGGCTTAGTCCACTTATTAAGATTTTTGATACAATATTCAATTTCTTTAAGAACTAATATTATTTCTGAAGAAAAAGCCTCAAATTCTGGTTTATTTAAATCTGCTTTTAAAGCCTGACAAATTTTTGTTTCGTTTTCTTTAATGCTTTGTTGTAAAAGTTTGAGTTGGGAAATACGAAAAGATAGTGATTGAGTTTTTCCAGATTGAAAAAAAACTCGTTGTTGTTCAAGAATTTCATGAATTGACGTTTCAGAAATCATTTAATATCTCAAATAAATATATTTAATTTAAATGAGTATAACGGAAAAATGCCCACATTCGTAAATTTTAATACATTTTGGTTATAAATAGATGTATCTCAATTTAATTGATAACTTATATCTAATGTGTATTCACTGCTGTTGTTAACGAGTAATTTATCTGCTTCCATCTGCATCCATCTGCATCCATCGGTGTGCATCGGTGTTCGTCTTACCAAAAACTATTGGACGATGAGATAAATTCAAGTCACAAAAAACTCGGTGAAGCTGGAACACAGATGAACACAGATCAATCATCCGTGTGCATCGGTGTTCGCTTTCTAAAGAATAAATCTTTTGACCCAGAATTCACATCAAACGTAAATTATAAAATTACTGTTTGATGGGTAAATTAACAATAAATATGCTGCCTTTTCCTAACTCTGAACTTACTTCGATACTTCCTTTGTGCGCTTCTACTATTCGACGAGAAAGATACAGTCCTAAACCACTACCAGAACGCTTGTGACTACCTTGGCGAAATCTTTCAAATAAAGTTGCTTGTTCTTCAGAAGGAATACCAGGACCTGTATCTGCTATTTTGATGGTAATACTCCCACTATCAGTGGTAGATGGTACAAGAGTGATGGTGACAAAACCTTTATCGGTAAATTTGATGGCGTTACCGATCAAGTTGGTGAATAGGCGGTGTAGTTCTAAGCGATCGCCAACAATTGTAGTTTTGCTAGAATCCTCATCGATATCTAAATTGATTGCCAGTTGCTTGGCTTGGGCTAAAGGAGTTAGTTCGCCTGCGACTTCTTTGAGTAATTGTCCTAAATTAACTGGTTGAAACGCTAGGGTTTTACGACCAGCTTCAAAACGATATACTTCCAATAAGGTATTCACCATTGCTAGTAGGTTGGTGTTGCTACGACCCATGATAGTAATCACTTCCTGCATGGGTGCTGATAAACTCCCTAGCGCACCTTCTGAAAGTAGTGTTAGCATTCTTTCTGCTGCAACTAGAGGTGTACGTAAGTCGTGGGTGAGACGAGAGACAAAATCTTCTCTTTGGCGGGCTATTTCATCGCGTTCATCTATACTATGTTTTAACCGGAGAAGCGATCGCACTCTTGCTAATAACTCATCCACTGTCACAGGTTTACGGATAAAATCATCAGCACCTAAATCTAAACCTTGGGCAACATTGGGTGAATCGTGGGCAGTGATCAGTAAAATCGGGATAAACGGCAAACTCTTATTTTCTCTCATCCGCTTAGTTACTTCATAACCATCCATCCCTGGCATCATTAGATCCAGCAATACTAAATCGAAGGTAGCCTCAGCAATTTTTGCCAATGCAGAAACACCATTTTCTGCTGTAGTAACTGTGTAGCCTTCTTCTTCTAAAATGGTTTTGATTAAAAACACGTTATCAGGCGAATCATCGACTACCAGGATTTTGTCTGAGTTGTAAGATTGTGTAATCATTGGCATTGAGGAATTTCAGTAACGTTCAATTAGTATTGAATTTATTAGTGTTAATGACATCTATAATTTGCTAATTTTTTCTTATTTTCTCTCTAGTTATTTGAATCTGTTGTTAATAAAAATATTTTGCGAATAAATCATTAAAAATACATTTTTTGTAGACTTATGAAATAAATTGGTAGAAATTAAGTCAATTATCTAAAAAAGAATGTAGCAATCAAATTTACTATATGAACTTAATCTTGAAGCAGAGAACAGGAAGTATACCTAGCTTCGCGAAAGTTGAATATGAACCCTAATAATTACTGTTTTTATCAAGCAATAAACACTAATAATATATTATTAGATCTAATATGTTTTTCTCACTTCTATCTATTTATAACAGATGAAGAGAAAACAAAACACCACATACTAATATAAAGTCAAGTAGGGGGTAGTTTACCAGCTAATTCTCCCACCAATGTGACACGACAGGCAGACCAAGTTTATATACAACTTTAAAAGCAAGATAATTTTGCTGTCTATAAATTTGCATCCAAACGGTTTATCTTTACTTGATGATGAGTAACCACTCCGGCAAATTTAATTAAATATACAAATTACACTATTTTTATTATTGGTCTAGCAATTGAACGGAATGATTTGCAATTGCATAAAGCTGAAGCATTAGCTCAATGATTCATTAGAGACTATTTATAAAGTAAATCTTAACTTTGTAGGGTGCGTTAAAGCGCAGTATCCTCATGCCGTAACACACCCTACTAGCATGACTTAATATTTTGTTTATAAATAGCCTCTTAGGGAAGTTATATCATGTCCGACTGATTGCTTACGATATAAAGCTTGGGCATAGAGTATTGAATATGGTGAAAAAATAACCAATTATCACCAATTACCCATTACTCATTACCAATTACCGACACAGGCGGATAATATAGCTGTTCTAGGGGACATGATATTAGTAATGCTCAGGTAATGCTGAAGTTAATTGTAGCTTAGATTGGTGGTCAATCTGATTCTGATTCAAAGTACATTCTTAATAGCAGCAAGTTGCGATCTATCGACATCATGTTGTGATTGAACGACAGCGATCGCAAACACAGAAAATGGAAAAAATCAAGTTAGAGAGTAATAAGATATGTACCTAAATCAGGTTTTTAGGGGTAAAAATAATTAAAGCGATCGCACTCTCACTGCAAAACAGGTGATTGCCAGTTGTAGCATTTAAATACAGTCAGTCTCAGCAATTCCAACTGGAATCCATGAACGCACAGCAAAACCTAAGCTATAAATACCAAGTCGGGGGTAGCTTACCAGCTAATTCTCCCACCTATGTGACACGACAGGCAGACGAGGATTTATATACAGCACTCAAAGCAGGAGAATTCTGTTATGTCCTCAACTAGCGCCAAATGGGCAAATCTAGCCTGCGGGTAAGGACGATGCAGAGGTTACAACAACAGGGAATTGCTTGTGCGGCGATTGATATTACGGCAATTGGGACTTGGGATATTACTCCAGAACAATGGTATGCAGGGGTAATTGATAGCTTGGTAGGTAGTTTAAATTTATATGACAATTTTGATTTAGAAAGCTGGTGGAGTGAGCATGATTTGGTAATTATGCGGGTGCGATTGAGGATTTTCAGGTATTTATTAAATCTACTAAAGATGCTGACGCGAAGAAACTACGGGAAGGTTGGGTGAGGGATTTGCAGGCTGGGAAGAATCCGTTGACGTGGGAGGTGTTGAAGGAGTTGGGGGCGGAGTGAGGAGATGGGGAGATGGGGTGATGGGGTGATGGGGAGGTGGGGTGATGGGGAGATGGGGTGATGGGGAGGTGGGGTGATGGGGAGATGGGGATAATGTTGGTGAATTAAGAAGGGATATTATACATGAGCTTTTATATATGTTGATTTCAGTGCGTTTTATCGTACTTTAGCTATTAGCCCGCAATTTATTGCAGGGTGGGAGAGTCATGCAGCTTTAGTTAAATGAATGTTGTGATGTTTGTGATGAATGGGTTGGCGTTAATATGTAACGTCAAGACGTTAGTTACAAATGTGTTGATGTTTTCTATGGATGGGTTGGCGTTAATATGTAACGTCAAGACGTTAGTTACAAATGTGTTGATGTTTTCTATGGATGGGACGATGTTGGTTACAAATGTGTTGATGTTGGTGACAAAAGGTTTGGATGTGGTTGCAAATGAGACGATCGCACCTTCATTCAAAACAAGCGATCGCATCAAAAAGTTACAGTGCTACATTGATTCTATCCTCATAGCTTGACCTAGCGATGAACAGCATTACTATTCAAATTCCTGATGAAGACTTAGAAAAACTGCAAGCAACAGCTACTCGCCTTGGTGTATCGATAGAAGAATTAGTGCTAATGGGTGTCGAACAATTGCTCAAACAATCAGAAGCATCCTTTCAAGATGCTATGGATTATGTACTCAAGAAAAATACTGAACTTTACAAACGCTTGGCCTGATGCGTTATCTCACTTTAAAAGAGATTTTAGAACTTTATCAACGCATCATTGAGCAATCTGGTGGTTCGGCGGGTATTTCTAATCTTAATGGATTGGAGTCAGCCATAGCTCAACCACAGATGACATTTGCTGGAGAAGAACTATACCCAAGCATTCCTGAAAAAGCTGTAGCACTTGGTTTTTCACTAATCAAAAATCATCCTTTTATAGATGGTAATAAACGCATTGGTCACGCTGCAATGGAAGTTTTTTTGGTATTAAATGGTTTTGAAATTAGTGCAGCAATGGATGAGCAAGAACAAGTAATTTTAAAAGTAGCATCCGGCGAATTAGGGCGGGAAGAATTTACTGAATGGCTTGGCAAGCATATAGTAGCTAAGCTGAGTTTTCAGGAGTAGAGAAAGGCGATCGCACTCTTCATCCAAAACAAGCGATCGCGTCACTTTACAAATGTCTGGGGTAAGGCACTACTCACTTTAATTGCACTGTCTGAATGTTAATCTCTGTGAGATTAGTCAGTCTGACATCATTAGTCAATAATGTTGCATTTAAAGATTGTGCAGTTGCAGCAATGATTGCATCTGGAAGCCTGAGTTTATATTGTTTGCGAAGTGAAATGGTTAATTTTTTGATATCACTGTCAATACTAACAACTGAAATTTTATTTAAAAAATCAATAATTTGTGTTTCTTCATCCGGGCGGAGGTTGGGATAAGACAACAATTCAATTTCCGTAATCACTGAAACTAAATATTGTCCTGATGCTAATGGGTTTGCTAACCTACCACCTAAAAAGTAGAGTACTATATTGGTATCTAATAATATTAAAGGCTGTGTCAACTCCATTCATCCCTAATTTGCTGCTGATATTCTAAAGGGTCTTGAGTTAATTTAATTACACCTGCATACTTGTTTAAATCAAAGTTTATTTGTTCTTGTAATTCATAAGCTTTTAATATTTGTTCGATTTTCTGCCAGTCTTGATAATCAATCAAAACTGCGACTGGACGCATAGCTTCATCAGTCACAATTTTTTTGTTAACAGGTAGCATAACTGTTTGCTTGAGATACGATGTTAATCTTTTGATCTTAGCTTTTTTACTTGTAAGCGATCGCACTCTTCACCCAAAACAAGCGATCGCATTTACATCAGTTATCAAGCTATCAGGCACATGGTGGAGGAACTGTTATTCAAGTGATATAACTAATAACTATTAAATACGGCCAGTCTCAGCAATTCCAACTGGAACCCATGAACGCACAGCAATACCTAACCTACCAATACCAAGTAGGGGGCAGCTTACCATCTAATTCTCCCACCTATGTAACACGGCAGGCAGACGAGGATTTATATGCAGCACTGTTAGCAGGAGAATTCTGTTATGTCCTCAACTCACGACAAATGGGCAAATCTAGCCTGCGGGTAAGGACGATGCAGAGGCTGCAACAACAGGGAATTGCTTGTGCGGCGATTGATATTACAGCGATTGGCACTTGGGATATAACCCCAGAACAATGGTATGCAGGGGTAATTGATAGCTTAGTCGGTAGTTTAAATTTCTATGACAAATTTGATTTAGAAAGCTGGTGGAGTGACAATCATTTGCTGTCGCCAGTGCAAAGATTCAGCAAGTTTATTGAAGAAGTTTTGCTAGTTGAAATATCTCAACAAATAGTGATTTTTGTTGATGAAATCGATAGTGTGCTGAGTTTGGGTTTTCCGATTGAAGATTTTTTTGCAGTGATCCGCAACTGTTACAACCAGCGTGCAGATCAGCCAGTGTACAATCGTTTGACGTTTGTGTTAATTGGTGTGGCGACTCCCAGTGATTTGATCGCAGATAAAAAGCGCACACCGTTTAATATTGGTAGGGCAATTGAATTGCAAGGATTTCGGTTAGAGGAAGTATCTTCACTTACACAAGGATTGGTAGGAAAAGTAACTAATCCTCAGGCTGTGATGGGTGAAATATTGGCTTGGAGTGGTGGACAGCCGTTTTTGACGCAAAAGTTGTGTCAATTGGTGATTAACCTCACCCCAACCCGTCTCCTTGGTAAGGAGAGGGGCGATGTTGAGGAGTTCGGAGAAAATGGATCTAACCCCTTTCTTACGAGGGACGGAGGGGAATTTTGTGACTTTCTAGATGGTAGAGAGTTCGGAGGAGATATTCTCCCTCCTACTAGGAGAGAAGTCTATACGAAAGAGTGGGTAGAAGCTGTTGTCAAATCACAAATTATTGAAAATTGGGAATTTCACGACGAACCAGAACATTTGCGGACGATTCGCGATCGCATCCTCAGGAATGAGCAAAAAATGTGTAGATGGTTAGGATTATACCAGGAGATTTTGCAACACGGAGAATTAGAGTGTGATAATAGCCCCGAACATAGAGAATTACGGCTGACGGGGTTGGTGGTAGAACAAGAAGGAAAGTTAAAAGTATACAACCGGATTTACGAGGCTGTTTTTAACCAAAATTGGGTGACAAAGGCGTTGGCAGATTTACGCCCCTACGCCGAAGCATTAGAAGCATGGGTTGCTAGCAATAAAGATGAATCTTGGCTATTGCGTGGGCAAGCATTACAGGATGCCCAAGCCTGGGCGATTGGCAAAAGCTTAAGTGATTTAGATTATCAATATTTAGCTGCTAGCCAAGAATTAGATAAGCACAAAATGCAAACTGCCTTAGAAGCAGAAAAACAGGCAAGGCAGATTTTAGAGTCAGCGCGACACAAAGCCCGGCGACAAACTTACATTGGGGTTGGTATTTTAGGATTGTCGCTGCTAGGGGCTGTGGTGGTAGCAGTAGCAACAGAACAAGCTAGACAAAGGGCTTTTATAGCCATAGAAGCCGAAAGACTTGGTAACAACGCCATAGAAAGATTTAAAGGGAACCAAATTGATGGTTTATTAATGGCGATGGAAGCTGGACAAAGCCTCAAAAGTTTAGTGAATCAAAAGCAATCTATAGTTGATTATCCTGCTTTTAGTCCCATCCTCAGCATTCAAGATATTTTGGCGCAGATTCAAGAAAAAAATTCCTGGCAAGCCCATTCTGAGTCTGTCAACAGTGTTGCATTTAGCCCGGATGGCAAGACAATTGCTTCTGGTGGTCCAGACAAAACAATCAAACTCTGGGATACCACCACAGGTCGAGTTATTAAAACCCTCACGGGACATAATAATGGGGTTTATAGCATTGCATTTAGCCCGGATGGCAAGACAATTGCTTCTGGTAGCGCAGACAACACAATCAAACTCTGGGATGTCACCACAGGTCAAGTTATCAAAACCCTCACGGGACATAATAATGAGGTTTATAGCGTGGTGTTTAGCCCGGATGGTAAAACAATTGCTTCTAGTAGTGTCGATAACACAATCAAACTCTGGGATATCACCACAGGTCA
>NZ_AJLK01000053.1 GCF_000317205.1 Fischerella muscicola PCC 7414 | reverse complement strand
GGTGTTTAGCCCGGATGGTAAAACAATTGCTTCTAGTAGTGTCGATAACACAATCAAACTCTGGGATATCACCACAGGTCAAATTATCAAAACCCTTACCGGGCATGAAGGTACAGTCAATAGCATTACATTTAGTCCAGATGGTAAGACAATTGCTTCTGGTAGTGTTGACCAAACGATTAAACTCTGGGATGTCGTAGCTGGCAAAGCGATTAAAACGTTAACTGGACACGTCGATACAGTCAATAGCGTGGTATTTAGCCCAGATGGCAATCTGATTGCTTCCGCTAGCGACGACAAAACGATTAAATTTTGGGATGTTACTACAGGTAAAGCCAGAACTTTGACTGGCTATGACACTGGAGTCACAAGTGTCGCATTTAGTCCTGATGGCAACATGATTATTTCCGGTGATGATAGTACAGTCAAACTCTGGGATGTTACTACCAGCAAACTCATTAAAACTCTCACCGGACATACCAGTCATATTACAAACGTTGTATTTAGCCCAGATGGTAAAACAATTGCTTCTAGCAGCAATGACAAAACAATTAAAATTTGGGATGTCACCAGCAGCAATAGCAAAACTCTTACCAAGAGTGTTGATTTCCTAACAAAGGTTGTGTTTAGCCCGGATGGTAAAACAGTTGCCTCTAGTAGTGATGACAACGTTATTAAACTCTGGAATGTTGCAGATGGCAAAGCTATCAACACCCTCATCGGGCATGACAATACAGTCAGAAGTGTAGTATTTAGCCCAGATGGCAAGATGATTGCTTCTGGTAGCGATGACAAAACAATTAAACTTTGGGATACCACTACAAACAAAGTCATCAAAACCCTAACTGGACATGACGATGTGGTCTTGAGTGTCATATTTAGTCCAAATGGTAAAACATTAGCTTCTGGCAGTACTGATCAGACAATCAAACTCTGGGATATTACTACAGGTGAAGCAATCAAAACTTTCACTGGGCATTACGGGACAGTCTCTAGTGTCAAATTTAGTCCAGATGGTAAGACTATTGCTTCTGGAAGTCTTAACAAGACGATCAAACTTTGGGATGTTACCACTGGTCAACTTCTTAAAACTTTTGGGCATAGTGATGCCGTATATAGCATCACATTTAGCCCAGATGGCAAGACAATTGCTTCTGCGAGTTCGGACAAGACAATCAAACTTTGGGATGTCAGAGATGGCAAAGTCATCAAAACCCTGACAGGTCATAACGATTATCTTACAAGCATCACATTTAACCAGGATGGTAAGACACTGGCTTCTGGCAGTGCTGACAATACTATTAAACTTTGGAATGTCAGCAGTGGCAAAGAATTTCGCACTTTGACAGGACATTCTGCTTCAGTCAACAGCGTCGCCTTTAGCGGTGATGGTAAAATTCTTGCTTCTGGCAGTAGTGACAAGACAATCAAACTTTGGCGTCTTAATATAGATGATGTTCTTTCGCTGGGTTGTAACAGACTACAACCTTATTTGATCAGTAATCCAGAGACTTTAGAAAAACTCAAAGTTTGCCAAAATCAATCTCTGTTTTTAGCAGCAGCCCCCACTTTAGTTGTCCAAGGTGAAAAGTTGGCAATAGAGGGTAACTATGAGGATGCAATTGCTAAGTTTAAAAAGGCGCAAGCATGGGATTCTAAGTTAGAGATTAATCCCAAACTGAAGGCTGCACCAGCCTATGTCACTCAAGGTAGAGAATTAGCAAAGCAGGGCGATTTTTCTGGTACGGTTACCAAGTTTAAACAAGCACAGCAACTAGATGCAAAAATTGACCTCGATCCAGATACTGATGGTTTACAAGATAATGCCGAAGCCGTTGCCAAACTACTTAGGGCTGAATATTTAAGACTGGAAGCTGAAGATTATTTAAAACAGGGTGATTTCACAAAAGCTGTGGCAACATACACAGAAATTGAAAAATTACAGCCAACAAAAGACACTTTAGCTCATTCTTGGAATAGCCTGTGTTGGGAAGGTGGTTTACGTGGTTACGCCAAAGATGTGATGTTTGCCTGTGAAAAAGCTGTGTCCCTCATACCCGATGATGGCAATATCCGTGATAGTCGCGGTTTGGCAAGGGCATTAACTGGCGACACCAAGGCCGCAATTGAAGATTTTGAAGCATATATCAAATCGATTGATGATCCCCAGGCGAAAGCAAAACGGCAAAGTTGGGTGAAAGATTTAAAGGCAGGTAAGAACCCGTTTACACCGGAGGAGTTGCAGAAGTTGCAAGGCGAGTAGGGATGAGGTGGGGAGTGTGGGGAGATGGGGAACTCACCGGCCCCCACTCCCCCAAGGGAGTGGGGATTAGGGGCAGTGGGGAGGTGGGGCAGTGGGGAGGTGGGGAGATGGGGAGGTGGGGAGAGATCAGAGGCGATCGCACTACTAGTCCACCACATAAGTTTTGAGGAGTTGCAAGGGGTCAGATCCCCGACTTCTTGAAGAAGTCGGGGATCTGGCCAAACTATCAAAATCAATATGGTGAACTACTAGAAATGAAAAATAAGCGATCACGTCAATCCCACCACAAGAAGCGTTATCTTAAAAATTGGTAGCAAGCGTCATAATATTATGTGCTGAATTCAGCATCCACTGACAAAAAATAGAGATTAAAAGGTTCCTTTTGATGAAAGGCATAAAGTTGCAATTTTTACCCAAATCTTTTCTTAAGTGGCGGCGTTTTTTGTCCGTTTTTTTGCTGCTTGTGTGCCTAATCTCCCTAAGTATGTCACCAGCCTTTGCAGGTCTTAAAGATGACAAATATGATGGTAATGTCTTTGTGGTTTATGCTGGTAATGGTTCACTGGTTCCACCTAGAGCTACACTAGCAACAGCCTTAAAGGAACATAAACCAGCATTACTGGTCTTCTACGTAGATGACAGCAGTGATTGCAAAGAATATGCAATTGTTGTCTCGCGTTTGCAAGCATTTTATGGTGCAGCTACAGAGATAATTCCCGTCAGCGTAGATACGATTTTACCCACCCAAACTTATAATCCCACAGAGCCAGGTTATTATTACTCTGGTGCTGTTCCCCAAATTGCCCTGTTTGATCAGTCTGGTCAAGTAGTCTTAAATAAGACAGGCCAAGTACCGTATGAAGAAGTAGATGATCGACTGCGGGAAGTGTTTGATTTATTACCACTATCCCAAACAGTAGAATTAAAACGCCGCTCCTTTAATGAGTTAAACAGTGAGTTGACAGAATAAATCTTGGGGCAGACAAATTTAGTCTGCCCCACATTTTTAGTACAACTTGCTACTGCATATTCAAAAAGTATCAGAGAAAATATCCAAATAAGCATAAAAATTAAAGGAGAATAACCATTGACCATTGACCCTTGAATCTTGACCATTGACCATTGACTAATGAAGTGCTTTATGGTGTCAAAGGTTTATACTACAGAGGAGCTAATCAATATTTTGGCAGCCGAACGCCAAGCTTGCTTGAAGGGCGATCGCCTCAAATTAGAGGTAAATGTCTCTGGCAATCCTGTGATTGATCAATTTATCAGAACTGATGGGCTGCAAAAGTTCACCGCCTATCAAGATTTTAAAGCAGCTATCCATGAATATCAAAAAGAATATCTCGTTTCTGGCATTATTTGGCGTGAATTAACTGTTAAAGGCAAAACCATTAGTTATCCCGAAGTAGATTCGCAATTAATAGCTTTATCTGGTGACTTAGATATATTAAAAGCAGCAAAAAGTTCAATATTGGAATTTTGGAATGAAGTAACTTTAGAAATGGATTTATATTTGAGTGTTAATAACAGTAAACAATATCAACAAATAATTAAAGCTGACGTTGATAGAATTGCCCAAAGAACAGAATGGGCAAATATATGTTGTTTTGAAAAATCTAACTTTTTAGAAATAATTTTGCAGTTGGGATGGGGTCAACCACAAGAAGCATGTTATAAACGAGGTTTTCCTACCTCAGGTAGTGAATTTATTCATGCTGTCAACCCGGGTAATTATCCCATTGGTTAATTTATCTATACTACTGGCCAGTTCACCCTGTAACACTCTAGTCGTTAGATTAAACTTAAATATAGAATTCATATCGTGTCTGCTTAAACACTTAGTAGCACCTGGCGTCCCGTTTCGGGGGAGCGAGGGGGTGGGGAGGGAGTAAGATTTTCCCCCCGAAACGGGGGGATTAAGGGGGGTTTATTCGGCTTTTACAAGAAGTCTATTGCCTACGCAAGCAATATCAAGTTCAGATAATTAATTTATATTCCGACTACGATAATAACTATTAGGAATATCCCAATTACCCATTACCCATTACCCATTACCAATTAACAATAGGCAAACTATTTGTGAGCGAAGATAAATTTATCCACTATATTCAAATTATCCGGCAGCAGATAGAAGTTCTACATAAATACATGATGCCGTTGTCAACACAGGAGGAAGAGGTAGCTGAAGCGCTTGAGAAAATTACTGCCTCCCTAGAAAACTTGCAATTATCCCAAGAAGAAATGCAAGCAAATTTAGAAGTAATAGAAGTCATTGAGGAAGAATTGCAGCAGCAGAGTGAGCATTTAGCAGTCGAATCTCAGTTTTATTACGAGCTATTCCAATTTGCACCTGATGCCTATTTGCTAACAAATCCTCAAGGAGTGATTCTAAAAGCCAACCGCGCTGCTGCCACATTATTCAACGTGTTGCACAGTTTCCTAATAGGCAAACCATTAGCACTTTTTGTCCCTGAGACAGAGCGTTCGGTCTTTCGTAGCAAACTGAACCAACTGTCCCTGGTAGATTCTGTGCAAGAGTGGGAAACAGTTATGTGTCCGCGTGGCGGTCAACCTTTTGACGCTTCGCTGATGGTAGCACCTATCCGCAATACTTCTGGACCACTGGTTTCGCTACAGCTTAGTATACGGGATGTCACTAAGTACAAGCAGGTGAATTTACAACCACAATCAGTAACAGCACGTCAGCTGCTGCCTCTGGCAGCAGCTATAGAAACTCCTCATTCGCTGGATGGCTTGCGGGTACTATTTGTGGATGATGAAGCCGATGCCCGCGAGTTTATTACTGTAGTGTTAGAGCAACATGGAATTTCAGTAACAGCGGTTGCCTCAGTAGCGGAAGCGCTTTCTGTGCTGGAGCGATCGCGCCCCGATGTCATAATCAGTGATATCAGAATGCCTGATGAAGACGGCTATGCTTTAATTCAGAAAGTCCGGGCAATAGAAGCCGAGAAAGGATGGCACATTCCCACTGCTGCCTTGACTGCTTATCTCGCCGAAGACCGAGCAAAGGCACTAAAAGCAGGTTTCCAATCGCACTTGCATAAATTGGCTGAACCAACAGAGTTAGTAGCAATGGTTGCACAGCTTGCAGGGCGAAGATAAGGCAGACGGCAGAGGGCAGAAGGGGTTCCCCACAAATTCGCTCTCCGAATCGCGAATTTGTGGGGCCCCGCAGATGGCAGAAGGAAGAAAATATATTTTTTGCTTTCTGCCACAGGGTTTAAAGGTACTATTGTTTATTCATAATTGAAGAAGGCAGA
>NZ_AJLK01000052.1 GCF_000317205.1 Fischerella muscicola PCC 7414 | reverse complement strand
TTGGGCTACGAGATCCCCGACTTTTTAAAAAAGTCGGGGATCTGGCCCCTCGCAAAGAGTTGAAACTTATGTAGTCGAGTACTACGAACCCTTGGCGTCTACCCTGCACCGAAGCCGCTTGCGTGTCTATGGCGGTTTAATAAATTAAACTTTTCGTCAATTTTTGCGTAAGTCCTGAGGACAAGAAAGTGGTAGCAAGTAATTGACTACCACAAAACGCTTCACTGTGCAAGAAACGTATGCTGAGTTCTATTAACTAGACTCAGCATTTTCTGACATCAGTGATATTTGTAGGTGAAGCAAACTTGTAAGCATTTTTGCTCTTGCCAACATATGCTTACGTATTCTTCCAGAAGTTTTATCCTCACTAACTTTTAAGTCTATTACTTCTGGAACAAACACTTTTTTGCTGCTTACTGACATAATGTTAATGCCCTCCTACAGGCGTCTCTGTTGGTTGGGAAGTCCCCAGTGCTGGGAACACTGGGGGCGTTTGA
The DNA here is from genome assembly GCF_000317205.1 of Fischerella muscicola PCC 7414. Taxonomy (GTDB): domain Bacteria; phylum Cyanobacteriota; class Cyanobacteriia; order Cyanobacteriales; family Nostocaceae; genus Fischerella; species Fischerella muscicola. The sequence goes on along the minus strand of NZ_AJLK01000052.1, from coordinate 27,714 downwards.
AAGAGCGATCGCTTTTCTGGTTACTGCCATAAGAGCGATCGCTCTTTCTTTTGTTGCAGCGATAACACTGCAACTGTTTCATATCATAACTGATATTGCATACAATTGCAAGCTTTTTAGAATATTTTTAGATGTTTTTTCTATCTTAGCGAATCTTAGGGCTTACTATAGGATGCGAAAGTGATGATGAGTGATGACGTGAGCAAACGATTTACAGTAACTCTTCCGGACTCAGTATTTGAAGATTTAGAGGTGTTGGCAGATATACAAGGTAGGCCAACAGCTAACCTAGCAGCTTTTTTGATTGAAATTGGTATCAGACAGGCTAAAGACAGTGGTGAATTTCCAGAAAAACCAAAAGCCTCCAAACAAAAGAAGGCTAAAGAGGACACATGAATTAACATTAGACTTCTTGCAAAAGTCGAATAAACCCCCCTTAATCCCCTCGTTTCGGGGGGAAACAAAAAATCCAGTCCCCTTTACAAGGGGAGGGTTAGGGTGGGGTAAAACCCTTTACGTGACTCTTGCAAAAGCGATTTTCGACAAGCGTGAAGTGCAAAACCTGCTGAAAACAAAGAGGTTAAAAAAGCGATCGCGACTGAGATTCCCTTGAGGCTTGTCACTGGTTGATCAAGTTTTTTAACTCTGATGCGTCTAAGCTAATTTTCCAAAAGCCTTCTAGAGGTGAGGATGACAGTTGGCGATCGCCAACTAAATTACTGTCATATTCCAACCCAATACTAAACGTATCACTTAAAGGAATCTGCCCTAATTTACCAAAGCCTTCAATCTCGTTTGGATCAGTTATATCCGGCTGCTTTAGCTGAATAGTTGTTTGGTATCCACCATTAAAATAGATTGTGGCTCGATTCTGTTTGAAGCTTACCTGAACGTCGTAAACTCCACCTGTTGCGTAATAGTAAGCTTTGGCGTTTATCTTTTTGTTATCTATACTTTTCCCCTGATACTCGGCTGCGGTGACGGGTAAGACTAACATTAATACACCAATAACAGCAGCTATAATTAGCTCTGAGATTTTCATACTTGCTCTCAGTTAAAGTTTGAACGAGCTATATCTTTTATGGTAGAGCAGTTATAGCTATATTAATGCGATCGCTGTTAGAAGCGAGTGAAGGCTGATAGCTGTTGTGGGAAAAAAACTAAACTCATCCCTATAGGGGATTAAAACGTATTACTTCAGATATAGGCTTAAAATTTAAGTTTACAATTTCTAAAGTTTTGACAAATATAATTTAACTCCTAAAACACTATTCGTTCACTGCGGCTAGAAAACGATACCCACATAAGTTGCTCATAGTTACGGATAATTAAGGAGTACAAGATAAATGGCTGGGAAAAAATTTTATTACTATCGTACACTGCATAAATTACGTAAATTTATTCAACCTCGCGTTCCTATCAAACTTGGTTACAAAACAATAATTGTACCAACTGATAATGTGGAAGAGAGCATTACACTTTATCATTGGCAACTAACCTGGAAAACTGAAACTATCAGAAAGCTACTTCCTCTGAAGGTAGGGGATTTTATAGATATTGGAGCAAATATTGGTCAGACCTTGTTTGATTTTTTAGCAGTACAACATCAATGTCAATATATAGATTTGTTTGTTCCAGAGGACGAGATTGACAAAATTGCACATTCAGGGATTGCGTGTGAGATCGTTTCACTATAAGTTAAGGCAGAAGGCAGAAGGATGAAAAAATTTCATACTTCACACTTCATCCATATCTGTCTTGAAAATGGGTGTGGGGGTGTAGGAGGAGTCAAATTTTCATACCCTAGTAGGGGACAATTGACCGTGGGGGATCTTGCACTGCTGCACTAGAAGTCGCAGCTACACATACAAAACCTACCTTCGTGGGTTTAAAACCCTTAATTTTGGTTAGTCTGCGTTGGCGGACTTTGCTTGTATAGCCGTGATTTCTAATCACCAAAGCTAGGTGCTTTCACTTGAAAATATGGTGTGTACACCGTAGCCCCTACGAGGGGAGTGCTGTCGCAAAATCTATTTTGGTGACTCCCGAAATCATTATTGCTGTCGCAAAATCTATTTTCAGGATTGGTTTTGAGCTTTAAGTGAACCGTATTGGACTATAAGCCACCACCTCATCGCCTCTTAAGAGTTCTCCTCGACTTGTTAACAAATCAGGGATCTAGAAAATTTGGGAAGTCTTAATTTCTCAGTGCTTTGATGAACCTCTGCAAACCCCTAAACACACTTGGTTTTTTCCCTGGTACTGCGGCGGCGGTTTCTCCTTCTGCTGTTGTTGTTGCTGCTTGTCCCTTAGCAAGAATCATGTCTAAGTCGTCGCCGGAGGGTTTTTGTGGTAACTCAGCGATTTTTTGATACTCTCCGTTATTTTCTACCAAAATTTCCCATAATCCGGGATAACAACGAAATAAGGCGACATCTGGGTATACAGAACGCAGGTAGTAACAAGATTCTATCGTGCTGAGAAAACGGATGCGGGTTTGCCTAGCAGCATAACCGATACCTATCTTGCCGGCATCTTCCAGAAAAGGATTTAGCATTACTAAGGGGCGATCGCCTATTACCGCACAAATTTTTTCTAATTGCGGTACTTCTGGTGAACCGGGGGCGATAAACAAGAAAATTTCATCTTCTGGTTGAACTTTTGACTCAATAGAGGCAGCCCTACCAGTACCGATGTCGGTGATTTTAAATGGTACATCTGTCCAGTCGCGACGAGCAAGACCAGCACCACCCGCATCGGCAAAGAAAACTTTGAGTTTGTCGTTGTATTGTTCAAACATGGGCAGAAATTGCTGGGCTACCTCCATCAATTTCAATTCTGGAAACAACAACTCAACCTGTAACCGAGTATAGCCATCTGCAATCGCGGCTTGGGTAGCTGTACGCGCTTGGGCGATCGCATCTTCTAAAGAGTTTGGTAGTTCAGCCATATTAAAATATTTTGGAATGAAATTGTTAGTAGATAGTGGTTGTTTGTTGATGGTTGATTGTTGGTTGTTGGTTGTTGGTTGTTGGTTGTTGTACCAGACGTGCCATGGCACCTCTGTACATTGGTTAGTAGTTAGTAGATAGTAGTTAGTAGTTTATCTAAATCTTTAACTACTAACTAGCAACCACCAACCACTAACTAATCACAACCAATTCTACAGGTGATAGTCGCTGCAAAACCTGCTTGAATACCATCGCCACCCAATCTATATCCGCTGCGGTGGTATCTCGCCCTAGTGTCATCCGGACACTGGCGAAGGCTGCTTTTTCTGAGTAACCCATTGCTAACAAAATCGGACTAGGGCTGAGTTTACCACTATTACAGGCAGCCCCAGCACTAACTCCAATCCCAGCGCGGTTTAATTCTCTAACCAGAGTTCTACCGCTGACTTTTTCACCATCGGCGTGTTCTAAACAAAAGCTGACATGGTGGGGTAAACGATGAACTAAATCACCTGTAGGGATTAACCCGGGAATATCTATTAACTGCGAAAACAGGCGATCGCGCAACTGCATTAACCTGGGTGTTTCGATCGCCATTTCTTGGGCTGCTAATTCGGCGGCGACACCAAACCCAGCAATCACGGGTACTGCTTGTGTTCCGGAACGCGATCGCTTTTCCTGTCCACCACCACCCAGCAAGGGAACCAATTCTAAGCCTGGACGCACATACAACGCCCCTGCACCTTGCGGCCCGTAAATTTTATGGCTAGAAAGGCTCAGTAAATCCACTGGTAAAGTTTGTACATCAATGGGTAAGCGTCCTGCGACTTGGACTGCATCTGTATGAAACAACACACCAGCACTGTGGGCGATATTTCCCAATTCGGCAATTGGCTGGACTGTACCCACTTCACTTTGCCCGTAAATTACTGACACTAATATAGTGTTGTCTTGCAATGCTGCTTTTAAATCTAAGGGGTTAACTCTACCTTGGCTATCAACTGGGAGGCGAGTCACTTGCCAACCCCACTGTTCTAATAACCGCGCAGGTTCAGAAATCGCGGAATGTTCAACACTAGAAATAATGAGATGTTGGGGTTTGCTATACAAACGGGCAACACCCATAATTGCTAAATTATCTGCTTCTGTACCACCAGAAGTAAAAATAATTGATTCCGCAGGTGCATTGATGAGTCCGGCTACCTGCATTCTAGCTTGTTCTAATACAGTTGCTGCCCGTTGTCCCCACTCATGCAAGCTAGAGGGATTACCCCACTGTTGAGTGAGGACTGTTTGCATTGCTGCGATCGCTTCTGGGCGAGTAGGAGTAGTAGCACTGTAATCTAAATAAATTTGCATAGACTCTCTAGTCAATACACTAGGCAACGGGCTGTTTCTATTTTCAGCTAATACAGTTAATTTTTCTATTTTTGACAGTCAGGGGCATTATATTTGCTGTCCTGCCCGTTTAATAACCTCACACCATGGGAATGATAAATGTGTCCAACCAAGTAACTTTTATCAAACACCTGTGTCTTTTTTCTCTACCCTATGGCGTTTTTCTGCTGTATTTTTAGTAATACTAACTTTAAGCGCTTGTCAACGAGCCAAGTTTGACAATAAGCGTTTAGAACCACTACCGCAAGATCCATTTGTACAAGTTTACTTTAACCATTCTCAGTCTTCCGAATACTTAGAACCTTATCGTCACCAAGCTCATCAGGGAGATAATTTAGAAAAATTAATTGTTGAGACGATCTCCCAAGCAAAATCAACAATTGATGTGGCAGTGCAAGAATTACGTTTACCTAAAATAGCACAGGCACTTGTAGATAAACAAAAAGCAGGCATAAAAGTCAGAGTAATTTTAGAAAATAACTATAGTCGTCCTTGGAGTAGTTTTACTGCTAACGAGGTGAACAGATTAGATAAAAGAGAACAAGAACGCTATCAAGAATATAGGTTATTTGCAGATAGCAATAAAGATGGAAACCTCAGCCAAGAAGAAATTAGTCAGACAGACGCTTTAGTAATTTTAAAGCAAGCCAAAATACCTTTGATTGATGACACCAGTGATGGTTCTCAAGGTAGCAGTTTGATGCATCATAAATTTGTAGTTGTAGACAATCGTTTTGTGATCGTCACCTCTGCTAACTTTACTATGAGTGACATCCACGGCGATTTTAAAAATACTAACAGCTTGGGTAACGCGAATAATTTATTAAAAATTGACAGTCCCGAAATTGCAGATTTATTTACCAAAGAATTTAACCTGATGTGGGGTGACGGAGTAGGCGGTAAATTCAAAAGTAAATTTGGTTTGCAAAAACCTTTACAAAACTCTCACAAATTAATCTTAGGCGAGAATAAAATCACAATCAAATTTTCACCAAATTCTCCCACACAGCCTTGGAATAATAGCAGTAATGGTTTGATAGGCAATACCTTAAATTCAGCCAATAAATCTATAGATATAGCTTTATTTGTATTTTCTGACCAGCGTTTAGCAAACATACTCGAGACGCGCCACAACGATAATGTGAAAATCCGTGCCTTAATTGAGTCAGGTTTTGCCTATCGTCCTTACAGTGAAGCATTAGATATGATGGGGGTATCTCTGAGTACAAAATGTCAAAATCAAGTCGATAATCGTCCTTGGAAAAATCCCATTACTACCGTAGGCGTACCTATTTTAGCCAAAGGTGATTTATTGCATCACAAATTTGCCGTTATAGATCATAAAACAGTAATTGCTGGTTCCCACAACTAGACAAAAGCAGGCAATAACAGTAATGATGAGACACTTTTAGTAATAGAAAACCCCATAGTTGCTGCTCATTACCTACGAGAATTTGACAGACTTTATGCCAACTCTAGATTAGGTATTCCACCAAAAATTCAGCAAAAAATCAAAACACAAACCAAACAGTGCCAGAAATAACTCATAATTAGTAATTCCTAACTACTAGTAATAACCATGACTCTCAATCACACCATCTCATGACATAAATACAGATGAAAAAACCATCTGTGTTCATCGGTGTTCATCGGTGTTCGCCTTCTAAAACATAAATCTTGGTCACAGCTTTAATTTCCATCAAAAGTATCAAATATTAAAATTAAAACCTAAATAACCATGACTCTCAATCACACATTGTCATGACATAAATACAGACGAAAAAACCATCAGTGTTCATCGGTGTTTATCGGTGTTCGCCTTCTAAAACATAAATCTTGGTCACAGCTTTAATTTCCATCAAACGTGCGAAAACACTTTCGCTTCCACCAAAAGTATGATATATCCTTATATCTGTGAAAAATTATCTTTATAAATAAACCCTTCTCCAGAAAGAAGAAAAACACTCATTTATATTCATAGCATCAGAATATTGCAAATTTTCGCTCCTCAAAAATTATAAATACCTTGGAGATAAAACATTATGAAACTAAACTTAACGCTATTTTGGGTAACATTGGCATTTGTAATTGTAGGAGCGATCGCATTAGTTCTCCAACCTTATATCGAAACTCATTGAGTTGAATGTAAGTAAACTTTGATATCATGCAAACAACTCGCTCACACCAGGAAATCTCTCTTCAGCCCAAACCCTACACCATCGAAGACTGGCGGGGAGAAAATCGTTCCCTCAAGCAAGAATTCGCCTACCCTATTGAAGATGTAGAAGGAGAAATTCCCACCAACCTCAAAGGCACCTTGTATCGTAATGGCCCCGGACTACTAGATATTTTTGGTAGACGTCTGCATCACCCATTTGATGGAGATGGCATGGTTTGTGCGATCTCATTCTCCAACGGACGTGCCTATTTTCGTAATAGCTTTGTTCGTACCGAAGCTTACTGTGCTGAAGGCTTAGCAGGACGAATGCTATACCGGGGTGTGTTTGGTACACAGAAACCGGGAGGCTGGTTAGCAAATGCTTTTGACTTGCGAAGGAAAAACGTTGCTAACACCAACGTCATCTATTGGGGCGAAAAACTGCTAGCACTATGGGAAGCTTCCCATCCCTATCGTCTAGATTCCAAGACGCTGCACACTCTCGGTAGGGAAACCCTTAATGGTGTGCTACATAAAAATTCTCCCTTTGCAGCCCATCCCAAGATAGATCCGGGTGATGAGAATCGGGAACCGCGTTTAGTTAACTTTGCCATCAAACCAGGGCCACTGACAACAATTACCGTCTATGAATTAGACTTAAAAGGCAAAGTTGTTCAACAACACGATCATAAAATTCCCGGCTTTGCCTTTATCCACGACTTTGCTATCACGCCGCAATATTGTCTATTCTTTCAAAACCCCGTTTCCTTTAACCCGCTACCCTACATACTGGGTTTTCGGGGTGCAGCAGAATGTATCAAATTTGAGTGCGATCGCCCCACAAAAATCTGGATCATTCCCCGTAACCCTACTCAAGAAGCCCAAGTTATTGATGCAGATCCCTGTTTTGTTTTTCACCACGCTAACGCCTTCGAGCAAGGCAACGAAATTATTGTAGACTCAATTTGCTACGAAACCTTTCCCGCCATTGACCATAACCTCAATTACGAAGAAATTGACTTTGATAGTCGTCCTCCCGGACAACTTTGGCGTTTTCACCTCAACTTACAAACTTCCACATCCCACCGACATTTAATTCATCAACGCGCTAATGAATTTCCCTTTATCAATCCTGCATTCATCGGTAAACCTTATAGTTGTGTGTACTTAGCAGCTGCCCATCAGCCAGAAGGCGACGCACCCCAGCAAGCGATCATCAAAGTCGATCCGGAGTGTGGCGAAAAGCAAATTTGGAGTGCTGCACCCAGAGGATTTGTTGGTGAACCTGTATTCGTACCTCGCACCCCGATAAAGGGAAGTGAAGATGATGGCTGGGTACTAACCCTAGTCTACGATGCTACTTATAACCGTAGTGACGTAGTGATTTTGGATGGAAAAAATCTAGAAAAAGGTGCGATCGCCCGTCTCCACCTCAAACACCATATCCCCTATGGGTTGCATGGTAGTTTCACCTCCGATGTATAATTCTATGGCTGTGAGAAAAATCATTCTGTCGATCATCTGGTTAGGTTTTACTGCTTACACTATATGGTTAGCTCCCCTAGATCAACCAGATACACTACCTTTGGTGGGCAAACTGTTGACATTCCAATACGGACAACTCAATGCCATTATCCCAACAATATTTTGGCTGATGGGTGTCTGGCCGATGATTTACGGCAGTCTGATGTTTGCTGATGGCAGAATGCAAAACTTGCGTGCTTGGCCCTATTTTATTGGTGCAAATTTTACTGGTGTTATTTGTCTTTTGCCTTACCTAATCTTGCGAAAACCGAATCAAGAATTTGATGGTCAAAAAGATAAATGGCTAGACTTTTTTGATCGGCGTTCTACAGGAGTTATTCTTTTAGTAACTACTATTGGCTTACTATTTTATGCAATCATAGCTGGCAATTGGCAAGATTACATTTATCAATTTCAAACTGTACATTTTGTACATCTGATTAGCTTAGATTTTTGTTTAATGTGCCTGACATTTCCGCTGACTGATTTATTTGATGATGATATGGCACGCAGAGGAATTAAAGATACTCGTATTTTCTGGATAGTGGCACTCTTACCTTTATTAGGACCATTACTTTATATTTGTCTACGTCCACCTCTGCAAAGTAATTTATCAAGCTTATTTCAAGTAGTCTAGTGGTATGGCATTTATCGGTGTGAATCTGTGTGAATCTGTGTTCGTTTTTTCCTCTACTAAATTTGTTCGCTGAGGGGGTGACAAGGGGGATGTAACTTAGGCTTGGCTTGCCTTTCACTTTAATCACTGCTGAAAAGATGAGAATTAATTGAGCGCGATCGCGCTTTGTGAAAATAGGAGTTTTGAGTGCTGATGAATAAGAAAAATCTTGCTGTTGCTTTTTATCTTTGAGGGCGTCCGTCACCTGAAAGGCTTGCCCTGCCACAATTTGACTGCGGTTGTCACCCCCTCAGATTCGCTCGTAAACCACGATATTTTTCATGAATCGAACACCGATGGACACGGTGCAAGGCGATGGATTGGGCGTTGGTGGTCTAGTGGTATGGCATTTATCGGTGTTTATCTGTGTGAATCTGTGTTCGTTTTTTCCTCTACTAAATTTGTTCGCAAACCGCGATATTTATATTAATCGAACACCGATACACACGGATGCACACGGATGGATTCTTCGTGTGGATTTTATCTTAATGTTGGTATCACTTCTCTAAAAACATTGATTAATTCACATTAGACATAAATTACTACTCCGGGTTAAGCCCTATCTATGCTTGTAGAAAGATGAGAATCAGTCTTGCAGTTTTTACGATAATACAAGACTAATTTTGAAATAAAGTTATTCGGAGTGGAATTATGAGTGATATCAACTTAAAGCAAACAGAAGATCAAGATATTGGCATCAGAGAAGGATCACCAGAATCAATTAAAAATAACAATGCTACTGGGGTTTTAACTGAAGAAATTAAAGCAGAATTGCCTCAAGAAGCTCAACAAATTTTCGCTGCTGCTTTCAAAGCTGCCCAAAGTGATGGTATGAGTGAAGAGGGCGCTCGTCAAGTTGCTTGGAACAGCGTGAAAAATCAATATGAGAAAGGTTCTGACGGTAAATGGCACTCTAAAGGCGAAGTTACTGCCCAACATCATAAAGCTGTTACCTCTGGTGGTAATTAATTGCCATAACCCACCCTACAAATTGGACTTGGTGTCTTAGTGCCTTGGTGGTTTAATAAAATTTATTTTTTCACCATCAAGACACCAAAATACGAAGAATATAGAAGGCGGTTTGTGCCAATCACAAACCGCCTATTGAATTTCATACTCTTTGTTAAGAAAAATCCTGAAATAAATTATTAAACTGATAGAAGTTGCCCTACTGGGATGCACAGCCCATTAGACACATGAGCGAACATAAAACAAGAATCTGTATACTGGGTGGAGGTTTTGGTGGCCTCTACACAGCTTTGAGGCTGAGTCAGTTACCTTGGGAGTCTTTACCCAAGCCGGAAATAGTTTTGGTAGATCAAAGCGATCGCTTTGTTTTCTCTCCCCTGCTTTACGAATTGCTAACTGGTGAATTGCAAACTTGGGAAATTGCCCCTCCTTTTACAGAATTATTAAGAGATACGGGGGTGCGTTTTTATCAAGCTGCTGTGTCGGGAATTGACACACAACAGCGACGAGTATATTTACAAGATGGACCGGAAATTGGCTATGATCGCCTAGTTTTGGCGCTGGGTGGCGAAACGCCTTTGGATATAGTGCCTGGCGCTACTTCCTATGCTTATCCTTTCCGTACAATTACTGACGCCTACCGTTTGGAAGAGCGCTTGCGAGTGTTGGAAGAGTCTGATACTGACAAAATTCGCGTGGCAATTGTTGGTGCTGGTTACAGTGGTGTGGAGTTAGCGTGTAAACTAGCAGACAGGCTGGGGCCAAGAGGACGCTTTCGGTTAATAGAACTTACTGATCAAATTTTGCGAACCTCGCCGGAATTTAATCGAGAAGCAGCCAGAAAGGCGTTAGAAGAACGGGGTATATTTATTGACCTAGAAACTAGGGTAGAAGCGATCGCCCAAGATACGATTTCTCTGGAATATAAGGGTCAAGTAGATACTATTCCTGTAGATTTGGTAATTTGGACAGTGGGAACGCGAGTCTCGCCTGTAGTCCGCAATCTTCCTCTCAAGCAAAATCAACGCGGTCAAATTAGGACTACACCTACTCTCCAAGTCCTGGATCATCCAGAAATATTCGCATTGGGAGATTTAGCAGAATGTCGCGATGCGGAAGGACAATTAGTCCCCGCTACTGCCCAAGCAGCTTTTCAACAAGCCGATTACGCAGCTTGGAATATTTGGGCAGGTATCACTCATCGTCCTCAAATTCCATTCCGCTACCAATATTTAGGTGAGATGATGGCATTAGGGACAGACAACGCGACTCTGACTGGATTAGGTATCAAAATAGAGGGTTCTTTGGCTTATATCGCCCGTCGTCTAGCTTATCTGTATCGAATGCCAACTTTAGATCATAAACTCAAAGTTGGTTTTAACTGGCTAGCTCGTCCTATTATAGAGACATTATCACAATAGTAGATGGTGTACTAAGCGTCTGTTTTCAAACAGCCTAACACCCTTTATACCGATTTTGGATTTTGGATTTTGGATTGAAAGTCTTTGCCAAAAGGCTATTCCAGCAATCTCAAGTAATACTACTTATCCCTCTTTGGTATTAAAGGTAAACAGTAGTCACGACAACGGGTGAAATTCCCAACATCGTGCTACTTTGGCTAGACAAACTCAGTCCGTTTGTGCAGACTAAAAATCATAATTTGGGCTTTGCATGTGTAACTCAGGTTTGGATCTGTGAGATGATTAGCTTGAAAACACGCTTATCGTCTTGTCGTTAGACATGACGCTTTACACCGAATATATTATTTCTTCAAAATCTAAACTCCAAAATAGTCATAGGTTGATGGAACGACCGAAAGTTATTTTTTTAGATGCAGTTGGCACTCTCTTCGGCGTCAAAGGCAGTGTGGGCGAGGTTTATAGTCAAATCGCACAGGAGTTTGGTGTCGAAGTTTCTGCCGAAACTTTGAATAAAACATTCATCCAAAGTTTTAAAGCTGCACCACCACCTGTGTTTGCAAATGCCCAAGAACAAGATATTCCACAGTGGGAATTCGAGTGGTGGCTGCGCATTGCCTCCGATACTTTTCAAAAAGCAGGTGTTCTAGAGAAATTTTCTGATTTTTCGGCTTTTTTTAGCGAAATTTACATCCATTTTGGCACAGCTGAGCCGTGGTTTGTTTATCCTGATGTTTTACCATCTTTGACAAACTGGCAAAAGATGGGGATTGAACTGGGGATAATATCAAACTTTGATTCCCGCATCTATTCTGTACTACAGGCTTTGGAATTGAGAGACTTTTTTAATTCCATTACCATTTCTAGTCAAGCAGGCGTAGCCAAACCCGATCCCAAAATTTTTACTATTGCTTTAGAAAAACATAACTGTCCACCAACAGCCGCATGGCACATTGGGGACAGTATTGCAGAAGATTATCAAGCGGCAAAAGCAGCCGGATTAAGAGGTATTTGGATCAATCGTGAAAAGTAGAGGCACAAAGTGCCTCTACTTTTGTTGAGTGTTGATTGTTGAGTGTTGATTGTTGGTTGTTGGTTGTTGATTAACTATTCCAAGCAACAAACAACCATTTACTTTTGTTGGTTGTTGGTTGTTGATTGTTGGTTGTTGATTGTTGATTGTTGGTTGTTGGTTGTTGATTGTTGATTGTTGGTGAGACCAGCCCCCCAAAAAGGCGGTCTCCGTCACGTAGACGCGTAGACGCGAAGCGGCTTCCGCAGGTAGCAGCTTAAGGTAAGGGTAGGGGGACTGGCGAACCCGTAGACACGTAGTGGCTTAAGGTAAGGGTAGGGTTGTTGGTTGTTGGTTGGTGATTAACTATTCCAAGCAACAAACAACCATTTACTTTTGTTGGTTGTTGGTTGTTGGTTGTTGATTAACTATTCCAAACAACAAACAACTATCAACCATCAACTACTAACTATCAACTACCAACCATCATTTGCCTTGCCTCATCCTCTAATAAACGAATGAGAGTTTGATCTCCTTTTTCTCTCGCCACTTGCAGGCGATGTTCTAAATTGCGGCGGATATGGTCAAGGTGAGTATTTGTTAACTCTTGGCCAGTTTTTTGTCCTGTTTTTTCAGTAGCGATCGCCTCAGGCTGTCTGCGTAGTTTCATTGCTTCTACGTCTAGAGGATCGCCAACGCAATAAGGCACGCCGCGATACTTCAACTCTGCCACTGGTTGAGGTACAGGGATGTGTCTAGGATAATGACGTCTCCATTGCTGCCCACGATACTTACCACCTATTTCCCCTGGAGTCAGTTCTACAGCCAGGGGATTTGATTCATAATCTACACCGCGATAGGTTAGTTTCATTTGCTTCGCCTCGCTTTTAATTTTTTTGCAGGTTGGAATTAAATAGAGGCGCGTTCCTTCAGGATTTCTCCCTACTTCCGTCTCTTAAGCTGATTTTCTTCCTCGCTGTAATCAAAAGCGTTATTGTCGTCATTGGTTTGTAGTAGTACTTAGGTATTACTACAAATCCAATGTGGTATCACAGTCTTCAAGAGATGAACGATTTTATTTCTGTATTTATTGTAACATTTCTGCGCTAAAGTCAAGAAATTCGCATAAAAATTTAATTATTTAATAATTTCAAGCTTGCCTAAAATCCTGGCATCAAATTAAATTTGTAACAACTTAATTTTTATCTACTTACTGGGTATTCTGACTGTATGAGCATTTAGCAATCAGTACAGGTCTGTCGATCATGTCTCAAAAATATCAACTTCGCCTGTGGTTTACCGGTTTATCTTCTACTTTTTTGGTGTTGGTAGCACCAACAATGGCTGAGTTACCAGGAAGCAAGCTGCTAGCACAGAATGTTGTTTCTCAGAATTTGGAAGCAGCTAGTTATTTTCAGCAGGGAGTGATGCGCTATCACCATCAAGATTTGCCTGGCGCAGAATCTGCGTTTCGTCAAGCTTTGCAGATAGACTCTAATATTGCTGCTGCACATAATTACTTAGGTAACATTATGTTGCAGCAAAGTCGTTTCGATGCAGCCGTACAAGAATATGCAGAGGCAATTAAACTGAACCCCAACTTGGGCGAAGCTTATTATAACTTGGGCTTGGGATTGCATAAACAAGGACAAGCTGATGCTGCTATTACCGCTTATCGTCAAGCCTTGATTATTAATCCGACGCTGGCAAATGCTCAGTATAATTTAGGTTTAGCTTTGTATGAAAAAGGACAGGCTAATGAAGCGATCGCAGCCTACCAACAAGCAATTAATTTAAATGGCAACAATGCTAATGCTTACTTTAATTTAGCGATCGCCCTGCAAGAACAAGGACAATTAGAAGAAGCGATCGCAGCTTATCGCCAAACCCTCAAGATCAATCCTGACAATGCTGTAGCTTACAATAACATGGGTAGCCTTTTGACTATCCAAGGTCAAACATCTGAAGCTGTTGCGACTTATCAAACAGCTATTAAACGCCTTCCTAATAATGCTGAAGCTTACTACAACTTGGGAGTAGCTTTATATAATCAAGGCGAGTTCAAAAAAGCCAGCAGTGCTTTTAAGCGTGCGCGTAATCACTACCGGGAACAGGGAAACACAGAACAAGCTAACAAAGTTGAACAGTTAATGCAGCAAGTTGCACAGATGCAACAACCAAAGCAACCCCAAGTTAGTCAAGCCTCAACTGCTTCTGAAGAGCAAGCTTCCCCAGATGAGTTACCAAATTTAGACACTTCTGTGGATACAGAAGCAAACCCCAGCAAAACTCCCACTCCAGAGGAAATCAATCCCGAAGAAGTACCTTTTTCATTGGAACCATCACCTGCGTTGAGGCAGTAAATTTGTTGTTAGTTGATAGTTGTTTGTTGGTTGATAATTTCCAACAACAACCAACCATCAACCACCAACAAACACCTATATTGGTAAACGATCAATATCTTTGTTACAACCTATGACTACAATTGCGGAACCACGTTCAAGGCGCTGGTTTGGATAAGGATTAATTTGAAATTTGCCATCATGACTTACCGCCAACAAATTTAGTCCATAACGGTTACGCAACTGTAATTCAGAGATAGTTTTGCCATGAAATTCATCAGGAACAATTAACTCTACAATACTGTGATCTGGGTCAAGCTCAAATCTTTCTAATATCGATGGTTTAGTCAGCGATCGCGCCAGTGAACATCCGGCTTCGTACTCAGGAAATACCACATGATCAGCCCCCACTCGTAAAAGTAGTTTCCGGTGAACTTCACTAGAAGCTTTTGCCACTACATGAGGTACACCTCCTTCTTTCATATTGAGGGTAGTGATAATACTTTCTTGAATATAATTTCCAATTGCGACGATCACCGTATCAAATTCAAAAACGCCTGCTTCTTTCAGCGCCGCTGGTTCTGTTGAATCTAACTGTAAAGCATGACCAACTATTTGGTCAGTTAAAGCATCAAATACTCGCTTTTCATCAATATCTGTTCCTAACACTTGATATCCTGATTTATGCAGGGATAAACAGACAGCACGTCCGAATCTACCTAAACCAATTACAGCAAATTGATGATTGTCTTTACGCAGACTACGAAAAAAACCTAATGATGACAGATTCACAGTTATTTCCTTTGTAAATGGTAATTGGTAATTGGTAAATGGTAATTGGCTTCCAAACAACAAACAACAACAAACAACAACAAACTATCAACCTACAAGTAAATTCTCTTCTGGATAGTGAATTCTACTAGGACGGGGGTCTCCTAGTATCGCTGACATGAGTAATAAAACACCAACTCTACCCACATACATTGTGGCAATTAGTATCAGTTTAGCTACTGTGGAAACAGTACCCGTAATCCCTGTCGAAAGTCCCACAGTGGCAAAGGCAGATACTACCTCAAATAAGATTTGAATAAAATCAAGCTTTGGATCTGTGAGGGCTATTAAAATTGTTGAGAGAATAACTGTACCAACAGAACCAATTAACACGCCAACAGCTTTTAAAATTAAAGGTAATGCTATCTTTCTTTCGTAGAGTATAACTTCTTCTTTTCCTTGTAGAATTGCTTGTGTGCAACTGGTTAAAACTCTCAAAGTTGTGGTTTTCATCCCGCCTCCTGTACCACCTGGACTTGCACCAATAAACATCAGTGCAATCGTAATAAATAAGCCCGCTGTTGTCATTTTGCTTATATCAATTGTATTAAAGCCCGCAGTTCTAGGAGTCACAGATTGAAACCAAGCAACTAAAATTTTGTCAAAAAATTTGAGATTTGCAAATGTTTGTGGATTTCTCAACTCTACAAAGAAAAAGGCTATTGTTCCCACAATTAAAAGCACGATTGTTGTACTAATTGCAACTTTAAAATCCAGGGAAAATAGGAGTTTTTCTTGTTTATGGCGAATGCGATCGCGTATCCACAGGAAAGCTTCTAAAATGACTTGATAACCGATACCACCAAAGATAATTAAGCCTGTAACTGTCAACACTAATAAAACAGAAGATTGATAACCAATCAAGTTATCTTTAAACAGACTAAAACCCGCATTATTCCAAGAATTAACACTATGAAAAATTGCTAACCATAGTCCTTGTTGCCATCCATAATCAGGCACAAAAGCTGGCAAGAGTAAAAATATCCCTGTGATTTCAAAAATCAATGTCACAGCAATAATTGAGCGAATAATTTGGGTGCTACCGCTCATTCCCGGACGATCTAAAGCTTGTTGAATGGCGATTTTTTGGCGGAGGTCAAATTTACGTCCAATCAGCAGAATCAGAAAGGTAGTAGTTGTCATGTAACCCAACCCACCAATCTGAACCAATAGTACGATAAATAACTGACCCCAAAAGGAAAAATAAGTACCAGTATCAACTACTCCTAATCCAGTAACACAAACTGCTGAAGTCGAGGTAAATAGGGCTACTATGGGGTCATTCCATTCACCACTACTGGTAGAAAAAGGCATCATTAGCAGGATAGTACCTACTGCGATTACTGCCAGAAATCCCAAACAAATTGTCCGAGAAACAGTCATATTTAGGTAAAAAAACAAACAGAAATAGGCATTGCTTGCAGGATGGTAAAAGCCTGAAAGCAAAAACACCCTTATCTAATTAAAAACACACATGGTAGCCTACGAGTATGTGTATTCAAATCAGTGAACAGTGATCAGGGACGTGGTGGAGGTTTGAGTCTGCGCTACCAAAGTATTTTAGTCTAATTACTGGGGAACTTATACCCAGTAATAAAACTGATAACTGATAACTGATAACTGATAACTGTTAAACTCTGCTTTATCCATGAGCGCAACTCTTTACAAGCAAATTCAGGAATTTTACGATGCTTCTTCCGGTTTATGGGAAGAAATTTGGGGCGAACATATGCACCACGGTTACTATGGTGCAGATGGTACAGAGAAAAAAAACCGTCGCCAGGCACAAATTGATTTAATTGAAGAGATCCTCAACTGGGCGGATGTACAGCAAGCTGAGAATATTTTGGATGTGGGTTGTGGAATTGGTGGTAGTTCCCTATACTTAGCAGCAAAGTTTCATGCTAGGGCAACTGGTATTACTTTGAGTCCTGTACAAGCTGCTAGAGCCAAGGAAAGGGCTAGTGAGTTTAATTTGAGTACCCAAACTAATTTTCTAGTGGCCAACGCTCTAGAAATGCCCTTTGCTGACAATTCTTTTGACTTGGTATGGTCGCTAGAAAGTGGCGAACATATGCCTGATAAAACCAAGTTTATACAAGAGTGCTATCGGGTGTTGAAACCGGGTGGAAAGCTGATTATGGTGACTTGGTGTCATCGGCCAACAGATGAGTCACCACTGACGACAGATGAACAGCAGCATTTAGCAAAAATTTATCAGGTATATTGCTTGCCCTATGTGATTTCTTTACCAGAGTATGAAGCGATCGCTAAGCAATTAGGTTTACAAAATATCCACACTGCTGATTGGTCAGAAGCAGTAGCACCTTTTTGGAATGTGGTGATTGATTCGGCGTTTACTCCCAAAGCGATATTTGGCTTACTGCGATCAGGTTGGAGTACGATTGTTGGCGCCTTATCTTTGGGGTTGATGCAGCGCGGTTACGAACGTGGGTTAATTCGATTTGGGTTGTTGTGTGGGGAGAAGGGAGGTGGGGTGATGGGGTGATGGGGTGATGGGGTGATGGGGAGGTGGGGTTGGGGGGCAATGGGGAGTGTGAGGGGTGTAAGGAGTGTGAGGAGTGTGAGGAGAATAAATAGTGACTAATGACCAATGAAAAATGACAAATGACCAATGACCACTAACAACCAACAACCAACCATCAACTACCAACAAATCTTATGAATCAAGTTTCACAATCAGGTTCTCCGAGTGCTTGGCTTTATGCTTTTTGGAAATTCTCTCGCCCGCATACAATTATTGGCACAAGTTTAAGTGTAGTGGGGTTATATTTAATTGCTTTTGCTATTAGTAATGACAGTTTTTCGCTATCGCCAATTTTGTTAGCGTGGATAGCTTGTTTATGCGGCAATGTTTATATTGTGGGGTTGAATCAACTAGAAGATGTGGCAATTGATAAAATCAATAAACCACATTTACCCCTTGCTTCGGGAGAGTTTTCTAGACAAACAGGCAAAGTAATTGTGGCAATTACTGGTGTTTTGGCGCTGTTAATTGCTTGGTTAGGTGGGCCATTTTTATTGGGGATGGTAGCAATCAGTTTAGCGATTGGTACAGCTTATTCCTTGCCACCAATTCGTTTAAAAAGATTTCCTTTTTGGGCGGCATTGTGCATTTTTTCTGTGCGGGGGGCGATTGTTAATTTAGGTTTGTTTTTACATTTTAGTTGGGTGTTGAGACAAAATAATTTGATTCCAGTTATTCCAGCAGTAGTATGGGCATTAACAATTTTTATTTTGGTATTTACCTTTGCGATCGCTATTTTTAAAGATATCCCAGATATGGAAGGCGACCTCCTGTACAACATTACGACTTTGACAATTCAACTTGGTAAGCAAGCAGTATTTAATCTTGCCCTTTGGGTATTGAGTGTATGTTATATCGGTATGATTTTAGTTGGCTTAATACGTCTGGCTGAAGTTAGTTCTCTATTTTTGGTAATTACTCATTTACTAACACTGGGTGTGATGTGGTGGCGTAGCTGGGGAGTAGATTTGCAGGATAAAAATGCTATTGCCCGTTTCTACCAATTTATTTGGAAATTGTTTTTTATTGAGTATCTAATTTTCCCTCTTGCTTGTGTTTTGGCTTAGGTTAGTTTTGTTTGATCGCAGAAAATATATGATCCTTTTTTAGGCAACCTCATACAAAGAAAGAATGCGATCGCGTTCCCTATTTTATGATCTGGAAATACTAGGGTTGTAGGCATGTTTTTGAAATCCAGCAACCTTTAATATTATGTTGAAATTTTTCGATCATCCTTTCCCATCTAATGGTTTTATCCCTCATGGACATTGTTATCTCTGGAAAACTGGATTAGTTTGGCTGCACATTATTTCTGATGGAACCATCGCCCTCGCCTATTATTCTATTCCCTTTTTACTTATCTACTTTATTCACAAGCGCAAAGATGTTCCTTTCAACGGAGTTTTTCTGCTATTTGGTGCTTTTATTATTGCCTGTGGTACTGGACATTTGATGGATATCTGGACGCTTTGGCATCCTAATTACTGGGTTGCAGGTGTTCTGAAAGCTGTAACTGCCATTATTTCCATATATACAGCATTTGCATTAGTTTATCTCATGCCTCAAGCCCTGACACTACCTAGCCCTGCCCAGTTAGAAGCCATTAATCGCATACTCAGCAGTGAAATCGTGCAGCGTAAGCGGATTGAGCAAGAACTACGCCAAGCAGAAGAAACTGCGAAAAATTCCAGCCAAGCCAAGAGCGAATTTCTCGCCAATATGAGTCATGAGTTACGTACACCCCTCAACGGTATTTTAGGCTATACACAAATCCTCCAACGCACGGAACCATTAACCGAAAAAGGACGCAAAGGAGTTAGCATTATTTACCAATGTGGTTCTCATCTGTTAACTCTCATTAATGATGTTCTGGATCTTTCCAAAATTGAAGCCCGAAAACTAGAATTGAATCCTATTGATTTTTACTTTCCTGCGTTTCTAGACAATGTGATTGAAATTTGCCGGATTCGGTCAGAACAAAAAGTCATTGGGTTTGATGTTCAACTTGATCCTAATTTGCCCACAGGGATTCGTGCTGATGAAAAACGCTTGCGTCAGGTATTGCTCAACTTGCTTGGTAATGCGATTAAATTTACTGAACAAGGTAGCGTCACTTTCAAAGTAGAGGTAATAGGTAATAGGGAATGGATAATAGGAAAGGAAAAACGACCAAACCAATTACCAATTACAAAAATTCGCTTTCAAGTCACAGATACTGGTGTGGGTATCGCCTCTGAGCAAATCCAGAAAATCTTTCTGCCCTTTGAACAAGTGGGAAATCACAAACGACAAACTGAAGGTACTGGTTTGGGATTAGCAATCAGCCAAAAAATTGTGAGTTTGATGAGTAGTCAAATTCAAGTAAAAAGTGAATTTGGCAAGGGTAGCACTTTCTGGTTTGAGGTGGAATTACCACAAGCCCAAGACTGGGCAAAGGTTTCTCGAGTGGTAAAACAGGGAACGATTATTGGTTATCAAGGGCAAAGGCGCACGATTTTAATTGTGGATGACAAATGGGAAAACCGATCGGTCATTGTAAATTTACTAGAACCAGTTGGGTTTACTGTTGTAGAAGCTAGTGACGGAAAAGAAGGATGGGAAAAAGCAATTTTCCACAAACCAGACTTAATCATCACCGATTTAATCATGCCAGTGATGGATGGATTTGAGTTGATCAAACGTTTGCGTCAGTCTTCCCCCTACAAAGAGATTACTGTGATTGCTTCTTCAGCCAGTGTGTTTGCAACTGATCAGTATAAAAGTATTGAAGCAGGTGCAGATGCATTTCTACCAAAGCCTGTAGAAGCTGATGTGCTGTTGGAACTGCTGCGACAATATTTGCAACTGAAATGGATTTATGACAACAAGATAGACAAAATAAAAAAAACCAATGTAGCTAGTCTGGATGATCCAGCTGAGATGACTCTTCCTGCCAAAGATGTTTTACAACAGTTACTGACATTATCACAAGACGGGGATATTCAAAGAATTTTAGAAATAGCTCAGCAAATTTCTGCATCTGATGAGCAATTGATAAGTTTTGCTCAGCAACTTATACAACTAGCTAGCAATTTCCAACTCAAACGTTTAGAAACTTTTATTAAACAAAGTATCAATTAATTCGAGGTAAATTTCACTTTTAAATCCATCATGACAAACACCTCAAATACCGGATTTATTTTAATTGTGGATGATAATCCGACTAATTTATCTGTTTTATGCGAAGCCCTCAATAGTGAGGGATTTCGTTTTCGTGTTGCCGTTGATGGAGAAAGTGCGATTGCTCAAGTCGAACGAAATCAACCAGAGTTAATTTTACTAGATGTACAAATGCCGGGGATTGACGGATTTGAAACCTGTCGTCGCCTCAAAGCCAATCCTGTTAGCCAAAACATTCCCATTATTTTCACCACTGCCTTAAATGATATCGAAAGCAAAACCAAGGGATTTGCCCTTGGGGCAGTAGACTACATTCCCAAACCGTTTGCCCAGGAAGAAGTGATTGCTAGGGTACGTGTGCATTTGCGATTAAAACAACTAACTGAATCTTTAGAACAACAAGTCAGCGATCGCACTGCTGCTTTAAAAAAAGCTCAAGTGCAATTGGTGCAACAAGAAAAACTATCAACATTGGGAGAGTTAATTGCTGGTGTTGCCCACGAAATCAATAATCCCATCAGTTTTATCGCTAGCAATCTCCCGCCTTTAGAAGAATACATTGCCGGAGTTAGCGAAATTATCCAACTGTATCAACAAGAATATCCAAACCCGACAAGCAGAATCACCACTGCTATTGAAAAATTGGATTTGGATTTTGTTCTCGAAGATATGTTCAAAATCTTAGAATCACTCAAAGTAGGATCGGAACGCATTGAGAATATTTCGACATCACTACGCAATTTCAGCCGTTCGGATTCCGATGTCAAAATGCCTGCGGATTTACACGAAGGACTTGATAGTACGCTGATGATTTTGCAACATCGCCTCAAGGGTAATAGCGATCGTCCGCCCATCGAAGTCATCAGAAATTATGGTCAATTGCCAGAGGTAAACTGCTGTATAGGACAGATGAACCAAGTATTTATGAACATTCTGGCAAACGCAATTGACGCCCTTGATGAAGCGATCGCCCAAGAAAAAATTAGCGATTCTATTCCTCAGATTCAAATTACAACAGAGGTAGATACTGAACAATGGGCAGTGATTAGCATTGCTGACAATGGCATGGGTATTCCTGAACCTATCCAACAAAGGCTATTTGAACCTTTGTTTACCACAAAACCTGTTGGCAAAGGTACAGGACTTGGCTTATCGATTGCCCATCAAATAGTTGTGGAAAAACACAATGGTGAATTGTTAGTTAATTCTCAACCAGGTAAAGGAACTGAGTTTATCATCAAAATTCCAATCATGAGCGCCACAGGATAAACTAGTTTGCGAGGAATACATACCCAAAACGGGGATTGTGGAGAAATAAAAATGGAATTATCTCAAATTAGTAACTTTATAGCCGTATTTATAGTGTTAATTAGTTTATCTATTCTGATTTATTTGGCTAGAAGAACTATCATCACCGACAAATATTTTCAAACAGGAATTAACCTTTACCAACAAAAAGATTTTCCGGGTGCAGAAGCAGCTTTTCGTCGGGTAATCGCGATTAACTCCACAAATGATGTTGTGCATTTACTGTTGGGTGACGCCCTTATCCAACAAGGTAAAGTTGATGCAGCAATTGTTGAATTTCAAGATGTAATTAAGCGCGCGCCCAAAAAAGTCGATGCCTATTTACGCTTAGCTCAAGCTTTGATGCAACAACAAAAACCACAAGAAGCAGTTACGGTTTTGCAACAAGCCCAAGATTTATTACAAAAGCAGCGTCGAGTTGATCAAGCTGAAAAAATTCAGCAGTTACTACAACAGATTTCTTTAGCATCAGGTGATGCTGAATAATTTTCAAAAATGCACAAAAAACCCCAATTTACTCAAAAATTTTAGCACATCGAAAATGACTAATTTTAGCCCAGTCCTGAAAAGAAGGAAAATCGTTGATTAATTGATAAAAAATCGCATCATGGTAACATTACTTAACCAACTTAATAATTTTTATAAAGTTGAAAATATTCTCTGCTTTCATCGGTGTGTATCTGTGTACCCTACGCGAAGCCGCGCTTGGGCGCGTCTACGATTTTTCCACAAGATTGTAACTGGGTTGCACAGGTGAGTAATTATCGAACACCGATGTAGACGCGCAAGCGGCTTCCCGCAGGGTACACGGATGAACACAGATGGACATAGATAATTTTTTATTAATCTAAAATCCAAAATCTCAAATCGGATGACAAATCAAAAGGGTAAAGTTTACCTCGTAGGTGCAGGATTGGGAAATGTGGCATACCTAACGCTAAAGGCTTACAACCTGTTAGCGATCGCTCAAGTTTTAATTTACGATGCCCTTGTCGATGGGGAGTTATTGCAGTTAGTACCAGCTGATTGCTTAAAACTAGATGTAGGTAAACGTGGTGGCAAACCCAGCACACCGCAAGCAGAAATTAATCATTTACTAGTCAAATACTGTCAGCAGGGTAAACAAGTAGTCCGGCTCAAAAGCGGTGATCCGTTTATTTTTGGTCGCTGTAATTCGGAAATGGCAGCTTTGACAGCGAATGGTTGTGAATTTGAAGTTGTACCGGGAATATCTTCTGCCTTAGCAGCACCTCTGTTGGCAGGTATTCCCCTAACAGATCCGGTTTTGAGCCGTTGCTTTGCTGTGTTTACTGCCCATGATCCCAATGCTTTAGATTGGGAGGCGCTGTCTCGGTTAGAGACATTGGTAATTTTGATGGGGGGACAGAACTTGGGTGAGGTTATTAAGCGGTTGCAACAACAGGGGCGATCGCCATCTACGCCAATTGCTATTATTCTCTGGGCAGGAACTAAAGAACAACAAATTTGGACAGGAACACTTGAAACCATTGTGGAGCAAACATCTGGAATTTTGCTCTCGCCAGTAGTAATTGTAATTGGGGAAGTAGTGGGGTTACGCAGAAACTAACAACCTGAGAATATAGTCTTAGACGATTCCCAAAAGCTATGGCAAGCAACCTCTCCTCCTCTCACTCTATTGCCGTTCCTACCGCTTCCCACTTACCCCTCAACGGTAAAACTATTCTGGTGACACGTTCGGTTGGACAGTCGAGTCAATTTACAGAACTCTTAGTAGCAGCAGGCGCCCATGTTGTGGAAATGCCTGCTTTAGAAATTGGCCCGCCTTCTAGTTGGGAAGCTTTGGATGGTGCGATCGCCCTATTATCTGAGTTTGACTGGTTAATTCTGACCTCAACCAACGGTGTAAGCTACTTCTGTGAACGACTGATGGCCCAGGGTAAAGACATTCGCGCCTTGGCGGAAGTCAAAATTGCCGCAGTCGGTGAAAAAACTGCCCAAACCCTCAGACACCATTGTTTACAACCAGATTTCATCCCCCCAGACTTTGTTGCTGACTCCCTAGTCGAACACTTTCCTGAGGAACTCACAGGTAAGAAGATTTTATTTCCCAGAGTCGAAAGCGGCGGACGGGAAATTTTGGTGAGGGAACTAACCGCCAAAGGTGCAGAAGTTATAGAAGTACCAGCATATCAATCTTGCTGTCCGGATAGTGTTCCTCCTTCAGCAGCACTCGCTTTACAGAGTGGTACAGTTGATGTGATCACCTTTGCCAGTTCCAAAACAGTCCAATTTTTCTGTCAACTGGCAGAAAAAATCTTCTCTGGTAACTCATCAGAAAATCAATTATCCGTAGTGGCAAATTCTCTAGAAGGAGTTTGCATTGCTTCTATTGGTCCACAAACTTCTCACACTTGTCGTTCTCTGTTAGGACGTGTAGATGTGGAAGCCCAAGAATATACTTTGGAGGGTTTGACCGCAGCACTAATAAAATGGGCGACAGATTCGTAGTCAATTGTTCAGAGTCAATTGTCCATTGTCCATTGTCAAAAGTATAGATAATTTCCAATTGACCATTGACCATTGACCAATGACCAAAAAAATCATCGGCTTAACAGGTGGTATCGCCACAGGCAAGACAACTGTTGCCAATTACTTGGCAGATGCTTATAACTTGCCAATTTTGGACGCAGATATCTATGCCCGAGAAGCAGTCTGTGTCGGTTCACCTATTCTTGACGCGATCGCTACTCGTTACGGAAAACAAATTTTACTACCAAACGAGAACCTTGATCGCCAAACATTAGGCGAAATCATCTTTAAAAACTCCGAAGAACGTACTTGGGTAGAGAATTTGATTCATCCTTACGTACGCGATCGCTTTCAGGCAGAAATTAAAGCATCTACCGTAGAAACACTAGTCTTAGTTGTACCATTATTATTTGAAGCCGGAATGACTAATTTAGTCACAGAAATTTGGGTGGTATGGTGTTCACAACAACAACAATTAACAAGATTAATGCAGCGAAATCATATCACATTCGAGCAAGCACAAGCCAGAATTCACAGCCAAATGCCCATAGGAGAAAAAGCAGCCCGTGCTGATGTAGTCTTAGATAATTCCTCCACCTTAGAAGCACTCTTAAAACAAGTCGATGCAGCCTTAACCAAACTCTAATCCCCCCCAGTCCCTCCATCTCCCCACCTCCCCATCTCCCCACTGCCCCTAATCCCCACTCCCTTGGGGGAGTGGGGGCCGGTGAGTTCCCCACCTCCCCATCTCCCCACCTCCCCACCTCCCCAATGGAACTGCGACATCTACGATACTTCGTGACATTAGCTGAGGAATTACATTTTGGACGGGCGGCGGAACGTTTACACATTGCCCAACCTCCTCTGAGTCAACAAATTCGTCAGCTAGAAGTAGAGTTGGGCTTTCAATTATTTCACCGCACGAAAAGGAATGTAGAGTTAACAGCAGCTGGGCAAGTATTTTTAGGTGAAGTTCAAAAAATTCTGAAGCAGCTAGAACAAGCAGTGCAACTAGGAAGACAAACTAGTCGCGGTTTAGGGGGACAGGTTGTAGTAGGCTTCGTCAGTTCTGCGGCGTATAATATATTGCCAAAAATCCTGCGGACATTTCGTAGTTGTATACCAGATGTAAATCTGGAATTACACGAACTAACTACAGACCAGCAATTACAATTGTTACACGATAACCGAATTGATGTTGGTTTGTTGCGTCCACCAGTAGAAGAAGACACATTTTGCTGGGAGATAATTTTTTATGAATCATTAGTGGTGGCGTTACCAGAAACCCACCTACTGGTTGCTCAATCGAGTGTATCGTTGTTTTCACTCCAAGCAGAACCCTTCATTTTGTTTCCTCGTCCTTTAGCCCCTGGAGTATACGACTCGATCATCAGTTTTTGCCAGCAAGCCAATTTTAGTCCCACCGTTGCCCAAGAAGCAATTCAGATGCAAACTATTGTGAGTTTAGTAGCAGCAGAAATGGGTGTGGCGATCGTACCGGAGTCTCTGCAAAATTTACAGAGAACGGGGGTAGTTTATAAACCCATACAGGAACCGACGCCTAAGATAGCGTTAGCGATGATTTGGCGACGTGACAATACATCCGCAACTGTGCAGAGGTTTTTGGAGGTAGTGAGGCAAGTTACTATTACTTGGAAAGAAGCTGCGCTACCATAATGCAGTTGTCTACTCACACACATCTTGCAAATAATCAATGAATAATCTCCACAACTATAATCCTAGCGGCATAGGACAAATTAATGGCAATCTCTTTGGTTTGCCGTTTGATTATGAGTCTGCAAATTTAATTGTCTTTGGTGTACCGTGGGAAGTGACTGTTTCCTATGGTGCGGGTACTGCCAATGGCCCACAAAGAATTTTGGATGCTTCACCGCAATTAGATTTATTCGATTTTGATCATTCTGATGGATGGAAACAGGGAATTTTTATGGTAGAAATTCCCCAAGATATTTTAGATAAAAACACATATTATCGCGCTTTAGCTGCACAAATTATTGAGCGCTTAGAGGAGGGGAAACAATTAACAGACACACCAGATTTAACTCCTGTTCTGGCAGAAATTAATCAGGCTTGTCAACAAGTTAATCAATGGTTATTTGAAAACTGTCAGAAAGCAATTAATCATGGAAAAAAAGTAGCTGTGATTGGTGGAGATCACAGTTCACCGTTAGGTTATTTCCAAGCATTAGCAACTAATTATTCCGACTTTGGTATCTTGCATATTGATGCACACGCAGATTTACGGGATACCTATGAAGGATTTGAATTTTCTCACGCTTCCATCATGTTTAATGCTATGAAACTACCGCAAATTTCCAAGTTAGTGCAGGTAGGTTTGCGTGATATTTGTCATGATGAAGTAGAAATAATTAACCAGTCCAATGGTCGAATTATTGCTTATTACGACCCAATAATGAAACAAATGCTCTACTCTGGAAAGACTTGGATTGAGTTATGCCGACAAATTATTAATCATTTGCCTGAATACGTTTATATTAGCTTTGATGTTGATGGTCTTGATCCAAAACTTTGTCCAATTACAGGTACTCCTGTTCCTGGTGGAATGGAATTAGAAGAAACTTTTTGTTTGTTCCGCGAACTAGTAAAAAGTGGTAGAAAAATAATTGGTTTTGATGTGTGCGAAGTTGGTGATGCTGAATGGGATGGTAACGTGGGGGCGCGGATTGTTTATAAGTTGGCAAATTTGATGGATTTATCTCAGCAAAAGTAGAAGCATAAGAGGTCATTTATAAAGTAAAAATAAAATTCTTGTAGGGTGTGTTAGGCGCAGACTTTGGCTATAGATTCTCATGAAAAATATGATAAAAGCGCCTAACGCACCATCTTATCTAGCGGTGCGTTAGGCTGAAGCCATAACGCACCCTACT
>NZ_AJLK01000051.1 GCF_000317205.1 Fischerella muscicola PCC 7414 | reverse complement strand
ACATTGCACAGTAGACAACCTCAACTCATCCCTCTATTATGCAACGCCAAGAATTATATTGCAGTCATCTTTACCCAGTACAGGAAATTTAAGATGTTTAAGCGTGGGTCTTAGTTTTAATCTGTTTGCGATCGCACCTGTTTTGACCATCCCTAAGTATGACTATTGATCTTTCCTTCGGGCAGATGAGCTAGATAAATCGAACCACTAATAATTGTGGTGAATTAGGGAAAGTCTTGCTTGGGTAGTTGGGAGACTATAGATTATGCGGTGGGAATTCGGTCGTAGAAGTACCAATGTTGAGGATAGACGTGGAAGTCGAGTTTCTGCTCCTGTAGTGGGGGGTGGTATTGGGGCTGTGGTTCTGGCGGTGATTGTTGCCTTGTTGGGCGGTGATCCCAGTGTGATTTTGGAGCAAACACAAACACCGAGCGATCGCTCTTCTCAAACACAACGTCCAGCAACAGAAGATCAAGCTGCTGAGTTTGTCTCGGTTGTCCTAGCTGATACTGAGGATACATGGAGTAATTTGTTTCAGCAAATGGGAAGAACCTATGTAGAACCTAAATTAGTTCTTTTTACAAATGCCGTCGAATCTGCCTGTGGATTTGCGCGATCAGCAGTTGGCCCCTTCTACTGTCCCGCCGATCAAAAGGTCTACATTGACCTCAGCTTTTATCAGGATTTGAAAAATAAATATCAAGCACCAGGAGACTTTGCCCAAGCCTATGTAATTGCTCACGAAGTAGGACATCACGTCCAGAATCTCATGGGTATTTCCAGCCGAGTCAGTAGATTGCAGGGTCGAGTCAGCGAAGTAGAAGCAAATCAACTTTCAGTACGACAGGAATTACAAGCAGATTGTTTTGCTGGCGTTTGGGCGCACCACGCCAATCAATCGCGACAAATTCTAGAACCAGGCGACATCGAAGAAGCACTAAACGCTGCCAGCAGTATAGGCGACGATCGCTTACAAAGTCAGTCAAGAGGCTACGTTGTCCCAGAGTCTTTTACTCATGGTAGTTCAGCCCAGCGAGTGCGGTGGTTCAAGCGGGGTATTCAAACAGGTGATCCTGCCCAATGTGACACCTTTGCAGTCGCAAATCCCTAGAACAGGGAACGGGGATTGGGATTTTTCGTTTGTCTCCCTTATCCCGTTTCCAGGGTTGTTCTAAACTTCTTGTCATCAAGCAGCTGTAGAGTTACTTTTGATAGTCATAATTTAAACATCGCCTAATCACAACAATCAATGGTCAGCTCTACCCTGGTTGCTACACTTTATGTCAACCCCATAACGGGGAACGATGCCAATGCTGGGTCACGCTTAGTTCCATATAAAACCCTTACCCGTGCTTTAAAAGCATCCAAAACAGGAATGATTATTCAACTGGCACCGGGTAATTACAACACTGCCAATGGTGAGATTTTTCCCCTAATCATCCCTGCTGGGGTAATGGTAGTGGGTAACGAAGCTACAAAAGGACAAGGCATTATTATTTCTGGAAGCGGAGAATATCAAAGCGAAAGTTTTGGGCTGCAAAACATCACACTGCTACTACTGGATGATGCTAGTCTCATGGGTGTGACTGTGACAAACTCGATCACCAAAGGCACTGGTATCTGGATTGAATACGGCGCACCAACTTTAGCCAATAATACTTTAATCAACTGTGGGCGAGAAGGTTTATTTGTCAGTGGTACAGCCAAACCAGCAATTCTCGATAACCTATTTACCGAAAATGGCGCTTCTGGACTGGTAATGGCGCGTAATAGTAAAGGAGAAGTGCTGCGGAATGTTGTTCAAAAAAATGCCATTGGCATTGCCGTCAGTGACTTTGCTGCTCCCTTGATTGCAAATAACAAAATATCAGAAAACCGGACTGCGATCGCTCTATCTCGAGATGCACGTCCAGTACTGCGCCAGAATATCATCGAAAAAAATTCCCAAGGCGGTTTGTTAGTAAACGGTAACGCCATCCCCGATTTGGGCAGCACTCAAGATCCTGCTGGTAATATTTTTCGTAACAATTCTGGTTTTGATGTGCAAAATGCCACATCAGTAAAATTAGTTTCGGCTGGAAACCTATTAAATCCAGCCGGGATCAAGGGGTTGGTGGAGTTAAGTGCAACTGTTGAAGACACTGCCAAACCAATATCTGTAAACACGAGTTTTGCTGATATGACAGGGCATTGGGCAGTTGCTTTTGTAGAAGCTTTATTAAGCAAAGGCTTAATTAGCGGCTTTGGTGATGGTACGTTTAAACCAGAAGCCCCCATCACCCGCGCTCAGTATGCAGCGATAATTGCTAAAACTTTTGAGCTACCTCTAAAAAATAAATCAAGTAAATTTACGGATGTAAAATCCGATTTATGGGCAGCCGCAGCCATTGAAAGGGCTGCTAGTATGGGGTTTATAAGTGGATTTCCAGATGGTACGTTTCGACCAGGACAAAATTTAACCAAAATTCAAGCAATAGTATCGATAGTAAATGGGTTACAACTAAGTGGTGGTAATCCAAATGTGTTAACCGTGTATCGCGATCGCGCTCAAATACCCAGTTATGCCATAGATGCTATGGCAATTGCTACCCAAAAACTACTAGTGGTGAATTATCCGCAAACCGAAATACTCGAACCTTTGCGGGACATTACTCGCGCTGAGGTAGCAGCATTAATTTATCAAGCATTGGTGACTAGCGGTAAGCAAAAACCAATAATTTCTCCTTACATTGTCAATCCAGATGCGGATATTGCCTCATTCACCGATCTGAGGGGACACTGGGCAGAAGGATTTATTCGGGCATTAGTAAGTATGAATTTAACTCGTGGTTTTGCTGATGGTAGCTACAAACCAGATCAACCAATGACTCGCGCCCAGTATGCTGCATTAGTAGCAGCCGCATTTAATCCCACTGCTAAACGTCCAGCACAAGAGTTTACTGATGTACCCAAGGATTTTTGGGCATACAAGCCCATCCAACAAGCAGCACAAGGCGGTTTTGTCGCTGGTTTTAATGATCGCACCTTCCGCCCTCAGCAAAATGTGCAACGACTCCAGGTAATTGTTTCCTTGGTGAATGGACTTAGCCTACCAGCAGCTAATGCTGATGTCTTATCTGGTTTTAGCGATCGCAACACCATTCCCGACTATGCCCGTACTGCCGTTGCCACAGCAACTGTGCAAAAAATCATCGTCAATTACCCAGATACTAAACAAATTGCACCAACGCGAGAAGCAACACGGGCAGAAGTAGCAGCAATGGTATATCAAGCATTAGTCGCGATTGGGCGATCTCCAAAAATTAATTCACCCTATATTGTTTCCCCTTTTGTAGCCGGTAACGAGTAGAATAAAAGACATTCTTTTATTGCTGAATATAAAGAAAAATAGTTATGGAGATTGTTAGTAGTTAGTAGTTAGTAGTTGGTTGTTAGTTGTTCACTACTATCCCTTCGGGTTCGTCAGTCGCTCATGGGGGACTCACCGGCCCCCACGACCGACAGGGAGGAGCCAGTGCGGTGGACGGGTTTCCCGGCATAAAGCACCTGGCGTTGGGGATTGGGGGCTAGGGGCCCCCTTTGGGGTTGGGGGAGGGACCCCCTGTTCTGCGCGCTGACTCACCACTAACCACTAACCATTAACCATTAACAGCCTTCAAAACAAATAAATTTATTTCAAGTATCTAACAAACAGTAGCAAAAAGCTAGCTATATGCAACGGGAGCAAAATTTAGCCCTATTGCCTCAAACCGAAATCCCACCATTTACACCAAGTTTGGGAACATCTGCCGACTTGGCAATAGCCCTATTGATTCACTACAGTTTTGATCTCAGTGGTTATCAAGCCAGTGAGTTGGTTCATCGTTGGCAACAGCAATACTCTGATAGTTGGTTACATATAGCAGTGATTGAAGCACTGTATCAGGGGCGTTACAAAGCGATATCAGTACAGCAAATATTAACACTTTGGCAGCGACGGGGACAGGCTGTTTTTCATTTCAATATGGAATTTGAACGCTTAATTTGTAGCAAGTTCCCTGAAAGTTTAACTTCAGTGTCAACGTGGCCTCAATTTTCTGCTTACCATACTCCTCGTGCCGATGAACAGACAAAAGAGGAGGTGGAAACACAAAGACACAAAGACACTAAAATCGAGAAACACAAAGAAATTTCTCCCCATCTCCCCACTACTCCTACTCCCAAACCACAAAGACAACTTCTCCCGGCTGCTGTCAATCATTCTCCCATCGAACAATTTACTCCCCAAACAAGCGATCGCTCTTTGTCATTTACGTCTAAACTGAAAGCGATGTCTAATGACAAGATACTTTGAAGATAAGAGGGAACTCTTAATTCTTAACAGGAAGATAGAGAATATGTAATTCTATTTAATATCAAGTTCGGCTAATTGCTTACGATATAAAGCTTGGGCATTGGGCATTGAGCATTGAATAACCAACAACCAACAACCAACAACCAACAACCAACAACCAACAACTAACTCTTTACCCATTACCAATTACCAGCCTATGCAACATTTATTTAACAATTTTTTATACCAGCTTTGATATTTTGCTTTTAATAATTAGCTTGTATTAATAATGGAATGGAATATCTATAGAAACAATCCAAAATCTAAAATCCAAAAATCTAAAATAGGATGACAGGGGGCGACAAAAAAACACCCTGGTTGAAGTCGCCCTTCAAACTAAGGTAGTTTAAGGTAGTTATGGGTCTAGCGTCATGCCGTGAATACGCTGGTACTCACGTATCATGATGGCATTCTTCAACTCTACTTGAGAAAGAACAGAGTCAGGAAACTCTCCCGGTGCATAACGAGGCTGGTACCAACTTTGACTTTCAAAGTGACGCTGTAGCTTTTGCTCTTTAAATCGACGTCCATGACGGGCATAGATTTCATTACGCATGAGTGTTAATTCCCACCCATTAAGTCCCTTGAGATCGGCTGAGGTAAGCAATCGCTGCTGGAAGAGTGGCTTTGATGTTGCGGCTAAAACCTGAGAATTGGGAAGTGGGGATTCAGTTTTATTCAGAGTAGACTGGTTCTTCGCTGGTTGTGAAGTAATCCCCAAGTCGATAGATGTGGACAGTGGCGGTTCAACTTGATTTAAGCTAGCCTGGTTCTTTGCTGGTTGCGAAGTAGTTTTCGCGTTTAATTTGAGCGATTTGGATAGATGCGGTTTAACTTGATTTAGGCTAGCTTGGTTCTTTGCTGGTTGTGAAGTAATCTGCGATTCGATATCCTCAGATGGTTCAACAGCTGTAAAGCTTGTCTCTGGAAGATCAATTTCTGGTGTACTGATGTTAATTTTCTCTAAGGCGTTAGTACTATATGCAGGAGTAAGATTGGCATACTTCTGTACTGTTTTCTGCAACTTAGTATTAGCTGAGGCAAATTGATCTGATAAAACAACCCAAGAAGAAATCCCTCCAACAGCAAAACCTCCAGCAAACATCATTGAAGCTAGTCCTACCTTAGAACTTAAGCCTACAGCTGATGACTGACTAGACACTTTTGTTTGTGGTCTGGGGTTTAATGAAGTTGTCTGGGATTCTCGAGTGTAGTGTTCAATCTCTTCCAGATTTTCATCATCCAGAAAGATATAAGAAATTGTGTCCAACAATTTCTCCTGCTTCACTCCTTTGTAGGCTGGGTATTGTTGGGTAGAATCTGTTGTTGACTCAATAGATTCACCAAGAGAGTAGTGTTGGATGGGAAAGACTGAGAGATCAGCAGATTTGTGAGGATTTTGATTGATAAAATCGGCTCTGGGTACAACAACTCTTTGAATTAAGGTGGTTTGCTGGCAAATGTCTTGCTGTTCTATCTGTGAGTTAGGTTTGTTTGCAGGTATTTGAGTTTCTGGAGAGTCCATATCAATATTCCCGGGATCATTCTCTGTGAAAGTTAAGGAGAGTAGATTCGGGATGCTGCACAATTCCTCCTGTTGTGTATCATCAAGGTCGTAAAGGTTGGTCTCATTGAAAGTCGTCCTATTGCAAGTATCCATGTTGCTGTTGAGAGTCTAGGTGGTTATCTTTGTTGCAAGAGGTGTTGTAAAAGGATTAACACACTAGTGTGTCTCACAAAAGTACTAGGAAAAACATGTTACAGTTAGCTTTTTTACGATGAATTTTATCTATCATCTCAAGCTACAGTGGAAATATGCAACTAGTTGACCATCAAATTTGACACTATTTTCTACACTCAACTGAAAATAGAGTCAATGAAAAGATGGGAAAAATGGCGAAATGAGGGGAAAAGAAGCAATTATTAAATTAATATTAAACAACTCAATACTGAAGCAATGGTCATTGACCAATGACCATTGACCATTGACTATTGACTAGTATCCAATTGGCTCGATCATAGTTCTCAAACCATTATTGTTAAGAATCGTTAACATCTGCTCAGCGTTATATCGGCTGCTAAACACTCCTGCTTGCATAACTGCTCTACCTTGCCAGAAAGTAGGAAAAGCACCAGGCGCTAGAAATCTGACTAATTCCTGATCTTTTTGAGTTTGTACTTCTGCTATCACCCGGAAACGCATACCTAGCGCGCCACCAGCATAAGCTGTAGTTGTAGGATTTTCAGATACTGGTAGTTGATTACCAACAGGAAGATTACTACTCATTGGTGATGGTTGCAGTACTGGCAATGTTTGGATTTGATTTGTTCCCGTTTTTACTGGTATGGGTGTGACTGGATTAATGGGAGATTGGGGTTGGGGTGCAACAAATTCGATGGTATTTGTTGCCATTTGTACATAATTTACTTGTGGTGTACTTGCTTGTTGCTGCCAACCTGCGGCTGTTTGTTTAGATGTCAAGCTAGTAGGAATCGGAAATCCCGCAGCATTTCTCACGGGAAGTGGTTTTGGTTTAATAGAATTTGTCACTACTCCAGAAGTGACTGGTCGTGTGGGCTGTTTTGGCTGGGTAACAGTTGCCACAACTTTAGAAGTAGAATTTGCTGGTTGTAATGGCAACAGTTGGCTATTTAATGGTTTTGCAGCGTTGTTGGTACTAGAAGATACAACAGTTGGGGGAGGCGGTGACGGTTGAGAAGCTTGGGAAACAGGAAGAGGGGGTAACTTGCGCGTAGAGGTAGTTGTAGTAGTTATGGTATTAGTAGAGACAGTGGGAGCAGAAAAGGTGATTTCCTGAGTTACTTGTGTTTGCTGGGAGTTGTTTTTGGCGATCGCAGCAGATGATGAGTTTTCAGTCGTAGCTATTGTAGCGCTAGTGTTAACAGTACCAGCAATGCGATCGCTAGCGAGAGCGTTTCCGTAGGCAGCTATTATCTGCTTAGCAGCACTGGCATTAATATCATAACGAGCATTGTTACGAAACTGATTACCACCGGCTTCGGAAGTGTTACCTAAATCTGGTTGTGCTTGCCCTAATACTACCAGCCCATCTTCTTTATTACCTTCGATCACGTTCTTCCGTAAAATAGGACGAGAAGAAGCTTGCACAATGATTCCGCTTCTATTGTTGGTAATTTGATTACCCACTACCACAGGTTGAGCTTTTTGAGCAATATTAATGCCAAAGCCTGTGTCTTGAAATACATTCTCTCGTATTTCTGCACGAGAGGCATCAGTAACCGTAATTCCGTTAGCACTGTTACGGTAAAAGAAATTGTTGCGAATTATCGGTGCAGTGTTGCCGATTATCGTAACTCCATCTTGAGTATTACCAGTGAATGTATTTTCTGTAACTATAAAATTATTAGATTCAATCCATAGACCATAACCACCTGGATTGGAGTTTGTCACCGTTACCCCTGTTAGTGTTGCTCCTTTGGCACCAACAACAGCGATATTTTTACTACCAAAACTCCGACTTAGGTAATCGCCACCTCCGCTAATGATAATGCCACGGCCTTTGCTACTGCCATTCCCTTGAAGGGAAACACCAGGCTTGAGTATCAAGGGGAACATTTCTCCTGTTGTGGCACTGTAAGTCCCTTTAGCAAGCTTAATTACAATGTTAGGAGTAGCAACTCGCAAAGCCTGGGTAATAGTTTTGAAAGGAGTACTTTCACCCCCATTTCCCTGCTTGTCATCTCCGGTACTGGGGTTGACAAACAATGCATTGACCTGAGAAATTGTTGTCTGGCTGGGTGTCTGAGCAATAGCTGTATCAAAGTAGCAACTCAAAAGCATCAAACTTGCTACTCCCATACCAGCAGCGTTAAACAATAAACTCGCGGAACGGTATATAAAAAATCTTGTCACCTCCAAGTACGGATGTAATTTTTGCTTTTGAGTCATCTTCTTTCCTGGTAAAATGTCATCCTGACAAGGCTTAGAAACAATGGGGCGGTAAATCACCTTTTCTGCACTCCTTACAACCAACTAGCAATTTTTATACTCTCTAAATTGCAAAAGTGTCGATGATATCACTCACATATTGAATGGATAATTGGTAATGGGTAATGGGTAATTGGTAATGGACGAATAGGAAAAATACCAATACCTGATCCCCAATCCCCGATCCCTGATCCCCGATCTCCTTTACTCAGGGGGTAGAGGTTGTAGTAAAAATATTTTATAATTCCTATTTTCTAATTCTTTATCTCGAATCTCAAATCTTTAATAAATAAACAATAGACATGAAAAAATTATTGCAACTATGAAACGGACTGACTGTTACGATCAAAACACTAATGGGATTGTTGTAATGGTCGAGCCATACAGCCAAACAGAGCAAAGAAATCTGGTTATTTACCGCATTTTAGATGCGAATTTAGACCGTGCGCGGGAAGGCTTGCGAATTATTGAGGAATGGTGCCGCTTTGGCTTGAATAATGCCCAGTTAACTGGGGAATGCAAGGGAATGCGACAAGAGTTAGCAAACTGGCATACTGCTGAATTACGGGCAGCACGGAATACATTGGGCGACCCTGGTACTGATTTAACTCATCCCCAGGAAGAACAGCGTGCGAATATCAAATCTTTGCTACAAGCTAACTTCTGTCGAGTAGAAGAAGCTATGCGGGTACTAGAAGAATATGGCAAGCTTTATAACCCAAATATGGGAAAAGCTTTAAAGCAGATGCGTTACCGGGTTTACACCCTAGAGAGTAATTTGATGGGCTATCAACGGCATCAATTACTGCTGCGATCGCATTTGTATCTTGTTACCTCCCCCACTGATAAACTACTGGAAATAGTCGAAGCTGCTCTCAAGGGAGGATTAACCCTAGTACAGTACCGCGATAAAAACGTCGATGATGCTGTCCGCCTCCAACAAGCTCAAAAATTACGGCAGTTATGTCATACCTACAACGCCATTTTTATTATCAATGACCGAGTAGATATAGCTTTGGCAGTTGATGCAGATGGGGTACACCTGGGACAGCAAGATATGCCCATTGCTGTAGCCCGACAATTGCTGGGGCCTCACCGCTTAATTGGTCGCTCTACCACAAATGTTGATGAAATGCAACGGGCTATCAAAGAAGGAGCAGATTATATAGGCGTAGGGCCTGTTTATGAAACTCCTACAAAAGAAGGTAAGCCTGCTGCTGGTTTAGAATATGTTAGTTACGTCGCTAAAAATTGTTCCATCCCTTGGTTTGCCATTGGCGGTATAGACCCCAACAACATCAATGATGTGATAGATGCTGGGGCGAAACGTGTAGCAGTGGTGCGTGGGATCATGCAAGCCGAACAACCTACTTTAGTGACACAATATTTTCTATCGCAGCTCAATCGTATTCAACCAGATCCTGATCATCCCTATGTCGAATCAAATTACTATCCAGATCAATGGTGAACCTCGTAGCTGCTTGCCTCAAACTCTTCTACCCGAATTACTTCAACAATTAGGGTTCAATCCTCGGTTGGTGGCAGTAGAGTACAATGGTGAAATTTTACACCGTCAGTATTGGCAGGAAACAAAAATACAGCAGGGCGATCGCTTGGAAGTAGTCACTATTGTTGGTGGGGGTTGAGGGACCTTCAAGGAGGACAAGGGGAACGACTTGGAGGACAAGGAGGACAAGGGAGAATAAATTGTATTAGGTGCAGGAGTTAGGTGATTTATTTTTTGGGAGTTCCCTAAGTCAGCAAACAGGAATAGCGAGACTCAGGGATATAAAGCCATCGGTGTAAGCTTCTTTTGTTAGCTAATATTTTTCCTCTACGGCCAAGTTGTTCGCGTAGTTGCTGGTTTTCACAGAGTTGGCGAAAAGCTTGAAATATTTCCAAACCAGAATAGGGATTGACAATTAAGCCGTTTTCCCTTTTGCGGACTGTATCTGCGGCACAACCAATGTTTGAGGCGATTACAGGCTTACCAAAGTAAGCTGCTTCTAAGTAGACCATGCCAAAACCTAAGTGGTTGTTAGCTTTGCAATCAAATAAAGTCAGCAAAGCAAATATATCACAAGCTGCATAGTAACCAGCCAATTCCCGATCAGCAACATATCCAGCAAAATGTACCCACCGATCCAAGCGCAGACGTTGCACCTGAGATTGTAGTTTTGACTCACAAGGACCTCGTCCACAAAGAATATAGTGAACATCCAGCCCTAAAGTTAGCAGTAGTGGCAAATTATCTATTACCAAGTCAAAACCTTTATACTTTTGTAGGCTGCCG
The DNA here is from genome assembly GCF_000317205.1 of Fischerella muscicola PCC 7414. Taxonomy (GTDB): domain Bacteria; phylum Cyanobacteriota; class Cyanobacteriia; order Cyanobacteriales; family Nostocaceae; genus Fischerella; species Fischerella muscicola. The sequence continues at coordinate 1,172 of NZ_AJLK01000051.1, read as the reverse complement.
ACCGAAAGAATAACTACTGAATTTTCTGGAATATTGTGCCTGTTGCGTACTCGTATGCGTAAATCATCAATCGCGGTAGGACTTGCAACGCCAAATTTTTTTCTTCTGACTACAGGATGGATAACGTGAGTAGGGGTGTCGACTTGAAAATGTTTAGTCAGTAAATCTCTTGTCCAACAGCTGTTACAAACAATACCTTCTGCTCTTTGCAAAGTAAATGCAAATAGCGATCGCATAATCGGATTACGTAAAGCACATAAAATATCATCCCCGTGCAGGTAGATAAAAAATCGAATAGGTAAAAGATAGCTTAAAAATAACAGTGAAATAAAACCGTAACCGTGACCCCATTCAATATAACGATAATGATAGCGAAAATAAAGTTTTATTGCTAAGATCGCTGACCAAACCATATTTAGAACTGGTTTGAGGATATTTTGGCTCCAACCATGATGCCAAGATTTAGGAGTTTGCCAACGATAAACAGGAAACAGTTGTGACTTGTCAAAAGCTTTATCCCCTGCACAACTAGCAGTCAGAACAATAACTCTTTCCGTGTCTTGCAAACAGCGATTATATATATATTCCTCAATTCCGCCTTCCCTGGGTAGAAAAGTGCGGCATACGACAAGAATATTTGGAGATATAGTTTGTTCTCCAACCGTCGCCACCCTTGATGAAATATGTTCCATCAGAAATTTAATAAATAAAATTTCAAACTGTTATTTTTTGTTGGTTTATAGGTTAGTACTGCTGTGCTAACCTACTGCTTAATAATTATGACAATCTCTAGTGCCGTAACACAGTCAATTCAGCAGTGCGTTACACATTTTTAACACACTCCCCAGATTTGATATTCAGTTTATGATTTAACTCTTAAGTATGCTTAGGAGAATTTGTAGGGCTGGGGTTTATAGTTGCGATCGCTATATCCCTAGCTGCATAATCGCAAAGAAAAAGTGTAATGATGTACTCAGTATAGATGTATTCAGTAGAATAACTAAATACCATCAAAATGTTCTGCCAAAATGCCGAATAGTCAATGGTCAATTGTCTTGGTTATTGGTTAGTAGTTAGTAGTTAGTAGTTAGTGCTTGTAGAGACGTGCCATGGCACGTCTCTACATTGGTGGTTAGTGGTTAGTTGTTATTCCTCTACTCCCCATCACCCCA
>NZ_AJLK01000050.1 GCF_000317205.1 Fischerella muscicola PCC 7414 | reverse complement strand
AGTTCCCCATCACCCCATCTCCCCACCTCCCCATCACCCCATCACCCCATCACCCCATCTCCCCACTGCCCCTAATCCCCAGAGGGGGCCCCGAGTTCCCCATCACCTCATCACCCCACCTCCAAAGATGTACGGTTATTGCGACCGAATTAGCCTAGAGGATAGCTGCGGACACAAGATAAGAAACGATAAATTTAATATGTAGCTTGTGATGAGAGCTACTTTCACTTTCACACTCTCTGTAGGGTATAGGCTAGCGTCACCAACCAAGCATGAAAAAATCCCACCTTTTTGGACAAATATAATCAATATCGTTTTTCAAGTGACTGTGTTATGCATAAAAAACTACAACAAGCCTTCAAACCGCTTTTAAAACCGCTGTTCGTCCTTTTTTGGTGTTCACGTTGGCACTGAGTCATGCTGATGGAGCATTAGCAGCTAGTGGAGGCCGAATTGGTGGTGGTTCTTTCCGAATGCCCAGCAGTGGTCGTGGCTACTCATCCCCCCGGACTTATGCACCTCCCGGTGGTGGATATTATCCTGCTCCTTATCCAGTTTACCCAGGTGGTGGATTTGGATTTCCCTTTATAGTGCCAGTGTTTGGTTTTGGTGGTGGATTATTTGGCCTGTTGATATTTTTGGCAATTGCTGGCTTTTTAGTCCAGTCTTTCCGTCGTGCTGCTAGTGGTGGTGGTGTTGACGAAGTCGGCTACAGCAGCAACCCTACAGTTTCCATCAGCCGCTTACAGGTTGGTTTATTAGCTAACGCCCGTGAGTTGCAACAAGAACTTAACTACATAGCTGAAACTGCTGATACTAATTCTCCTGAGGGTAGAGTTGAAGTATTGCAAGAAGCTAGCCTGGCTTTACTCCGCCATCCAGAATACTGGGTATATGCAGGTGGTGGTACTCAACAAGCGCGCTTAAATGCAGCAGAATCAACATTCAATCGTCTAGTATTGGCAGAACGTAGCAAGTTCAGCGAAGAAACTTTGTCTAACGTCAACAACCAGCTCAAAGAAGCAACTCGCAAACAGGCTTTACCATCTGCTGAGCAACTCGATAACCCAACTCGCCTAATCACCGAAGGGCCTGGAGAATACATTATTGTGACTCTCTTGGCAGCTACTCTGGGTAAATTTGAAATACCACAAATTAACAACGCTGATGATTTGCGTCAAGCCTTACGTCAAATCGGCAGCATCCCTGGTGAACAATTGTTAGCCTTTGAAGTACTGTGGACTCCGCAAGCAGAAGGCGATGTCCTCACTAGTGAAGATGTGTTGGCACAATATCCAGAACTGAAACTGGTTTAATTGTTTGTGTCAAGATAAAAGCAAAAATTAGCTGGCAATAGATTTAAGTTTCTATTACCAGCATTTTTTTGTTTGTATTTAGAGAACTTCATATCAAATCAGGTTAATTACTTACGATATCGTGTTTTGTCGTTGGTAATTGGTAGGGAAGATTGTTTTAAACCAATTACCGATTACCCATTACCTATTACAAACGCCGACGCGTAACATAAGTGTTTCAGCAGACACGATATTAATCCTCTAGTTCCTCTATTGTCTCTTCTTCAAAATTATAGGTATCGTGACCCACGATCTCAGCTATTTCTTCTTCTTCCTCTTCATCGTAAGCATAATATTCCTCTTCACCTCGTGGTATTAATCGACCACTATCTCGCAACCATTCTAAAAAGGAATTCTCTTGCTTTAAAGGAATAACATAAGTACGCTGATTACGGGGTTCTTCATGGAGAGCAGATTTCAACTGTTTCACCATATTTACTTTCCCCCATAAGGCTCTATATTTAAATCATATCTTTTAGATACAAGTTTTTTGGGACTGTCAAGTGTAGTATTTTTTCTATTACTTTGGTAGTAGTTTGATTTTCTCTTGGCTAAAATTATTCTTAACTAAAATTAAAGTTAGGTTTGATGGAAGTTAAGGCTGTGAGCAAAAATATATTTTGGAAATCAAACACCGATGCACACGGATGCACACAGATATACACAGATAGCTTATCCGTATGCAGCAAATACATTAGACAAATGTAGTGAAAAAATATATTCAAGTTGCAAAGCAGGAATGCTTGTTACTAATAATTATAAGAAAGCCCTCAAAGAGTTTGACCGCACTCTTAAGATTAATCCTAATCATATTTCTACGCTGGCGCGTCGGGGTCAAATTTATCAATTAATGCTACGCTACGAGGATGCCTTAAAAGATTTTGACCGTGTAATTGAACTTGACCCTAATTTCACTGAGGCGCTGGCAATTCGGGGTGAAACTTACCGTTTAATGCAGAAATACGAAGAAGCGCTCAAAGATTTTAACCGTGCGATCGCACTTAATCCTAACTTTGACTGGGCGCTGGCAAGTCGGGGTCAAACTTATCAATCTATGCAGCGATACGAAGAAGCGCTCAAAGATTTTAACCGTGCGATTAAAATTAACTCTAATTTAGATTGGGTGTTGGCAAGTCGGGGTCAAACTTATCAATTAATGCAGCGTTACAAACAAGCACTTAAAGACTTTGACCGTGCTATTAAACTTAATCCTGGTAATGCTTGGGCGTTAGCTGGTCGGGGTGAAACTTATCGGTTGATGCAGCGCTACAAACAAGCACTCAAAGATTTTGACTGCGCTATTGAATTTAATCCTAATTATGCCTGGGCGCTAGTGACTCGCGGTGAAGTTTACTTGATGCTGAAACGATACAATGCTGCTCTTGTAGATTTTAACAGGGCTATAGAGTTGGAACCTAATAATGATTGGTGTTTGTATGTTCGAGCTTTAGCCTACCAAACTCTGAAGCAACCAGACAAAGCACGGTCTGACTTTGCTGGTGCTGTTAAATTTGCCAAAGAGCGTTATAAACAAGACTTTCAAGATTGGCACAATACTTTTAATTTGGCTCTTTACTATCTGGCTGTTGATTATGCTCCCACAGCAGAGCAGTTATATAGATATGCTCTCTCTCAGAGTGCAAGTTTGCAGCATATCCAGGAAGCAATCCGTGACTTGGATGATTTTTTAACTATCTTTCCCAATCATATACAGGCTCAGTCTCTGCGGCAGTTGTTGCAGTCTGCTTTAACGCAATAATTTTACAGGTGCGATACATTATT
>NZ_AJLK01000049.1 GCF_000317205.1 Fischerella muscicola PCC 7414 | reverse complement strand
GGAGAGGGGTGCCCGATAGGGCGGGGTGAGGTTCTGTAGGTAACGCAACTGAGAACCGCTATAAATAATTACACAAGTGTAATCATTACCTTGACCTTTCAAGTTCAAAGTTTAAATTTTGCTGTTTGAAGTGAGAAATTTTCTGTTTGAAATGAAAAGTTTCCTGTTTCAAGCGAGAAGTTTCTTGTTTCAAGTGAAAATTTTCTTGTTTCAAGCGAAAAGTTTCTTGTTTGAAGTGAGAAATTTTCTGTTTCAGGTGAGAAGTTTGCTGTTTGAAGTCAGAGACTTGGAGATTGAAGAGCGATCGCAGGAAAAAAGAACGACATGAGTCGAACACATCATACCAATTCCCTTAAAACGTGAAACATATTTGTGTTGTAGAGACGTGCCATGGCACGTCTGGTACAGGATTTAAATGTATCGTGATTAACGTGAAATGGTATGAGTAGCAAAATTGCCATATTATCTTATATGTATCTCATGTGTATCAAAGTTTAAAGATTGCTGTCTTCTTCCCCCACAATCTCTTGAGGCACTAGTGATGAAATTGCTCCGTTACCTACTCCCTCTCACTACCTTGTCCTTATACACGATTAGCAACTTTGCGTCTATCACTACTGCAACAGCCCAAATCATACCAGATAACAGTCTGGGTGTGGAAAGTTCAACTGTCAACCCAGATGTGATTAATGGTTTACAAAGCGATCGCGTTGATGGAGGTGCGATTCGTGGGTCAAATTTATTTCACAGCTTTCAAGAATTTAATATTGATGCAGGTAGAGGAGCCTATTTTTCTAATCCGGCTAATATAACTAATATTCTCACCAGAGTCACAGGCAATAATCCTTCTAACATTCTCGGTAGGCTTGGTGTCTTAGGTAATGCAAATCTGTTTTTACTCAACCCCAAAGGGGTTTTTTTTGGGCCTAATGCAAGTCTGGATTTACGTGGTGGCTCATTTTTTGGCAGTACGGCCGATAGTGTATTATTTGACAACTTTGAATTCAGTGCCAGCAACCTGCAACCAGTTCCCCAATTAACTATTAATATTCCCATAGGTTTAAGATTTCGGGATAATCCTGGCAATATTACCAGTAACAGCAGCCTGGAAGTGCAGTCTGGGCAATCTCTGAGTTTGATAGGTGGTGACGTTAGCCTCAACGGTGGGCTATTAGCAGCACCAGAAGGACGAATTGAGTTAGGAGGATTAGCAGAAGCTGGAACAGTTGGGTTTAATCCTGATGGTAGTTTGACTTTTCCCAATAACGTGGCTAGAGGTAATGTCACACTCAGTAATCAAGCTAACGTCAGTGTCATCGGACAAGGAGGTAGTATTGCCGTTAATGCGCGAAATTTAGACATTTCTACTGGAAGCGGATTATTTGCCGGAATTCCATCAGATGCTAATTCTGATGCTCAGGCTGGTGATATTGTCATTAATGCTACAGATAGGGTCAGAATTGAGGGAGATTCTAACTCCAGTATCTCCATCATCAATGTTCCATTGGTAGGAAAAGCGGGAGATATAGCGATCAACACCAGTATCTTGGAAGGTACTGGTCGTTTTGTAATTGGTTCTGGTGCTTTTGGACAAGGAAATGCCGGCAATGTAACAATCACAGCTACAGACAGAGTATCATTGCAGGGATTAGAAGGATTTAATAGCGGAATTGTCAGTCTTGTAGCAGATTTAGCTACAGGAAACGCTGGTAATATTACCATCAACACGCGATCGCTCTCTTTATCAAATTTTGCCCTCCTTACTTCCACCCTTGGACAAGGAAATGGAGGCAATATTGAGATTAACGCTTCTGAGTCTGTCTCGTTAAACGGTAGTAACTCAGTCCTTTCAGCCCTGACCTCGTCCTCTGGAAATGCAGGCAATATAATTATCAATACGCCATCGCTTTCGTTATCTAACGATTTTGGAATAAATACCTCTACATCTGGGCAAGGAAATGCGGGAAATATCCAGATTAACGCTGCTAATTCTGTCTCTATCGTTAACAGTTCTTCCTTGCTAGCCTCTACTTCTTCTTCTGGAGATGCAGGCAATATCATCATTGACGCTCCTGATGCAACTGTCTCCTTGGATGGCGTAGGAACATCAGCCAGCACATCTGTTTTTGGTGAATCAAATTTGTTGGGAGTTGATGATGTTGGTACTGGCCAAGGTGGTGATATTAAGATCAACGCGCGATCGCTCTCCCTAACTAATGGTGCTAGCTTGTCTACTACCACTGCTGGATTTGCGGGAGAAAATGGGCCAGCTAATGCTGGGGATATTGAAGTAAATGTTTCTGAGTTTTTCAATCTAGATAGTTCTGTGTTAGTTTCTCGCTCTTCGGGAGAAGGTAATGCAGGTAACATCAACATTACTACGGGATCTCTTTCTGTCACCAATGGAGGTCAATTACTTGCCGAAACCTTCAATAAAGGAAATGCTGGTAATATCACAATTAATGCTCCTACTGGTACAGTTTCTTTTGATAGCACAGACAATGCAGGATTTCCTAGTGCAGCTTTTACCACTGTAAGTTCGGGATCTGTGGGTAAAGGTGGAGACATAAGCATTACCGCTAGGTCACTTTCATTAACTAATGGGGGTAGACTAAATACCAGTGTTAATGGAGCTTCCGACACAGAACCTGGTGGTATCGGTAATGCGGGAAATGTGAAGCTAAATATTAGTGAGACTATTCAGATAGTAGGAGAAAGTAATATACCTGATTCTAGGGGCATTATTGCCAGCAGTGGTATCAACAGCGATGTGGGAAGTGGAGCAACGGGTAACGCTGGCAACATCGAAATGACTACAGGTTCACTTTTCGTCGGTGGTGGGAACCAACTAAGTTCCAACACATTTGGAAAAGGTAATGCAGGTAATGTAACAATTAATGCTCCCACTGGTACAGTCTCTTTTGACGGCACAGATAACGAAGGATTCCCCAGTGCAATCTTCACCACTGTGGAAGCAGGAGGAGAGGGCAAAGGTGGAGATATCACCATTACTGCTAACTCCCTTTCATTAACCAATGGTGGCATTTTAAGTACCTTTATCCGTGAAGAATCTGATACACAACCCGGTGGAATTGGAGAAGCTGGCAACGTGAAGCTAAATATCACTGATACAATTAATATCGCAGGAGCCAGTAATAAGCCTGACTTCACTGGCAATTTTAGCCGCAGTGGTATTTTTAGTAATGTTGAAAATGGGGCAATCGGAAATGCAGGAAATATTGAAATTGCCACAGGTTCACTATTTGTCAGTGATAGTGGACAACTTATTTCCAGCACTTCTGGTCAAGGAAATGCTGGTAGTATCAAAATTAATGCTAATTCCTTTTTGCTCGATGCTGCTCAACTCAATACCAACAGTGACATTGAGAATCGCCAAGCAGGTAACATAGACATCACAACTACTAAGGATATTCGACTAGATAACGGAGCCTTCATTAGCGCCCAGACACAAGGTGGTCAAGGTAACATCTTCCTCAATTCCCGTGATTTAATCTTGCGTCGCAACAGTAATATCACTACTAACGCCACAGGCACAGCCACAGGTGGAAATATAACTATTGATACTGGTAACTTAGTTGCTCTCGAAAATAGCGACATCAGCGCCAATTCTCAAGAAAGCTTTGGCGGTAGAGTATTGATCACGGCTGACGCCATTTTTGGTACTCAGTTTCGAGATCAACCGACCCCAGAAAGTGACATCACAGCCACAGGCGCAAGTCCTGAGTTTGGTGGTACAGTCCAAATCGACACCGCAGATGTTGACCCCAGTCAAGGATTAGTGGAATTACCAGAAAATCTTGCAGATGCAAGTGATCAAATCGCCCAAAATCCCTGTCAAAAAGGCAGTGGTAGCGAGTTTATAGTCACGGGACGCGGTGGTTTACCTTCTAGTCCCAATGACAATTTCAGCAGTGATAATGTGCGCGTCGATTTAGTAAATCCTGCTGCAACCAGCAGTAGTAATTCCCAATCTGCAATAAACAAGCAATCGGTAAATCATACTAATGCCAAATCTATTACTCCAGCCCAAGGATGGGTATTTAATAATAAAGGCGAAGTAGTCCTAACAGCTTACGACCCCACAACTACTAGCACACCTGAACGTAGTTCTCAAGCAAATGCTGCTTGTCCTGCATTTTAACCTCACCCCGCCTTCGGCACCCCTCTCCTTTCATCTGGTAGGGTGCGTTACTAATGAACCTCACCCCGCCTTCGGCACCCCTCTCCTTTCATCTGGTAGGGTGCGTTACTAATGAACCTCACCCCGC
>NZ_AJLK01000048.1 GCF_000317205.1 Fischerella muscicola PCC 7414 | reverse complement strand
TTTTACCCAGCCAGTGCGATCGCTTGTCTCATTTTGGGAACACTGAATTTAGTCTCCCAAGGAGTAATATATATGACAGCTAATCGCATCAGTGCTAATATTTCCCAGACAGATAGAGAAGCAGTAATGCAGGCGATCGCAACTATCAAAGCCAAGTTACCGTTTTTGATTGATTTAACAACAGAAGAGCGTAAATCTTTACCAAAGCTAGGCGATAAAAGCCGCGCATTTGTCAGTAAAGCATTGGAAGTCGCAGCCCAGAATCCCGATTTTTTGCCCCGATCATTTGATTTAGATGAAATGCGCCGCGATGTCGAACTATTTGAAGCTTTGTATCCAATTTTGCTATCGATTACCCAACTGCAAGAATTGCTAGATGATACCTTTGTCGCAGTTGGTAGTAAAGCCTACGCAGCCGGGTTATTAGTATATAACTATGCCAAAGCTAGTGGTAAAGGTACTGGTTTAGATGTGGCTTTAGATGATTTGGGACAACGCTTTGCCCGGAAAACTCGCAAAGTCCAGCAATCATAAGGCAGAAGGCAGAGGGCAGATGGCAGAAGGGGTAAGAATTTTCATGTTTGGTTATGCCAAAACAGCAGCGTGAATGATTGTTTTGAAAATCAAACACAGATGAACACAGATGCACACCGATAACCCATCTGTGTTCATCTGTGTGCATCGGTGTTCGTTAATCATCTCATCTATACTGCGAACGTGGCATTTCTTATTTCAAGTGAAAAGTTTCCTGTTTCAATCATGGCGCTTCTCATTTCAAATAAAAAATTTTCTGTTTTAAGTGAAAAGCTTCTTGTTTGAAGTAAAAAATTTCCTGTTTTAAGTGTGACATTTCTCGTTTGAAGTAAAAAATTTCCTGTTTTTAGCCAGAACTTTCTAGTTTTGATCTAGGAATTATAAGCTACTGAAATTCTTTACCATACTTAATCTGCAAAAATTAGCACCAAAAGTTGGTATCTTTATGATACCAGGGGCAATAGATACTATTTAATCTCAGTCAATTTACTTTAACGGCAGTTAATTCTATACATGGCTGAAGACTTTAGGAACTTCACTGACAAAACTAGCGGTTTTGCCCACCCTGGTGATCAAGTTAACATTGGAACTCAGATTCATCTAGGGCAAAAGCGGTTATTGCCCACAAAATTTATCCCCGATCGCGGTTCTGTTCATTTTGTGGGGCGAGAACAGGAACTGGCTATTGTCCATCAAGAGTTGCAGCAAGGAAATTATGTTGCTGTAGTAGGGATGGAAGGCGTCGGTAAAACCGAATTAGTCACTCAATACGCCAGACAATATGAAGATGTGTATGGGGGAATAGCTTGGTTTAACGCCAGGGAAACTAATCTCGCCACAGAAATTTTGCAATTCTTCCGCTTACAGTTTGGCTTGGAGATTCCTCAGGAATCAGGAAGAAGACTCTTGAGTCTCAATGAACAAGTCGCCTGGTGTTGGTCTAAATATCCCGAATCTTCCTCGCCCATTCTAATTATTTTCGATAACATTACCGATCTAGCCAATCTCCGCGAAGTTATCCCCACCGAGAAGCGCTTCCGAGTTCTCGTGACTACAAAGCTACGGTATTTAGACCCCCATTTTATTCAAGAGATTTCCTTAAATGTTCTCTCACCCCAAAAAGAACCAGGAAAAGCATTAGAACTTTTCCAAAAGCTGCTAGGAGAACAAGACAGACGCATCGCCAATGAACCAGAAGCCGCAGTTGCAATCTGCGAATGTCTAAGATATTTGCCTTTAGGGATAGAGTTAGTGGGGGGTTATTTAGTTCAAAACCCGGAACTATCTCTAAATATCATGTTTCGGCGGTTGCAAGACCAGAAATTAGCAGACGCAGCCCTCCAGCAACAGGATAATCTCAGTTCATCGCAACGGGGAGTCAAAACCGCTTTTGCTTTAACTTGGTCAGAACTTGACCCCTTAGCACAGCAACTAGGAAAATTATTGAGTTTATTTTCTCCCGGGTTGGTTCTTTGGGATTTGGTAGTTTGGATTACAACAACAGATGGAGAACCAGCAAAGCAGGAACAACACAAACAGCTAAGTTGGTCAGAAGATGAATTAAACAAAGCCAAAAAACAACTTTGCGATCGCAACTTGCTGCGACAGGTAAAACACAGAGAAAAATGTTATGAAATTCATTCTTTATTGCACTTGTTCTTACAGGAAGAGTTAGCGGCGTCTGGGGAAATTAAGTTAGTCCTAGAAAAAATTTTTGCAAATCATGCGATCGCCATTGCCAAAACTATCCCTGATTCCCTCACCCTTAAGGATATTAAATTCTTTAGAGATATCAGTCCCCAGCTTCAAGACCTGGGAAGGCGTTTAATTGCAGAGATCAGGGAAACATCTGCTTGCGCCTTGGTAGATGAATTTACTTGGATATTTCTAGGGATAGGAAAATTTTACAAAGGACAGAGATTATATAAATTAGCAGAACCTTGGTATGAGGAATGTCTAAAAATTTGTCAAGCTTTGTTTACTAACGACCATCCTGACTTAGCTACTAGCTTGCACGGATTAGCGGAACTCTACCGTAGCCAAAGGCGTTATACCAAAGCCGAACCTCTCTACATTGAAGCTTTGGTAATGAGAAACCGCCTGTATGCAGGCGATCATCCCGACTTAGCACAAAGCTTGAACGGATTAGCAAGGCTTTACAAAAGCCAAAGGCGGTACACCGAAGCCGAACCTCTCTACACCCAAGCTTTGGCAATGAGAAAGCGGCTGTCTGAAAGTGATCATCCCGACTTAGCACAAAGCTTGAACGGATTAGCAAGTATTTACAAAATTCAAGGGCGGTATACTGAAGCTGAACCTCTCTACACCCAAGCTTTGGCAATGAGAAAGCGGCTATATGAAGACGACCACCCTGACACAGCACAAAGCTTGAACAGTTTAGCAAGTATTTACAAAATTCAAGGACGGTACACTGAAGCTGAATCTCTCTACACCCAAGCTTTGGCAATGAGAAAGCGGCTGTATGGAGGTGACAATCCCGACGTTGCACAAAGCTTAAACAACTTAGCTTTACTCTACAATAGCCAAGGGCGGTACAGTGAAGCCGAACCCCTCTACATCGCAGCCCTGGCAATGAGAAAACGGCTGTATGAACACGATCATCCCGACTTAGCACAAAGCTTAAATAATTTAGCTTCACTCTACAATAGCCAAGGGCGATATGCGGAAGCCGAACTCCTTTTCCAAGAAGCCCTAGTAATGAGAAAGCACCTCTATGAAGGTGACAATCCCGACATAGCTACTAGCTTGAACAATTTAGCTTCACTCTACCGTTCCCAAGGGCGATATGTCGAAGCCAAACCCCTCTTACAGGAAGCCTTAGTGATGTGTGAACGGGTGTTAGGAGATAATCATCCTTGGACAGTAAGAATTCGAGAAAATTTGACAATCCTGCAACGCCAAAGTACTTCTATTTCTGTTTGGCTACGTTGGCTAGGTTGTGGGCAAATCTTGTTTTCTCTACCCTGGTCATTAGTTAAAAGATTAACTTTAATCTTTCGTCGTTTGGGTTAATGCGAGTTCGCAGGATGAATCGGTGTACCCTGCACCGTAGACACGGAGTGGCTTCCGTAGGTAGCCGCCCTTACGGGCGTCTACATCTGTGTTCCATGAGTGTTCATCTGTGTTCGTTTTTCCTCTACTGAACTTAATCACAAACCGCTATAGGAATCATATTTGATTTCGGAAAAAGACTACGAGATAATACGGAGGATATATCTGTCTAAGAAAGAACAATGATAAATCAGCATCTACAAGCAGCGATCGCACAACTACAAGAATTTATAGTTAATTGCCCTTTGTTCGTGCGAGGTGAGGAAGGCTTTGGCAGTGAAACTGATATTATCAAGGCTATAAGTATGAGGAAATTCAAACGATTTTAGATGTCTCGGTTGGTTCAATAACAAGCACCGAAACAAGCCTATGAGAAAGATGGAATTTCGGGACTGCGTTTGAACCACAAGGGAAGGAAAAGTTACTTAACTACTCAACAAACAGAAGAAATATTAGCTTGGTTACAAACAAAGGAATGTTGGGAACTTGGTGAACTCGAATATAAATTAGCGTTTGAATATGATGTAATCTATGAATCAAAAGCCAGCTATTACGACTTGTTTAAGAAAAGTTTACCCCAGGAAAGAAATGTTCTAGTAGAGTATTATTAAGTTCTTCCTTTAACAGCGAATCTGGATTATTTGTATTACCATCCGTATGAACCCATTGATTTAATCTAGTGTCAAAATGTTTAGCTTGAATTGTCATATATGAACAATTAAACTTATAAAATTAAATATAAATTTTTACTTTTTGGCACTAAAATACCCGTAGAATTTAATTTTACTTTCTCTTTATCGGTAATCTATTCAACAAATTTCTAACAGGTTAAGCCGGTGTTTGAAAGTGTCAGGACTACGGGCGAAGCCTTCTTTGCGGCAGATCAGCTTTTTCACCCCGCGCGCTTTGGCTGCCTGGAAGAGACCTATTTCACGCTCTGCTATAGCCCCATTTGGGATGAGACGGGCAAGGTTAGTGGGATGCTTTGTACCTCGACTGAGACGACCCAGCAAGTGATTGGTCAACGTCGCTTGACCATGCTGCGAGAGTTAGCCACGGCAGTCAGTGGGGCAAAAACGCGCTTGTCTGCCTACCTCGCTGCTGCGGATGCGCTCAACCCCTACGATATTCCCTTTGCCCTGTTCTATCAGGTCAATGAGGAAGGCAACTTGGCAGAACTGGTGGCTGCCCGTGGGCTGAGTGCAGACAGTGCTGCTGCACCAAAAGAGATTAATCTGACCGAGCGATCAAGTTGCTGGTCGCTGGTGGACGTTCTCCAGAGCCGTGAACCCTTGCTGATTACCGATGTGGTCGATCGCTTCGGTCATATCTCCGTCGAACCGTGGCCAGAAAGTCCCCATTCTGCCTTCATTCTCCCAATTCTGTCCAGCAACAAAGAAATTGTGGAATGTCTACTGGTTGCCGGAATCAGCCCCCGCCTCCAGTTCAATGCCGAATACCACTCATTTCTGGAACTGGTGGCTCAGCAGGTGGAAAGTTCAATTGCCACAGCTCGCAGCTATGAGCAAGAACTTGCGAGGGCTGAAGCTCTGGCAGAACTCGATCGCGCCAAAACCACTTTTTTTAACAACGTCAGCCATGAATTTCGGACACCCCTGACTTTGATGTTAGGCCCTGCCGAAGATGCGTTAACCGACCAAGCCGATCCGCTGTCGCTCAATCAACGGCAGCGCATTGAAGTGATGCACAGGAATGGTTTGCGTTTGCTAAAACTGGTAAATACGCTCCTGGATTTCTCACGGATTGAAAGCGATCGCGCCTCAGCCGTTTATGAACCGACGGATTTGGCAACCTTTACAGCAGAGTTAGCCAGTGTCTTTCGCTCCGCGATCGAGAAGGCAAACTTGCGCTTGGTGGTGGATTGTCCCCCCCTGAGAGAGCCAGTGTATGTCGATCGCGAGATGTGGGAAAAGATTGTTCTCAATTTGCTCTCAAACGCTTTCAAATTCACGTTGAAAGGTGTGATTACGGTTCGTTTGCATCTCGTTGGCAATTCTGTTGAGTTAGCGGTACAAGACACAGGCATTGGCATAAAAGCCGCAGAAATTCCCCATCTATTTGAACGATTCTATCGGATCAAAGGAGAATTGGGACGGACATTTGAAGGATCGGGGATTGGCTTATCGCTAGTACAGGAATTGGTGAAACTGCATGGGGGAACGGTTCAGGTTAGCAGTGTTGAAGGAGAAGGCAGTTGCTTTCGCGTGTTCATTCCTACCGGCTGCACTCATCTACCCGCCGAGCGAATTGGGGCAACCCGCACCCTAGCTTCAACCGCAACGCTTGCATCGCCCTATGTGGAAGAAGCGTTGCGGTGGCTGACTCCAGAGAGCGAGAGCGTCCAACAAGTCAAAAATCAGTCAGTCAGAAAAATTACCTTTGCACCGACTTACCCACACGTTCCCTCAACCGCATCGAGTCGAATTTTACTGGTTGATGATAATGCCGATATGCGCGACTACCTGAAGCGGCTGTTGAATGAACGTTGGCAGGTAGAGACGGCTGCCAATGGCGCGATCGCCCTAGCCATGATTCAACAACAGCTTCCCGACCTGGTGCTGACAGATGTAATGATGCCAGAGGTCGATGGCTTTCAACTGTTGAATACACTGCGGACTGACCCAGTTACTAGAAGTATACCAATTATTTTACTGTCAGCACGGGCTGGCGAAGAGGCAACAGTCCAAGGACTCCAAGCCGGAGCCGATGATTACTTAATCAAACCCTTCTCGGCTCGTGAATTGATGGCACGAGTGGAAACCCAACTGCAAATGTCACGCCTACGTCAAGAGCTATCCGCGAACCGCTTCAAGAATGAGTTTCTCATGACAATTACTCATGAACTGCAATCGCCCTTGGCGACGATTCTGGGATGGACACGATTTCTACAAACCAAATCTTTTGACCCAGACACAACGGCACGAGCATTAGCGGCGATCGAGCGCAACGCCACCATCGAAGCCAAATTAGTTAAGGATTTGCTAGATGTTTGTGCGATTATTTCTCTTAAGTTACGTCTAAAGTCTGAGATTGTTGATCTCGTCGCTCTGGTACAGAACTCGGTGGCAACATTCCGTGAAGCAGCCCAGGCAAAACGTATTCAACTGGTCGAAACGGTATCGGATGGTGTATCAAGTAATATTTTTGCTGATGGCGATCGCCTCAAACAAGTCATCGCTAACTTGCTAGACAATGCCATTAAATTCACACCCCCAGGAGAGCAAGTCACGATTGGGCTAGAATGCTTTGATGCTGGTGTGCAAATTACCGTCAGCGATACAGGCATTGGCATCCGTCCTGATTTTCTGCCCTATGTTTTTGATCGCTTCACGCAAGCGGAAGTACCCAGCCGCCATACACCGGGAGGAGTAGGAATTGGGTTGGCGATCGCCCGTCACCTGATCGAATTACACCACGGTACAATTGAGGTAGCAAGCGAAGGGGAAGGACAAGGCGCAACCTTTACTATCCGGCTGCTATTAATAAACGCAACTAAACTGGATTCAAACGCCTTCGCATAGAAAGCGTAAATTATGCAACTCAAGAGAGATAATCAGCACCCTATCAATGATCCATTACAGAATGCAGATGCACTCCTGTGGGCGATGATTGAAAATCTGCCGGGGGGAGCCGCGTTTGTAGTTGACTCCGATTTGCGCTATCGGCTGGCTGAAGGGGAGGCGCTGGCTGCTGCGGGTTTCAAACCCGAAGATTGGGTTGGTAAAACGATTTTTGAGGCATTACCGCCCGGTTTAGCCGCGACTTATGAAGTGCAGTACCGTAAAGCACTAGCGGGTGAGCCGTTTGAAGTGGAACACGCAGCCCACAATCGCTTCTACATCTCACGGGGTACGCCGTTGCGGTCTGCCAATGGTGAAGTTTATGCGGTGCTGGTTGTCTCCTATGACATTACCGATCGCAAACAAGCGGAAGCCGCCTTGCGCGACAAGGAGGCGAAACTGGCGCAAGAACTGGCTGATACAAAGCAGTTACAGCACATCAGCAGTCAGTTGATTCAGTCAGAAAACATCAACGCCCTTTACGAACAGATTCTTGATGCGGCGATCGCCATCTTGCTCTCGGATATGGGCAGTATGCAAATGTTCTACCCCGAACAAAACGAGTTGCGGCTACTGGCATGGAAGGGATTTGACCCCGCATCAGCAGTATTTTGGGAATGGGTGAGGGTGGATTCGAGCAGCACTTGTGGCGTGGTGTTCAACACAGGTGAGCGGGTCATTGTTGCTGATGTGGAAACCTGTGATTTTATGGCTGGCACCGAGGATCTCGATGCTTGCCGCCTTTCGGGGATTAGAGCTATGCAGTCTACCCCGCTGATCTCGCGGGATGGTCGCGTGATGGGCATGATTTCTAATCATTGGCGCGAACCTCATCAGCCATCAGAACGCGAGTTGCGGCTGCTCGACGTGCTGGCGCGACAAGCTGCCGACCTGATCGATCGCAGACAAGCCGAAGCCGATGCTGCTGCCGATCTCGAAGATATGCAACGGCTGCATGAACTGGGTGCCCGACTGGTGGCGGAAGACGACATTCAAACGCTGTATCAAGAGATTGTAGCAACGGCGATCGCCCTCACACGAGCAGATGCGGGATCGATCCAAATTCTCGATGAGGCGACGCAGGATCTCGTGCTGCTTGCCACTCAAGGCTCAACACCAGAGATGATCCAGCATTTCCACCGCGTCAATGCGGGTTCTAACACATCTTGCGGTAGGGCATTGGTAACGGGCGATCGCACCTTTGTTGATTTTGATGTGCCCCAGAGCGAAGACCCAGATGGCTCTATGCGACTGCACCTTGAGGCGGGCTATCTCTCGGCTCAGTCCACACCGCTGATTACCCGTTCGGGTAAAGCGATCGGCATGGTTTCCACCCATTGGCGCAAACACCATCGACCGAGCGATCGCGAACTGCGCTTTCTCGATTTACTCGCCCGCCAAGCCGCTGACTTGATCGAGTAGCGACAAGCCCAAGCTGCCCTGCGCGAGAGTGAGGCAAGACTGGCGTTAGAACTGGCAGATGCGAAGCAGTTACAGTTCATTAGCAGCCAGTTGCTTGAGGAGGAAAATATTAATGCCCTGTATGAGCAGATTTTGCAAGCAGCGATCGCCATCATGCGCTCAGAAATGGGGAGTATGCAAATGCTGCATCCTGACAGCAACCAACTACAGTTATAGCGTGGAAAGGATTTGACCCAGCATCGGCAGCATTTTGGGAGTGGGTGCGGGTTGATTCAGAGACCCCCTGTGGCATGGCGTTAAATACGGGTGAACGGGCGATCATCCCCGATGTAGAAACCTGGGAGTTTTTGACTGGCAGCAGGGATCTCGACGCATTTCGCCTTTCAGGAATTAGATCCGTGCAGACCACCCCGCTGATCTCACGCAGTGGTCGGGTTGTCGGCATGATTTCCAATCATTGGCGCGAACCTCATCAGCCATCAGAACGGGAGTTAGGTCTGCTCGATGTGCTAGCACGACAGGCTGCCGACTTAATTGAGCAGCGGCAGGCAGAAGCCGCG
Source organism: Fischerella muscicola PCC 7414 (assembly GCF_000317205.1). Lineage (GTDB taxonomy): Bacteria > Cyanobacteriota > Cyanobacteriia > Cyanobacteriales > Nostocaceae > Fischerella > Fischerella muscicola. The sequence goes on along the minus strand of NZ_AJLK01000048.1, from coordinate 5,037 downwards.
TTGCGCCAATCAGAAGCAAAATATCGATCGCTGTTTGAGTCGATGGACGAGGGTTACATTCTCGTTGACGCGATCTTTGACGAGAATGACCACCCAATAGACATCCTCTATTTAGAAGCAAATCCGGCAGCGGTGCAGATGACGGGAACCGAACTCGTCGGACGACGAGCTTTGGAGATTGACCCCAACTTTGAACCGCGTTGGTTTGAAACCTTTGGCAGAGTGGCGAAAACGGGCATTGGTGAACGCCAGGAGTTTTACACCGCGCCGCTTGATGCTTGGTATAGCTTCTACGTGTTTAAAGTGGGTGAGCCAAACGAGAGGCGAGTTGCCGCTGTTTATCAGGATGTCAGCGATCGCAAACGCCCTGAAGCGAATCTTGCTCTTCTCGCCCAAATCGCCGAAGATTCTTCTCGCCTTGCTTCCGAAGAAGCAATTATGAAAAGCATCGGTGAGCGGCTGGCAACGCATCTGCGGCTCGACGGCTTCACCTTCGCCGACGTTGACGAAGGGCGCGAATCGGTAACGATAAAATATAGCTGGAACGCGGCGGACGTGCCGCAACTCCTGGGAACGTTCCGCCTCGCCGAGTATATGACCGAAGAGTTCGCCCGCACGATGCGCGCCGGAGAAACTTGGGTCGTCTGCGACACGCAACGCGACGAGCGCACTGACCCGCAAGCCACCGCCGCTCTCGGTGTCCGCGCGATTATCAACGTTCCGTATCACCGGCGGGGCGAATGGCAAGGCTGTCTGACAGTGACCTACCGCGAGGTGCGCGAGTGGACGGCAGATGAAATCGCTTTAATCGTTGAAGTCTCGAACCGCACGTTCCCACGTCTCGAACGGGCCCGTGCCGAAGCCGCTCTGTATGAATCGGAAATTCAACGGATTCAAGAACAAGCCGCCCGCGAAGAAGCACGCCAACGAGCGGAATCTCTCGCAGAACTCGATCGCGCCAAAACGCTTTTCTTCAGCAACGTCAGCCACGAATTCCGCACACCGCTGACGCTCCTGCTGGCTCCGGTGCAAGATGCCTTGAGCGATTCGGTCAATCCCCTGCCTGGTGTACAACGCGAACGGTTGGAACTCGTACATCGCAACACGATGAGGCTGCTAAAACTGGTTAATACTCTACTTGACTTCTCGCGCATCGAAGCTGGACGGATGGAAGCAGTCTATGAACCGACCGACTTGGCAATGTTCACGGCTGAATTAGCCTCAGTATTTCGTTCCGCCATTGAACAGGCTGGGCTGCGCCTAGTGGTCGATTGCCCACCTTTAGCTGAGCCTGTATACGTAGACCGCCAAATGTGGGAGAAAATTGTTCTCAATTTGCTTTCCAATGCCTTTAAGTTCACCTTTGTTGGCGAAATCACTGTCAGGCTGCATCTGGGCGATGACTATCATGTAACGCTACAAGTAGAAGATACAGGTGCAGGGATTGAGCCAGAAGAACTGCCCCATTTGTTTGAGCGATTTTACCAAGTGCGAAAAGCAAAAGCCAGAACACATGAAGGGTCTGGAATTGGTCTAGCTTTGGTGCAGGAATTAATCAAACTGCATGGTGGAACCGTAGACGTAACCAGCACTGTAGGGCAGGGAAGCTGTTTTACAGTCACAATTCCATTAGGTACAGCACACCTGCCAAGCGATCGCCTACAACTCGATGTAGGCGATCATAGCACAGCAACACGCACCCTGACATCAACTGCATTAGGTGCTGCACCTTATGTCCAGGAGGCAGAGCGGTGGTTGCCGGATAAGGCAGAGGGCAGAGGAGGCAGTGCGGTGGTGAGGCAGCGCGCCCCAAGGGGGGTCCCTCCCCCAACCCCAAAGGGGGCCCCTAGCCCCCAATCCCCACTCCCTGTCGGTCGTGGGGGCCGGTGAGTCCCCCATGAGCGACTGCCGAAAGGGTTTCCCGGCATAAAGCAACTGCCGTGGCAGATGGCAGAAGCAGAATCAGACCTTCTGCCTCCTGCCTCCTGCCTCCTGCCTTCAAAAGCCCATGTTCTTCTTGTCGATGACAATGCCGATATGCGCGATTACCTGACGCGGATATTAAGCGAACACGTTGAAGTAGAAGCCGTTGCGGATGGGGCTGCTGCACTGGCGGCGGCTAATGAAAGAGTACCGGATCTGGTTCTTTCTGATGTGATGATGCCAGGATTAGACGGCTTTGAATTACTCAAAGCATTACGTGCCGACGCGCGCACAAAAGAAGTGCCGATCATTCTGCTTTCTGCCCGTGCTGGAGAAGAGTCTGTAATTGAAGGACTCCAAGCTGGGGCTGATGATTACCTGATTAAACCCTTTTCTGGCACCGAACTTGTCACCCGTGTCTTAGCTCATCTTCAGATGGCACACCTCCGCTCAGAAGCACTGCACCAGGAAAGAACAATTAGCCGCAGGAAAGATGAGATACTATCAACAGTTTCTCACGAACTGAATACCCCCCTAGTCGCCATTCTCGGTTGGACGCGGTTACTCCGTAGCAGCACTCCTAATCCAGCTATGCTGATGAAAGCCCTGGAAACGATTGAACGCAATGCCACTCTCCAAGCCAAACTGGTTCAAGATTTGCTCGATATCTCGCGGATCGCTGCGGGTAAAATTACCCTGAATCAAGAGCCAGTCGAGTTGCAAGGAGTGATTGAGGGGGCGATCGCTACAGTATATCAAGCTCAAGCAACCAAAGACATTTGCCTAGAGTGTAGACTTGACCCCTTACCAATAACAGTCCAAGGCGATCCAGACCGTTTGCAGCAAATTCTCTTAAATTTACTTACGAAGGCCGTCAAATTTACTCCTCAAGAAGGAAGAGTTAAGGTTCGTCTTGACGTAAATGAAAATCAAGCCCAGATTGTGGTAAGTGACAATGGCGTTGGTATTAGTGCCGAGTTTCTACCCCATGTTTTTGACACTTTTCGTCAAGCGGAAAACTCAAAAGGCGGACTCGGGCTGGGACTGGCGATCGCTCGTCACTTTGTAGAACTCCACGGTGGCACGATCATCGCCGAAAGTTCTGGAGTTGGACAAGGTGCAATTTTTACTGTCAACTTGCCGTTGATTAGCGTTAATCTTTAAGGAGGATATAAAAAAATAATTAAGCTTTTATCTTAAATGAAGAGTGCCCTATGTCAAGGCCTACTCTTCAAATATCCCACTGGGATTTCCTAACTACACAGCTTTGCATAAAAGTAGATTTTTATTAAAAATTATTAACAGGAAGCTATGTAACATGAGTGTATCAGATGATAACCCAGATTTTGAAGCTTTATTGAACTACCTCAAGCAAAACTGTGGTTACGATCTGACATTGTACAAGCGTGCTTCTTTGATGCGTCGGTTCCAACGCCGGATGCAGCAATTAAGAATTGACAACTATCCGAACTACTTGCAATATTTCCAGGGACATCCCGAAGAATGCACTTCCTTGCTTGACACCATCTTGATCAACTTCTCTGGCTTTTTTCGCGATCGCGATTGCTGGGAATATTTAGCCAACAACATCATTCCTCAAATTCTTACAAACAAGCAGCCGCAAGAAAAAATCCGAGTTTGGAGTGCAGGTTGTGCTTATGGACAGGAAGTTTATACACTGGTTATGCTACTGGTTGAGCGCTTGGGCATCGAGCAATATTTGCAGCGAGTGCAAATTTTCGCCACAGATGTAGATGAAGATGCGCTCAAGCAAGCACGGCAAGCTAGTTATACTGAACACGAGGTCATAGGGATTGCGAATGAGCTACTGTCTAAATACTTTGAGAAAACCGAACAGCGCTATGTTTTTCTCTCAAAACTGCGTTCCACAATCATTTTTGGTCGCCATGATCTAGCCATTGATGCACCCATGTCCAAAATAGACCTGCTCGTGTGCCGCAACGTCTTAATTTACTTCAATGCCCAAACCCAAGCAACTGTTTTGGTGCGCTTTCATTTTGCTTTGACTGATAAAGGCTTTCTGTTTCTAGGTAGCGCAGAAAGCATGACCAGCAACAAACATGTCTTTATCCCTGTCAGTTTGAAACATCGTATTTATGCTAAGGGACAGAATCTTACTATCGACGATCACTTGCTGATTCGCCCCCAGACTCGCAACAAGAAAGCGCTTGATCCTCTAGCTACCCAGATCCGCATCTGGCAAACTGCTTTTGAGTCTAGTCCATTTCCCCAGCTAGTAGTGGATCGCAACGGCTGTTTAATGATGACTAATAAACAGGCTAGTATCCTGTTTAACTTGCAATCTAGTCATTTAGAGGCGCCAGTCCGAGATTTAGAGATTGGGCAAATTGTGAATTTCTTGACTTTGATGAGACAGCTACATCGCGATCGCCGTCCCCTCACCTTGAAAAATGTAGAGTGGAAATCTGACTACGGCACAAATTGTCTAGATATCCACATTACACCAATATCAGATCCGAACCACACTCTCATTGCTGCAAATCTCACATTTATTGATGTCACCCGCTACACAGGTATTAAGGATGAACTTGAAAGCTCAAATTTTAAGCTGGCAAGCCTTACCCAAGAACTACAGTTAACAAAAGATACATTAAATACTACCTATCAAGAACTAGAGTCTACTCAAAAGGAACTAGAGACTGTACACCAGGAGATACAACTTCTTCGCCAAGGCTTTCATAATAATTAAGGCAGAGGGCAGGAGGCAGAAGGCAGTAAATCTTAAGTAAATCTTAAGTAGGGGAGGCTGTCATCGGTGTGGATGTTCCTCCCGCTTTATTGCCGTTGTGTTATGCCGTAGGCTAACGCACTGCCGATAATATGGTGCGTTAGTAGCTCCAATCATGTTTTTTATGAAAAATGAGAATATTAAAGCGCCTAACACACCCTACTGGCTATTTTCAAGACAGAACCCCAGGGGCGATCGCGCCTACAACAAGGGGATGAATGAAACGTAGACGCGTAGCGGCTTCCGTAAGGTACACCGTGCAAGGCGATGTAGACGCGTAAGCGGCTTCCCGAAGGGTAACAGATGGATTATGGGTTTGCTGTTAAGTTAATCCCCGCTCCCTA
>NZ_AJLK01000047.1 GCF_000317205.1 Fischerella muscicola PCC 7414 | reverse complement strand
AATTTTCAAGCTAGACATTAAATTATCCAAAAATTTCAGCCTCTGTATTTCCAGAGGCAACAGATTCTAATTTTTTGGCATCAACAATCGTCATCTTGCCACCCCGACTATAAGCAACCACCGACTTCAAACTTTTCACTAAACGCACACATTCCTCGTATGTAATCCCTATGCTGCGGGCGATGCGATAATATGGCAATTTAACTTTTAATATCTCTCCCTTTTGACTCGATTCTGTTCCATATTCCGCAGCAAAATATAGAATTAACCTCGCTAGCCTGACAACTGCTCTTTCAGAAACTAATCCATGAACAGTTTCATGCAATTGCTGAATCCGATGATTTAAAACCATCAACATTCGCAGCGCAATATCAGGATTCTTGCCAATAGCATTGAGTAAAGCATCTCTTTCTACCGTGAGAATTTCGCAATCAGTTTCAGCTGTGACTGTAGCAGGAGAAATACCATTACCCAAAAGTGCAGGTGCTGCAAAAATTTCCCCAGTATCAAGCATACGCAGAATCGTTTCTTTGCCTGTGTTTGCAGTTTTGGTAATTTGGATTGTGCCACTGACTACAGCATATAGTTTTGCTGGCAAGCGATCGCCTTCATGCAGAATAATCTCTCCTTGCTTGTAGCGTTGCACTTGGGTGTGAGGTTGCAGGCTGATTTTGTCTGAAGGTTCTAAACCTGCAAACACGATAATTTGTGATAGTTGTTCAATGCTTGCCTGCATAGTTCACCGTGAAATGGTATTAGTCAGGGTTTGAATCGGACGTGCGATCGCTCGACTAGTAGAAATAACTAGAACAATTAATATGAATTAATTTGTCAATTAGTTCTATAATTACCAAATTTTACACAGTCTCAATCAGGGTATAGATATTTAGGAAGATGTCAGTAGTGTTGTTTGTCATCTAGGTTGGAAAAGTTGAATATTGGCAAAAGAATTACATGATTTATTTAATTTCTGAACCTCAACCCAACGAACCACCAATTCCTAACCCAGAACCAAATCCTGTACCCCCAACTGAACCCACACCAGGGCCAACAGTTCCCCAACCCATACCAGATCCAGTTCCTGAAACCGTACCAGCACCCATACCACAAACCGTACCCGGTCCCATTCCTCAAACAGTTCCAGGAACAATACCGCAAACAATCCCCTAACCTGTTTAAAATTGATTTCGTCTAGTTTCAACTTCAAATCTAAAATCTAACATGCTGAGAGCCGGGATTGTCGGACTTCCCAACGTTGGAAAATCTACGTTATTTAACGCTTTAGTTGCTAATGCCAAGGCAGAAGCTGCTAACTTCCCATTTTGTACAATAGAACCGAATGTCGGTGTTGTGGCAGTGCCAGACGAACGGTTAAATGTTTTAGGTAAGATTTCCAAGTCGGTGCAAATTATCCCGGCCCGCGTTGAGTTCGTGGATATCGCCGGTTTAGTGAAAGGTGCAAGTCAGGGTGAGGGACTCGGTAATCAATTTTTGTCTCATATTCGCGAAGTTGATGCCATTGTCCATGTAGTGCGTTGTTTTGAAAATGATGACATTATTCACGTTGCTGGTTCAGTAGACCCCGCGCGGGATATTGAGACAATTAATTTGGAACTAGGTTTAGCTGATTTAGCCCAAATCGAACGCCGCATTGAACGCACTAAAAAACAAGCTCGTACCAGCAAAGAAGCACAATTTGAACTAACAGTATTGGAAAAATTAGCTGCGGCATTAAATGAAGGTAAATCAGTACGGCAAATTAGTTTAACAGAAGAAGAAACAGCAGTTATTAAACTATTAGGTTTACTGACATCAAAACCAATAATTTATGCTGCCAACGTCTCTGAAGATGAATTAGCAACAGGTAATGAATTCGTCGAAAAAGTCAGACAAATTGCCGCAACAGAAAATGCTCAAGTTGTTGTCGTTTCGGCACAAGTAGAAGCAGAATTAATCGAATTATCAGAGGAAGAAAGAGCAGATTTTCTCGCATCTTTAGGTGTAGAAGAAGGTGGTTTGAAATCACTCATTCGTGCCACTTACACACTCTTAGGATTACGTACTTATTTCACCTCTGGTGAAAAAGAAACCCGCGCTTGGACAATTAAAGCCGGAATGCTAGCACCGCAAGCAGCAGGCGTAATTCACAGCGATTTTGAACGTGGATTTATTCGTGCTGAAACAGTTGCTTACGATGATTTAGTCGCAGCTGGTTCTATGACTGCTGCAAAGGAAAAAGGCTTAGTTCGCAGCGAAGGAAAAGATTACGTCGTCAAGGAAGGTGACGTGATGCTGTTCAGATTTAATGTGTAAATAATTAAAAGTTTGTAGTGAGGACTTTAGTCCTCAAAAAAGGCCTAGAGTAACTTACTACGAACTTATTTCAATAATTTTACGTTACTGATTGTTCTGGATGATGGTTATAAGGTCATCGTTGTCAAGATCCACAGGATTAGGATAGTTTGCATCCCAGCAGCCAGTTGAGGCAGTAGAGGAGGCACAAAGCTGAACCATATAAGCACGGGCATTGCATTCTCTACGCCCCATAATAAGTTCAGGGTTCTGTGGATCGGCATCATGCATATTCATAATGGTATTGCAGATTTGAAGCGTATCAAGCGTCGCCTCACTAGCCTGTGCATCTGCTCTTTGTGTAAAGTTTAAAAGGAGAAGCGAAATCATGGGCAACATTGCCACAAAACTGACAAGTGATTTTTTCATGACACTAAATTCTAAGTAGTAGTTCACACATTGATTTTGATAGGTTGGCCAGATCCCCGACTTTTTAAAAAAGTCGGGGATCTGGCCAAACGTTCGCTAAACAAACAGCTCCAGAATCATTAAAAAACATCTACCTGATGAAATCGGTTTTCAATTGGGTGGTATTTCGGACGATCGCCCAAGCCATGATTGAATTAGCAGGTAATCTCAGCAATCAGTTAGCGATGCCCTTGTTGGCGATCACTCAGCATGTCTACAAGCAGACAAATACTACATGATAGAGTCAAAACACCTTATGCCTTAATTAATTGTTCTAAAGCTTGATGCAGTTCTTTTGTCAACTCAGTCACCCCAACTCTTGCTGCATGGCGATCGCTTTGAGATTTTGCCCAGCGTTCTGTAACTGATATTGGTTCACCAACTGTAATTAGTGCTTGTCGCCAACCCAAACGGGGACGTCCTGGTAGTTTTGTGTTATTTCTGATTCGGGCAATCATATCAAATATTAGTAGCGCTGTCTCTGCAAACCTTTCTGGAGTAGGTTTTTCCTTGACATAAGTCCCCGTAACTGCTACAAAAGTTTCTACCAACCGCATATGTCGCATTCGCAGTTCTGCTTCTGCTGCTACCCAGTCCGCTAATCCTCGTTGGAAGGGTGGTAAAGCGTTAATATCTGACACGTCTTCTCTGTAAATATAACTCCAACCAGCTTCTTCCAAACGGCGACAACGGTCAATAAAATTTCCTTGTGGTTGTAGTTTAAAATATTGCTCAGCAACTTTTAAAGCTGTATCTTGTAAGCGATGCAGTCTCGCCATTAACATCTCATTAGCATTGCCCCTAGTCTCAACATCATGATCAATTGCAGCGAGATGTTGATAATAAAAACGTTGATAAAATCCTTCCATCTCTGTTAAAAGGTGTTCCGCTAGCCGCAACAGACGTGGATAGTGTATCTCTTCTGGGTTAGCGATCTCAGATGTGCCAATAGTCTGTACTGGTAAACCACAATCAGCTTCTAGTTTACTCAACAGCCAATCCAGTTTTGCCCAAGGTGGTTTCACATAACTATACTGAAGTGCGATCGGTACAATCAAAACTTCTTCGGAACGGTTGGCTTTATGCAAATCTTCTACACACCAAAACCCAAATTGAGCAACACCAGGTTCTAAAGGGCTAACAATACCACTGTGTCCATTGGTAGCACCTTCGGGAGCTACTGCGATCGGCATTTTAGCGTTAGCAAACAAATTTCGGGCATTTTGAATACCTAGCTTGTCGAGTCGCTTACCCCGGCGAATGGGAGTTCCCCCTAAATTTGAGAAAAACCAGCCTAGCCAGTCTCCCGCCCACAATAACATTCCCCGTTCATAAATGAAGTGTGAATGAATTGGGTATTGCAAGGGAATTCCTTGCTGACGTGCAACCCGTGGCACTGCTCTGGAAAGCAGGTATAACATACACAGGGGATCGTCTACCTCTGGATGTCGAAATGCCATCAAAAAGCGAATTTTGCCAGCTTGGAATTGTTGATATAACTCGGCTAAAATTTCTGCATTCTTGACTTGAATGCGCGAAATTCCAGCTGGCAACCACCGCCTTAGCCGAAACCGTAGCAAAATAGGCAGTAACCACTGGGCGAGACGGAGTACAACAGGGTTGAAGCGTTGTGGAATAAACTCCAACCGTGACTGGGCATGTTGCATGGAATCAGGCAAGGTTGCTCTCCATTTAACAGTTATCAGTTGTTAGTTCTCGGTTACCAGTTTGATCACTGTTGCTGGTACTTTTGACTAACTTAATAACGTTAGCGAATATAGGGACTAGAAAATAGGCTTTAGGGTGTAAGGATGTAGGAAACTTTACAAAAATACAGATGCGCTATGCGATCGCACAGCACATCCATAAATTTTAAATTAATTTTGAAAATCAGTTTGCTAACAAGCCGATTAAATTACCCCCTTTATTCTCTAGTCTGCGTAAGAGACTCCCTTTGTGTAGCCGCGACTTGCAGTCGCCAGAAAAAAGAGTGGTTCTGAAGGCAAATGTAGTACTACAAGGAAAATTCTGCTTTCTCAACTACACCGCCTGTATCCAAAACTAGAGAAATATGAAAAAATATAAATAGCTATATGGTTATTTAGAGAATAATAGTTAAATGATTTTGGTAGAAATCAAGATGGCTTGGGTCTGCATCGGTGTTGTGATCAGCTGGCGGTGATGATGCAGATCCTTTCCTAAACCTGAATAACGATTCTTCAACGCTGGCGTTGACAGTGAACTGATAGGTATCAGCTTGCGTTTTGAGATGAAGGAACAAACCGATGAGTAGCAATTTAGCGATTAAGCTTCGTACCGGAACCCAAAAATCCCATACAGCAGCAGAAAACGTGGGGTTCATGAAGTGTTTTCTCAAAGGGGTTGTAGATAGAGACTGCTTTGCCAAGTTTTTAGGTAACTTGTATTACGTCTACAGCCAACTGGAAGCCGAGATAGAAAAACACCAAGATCATGCCATAGTCGGCAGCATTTATTTCCCAGAACTAAATCGCCAAGCTGCTTTAGAGAAAGATATGGAATTTTACTACGGTAAAGACTGGCGATCGCACGTCAAAATATCTCCCGTCGCCCAGAATTATATCGCTCGAATTCAAGAAGTATCTGCAACAGCACCTGAGTTACTGATTGGACACGCATATACCCGCTACATGGGCGATCTTTCCGGGGGTCAGATGTTACAGAAAATTGCTCAGTCAGTCTTAAAGCTAGAAGATTATCAAGGTACGTCTTTTTATAACTTTGACCAAATTCCTGACAAAAAGGCTTTTAAAGACAAGTATCGTCAGGCATTAAACACATTAAATGTTGATGATTCCACAGCAGAAAAAATTGTCGCAGAAGCAAATAATGCCTTCAGTTTCAATATGAAAATGGCTCAAGAACTAGAAGGAAATTTAATTCAAGCAATTGGTCAGCTATTATTTAATTCCCTAACTCGTAGTCATAACACTGGTAGCACGGAAGCCGCTGCTGCTAATTAGGGGTGTAGGAAAATAAGGGTGTAAGGGGGTAAGGGATGAATTAAATTCCTACATCTTCATATTTCACCTACACCCCCACACCCCTACACCTATATACTCATATACCCTTATTCACTGGAAAAATTCAATGGTTTTGCAAATTCCTGGTGTGAAGTTCGATATAGATATCATCAAAAAATACGATATTCCCACACCTAGATACACTAGTTATCCACCCGCTACAGAACTGAATGAAGCTTTTACAGCATCTGAATTTGAAGAAGCGATCGCTGCTTCAAATCAAAGAAAAACGCCTCTGTCTTTGTACTTTCATATTCCCTTTTGTCAGAGTGCTTGCTATTTTTGTGGCTGCAATGTAGTGATTTCTCATAACAAGAATATTGCCAAACCTTATCTAGAATATCTGGGTCGAGAAATCAAACATACAGCATCTTTGATTGATACAGATAGAAAAGTAGTGCAGATACACTGGGGTGGAGGAACCCCAAACTACTTAAGTTTAGAACAGGTAGAAAAACTGTGGAACAATATTACTCGCCACTTTCACCTTGATCCACAAGCAGAAATCTCCCTCGAAATAAATCCCCGCTACGTTGATAAAGACTACATTTTCTTTCTCAAAGAGATTGGCTTCAACCGTATTAGTTTTGGTATTCAGGATTTTAATCCCCAAGTGCAAGCGGCTATTAATCGCGTCCAGCCAGAGAAAGCACTATTTGAAGTCATGGACTGGATTAGAGAAGCAGGGTTTCAAAGTGTGAATGTAGACTTAATTTATGGTCTACCATATCAAACTTACCAGAGCTTTCACGAAACAATTAAAAAGACTATAGAGTTAGATCCGGATCGTATAGCAGTATTTAACTTTGCTTATGTTCCCTGGATAAAACCAGCGCAGAAAAAAATTGCCAAGGATGCACTACCAGCAGCACAGGAGAAATTAGAGATTTTGAAAATGACTATTGAAGAGTTAACTAATAGTCAATATCTCTTCATTGGCATGGATCATTTTGCCAAACCCCATGATGAATTAGCGATCGCTCAACGCAACTACACATTGAAGCGTAACTTCCAAGGTTATACTACTTGGGGGCAAGCAGAACTTTTTGGTTTTGGTGCGACATCGGTCAGTATGCTAGAAGATGCCTATGCCCAGAACCACAAGCGCTTGAGTGATTATTATCAGCTAATTGATGCGGGTGTTTTACCCATTGCTAAAGGTATTAAGTTAACTGGGGATGATATTCTCAGACGGGATGTGATTATGCGGCTGATGTCTCATGCCAAACTGCATAAGCCAGACATTGAGAATAAATATCATATCTGTTTTGATGAGTATTTTGCCAAAGAATTAGCAGCATTAAAAGTTTTAGAATCTGATGGGCTAGTTAGCTTATCAAAGAAGGAGATTGGTATTACAGAAATTGGCAGATTATTGGTGAGAAATATTGCTGTTAATTTTGATGCTCATCGAAATATACAAGAGCAAAAGTTTTCACGGGCGATTTAATCCTTAATGGTATTTTGTTTCAGGCGATTGGAAATCGCAACCGCTCTGTTCTGTCTTGCGTGATCACACTCTATAATGCTGCTACTAGTTCACCAAATTGATTTTGATAGGTGGACTTAGATCCCCGACTTTTTTTAAAAGTCGGGGATCTGACGCCTCGCAAAGAATTAAAACTTATGTGGTCGAGTACTATTAACTGGTTGATTCTTCGTACTTTTGTGATTAATCTGCTGCGACTGAGGGTTTATCTCTACATTGACTCAAAAATAAAAAATGCCCCAGAGTTTTCTCTAGGGCTTAACCAGGGTGCATCTACCATTCATCTCTACTAGATAGGGAGAGTCGATCCGGAAAGATACTGAGAAAATCTCAAAAAAATTTTTTTATTAATTATCTAATTTTTTTATGCGTAATAACTCTAAGGAAGTAGATAAAAAAAATCACTTAAATTCATTAAATTCATGTGTGTACATAGTAGGAGCAGGGCCTGGAGATCCTGAACTAATAACTATTAAGGCGCAAAAAATCTTGATGGCTGCTGATGTAATTTTATTTGCTGATTCTTTAGTGCCTCCACAAATTTTACAATTCTGTCGCCAAGATGCAGAAATTATTCCAACTGCGAATAAGACTTTAGAAGAAATTCTGCCACTGATGATACAAAGGGTGCGATCGCACCAGTCTGTTGTCCGTCTTCATTCTGGTGATCCCAGCCTCTATAGTGCGATTCACGAACAAATGCAGCTTTTGGCAGAGGCGGAAATTCCTTTTGAAGTTGTACCAGGTATTAGCGCTTTTCAAGCCGCTGCTGCCAAACTCAAAGTCGAACTCACTGTTCCTGGTTTGGTACAAACAATCATCCTGACGCGCATCAGCGGACGCACAGAAGTTCCTGCAAAAGAAGAATTAGCTTCCCTTGCTTCCCATCAAGCTAGTTTGTGCCTTTATCTGGGCGCGCGTCATATCGAAGCAGCCCAAGCCAAATTACAAGAACATTACCCACCTGAAACCCCTGTGGCAATTTGTTATCGTCTGGGCTGGGCTGATGAGAAGATTTTGGTAGTTACCCTTGACAAAATGGCTGATTGTACCCATCAAGAAAATTTAACCCGTACCACACTGTATGTGATCAGCCCTGCACTCAAAGAAAGTACAGGGCGATCGCGCCTATATCATCCCGAACATACTCATATGTTTCGTCCCCAAGAATGATTGTCTTTCTTCTTGAAAAGATAACTGTACTACAGTTGCTCCTGTTCGTTACACTTAGCAATGTAGAAAAAATATTAGGTAGATTAACTCATGCTTGACGAACAGGCAAAAAAAACGATGCTGTTGAAAATACCCCACGGACTCTACATCTGTGGTGTTAAAGATGGGGAAGAAATTAACGGTTTCACAGCTAGCTGGTTAATGCAGGCTTCATTTAAACCACCGTTGATTGTAAATTGTGTGAATCAAAATTCTATTTCTCATCACATGATTAAAAACAGTGGAGTATTTGCCATTAGCTTCTTGGAAGAAGGACAAAAAGACATGGCACAAAAGTTCTTCAAGCAGATGCGTCGCGTTGGAAATAAATTTGAAGATGTAGAATTTTATCTCGGCGAAACAGGTTGTCCGATTATTTCCGAGTCTTTGGGATATGTTGAGTGTCAAGTTGTCGATGCAGTGATGAAAGGTGATCACACTGTATTTGTGGGTGAAGTGATAGCTGCTGGTGTTCACCGTGAAGGTAAACAACTACGACTGGAAACAACAGGTTGGCAGTATGGTGGTTAGTTGTTGTACCAGACGTGCCATGGCACGTCTGTACAGTGGTTAGTAGTTAGTGGTTAGTAGTTTATAGAAAAAATCAACAACCAACAACCAACAATCAACAATCAACAATCAACAACCAACACTCAACAATCAACAATCAACTAAAAAAGTTATGCCTTTGATCAAAGTTCAAACTTCTGTCTCTGCATCTGAAAAAGCAGAAATTGAAGCTATGCTCAAAAATCTCTCAGTAAAGTTAGCTAAGCACACTGGCAAACCAGAATCTTATGTGATGACAGCTTTTGAATCCGGAATTCCGATGACATTTGCTGGTAATATAGACCCAGTGTGCTATATAGAAATTAAAAGTGTGGGTACAATGAAACCAGAGCAAACCCAAGCGATGAGTCAAGATTTTTGCCAAGAAATTAATCAGGCACTTGGTGTACCTAAAAATCGCATTTACATTGAATTTAACGATGCCAAAGGTTATATGTGGGGCTGGAATAGTACAACTTTTGGCTAGTTTTTTCTTATCTACTGATTTGTACTCAATGTGCTACCACATTTGAAAGAAATTTCCCATAGCTAATTGAAATTGCTACAAGATGTTAAATTAACCGGGTTTTTCAAGTTATTTCTCCAAAACTCGGTTTTTGTCTTTATAAGTTCGCTACTTGACGCTAGTTACTTACTTTCAACTTTCAGCTTGAGATAGCATAGATATGCCAGCGTCAAATTGTAATTAATTATGTCTGCTACGTCTGTTTTGTCTCAGGTTGAGTCACCCACTCGAAAAATAACTATTCCTCCGTTGCTGGGTGCTTCTGTAACGGAGTTAACTGCTTGGGTGCAGCAACAGGGACAACCAGGTTATCGAGGTAAGCAGCTGCATGATTGGATCTATAACAAGGGAGTAAGATCGCTTGCTGATATTTCTGTGTTCCCTAAACAATGGCGTGCAGAAGTTGCAGAAATTCCTATAGGGCGTTCTACTATACATTACCGTTCGGTTGCCCCTGATGGCACTGTTAAGTATCTTTTAAAACTTGCCGATGGATTTATTATTGAGACTGTCGGTATTCCTACAGAAAAGCGTCTGACGGTTTGTGTTTCTACGCAAGTAGGTTGCCCGATGGCGTGTGATTTCTGTGCTACTGGTAAAGGTGGTTACAAGCGCAATTTGGCACGTCATGAAATTGTCGATCAAGTGCTGACAGTTCAAGAAGATTTTCAGCAACGGGTTAGCAATATTGTATTTATGGGTATGGGCGAACCCTTGCTAAATACAGATAATGTCCTGGCTGCGATCCAATCTCTAAATCAAGATGTGGGTATTGGGCAGCGTAACATCACTGTTTCGACTGTGGGAATACGCGATCGCATCCGTCAGTTTGCCCAAAATCAACTGCAAGTTACTCTGGCGGTGAGTCTACACGCACCTAATCAAACATTACGAGAAAAACTCATTCCTAGCGCCCGTCCCTACAAAATAGACGATTTACTCACCGAATGTCGCGAGTATGTCGAGATCACAGGGCGGCGAGTATCTTTTGAATATATTCTGCTTGCTGGTGTTAACGACTTGCCAGAACACGCTGCTGAGTTAGCAAAAAGACTGCGGGGATTCCAAAGTCACGTCAATTTAATCCCCTACAACCCGATTTCTGAAGTTGACTACCAACGCCCTAATCGCGATCGTATTCAAGCCTTCGTCCAAGTCCTCAAACAACATCATATCGCCGTTAGCGTACGCTACTCTCGTGGTTTAGAAGCAGATGCTGCTTGCGGACAATTACGGGCAAATAAGGAGTAGTTTTGGTTGATGGTTGATGGTTGCTTGTTCCAAACAACAAACAACAACCAACAATCAACAAACAACCACTAACTTAATTACCGACGTGCATAAATTCCAGGGGCATAAGCTTCAATTACTTTCCCTGTGAGGGTGCAACATACCATTAAGTAGTCGCAGTTTTGGCATTGCGTCCGCGTTAATTGGCTATCCGAAATATAATGTCTTTCACCTTCACTGCCACAGTTTGGACAGTGAATTTTTTGTACTGTCTGCATTTGATAACCCCTGGCTATACTCATAACTTGTTTGTTTGTAAAAGCTGTGAATTTATGAATTTCACTAATTTTTTTAGTTTGACATTTTTGACAAAAATCAAATTTTTCTTTTTGCGCTCAATATCAAACTAATCTATAAAAGTTTGATATTTGATATTTTTTTATTATCTTAATATTTAGACTCTATAACCATCCTACTTTGGATATAAAAGTTATTTTTATTTTTTAGCTTCTTATAGATTCGGTGATCCCCGGGTGTTATGGCTTGAAAGTTATAGCTTTATGCTAGTGGCGTTTCTTATATGTCAGTGAAAACTTGGATAAAGGGAAGAAAAATAAAAATTTGAATAATTAAGCCAGTCCACACTTAACTGTGACTTATCTATCTGGCACTAAATGATAGTAGTCATTATGTTTCGGGGTTTATGTGTTTGTCTAGACTTTCCTACCCCAAGAAATAGTCTATAGATTATAGATTCCCCATGAAATGCTTTTGTAAAAAGTAGCGTGAGTCACAAAAAGACAAAAAATTAACACTTTATTAGTTCTAGTAACAGAGTGTTAATTTTTAGCTATTGTCTATTTTTTGTTGCTCTTGAAGCTGTGATTAAACTTCCTTGACAAAATTTAAGGAAATATTTCGATTAATAGATGAACACCATTGATAGCATTTGCTAATCTAATAATTAGTAATGGGTAATGGGTAATGGGTAATAGACAATGGGTGTCTCCATTTGTCAATTACCCGTCATTTCTTGTTCCCTCAATGAACTTAGGAGTGGAAGAGTGTAAGAGAAAATCACTTTTGTTCCACCCTTGGTAGAAAGATCTGCAACTCAAAAGGGATGAAAATAATCATAGATTTCTTGTGCTAAGCGTGGACCGATTCCGGGAACCTCAGCTAGTTGTGTCGGTGTAGCTTGCCGAATATAATCAACAGAACGAAAATGTCCCAAAAGTTGCTTCTGGCGATGGTGTCCTAAACCAGGAATTTCATCTAAACGCGATCGCTTCAATTTATCACTGCGTTGTTGACGATGAAAACTGACAGCAAATCGATGCGCCTCGTCTCGCAACCGTCGCAAAAGCTGGACTCCTGGCTGTTCTGCATCAGTAGTAAGTGGTTCAGACTCTCCTGGTAAAAAGATTTCTTCTCGCTTTTTCGCCAAACTAATCACACGCAAGTCTTCCAATAAATTCATTTCTTGCAAGACTTCTACAACCGATGATAACTGACCTTTGCCCCCATCAATCATAATTAAATCAGGCCAATCTGGATTCCCAATCCGTTGTAGTTGAGGATCTTCAGCATACTTGCGAAAGCGACGTCCTATAACTTCGGCTAAACTAGCAAAATCATCCGAGTGTCCAACAGTAACTGTGGGATTTTTTATTTTGTAATGACGGTAGTGCTGTTTTGCAGGTAAACCATCAATAAATACAACTTGAGAAGCTACCGCATTTGAACCTTGGATATGGGAAATATCGTAACCTTCGATGCGGTGGGGTAATTCGGGTAAGTCGAGGATAGCAGCTAAATCTTCCATCGCCTGTTGGTTGCGATCGCTCAATTTTTGCATTCTTTGCAATTCATACTGAGCATTTCGCTCTACCATCTCAATTAATTCTGCCTTAGTTTGGCGTTGGGGAGCTAGAATCGTCACCTTTCTACCTTTACGCTGTGTCAGCACATCTGCCAAAATATCCGGTTCTGGCAACTCGTATTGCACTAAAATCTCTGTGGGAATTTCCACCGCTTCGGCTGTTTGGTAGTGTTCTTCCAAGACGCGTTGTAAAATTGCTCCCATCAATTCCCCTTCGTTCGAGGGAGAGGAAAGGGTGGGTACTTCTGCGACGAAAGCCAAACGTCCAACTAATTTTCCAGCACGAATTTGGAATAATTGAATGCAGGCGTGCTGGGCGTCAGCTGCGAGAGCGATCGCATCACGGGAAACAGTATCATCTGGTAAGGATACTTTTTGCTCGGCACTCAGAGACTTTAACCCGTTAATTTGATCACGAAATCGCGCCGCAGCTTCAAAGTTCAACAATTGTGCTTGCTTGTGCATTTGTTCTGTGAGGATGTCGATGAGTTCACTGCTTCTTCCTTGGAACACCATCGCCACTTTTTGCACAATTTTGCGGTATTCTTCCGGGGAAATCAGCGACTGACACACACCCGGGCAGCGTCCTAAGTCAAAATTTAAGCAAGGACGATCTTTAAATAGTGGTTGGGGACGTTGACGCAAGGGAAATATCCGTTTGCAGAGGCGCAAAATCTCCCGCAGTAAGTGAGAATCTGTATAGGGGCCATAATATTTATCTTTTTGGTTACTGAGTTGGCGCTTGCGGGTGATATAAATACGTGGGTAGTCTTCTGACCAAGTGATGCAAACGTAGGGATACTTTTTATCGTCTTTCAGTAGTACGTTGAAGTATGGCAGGTGTTGCTTGATCAAGTTAGCTTCCAGTGCCAAGGCTTCAGCTTCAGTATCGGTGACGATAAATTCAATCTCTGTCACCTGCCTTACCATTGTGGCAATACGTTCGGTGAGTTTCTGTGATTCCCGAAAATAGGAACGGACACGCGATCGCAGCTTTCGTGATTTCCCTATATATATGATGCGATCGCTTCCGTCTCGCATCAAATAAACTCCCGGTTCTGGCGGAATTTCGGCTAGACGATTTTCTAGGCGTTGCGGATCTTTGATGAGTGGTAGTGTTTGAGCAGATGTTGTCACAACCAGAGATTGGTAACTTTACAATTTACCTATATTTATTTTAAGTAAAATCACTATTTTTAGCTGTGGATGTTATGCTTTGCTGCTCGTGGGGTATTTCTACAATTCGTTTACAATATCGTGTCGTAACAAGATCCCCGACTTTTCTAAAAAGTCGGGGATCTATAGGCTACAACCCCTTCAGGCGATCGCTGACAACAAAGGGATGAAAATTTGAACGAACACCGATGAACACTGATGTAGACGCGCCCAAGCGCGGCTTAAGGCAGGGTACACCGATGGATTATCGGTTTGCTGTTAAGTTAATCTCTGATCGCTATTTTCGAGACAAGTAGACAGAAAAGAATGTAAAAATACCTGTACAGACAAAGTATTTGTATGCCTATGTTGATATTAAACAAGATATTCTCGTACAAATGCTTTGCCCCTAACTAATGACTAATAACAAATGACTAATTACTAATTAACAACTTTCACTGATACACTTGAACTTTCCGCCTTCCCAACTAGTCAGCGCCTATGGTGCATATAAAAAGGGTTGAACTTACCAATTTTAAATCCTTCGGTGGCACTACCTCTGTCCCTCTGTTGCCGGGGTTTACTGTCATTTCTGGGCCTAATGGTTCCGGGAAATCAAATATTCTCGACTCGCTGCTATTTTGCTTAGGACTTGCTGGTTCTAAGGGAATGCGCGCTGATCGCTTACCGGATCTTGTCAACACCACCCAAACTAGCAAGTCTCGTGCTGCTGTCGAAGCTAGTGTGACGGTGACGTTTGATTTATCGGATCATGAACCAGATGAATTTTTAGAAGTTGAACCGATTGTTTCTACTGTCGAAGTCGACAGCTTCGATGCCGAAACCCCCGTTGCAGAGGAGTATACAGAGGGGGTGGAACAAACAGAAGATGAGAAAAATCGCAAACAAAAAATCCGCGCCATACCCGGTGGAGAATGGAGTGTCACCCGCAGACTTCGCGTTACTCCCCAAGGAACTTATACATCAAACTATTACATTAACGGTATTCCCAGTACTCTCACAGAGTTACACGAAGAATTAGAACACCTGCGCGTTTATCCAGAAGGTTACAACGTCGTTTTGCAAGGGGATGTAACTAGTATTATTTCAATGAATGCACGGGAAAGGCGCGAAATTATTGATGAGTTGGCAGGGGTGGCAGCCTTTGACCGTAAAATTAATCAAGCGAAAGACACTTTAGAAGAAGTTCGCGAAAAAGAAGACAGTTGTCGAATTATTGAGACAGAGTTAACTGCACAGTGCGATCGCCTCTCTCAAGATAAAGCCAAAGCCGAAAAATACCAAAAACTCCGCACTGAATACTTAGAAAAACAAAAGTGGGAAGCGGTTTTATCTTGGCGTACCCTGCAAAATCATCAAGAAAAGTTAGCGAACCAAATTCAAGCAGGCGATCGCACTTCCACCGAACTCACCGAACAACTTACTCACCTTAACAGCCAAATTACCCAAAAAAATATCGAACTTGAACAACTCAACGCCCGTGTGAAAGCATTGGGAGAAGAAGAACTTTTAGCAGTACAATCCACCCTCGCTAACCAAGAAGCCGAACGTAAACAACTCCAGCGTCAACAAACAGAACTAGAAACAGCATCCCAAGAAACAGCCAAGCGTCTGGTTCAAACTCAGCAAGAAATTCAACAGCACCAGCAAACAATAGAACAACTGGTGCAGCAACATAATGTAGAGACGCGCCACCTCTCGTCTCTACAACAACAACGAGATGCAACCCAACAAGAATTAGAAAATTCTCGTCAAGCAGCAGCAGAAATTGCTTCGGCTTCGAAAGCGTGGGTACAACAACAAACAGCACTCAATCGCCAAATTGAAACTTTGCTGCAAACCGTCGAACCCCAACGCACCGAACAAGCACAGCTAAGGGAACGAAACAACCAACTGCAACAGCTAATTCAAGAACAAACCCAGTTAATTCAAACTTTAGAACCACAACTTGCAGAGAAACAAACTGAGTGTAGTCGTCTAGAAACAGAATTCAACGCCTCTAGCGAACCAATTCAAGCATTAGCGGAAAATCTCACCGCCACAGAACAAGAATTACAAATTCAACAAGAAACCCAAAAGCGCCTACTACAAGAACAACGGGAAAAACAACGCCAGTTGGATAAATTAGAAGCACAAGCGCAAGCGCAACAAGAAGTCCAAGGCACGGGTGCAAGTAAAGTCATTCTACAATCAGGAATGCCTGGTATTTGTGGGATGGTTGTCAAGTTAGGACGAGTGGAACCGCGTTTTCAACTCGCTTTGGAAATTGCTGCTGGTGCGCGGTTGGGACATATTGTGGTAGAAGACGATGCGATCGCCGCCGCCGGAATTGAATTGTTAAAGCAAAAACGTGCTGGGAGAGCAACTTTTTTACCGTTAAATAAAATTCAAGCACCCAGGTTTACACCCGATGCAACCCTGCGCTTAGCTCAAGGTTTTATTGGTTATGCTGTGAATTTAGTGGAGTGTGCGCCGCGTTATCGGGATGTGTTCGCCTACGTTTTTGGCAATACGGTTGTCTTTTCCACCTTAGAACACGCTCGTAAAAATTTGGGACTTTACCGGATTGTCACCCTCGAAGGCGAATTGTTAGAAACTAGTGGTGCGATGACTGGCGGTAGTGTCTTCCAGCGTTCGGCGTTGCGGTTTGGGAGTGGCGAAGCAGCGGAATCGGAAGAAGTCTTGGCGCTGAAAAAGCGGTTGGGAGATATTGATCGAATTTTAGAACGTTGTACCGAGGCGATCGCATCTCTTTCAACTCGCGCCAAACAGCTTTCGCAAGAATTAACAGAAGCACGTCAAACCCGGCGCGAACAGCAGTTGCAACTAGAACAATTACAAAAAGAAATCAAAACCCTGACTTCGCAGTTAGAAACTACGCGATCGCAACTTAGCCAAAATACCGAAAGACTTACCACAGCTCAATCACGCTTGGAAGTTTTAGATCGGGAATTACCAAGTAAAGAGCAACAATTGCAACAACTGCGCCACGCACTGGCAGAGTTGGAAGCTTCCCAAACTCCCCAGGAATGGCAGCAAATTCAAGATGTGATCAAAGAACAAGAGCAACAATTACAACAACGGGAACAAGTATTACGGACAGCCGAACAAAACCTCAAAGACATAGAAAATCAGCAACAGCGCTTACAGGAGAAAATTCAAGCAGCAGAACAGCGTATTTTAGAATACCAAACACAACAATCCTCCTGTGGAGACGCGATGAATCGCGTCTCCACAGAAATAACCACAATTAACGAGCAAATTTCCCAGACTCGCCAGCGTTTGAGTGGAATGGAAGCGAATTTAGGGGAAGAAAAACAAAAACGCGATCGCACTGAACAGGAATTGCGTTCTGATTTGCTGCGTCAGCAACAATTAGAGTGGGAAATCCAAAAACTCCAAGAAACCCAGCAAACGCGCCGGGAAGAACTAGCTAACGTGCAAGCACAACTGCAAACAGTAGCGGCGGATTTACCATCACCTTTGCCAGAAGTACCAGATAAAGTCGATTTAGAAGAATTGCAAAAAGAATTGCGATCGCTTGCCAAGCGCCTGCAAGCAATGGAACCAGTGAATATGCTGGCGTTAGAACAATACGAACGAACCCAAAAACGTTTAGAAGAACTTAGTCAAAAATTGCAAACATTGGAAGCAGAACGTACAGAATTATTGTTAAGAATTGAAAACTTTACTACTTTGCGTCAACGCGCTTTTAAAGAAGCATTCGACGCCGTAAATGAAAACTTTAAATCAATTTTTGCCACCCTTTCTGAAGGCGACGGCTATTTACAACTCGACAATCCCGAAGATCCATTTAGTAGCGGCTTAAATTTAGTTGCACACCCCAAAGGTAAACCAGTACAGCGCCTTGCTTCCATGTCTGGGGGAGAAAAATCTCTCACAGCTTTAAGCTTTATTTTTGCTCTCCAAAGGTATCGTCCCTCGCCATTTTATGCATTTGATGAAGTAGATATGTTTCTGGATGGGGCAAACGTGGAACGATTAGCTAAAATGATTAAACAACAGGCGCAACAAGCACAATTTATAGTTGTGAGTTTGCGTCGCCCGATGATAGAATCAGCCGAACGTACGATTGGCGTTACTCAAGCAAGAGGAGCTTTTACTCAAGTGTTGGGTATTAAGTTACAATCGTCTAATACGTCGGCTTGAGTTTTTGTTAATAATAGTGTATAGATAAACCGGATTCGAGATCAGGACTCGGTATAGAATGACCTCTGAACAAATAATTAGGCGTTCCGATATTTTAAATACCCAGGTAATCACCCGTGACAACGGTAAAAGGCTAGGCATAGTCAGTCAAGTCTGGGTTGATGTAGATCAGCGAGAGGTTGTGGCTCTTGGCTTACGAGACAGCCTGATCTCCGTCTCTGGCATACCGCGCTATATGTACCTCAGCAACATCAACCAAATCGGGGATGTGATTTTGGTTGATAACGAGGATGTCATCGAAGACATTGAGGTTGAGGCTTTCAGCAACCTGATTAACTGGGAAGTGATTACAGAAACAGGTGAAGTCTTAGGTAAAGTCCGGGGCTTCAAGTTCAACGGCGAGACAGGGAAGATATATTCTATCACTATCGCCTCCTTAGGACTACCCCAAATTCCTGATTCTTTCCTGAGTACCTATGAACTCTCGGTAGAAGAAATAGTCAGTACAGGTCCTAACAGGTTAATTGTATTCGAGGGTGCTGAAGAACGGGTAACTCAGCTAACAGTCGGTATTCTAGAGCGCCTGGGTATCGGTAGAGCGCCTTGGGAGCGGGAAGATGTAGAAGATTACAAGTATGCACCGCGTCAAGTTGCACCTTCCAACCAGTTACCAAGTGGAGTGCCAATAGAACCAATTAAACCTAAAGTTCGCGCTCCCGAACCTGTGGTAGAACAGGAATGGGACGAAGACTATTATGAAGAAGAACGTACTCAACGACGGGTGATGGAAGCACGATCTTACGAATCCATCCGTTACGAAGAAGAAGAGGAAGAAGACAACTGGAGTGAAGCTACGGGTAAAGATAGGTATGAAACCCAACCCTACGAACCACCCCAGCCTTACACCAGTAAATCATCATATACAGAAGAATATGATGATTACGAAGACGATCTCAAGCGCGACGCTTGGGATGATGAACCACCAAAGCCGGTAAACATTCCCAAGAAAGTCAAAGAGAAAATGCCAGAGTACGAAGAAGAAGGCGGGTATTAAATCAGTGGACAGTGGACAGTTATCAGTGAGCAAAAACTGATAACGTCCAGAATAAAAATCCCCGACTTTTGAGAAAAGTCGGGGATTTTTAGTTAGGGATTTTTTTGCAGACAAGAAGCGATCGCATTTTCTATGTCTATAAACTAGAAGATTTATCAAACTCTATGAAAGTAGTTGCCTTCAGACTCAAGCCTAATGAAGATTTAAGAAAGAGCCTAAAAAATTTTGCCATAAATCAAAATCTTAACGCGGGATTTATCTTAACTGCAATTGGTAGTCTCAAACAAGCAACCATTCGTTTTGCTAATCAACAAACGAGTACAGTCTTAACAGACAAATTTGAAATTCTTTCTCTCAACGGTACAATTGCCAGCACAGGTGTTCACCTCCACATTGCGATCGCTGACAAAGAAGGCAAAACTATTGGTGGACATCTTGATGATGGATGTATTATCTACACAACTGCGGAAATAGTGATTGGATACACAGAAGAATTTGCTTTTACCAGAACAATAGATGAACAAACAGGCTATCAAGAACTAGAAATTATTCCAAGCTTCGGTAATCGATAATCGTTAACAGGAAAGAAAAATACTTATTACCTCTTGAAACGCAGAGGATCGCAGAGGTTGACACAAAGGTACGCGAAGTGTTAGGCAAAGTTACTTCGTTTTTGTGTTTTGAATAGTTTCACTCAACCACCAACGCATAATCCATCAGTGTCCATCGGTGTTTATCGGTGTGCATCTGTGTTCGTCTTCCAAAACATAATTTGTAACACAGCTAAAATTCACATCAGCCATAATTCTATCTCCAGGACGCTGCATGAACATCTTGAGGAAGATGTGGAAAATTCCAGAAATTTAGTATTTATCAAAGCGGGAGGTAAAAAAACCATCCTGACAAAGGAGACTAAGTTAATGAAATTAACAGCGATTTGGGGTTTACTCAAAGAAACATTTGACGAATGGCAGCAAGATAAAGCGTCGCGGTTAGCGGCTGCATTAGCTTATTACACAATTTTTTCTATCGCCCCATTATTAATTATTGTTATTGCGATCGCAGGTGCAGTATTTGGAGAAGCAGCAGCAAGAAATGCAATTTTTACTCAACTTCAAGGATTAATTGGCCCTGCCGGTGCAGAAGTTATTCAAAATGCTATTGAAAGCGCTAGCCAACCGCGAGCAGGAACTATTGCTTCCCTCATTAGTATAGTAGTCTTAATTTTTGGTGCTACTGGTTTATTTACAGAATTACAAGATTCCCTCAACACCATTTGGGAAGTACAACCCAAACCAGGAAAAATGGTAAAAAACATGGTTCGCCAACGCTTTTTGTCCTTTGCAATGGTGTTAGCGATCGGCTTTTTGCTCCTCGTGTCTTTGGTAATTAGTACAGTATTAGCAGCCTTTGTTAACTACTTTCAAAATTTACTGCCAGGTGTCGATTTTGTCTGGCAAATTGTCAACTTCATCCTGGGTTTTGTCATCACTACTTTACTATTTGGGTTAATTTTTAAAGTTCTGCCAGATGCCAAAATAGTTTGGAAAGATGTTTTAATTGGAGCAGCTATTACCTCACTTTTATTCTCCTTGGGTAGGTATGCACTTGGACAATATTTAGGCAACAATACTTTTGGTTCTACCTATGGGGCTGCTGGCTCAATAGTAGTAATCTTAGTCTGGGTTTACTATACCGCTCAAATCTTGTTTTTTGGGGCAGAATTTACCCAGGTTTATGCTCGCAGATATGGTTCTCGCATTATCCCAGCTGATTATGCAGTTTCTCTAAACGAAAGCGACAAGAAGAACAAAAAGACACGGAGACAAAATAATTAAAAATTAAAAATTAAAAATTGGGAAGAAGGACAAGGGAAACAAGGGGGAACTCGGGGTCCCCATCCCCCCACACTCCTCGCGATCCCCGATCCTTTAACCCACAGGCCACTGTACAATATGACGGTTGTACTCTGTGGCGGACTGTGATTGAGCGTTATACCTTGCCTGAGATGGGCAATTTATGGACAGATGCATATAAGTTTAAAACCTGGTTGCAAGTAGAAATCGCTGTTTGTGAGGCACAGGCGGAATTAGGTTATATTCCACCCCAAGCGGTTGCAGAAATTAAAGCCAAGGCGAATTTCGATCCCAAACGAGTGTTAGAAATTGAAGCGGAAGTCCGTCACGATGTCATCGCTTTTTTGACAAATGTCAATGAATATGTAGGCGATGCTGGACGCTACATTCACTTGGGTTTAACCAGTTCTGATGTGTTGGATACAGCTTTAGCATTGCAACTTGTTGCTAGTCTGGATTTATTATTGCAACACCTGCAAGCATTAATTGATGTGATTCGTCAGAAGGCGAAAGAACATCGCTACACGGTGATGATCGGACGTTCTCATGGTATTCACGCCGAACCCATCACCTTTGGTTTTAAACTCGCTGGGTGGCTAGCAGAGGTATTGCGCCATCAAGAACGTCTGCAAATTCTCCGGAAAACCATCGCTGTAGGCAAAATTTCCGGTGCAGTGGGAACCTACGCCAATATCGAACCACGCGTAGAAGCGATCGCTTGCCAAAAACTCGGACTCCAACCTGATGCAGCGTCGACACAGGTAATCTCACGCGATCGCCACGCCGACTTCGTGCAACAGTTGGCTTTACTTGCAGCTTCCATCGAACGTTTTGCAGTGGAAATTCGCAACCTCCAAAAAACCGATGTTTTGGAAGTCGAAGAATTCTTTGCTAAAGGACAAAAAGGTTCTTCTGCCATGCCTCACAAGCGCAACCCCATCCGTTCCGAACGCCTCACAGGCATGGCTAGAATTATCAGAAGTCATGCTGTCGCAGCTTTAGAAAATGTTGCCCTTTGGCATGAACGGGATATTTCCCACAGTTCTGTCGAACGAGTAATTTTGCCAGATGCTTGCATTTTGACGCATTTTATGCTGGTCGAAACAACTGACTTGGTGCAAAACCTACTGGTTTATCCAGAGAATATGGCGCGGAATATGAATGTTTATGGTGGCGTTGTCTTTAGTCAAAGAGTTTTACTCACCTTAGTAGAAAAGGGAATCAGCCGCGAAGAAGCCTATAAAATTGTCCAAGAAAATGCTCATACCGCTTGGAACAAACCGGAAGGCAATTTCCGCGAGTTGATTAGCAAAGATCCCCGTGTCACCGTCAAATTGTCACCAGCAGAAATTGCAGCATGTTTTGATCCACAACACCACTTGCAGCATTTAGAACAAGTCTATCAACGGTTGGGAATTTAATTGTTTGTTGGTTGTTGGTTGTTGATTGTTCCAAACAACAAACAACTAGCAACCAGCAACAACCACTACCCAAAATATACGGAATTAGTATACAACATTAATATATCCAGATACTGATAAACTTCAGTACTCTAATACCCAAGCTATTTATTCTGTGAAATCATCACATCACAGTAAAGTGTAAATAGCTACTGTTTGCTTCTGCATTTGTGGTTTTGAGCCTTATGATTGAACTCCTAGCCGCACTTTCTGCCTCAGCCGCAGCAGGAATGAGAACTGCCTTACCCTTGCTGTTTATTGGACTATTACAAGGTCGGCTTCTTTGGTCGCAAGTACCAATCTTATCTCACATTTCCTCACCTGTCTTGTTAGGCATTCTTACAAGTTGGTCATTTGTGGAACTACTTGCTTCTAAAAAACTGATGGGACAACGAGTGCTGCAAGTGGTGCAGCTTGTCTTGTCTCCACTTGTAGGAGCAATCATGGGGTTAGCAGTAGCTTCAGCCACAGCACCTGCCAACTGGCTGATCGCCCTGATTGGAGCTACATTTGCCTTATTACTCCAGCTAACTCAAGTCGGCTGGTTCTTTCGTTTGCGCGGCATACCCCTGTGGGCAGTCTTCATTCAAGATTTATTGTGTATTGTTCTGGTATTTTTTGCCCTTGGCGCTCCCCAACAAGGAGGATTAATTGCTCTAGTCTTGCTTTGGTTTGCCCTTCGTAGTGGTCAATATTGGTATCGGCGATATTGGCAAAACCTTAAGCAGTACCGCCGAACTAATTAAGAGCTTTAACTTCAACCAATCGCTAATTGATTCTCAAGGACATGTGATTAGCACTTGGGCAGACATCATCAACCGTGCCAACCTGGGGATGGAAGTGATGCATGAACGTAACGCCCACAACTTCCCTCTAGACTTGGCTGCTAATACTCCTACAATCAACGGTTAGATTTTTAGGAATTCAGATTTCGGTTGTTGTTCTATGAGTGCATGATAAATTACAACCAAGACTAGCGCTTCCTTGAGGCGCTTTTTCTTAATTAGTCAATTTGCGTTCACTATGATCACTATCAAAAATTTTTAAACTAACTTCTGCGTAATTGACTCTTAAAAACTTGTAATAATTTCTGGAACAGATGTGGATGCACAAACACAAGCTTCGTAATATTTCTCTATAACTTTGTTGCCCAATTTCCGTAATCTAAAGATGGGTTTTTGATATTAAACTTAAGTTTATTGTTCTATGATTGCTTAACAAAAGCGCTTCGTTGTGGAGCGCTCTTTTTTTATTAATCAAAGGTTCTGTACTATAAAAACCGCAAGCAATCTCTTTACAAGTAATTCTGCAATCATGCCTGTACGTCAAACTTTAGTAAAGCCTGATATTCAACTTTCTTATTTGGAGTGGAACCAAAATCCAGGTCAAGAAAATTTATTACTACTGCATGGTTTAGCTGACCATGCCCTAGTTTGGTCTAGTTTGGGAGATTATCTAGCGCCACACTACCACATAGTTGCCCCTGATTTACGCGGTCATGGTGAAAGTAGTAAGCCAGAGAAAGACTATAGCTTTGAGAGTGCGATCGCAGACCTAGAAGCATTGATGAATAAATTAGGATGGACTAGTACTCATGTCCTCGCCCACTCTTGGAGTGGTAAACTAGCTTGCATCTGGGCCAGACAAAATACACAACGATTGCGGAGTATGATTCTAGTCGACCCGATTTTTATCTGGCAAATGCCCAGTTTCTTGAAGGCGACATTTCCGATGTTGTATCGCTTCTTGTCATTTCTCAAAGCAATGGGCCCATTCCCCACTTACGAAGCAGCCGAAAAACAAGCCCGTCAGTTGAACCAGTATCAAGGCTGGAGTCCCTTACAACAAAAAGTTTTTCAAGCAGGTATAGAACAAAAACCTGATGGTAGCTGGGGTAGCAAATTTACAATAGCTGCACGCGATCGCATTTTTGAGGAAGTAATGCAGGTGCCTGGTTTAACAGTCCCAATTCACACTCCCGCCTTATTTGTCCAGCCAGAAAAAGGTCTTAACCGCCAAGAATGGCAACTCAAGCCTTACAAAACATACCTCAAAAACCTACAACTGTGCCAAGTTCCTGGTAATCATTGGCCATTTTTGACCCAACCTGAAGTCTTTAACCAAACTGTAGAAACTTTTTTGCAAGAAAATCAAACTCCCTAACCCAAAAGCATACAAATAACCTATCTGTGTCTATCTGTGTGCATCGGTGTTCGATTAAAAAAAACATGATTATTGCCATAGTTTTAATTCACATTAGGTTAGGCGTAATTTTGGTCACAGCTTTAAAATTTTATTCTGGTTTTTTGTGCCAGTTGCCATCCTCACCTTTTTCATAATCTCGCTTCACAGCTGCCCAAGCCACACGAAAAGCCGTTTCTTCATCCTCATATTCTTTTGCAGCATTATTGAAAGCTGCAAGAAATATCTCGGCTGCGTGTTTGGGCAGATGCTTCTTCACAGAGTCTGGTAAATCCGCTATTTCTTGGTAAGGCATACAATTACACTTCCCTATGACATTTTTGAGTTTTCTTGAAAAAATTGGTTGTTTTGCTGTGCTGCTTGGTCGCTTAAGCTTGTTAAAACAGAAGGTGAGATAGAAGATTGACTCTCTTTACCTGAAACGCGATCGCTACCAATACCATCTGCTTCTGGTAAAAATCTGTTTACCCAACCAAGGAGTACAGAGGTGAAACCGGGAAATAGGGCGTGAAATTTCTCGCCTATCTGCGCTGGCAACGATAGTGTTACTTCCGCATCTCCCCGCCTAAAAGCGGCAATAATTTGCTTGGCTGCACTTTCAGCACTCATAGAAAGTAGGGGTAGAGAATCACTAATGCTAAACCAGGCGTATTCCTGACGGTGCTTGCCTTTGAAGAAAGCATTATAGGGACTGCCAGTACGCATCAAACCGGGACAAACGGTAGTCACAACAATCCCGTCCTTTGCCAATTCTGAGTGCATTCCTTCCGAAAGCCCAACTAAAGCAAACTTACTGGCACTGTAAGGCAACAGATGTGGTACGCTCACCTTACCACCAATCGAGGAAATATTAACGATGCGTCCCTCACGTCGCTGGCGCATCATAGGCAGAACAGCCAGAGTTGTATATAATGGCGCCCAAAAATGAATTTTGATGGCTTCTTCGTAGTCATCAAGGGTCATCTCTTGCATCGGCCCTACCTGGATAGTGCCTGCATTATTAATCAGCACATCAATCTGACCAAAGCGATCGCTTACAAATCGCATCATCTGCTTAACTTCAAGTTCATCTGTGACATCACAAGGTACAGCCAGTACTTCTCCACCCCGTTGCTGTAAATCGATACGCGCTTTTTCTAGTTCTGAGGTGTCACGCGCACAAATCGCCAGACGCGCGCCTTTTTGTACTAGCTGGCGTGCCATTACCAAGCCCAGCCCTCGTGAACCACCGGTAATTAGCACTGTTTTACCCTTCAGACTATATTGCTGTTCTCGCCACCAGCGCACAATAATTTGTATGACAAGTAATGCAGCTACAATCAGTACAGCCAGAATGAATGGGTTTTGATAGTTTTGATAAATATTATTCATCTTTACTTAGCTTTGTGATTGTGAGATTTGAGATTTTTGCGTAACCGTAATATCTAAATTTTTGAATACTGAACTCTATTTGCATTAGGTTTTAAACCTTTTCATCTAATCTAGAATGAAAGGTTTAAACATTTTTTTATATCAAACTCAACCCTTTTTTTACTCGGGTCTAGAGCTTTGAGCGCTATTAATAAAAAATACAAATATTTATCTTTAAAAATTGTTGATGTTATAAAACTATCTTAAAAAGTTGAACAATTTTTCTCCTCTTTCTATGGTCGTGTTGCTTTGATTGTGAGTGTGCCAAAAGGCAGAAGGCAGACGACAGACGGCAGAGGGTAGCAAGGTTTGAAAAAGTTTTAAGTTATGCCCAACAGCCGCCACAAACTAGGTTCCGTGACCCCCACTCTGATTTTGATAGGTTGACCAGATCCCCGATTTTTCCAAAAAATCGGGGATCTGACGCCTCGCAAAGAGTCAAAACTTATGTGGTCGAGTAGTAGATAAACGTAGTCTTCAATGAGTGCGGTGCTGTTCACTAATTCCCTTCTGCCTTCTGCCCTCTGCCGTCTGCCTTCTTACCCTTAACCTAATTTTCTTGCTACAAATGCAACTTCATTTTATTTGCAACTGTCTGAAGATAGAGTATTAGCGGATTGCTAACTTGTACCACGGATATCAGTCATGAGCCTTTGCATCAACCCCCACTGTTTGCAACCCAACCATCCAGATAACGATGAGAACCGTTTTTGTCAAAGCTGTGGTTCTGTGCTGGAGTTGTTAGGACGCTACCGAGTAATGCGTTTGTTGAGTGATAAAACTGGTTTTGGTAAGATTTATGAGGCTTATGAACAAGACAGACCGAAAATCCTCAAAGTACTCAAGGAAAATCTTAACAGTGATGCCAAAGCCGTAGAACTATTTCAGCAAGAGGCGGCTGTCTTGGGACAATTAGATCATCCAGGGATTCCCAACGAAGATAGTTATTTCCCGTATCAAACCAGAGATGGCTTGCTGCTGCACTGCATTGCTATGGAAAAAATCGAAGGCCCCAACTTAGAGGGATGGCTGAAGCAGCAGCAAAATCGACCAATTTCTCAAGCACAAGCGATCGCCTGGTTAAAACAGTTAGCAGAGATTTTAGTTTTAGTACATGGTAAGCAGTACTTACATAGAGATATCAAGCCCTCTAACATTATGATCCGCCCTGATGGGCAGTTGGTATTGATTGATTTTGGTACTGCTAGGGAACTAACCAGAACCTATCTTGCCAAAGTCAGCAGTGGTGGAGGCGGAATCACAGCCATTACCTCATCTGGCTACAGCGCCCCAGAACAAATGAACGGTCAAGCTGTACCCCAGTCAGATTTTTTTGCCTTGGGACGCACCTTTGTATTTTTGCTGACGGGGCGTCATCCCCTAGATATGTATGATTCATACCACAATGTTTTGTACTGGCGCGATCACGCTACTCATGTCTCACCCTTACTGTTGGATTTAATTGATTGGTTGATGGCGCGGGATGTAGCGCAGCGTCCTGCTAACGCCCAAGAAATTTTACAACGTCTAGCAGAACTGGAAAGTCAACTCACCCCAAGCACTGCTGCAACAATTAATGTAGTTGGGCATTTGCTAACAGAACAGTTAGAATCAGCAACTACAACTTTACCACCAAAAACACAGCAACGAAGAATACCTCTACTAGCATGGTTTGCCGCATTGCTTGTGTCATTGAGTTTACTCAGTATAGTAGCATTGGCAATGCGATCGCCCAAATTTGCTTCATTACCTATTAATTATGGGCAAATACCACAGAAAAAAGGTAAGGTAGACTACTTCCCCTATCAGCAAGGAAAAGATAGCCAAGGTAGAACAGCAGAATTTAATATCGCTGTTTTGTCAGTAGAATACAAATGGCTTTTAGGTAGCAATTATCAAATTAAACATAACAATCAAATTATCAATCTGGAAGATTTAAGGGTAAACCTAGAACAAGAAGGAATTCAAACAATCATGCAAAACCCAACTGAGATCATTTCAGTGGGGACAGCTTCTTGTGAGGGTACACCACAAATTGAAGAACGTAGAGCCTTTGAACGTGCTAAACAAATCCAACTGTTAGTTAAGAAATTATTTTTTCATGTATCTAGCGTCAAAGGTTATCGCTTATTGAATCTTGGTCAATTTCAACGCAATAATTGTCAGTCAAACCAAGATTTAACAGCATACCAAAGGAGCATTATTATTATTGGTGTGCGGAAACAATCAGAAGGTGTAATTTTGGATGAAGCCCTCCGCAATAGATTAGAAAGGAAACCATTTGCTGATTTTAAGTTAGAAGATTATTCATTGGGTTCAGTAGATAAGTTTAAAACAATACCTAGTAATTTGTAAGCTAGGAGACATGATTTAAATCGAATATGAGTAGAAGCGGTGAGAAAATTATTTTTATATATCGACCACCGATGTACACAGATGGACACAGATGGACACTGATAGATATTCAATTGGTTATTGAGTGGCTATACTAAGAATAAAATTTGCGAAAACTCTGCGAACCTTTGCGCTACCTCTGCGCTCCTTTGCGTTAAATATTGCTACGATAAGTAAGTAAAATAGTATCTCTATAACTAGGAAAAAATGGGCTTTTACTCACAAAAAATCCTTCCCTATCTGATTGATTGGTCGCTATCAGATCCTAGTCTGGCTAAATATCGTCAAGAGGTTTTAGCAAATGTAGAAGGAGAAGTTCTCGAAATTGGTTTTGGTAGCGGAGTAAATCTTTCCTACTATCCAGAACACATTCACAAAATTATCACAGTTGACGTTAACCCAGGCATCCATGCACTAGCCCAAAAACGTATTCAGGCATCTTCAATTACAGTAGACCATCACATTTTAAGTGGTGAAAACCTGCCAATGGCAGATAATACATTTAACAGCGTAGTCAGCACTTGGACTTTATGTAGTATTGAGAATGTTGAACAAGCTCTCAAAGAAATCTATCGGGTGTTAAAACCAAGAGGAAGATTTTTTTTCATTGAACATGGACTAAGCAATGAACCTAATGTTCAAGTCTGGCAAAATCGATTGACCCCATTACAAAAAATAATTGCAGGCGGTTGTCACTTGAATCGAAATATCCGACAAATTCTGGAGAATCAGTTCGATACAGTGAGCTTGGAAGAGTTTTATGCTGAAAAAGCGCCTAAAATCATGGGATATCTTTACAAAGGCATCGCAACTAAAGCTAGGTAATTTAACATAGTCGTAAAATCTTCCTCCCCAGGACAGTAATTAATGGGAAGTGAATAAATTATATAGATGAGATTGGCAGTTTTGCTTAGCTTAGGGATTGGAGCGATCGCCAATTTGACAGATCAAAATCAGTTTAATACCACCTCAGCCGAAATTTTCATAAAATTTAGGTCTTTTTGTGCCATTTCCTGCATAATCCTGTGTTTGCAATTCCCATACATAAATAGCAAGATCCCTCACATTCAGAGGGTCAGGTTGACTCATTAATAGTTGACCGAAGCAAAAACCAGAGGACACTTCATGAAAAAACGTGAAGATATCATTGAAAAGTTCTCAACGTTTCTCAGTTTTGGCAACTCCAGTAGTGATCTAAATCCTATTTGGCAAACAGACCCAGACCTAGAACGTTGTATAAAAAGTTTAGTGGAGTCAGAACCAGACGCAAATGAAGAGTTTTGGGCGCAATACTTTCTGAAAGTTTTAAGGAAGGCGTCAACAGAAGAGGATAGGGGGACAAAAGGAAACGGGGACGCGGTGAATATTGATGGACTCTCCGCGTCAACCCGTCTCCCCTTCACCACGTCTTCTTTTATAGCTGGAAGACATATGTCTGCATATTTGCAAGAAGCTTGCTTATGGGCTTCTCAAAAAGCTTATCAAAGATTTAAATATCTCCGGCATAAATATCCATTAGAAGAATATTTTCAAATCGCGAATGCAGCCGCTAATCCACCAGGTAAACTCCTGAAAAATTTTAATGTTGAATATCCACTGACTAATATCGAAGGATATGCTAAAACAGCAATCATAAGGTTGATTAGCAATACAATTTATCGGCATGATATAGAAGCAAAGAGAGGAAAATTTTCTGATTATGGCTTACTCAAAGATTTAAACGCTAAAGAATTACGCGAAGCATTGCTCTCTAAAGGAATAAATCACAAAAAACTTAATTCTTACTGCTTAGTTTGGCAATGTCTAGATAAAATCTATCAACCAACACGTTCTCAAGGAGGTCGTAGTTTGGAACCCCCCAATCAACAGCATCTCCAAGAAATTGCCCATTGTTATAACCACCAAATAAAGAAACTAGATTTTCCCACAGCGCCAGTTTCCAGCGAGAAAGTTCAATCTATGTTATCAACCTGTGTACGGGCAGCTCGTGATTATCGTACCAAACGTTTTTTATCCTTAGAAGAATATGATAATATTTTTGACCCTACACTAACACCTTGGGATAATCTCATACAAGAAGAAGCATGGGAACAAGTTCAGTCAATTATCTCTAATTTATTTGCTTCCATACCAGAAACTGGTCAAATAATGTTAAAACTTTGGCAAGGGCTAAGCTTGACACAAACTGAAATAGCAACAATTTTAAGAGCTAGTTATCCAGACTTACAAAAACAATATCAAGTGGCTCGTCAATTATCCAGATATCTTAAAAATATATTAAAAGATTTAGTTATGGAATTAAATAAAGTTCATCCAGATATTTGTCTTCGCAATGAAAAAGATATTGAAAATATCAAAGATGCTATGAATGAATGTATTCGGTCTCATTGTCAAAAAATATTATATTCAACATTAGATAAAATTGGAGAACAATCTTCAGAGCAAGAGAAGTTATTAACTATTTCTCAGGAAATTCATCTTCTAGGACAACAAAACTATCAGCAAATTACTATTTTTATATCGGAAGCATCAAGTGTATTGTCACAGGTAAAACAAAACCTCATTATATCTTTCAAAAATGAATTAGAAAAGAACATGAATTTAGAACAAAATTCTCTAGAAATAGTCAATCAAAAAATAGCTGAATTCATTGAAGAATGGTTGAAAAGCAAATTGTATTTTGCCAAACAGGGATAAAAATATGAAATCGGAAATGAATGATTTAATGGTGCTTTACCCAGATAAGTTATGGTTGGATTTATCAGAGCAAGAACAACAAACTGCATGGCAAATATCTGCTCAAAATCATTACTCTAACCCTGCTGCTCGTTGGAATGCCTATCTCAATTGTTTATGTTTGAATGCTTTTTTAGATTGGTTGAAAGAAGAACCTGATTTAGGTGAAACTCCCAAGGTTTGGCCAAGTGATTATCAGTTACCTAGTATTTGGGAATTTGTGAATGGTACTTGTTTAACTGTGGGTGATCTGCGGCTAGTGCTAATTCCTAGCGATAAAAGTAATCTGACAGAATTTCGCATACCCCAAGAATGGGTTGATATTCCCAACTGGGTGGCTAATTATTATCTAGCTGTGCAGATTAACTTGGAAGAAAACTGGATAGGAGTGTGGGGATACACAACCCACCAACAAATTCGAGAAAAAGCTAAATATGACTTGATGGATCGAACTTACTTGTTAGATGAAGAAGATTTAATTGCAGATATAAATGTGATGTGGGTGGCACGGGAAGTATGTTCTGTGCAAAAACCACAGCTAAAAATGTTGCCAGAGTTGTCAGGTGTACAAATAGAAAAACTACTCAAGCAACTGGATCACTGGACTCCTGATTTGCCTAAGGATGTAAGTGAGCAAGAATGGATGGCATTACTAGCACTAGATGAAGGAAGACAGGATTTATACCAAACAAGGCTTGCTAAGCATAAAGGTAATTTAGTTGCATACAGCCAACCCTTGGTAAATAACTTGAGTAAATGGTTTCAAAATGTCTTTGAAGGAGGTTGGCACTCTTTTGACACCCTCGTTAGTTCACAACAAAATACTTTAGCTGTGCAGTTCCGCAGTGATGCAACCTTGAATGAAGTTCGTGTCAAGGGAGCTAAGTTGATTGATTTAGGAATGCAAATCAGGAATACTGCTGTGGTGCTGCTGATTGGTTTGACATCAGAAATAGATGATAAAGTCAGTATCCGTGTCCAATTACATCCAGCTAACGAAGAAGTATATCTACCACCTGATTTGAAATTACTTTTGCTTTCGGGGTCGGGAAACATTCTTCAGGAAGTACAATCTAGAAGTCACGACAATTTTATTCAACTCAAAAAATTTAAATCTCCCCCAGGCAAAAGTTTTAGTTTACAAGTAACCTTAGGTGATATCAGTATTAAAGAAGATTTTATGCTTGAGAAGCTTGTTGGCTAATAGCCATGAGTAAACTAGTTGTATTGAACCTGGGAAAGGGTAATTTAAAGCAAGGCTTTCCCTCTGTTGCTGCTGCACTCTGGGAAGAAGGTAATCCAATCGCCATGCAATTTACGGGTAGCCTACCAGCTGCGCCAGAACTTTGGCCACTCTACAAACGTTGGCAGCTGCTTTATCAGTTACTCTATGAAGCTCTTTACCCTAACTTGGATTGGCGCAGTTACACAGATGATTTAGAGGATACAGATATAGAAATAGACGAAGATGATGTCACAAACGTTTCCTCTGTTGATTTTAGTAATTTATGCGATGATTTACACAAACAAATTAATTTATGGCTGAAATCTGAAGATTT
Organism: Fischerella muscicola PCC 7414; assembly: GCF_000317205.1. Classification (GTDB taxonomy): domain Bacteria; phylum Cyanobacteriota; class Cyanobacteriia; order Cyanobacteriales; family Nostocaceae; genus Fischerella; species Fischerella muscicola. The sequence goes on along the minus strand of NZ_AJLK01000047.1, from coordinate 116 downwards.
TCGTCACATTGACCAAAAATTACGCACAAAATTAAATCCTGATGATGAAATCCGGTTAATTCTGGCAACAGAAGATCACCAAGTGAGGCGTTTGCCTTGGCATTTGTGGGATTTTT
>NZ_AJLK01000046.1 GCF_000317205.1 Fischerella muscicola PCC 7414 | reverse complement strand
GGATTTTTTTGAAGACTATCAAAAGGCAGTGGCATGTTCAAGTGTTTTAGAGGTTGAGCAAGTTAAGCCGTTACGTAAAAATCCTGGGCGAAAAATCAGGATTCTCGCAGTTCTGGGTAATAGTCAAGGAATTGATGTCCAGCAAGATCGGGCGATTTTAGAGCAGTTACCAGGCGCGGAAATTATTTTTTTGGTCGAACCACAACGGCAAGAGTTAGATCGCTGGCTTTGGGATAGACGAGGCTGGGATATGCTATTTTTTGCAGGTCATGGTTCAACTGGTGCTGAAGGAGAAAGTGGTCGGATTCATATCAATCAAACAGAGACGTTGACGATCGCTCAATTAAAAAATGCTCTCCAAGCAGCGATCGCACGGGGTCTGAATTTAGTCATTTTTAACTCCTGTGAAGGTTTGGAATTAGCGCGGGAATTAGGTTCTCTGCATATTCCCCAAATGGTTGTCATGCGCGAACCAGTCCCCGATTTTGTCGCCCAAGAATTTTTAAAGCACTTTCTCGAAGCTTTTGCTCATGGGGAATCTTTTTATTTAGCGCTACGAGAAGCACAGAATAAATTACAAGGTTTAGAAAATGAATTCCCCTGTGCCAGCTGGTTGCCGGTGATTTGCCAGAATCCAGCAGCAGAACCGTTAGTTTGGCCACAACAACACCTAAGCAACCGCCCCCCGATTTTGCCTATCCGGCGTATTGTTCCCATCATCTTCAAAGCAAGTGTAGTAATCACTGCCCTTACTGTGGGCATTAGATCACTAGGAATGTTGCAGTCATGGGAACTGGCAGCTTTTGATTTATTGATGCGATCGCGTCCTCCTGAAAAACCCGATCCTCGTATACTAGTAGTAACAGTAACAGAAGCTGATGTGAGCGCCCAACCCGCCACAGAAAGAGTAGGAGCATCACTATCAGACAAAGCCTTGGCTGAAGCTGTGAAAAAACTGGAACAGTTCAACCCCAGCGTTATTGGTTTGGATATCTATCGTGAGAACCCAATCAAACCAGAATATGCAGATTTAATCAAGACAATGCAAACAAGCGATCGCTTTATTGCCATATGTAGAGGTGGTGAAGACAAAACAAATCCTGGTGTTCCCCCACCCCCTGAAGTTTCTACCCAAATCCAACGCCAAGGTTTTAGTGATGTCGTTACTGATCCTGATAACGTCATCCGTCGTCAAATCTTGTCTATGGCTCCTGCACCTCCCTGTGCAACTGATAAATCTTTGAGTTTTCGCCTTGCGAGTCGTTACTTAAAAAATCATGGTATTCAACCTCAACTGCCTCCTGGAAATAATTGGCAGTTCGGCAAGGTGGTGTTTAAAAATATAGAGCAAAACAGTGGCGGTTACACTGGTATAGATAATCTTGGTCATCAAGTCTTGTTAAATTGGCGTGCTGCCGATCCAGTTGCCCAACAAATTACTCTTAAAGAGGTTCTCAACAATCAACTTACTGCCGATTTAGTACGGAATCGCATAGTTCTAATTGGTACAACTGCCGAAAGTTTTCACGATTACTGGTCTACTCCCTACAGTCATCAAATGCCAGGAGTAGTTGTACAAGCACATATGGTGAGTCAGATCCTCAGCGCTGTCCTAGATAAGCGACCGCTGTTACGGGTTTTACCAAAGTGGTGTGAAATCTTGTGGATCTGGAGTTGGTGTGTAGTTGGTGGTGTACTAGCTTGGCAGATGCGATCGCGCTTACGCCTGCTCATTGCTCTAGCAGGTGCGGTCAGTATTTTATATATATCTTGCTTATACTTATTAATACAAGGTGGTTGGATACCACTGCTTCCCTCAGCATTAGTCTTACTAGCTGGTGGAGCAAGCGTAGCAACCCTAACTTCATCTCAAAATGAAGAGTAAAAATATACGTACGAGACTCTGCGTTAGCGCCAAATCCGCGTGCCTTTGCGTTAAAAAAGTTACTACAATATGCAACTTTGTACCGTGCATAAAAAATTTTTATGTTTTTACATTACCCCTGAAGTGCATAATCTGATTTTAATTACACCAACAAAGAATAATAGAAAGATTAACTTAACAGACTTGACTGATGTTCCTGATATGGTCAAACCAAAAAAAATTGCATTCTCTAGGAGAAATTCCAAAAATATGTAACCAATCAAGAAAACAATAGTTTTTTGATTTGATTACTATATGCTCAACCTATGACAATTGATTGTTAAACCCCGTCCTTAAGGACGAGGTCTTAAACATACAAAAACAATGACAAATGAGCAAATCAAAATGTGCATTGACTATAGCTTGTATGTTGTTTGGCTGGATGAGCTATTTCGTACCAGTAATAGCACAACCCAAGCAACCAGCTAATAATAATTCTCAGCACATACAAATTCACTTTCAGGACAAAGAACCAGATGGATCAAGCCGAGGCAGACCTATTAAAAGGGGAGGAACTGGAAGCCGTGGTGACTGTCCGCCTGTAGATGTTTTAACGACTGCATTGATACCAGAAAAAAATGTAGGTTTGACTGTTGATGAGTCTCCTAGCTTTTGGTTTTTTGTTCCTTATAAACCAACAGACACACCAATTGGCGAATTTGTATTGCAAGATGAAACAAATAATGACGTTTACCGAACTAATTTTACTCTGCCTAATACGCCAGGTGTTGTGAGCTTGAGGCTACCATCTACAGTAGCCTTAGCAGTTAACAAAGACTATCAATGGTACTTCAAACTTTATTGTTCTAAGCAACAACTATCTAACCCAATATTTGTGCGTGGATGGGTGCAAAGAATAGCAATCAAACCTGAATTAGCAAGTCTTTTGAAATCAGCTACCACACCACGGCAGCGCATCGCTATTTATGCTGAAAATGGCATTTGGTATTCAGCTTTGTCTGAGTTAGGTAAACTCCGCCTCGCTGAAACAAAAAATCCTGTTTTTGCTAATGATTGGGCTAATTTATTGCAGGGTATTGGTTTAGCTGATTTTGCATCAAAGCCTATTGTAGGAGAAGTAACAGAGGTGAAATAATATCATGTTCGCTTGAATACTTATACTGTTGCGTATGCTGGTAATTGGTAATGGGTAATTGGTCGTTGGTCAATTGTCAATGGTTAGTGGTCAATGGTTAGTAGTTATTTAATACTTACTCCTCCCACTCCTCCCACTCCCCCCATCTCCCCATCTCCTTTGTCTCCCTTGTCCTCCTTGTCTGATTACCAAATCGTATCAGACTGATAGTGAAACGGTATCATTTCCTCGCCTGTATTACCTGCAAACTTCCACCCGCATACAAACTTTGTTTGTCAATACTGAACCCCATTTCCATCAATAACCCAGGTAAATCAGTTTTTAACAACTGCCAAGCAGTTTCGGTTTCAAATAACCACAAAAACAGCCATACAGATGGCAAAAATAAGGGATTATGAGGATTGTGGAAATCAACAAGAGTAAATACTCCACCAGACTTAAGCACACGATGTACTTCTCTGATAATTTTTCGTAATTGTTCAGGCTGCATTTCGTGTAGGGCAACACTTGTATGCACCAAATCAAATTCATTATCTGCAAAGGGCATCTCTTCAGCAAAAGCTTCTACATATTCTGCTTGGGGAACATTCTGTTTTGCCCTTAGCAGAGATAACGGTGATGCATCTAATCCTGTTACATTTTGTGACAATTTCACTAAAAATTGTGTTGCTTGTCCACTGCCACAACATAAATCAAGAACTTTAGTATCTGAGTGAATTGTTAAGCCTTGCAAAGCCAATTGTCGAAAACGTTGTTCACCACCAACACTTATAGCTGCCAAACGGGATACACCATCGTACAGCCACTGGTAACGATAACTCCAATCTCGTAAAATTGTAGCCACTGTCTCTATCCTTAGTCGTTAACTTATATATTTAATAAAGATATATTGTTAACATTAGTAAAAAAGCTGAAAAGATTGGGGGATTGTTACTGCTATGGGTCGTGTAGGCGTATTACTACTCAATCTCGGTGGCCCGGAGAAATTAGAAGATGTAGGGCCGTTCCTTTTTAATCTGTTTTCTGATCCGGAAATTATTCGCCTACCTTTTCCCTGGTTGCAAAAACCCCTAGCCTGGTTTATTGCTTCACGGCGTACGAAAAAATCTCAAGAGAATTACCGCAAAATTGGTGGTGGTTCTCCACTGCGGCGCATCACCGAAGCTCAAGCAGATGCCCTCAAAGCACAATTGCAAGCCTTAGGGCAAGATACGAAAATCTACATCGGTATGCGTTACTGGCATCCTTACACCGAAGAAGCGATCGCTCGCATTATCCAAGATGGCATTGAAAAACTGGTTATATTACCTCTTTATCCGCAATTTTCTATCAGTACCAGTGGTTCTAGCTTCCGGCTTTTAGAAAAACTTTGGCAAGAAGACCCCAGACTCCAGCAGATAGAATACACAGTAATTCCTTCTTGGTACAAACAACCAGGCTATCTCCAGGCAATGGCAGAACTGATAGCCCAGGAAATTGACCAACTACCCAATCCGAATGAAGCTCACGTCTTCTTTAGCGCTCACGGCGTTCCTAAAAGCTATGTAGAAGAAGCAGGCGACCCCTACCAGCAAGAGATTGAGGAATGCACCTATTTAATCATGCGCACACTTGATCGCCCCAATGCCCATACATTAGCTTACCAAAGTCGTGTTGGCCCAGTCGAATGGCTACAACCTTATACTGAAGATGCTATCCCAGAACTAGCAACAAAAGGTATTAAAGACTTAGTAGTCGTGCCGATCAGTTTTGTTTCCGAACATATCGAAACCCTAGAAGAAATTGATCTTGAGTATCGAGAAATAGCAGAAGAAGCAGGAATTCACAATTTCCGTCGTGTACCTGCTCTCAATACCCATCCAATATTTATTAAAGCTTTAGCAGACTTGGTAGTTGATGCTCTCAAACAGCCGAGTGTAAAGCTCTCGCAAGTCTACCAAATGAAGAAAAAGGTAAAAATCTATCCGCCAGAGGCTTGGGAATGGGGTATTACTACGAGTGCAGAAGTCTGGAACGGACGTATTGCCATGCTTGGCTTTATTGCTTTGATGATTGAACTGATTACCGGACGCGGTTTATTACATATGATCGGGATTTTGTAACTGCCATTATGGACTTAAAACTCAAAAGTTGATGATTTCATGGTTATTCAAACAAAGGCAGTCCCTCTCCGAACCCGCCCAGAGGGGTGTCCGATAGGATGGGGTGAGGTTACTTTCAACTCCGAGGTCATAAAATGTATAAACGGGAACTTAAGTTGGGGGTTTAAAGCTTTCTTAGTTCAATCCATACTTAAAAGCATGGTTTCCCTTCTGCCTCTTGCCTTCTTTCTTCTGCCTTCAATCTAGGATAACGAGGACGGCATGGTGTTCCCCAGGATACTTGAGCAGCAGGTATATCAGTAAAAACACTGCTACGCGCCCCAATGACTGCATTTGTACCAATTTTAACTCCTGCACCAACGAAGCAATCTGCTGCTACCCATACCCCATTACCGATGCAAATACTCGCTGTTTTCAAGCCAAAGGCTGGATCATACATATCATGACTACCAGTACAGAGGTAGCTTTTCTGGGAAATTACGCAATTTTCACCTATATGTATGTAATCCAAACTGTATAAAACTACATCATCACCAATCCAACTATAGTCACCTATTGTGATTTTCCAAGGGTAAGTGAAGCGAGCAGTAGGTCTAATTAATACTCCTTTACCGACACGGGCGCCAAATAGACGTAATAAAGCACAACGCAGACCATTAAACGGATGAGGAGTCAGAGGAAAAGCGATCGCTTGCACAAACCACCATAAAAGAACATACCAACTTGGACGCCCCCGGTCAAACCAAGATTGGTCATATTTGCGTAAATCTATAAATGCTTGGTCATTAGTCATTTGTCAATGGTCAATGGTCATTAGTTGATAGTTGGTTGTTGGTGGTGAGTCCAGCCCCCAAAAAGGCGGTTCCCGTCACGTAGACACGTAGACGCGTAGACGCGTAGCGGCTTAAGGCAGGGTAGTGGCTTAAGGTAAGGGTAGGGGGACTGGCGAACCCGTAGACACGTAGTGGCTTAAGGTAAGGGTAGGGTTGGTTGTTGATGGGTACAGACGCGAGGAACATCGCGTCTGTACATTAGTAGTTAGTAGTCAATTTATTACTGACTCCCCATCTCCCCATCAAACAACTGTCTGTCTCACTTTCTGAGGGAAAGCAGTTGTTGTCACAGAAGTAGACTTAGTGTTAAGTTTGCCGCCACAGTGGCGTAATTCGTAGAGCTTAACCCCAATTTGATATTCATATTGGCTCAGCAGCTTTCCATAAATATATCCAGCCCTACCATCCAAAAAACCACGCTGGATCAAATAGAACAACACAAACCGTAAAAACGGTTTAAATGGGAGTCGCACCCAAATTGTTTTCAAAAAGCGTTTGCGCTGGACAGCATCACCGAATAATTTAGCGCCAATAGTACCGTTATCGTGATTACCTGTAAGCAAATTATAGTAAACACGGGCTTCCCAATTAGAATAGCGGTTATGCCGTTCTAACCAATGAAAAAGATCACGAAAATCCTCGTGAATCATATCATTTTTCAGATATCCTACTTTTCCATCTAAGATGACGTGTTCGTGAACTTCGTTATCACCTGTATTCGGAATATCTTCTGTATTCAGGTTTTCGTAACGCCCTTTTTTATGCTTAAATAAACGCAAGTTCCAATCCGGATATTTACCACCGTGGCGAATCCATTTACCTAAGAAAAATACACGGCGATTGAGGTAGTAGCCATTATATTCAGGATTTTGAATTGCTTGGGCAATTTCTTCCCATAACTCAGGGGTGATGCGCTCATCACAATCCACAATTAAAACCCATTCATTCCGAAAATTGAGGTTTTCTAAAGACCAATTTTTCTTTTTAGGCCAGCGTCCGTTGAAATGAAATTGTACGACACTTGCACCATAACTTTTAGCAATTTCGGCGCTTTGATCACTACTTTGTGAATCTACTATAAAAACTTCGTCTGCACTTTGCACACTAGCAAGGCAAGCTGGCAAATTTGCTTCTTCGTTTTTAGCTGGAATTAGTACAGAAACTGGTATTTTAGAAGATGACATAATGTTTTGTTAGTGGTTAGTAGTTAGTTGTTGGTTGTTGGTGATTGGTTGTTGGTTGGATTGCACAAATGTGGATCTGTACACTAGTTAATAGGTAATGACAATTGACAATTAACAATTAACTATTGACTATTGACTCTTTTTGCTAACAATCCTGCAATAGCAGCATTTAAATAACCAATCTGACCATAGGCATAGACAAGTTTGTCAAATCGTTCTGCGGGATCAGCAAAATATTTAACTGCTTTATACAAGCCACGCAAAAAACGTTCGCTACCGCGTTGTAGCTGGCTAAAACCTGCTGTTCCTGCGAGTTGTTCCCGATAACACTCACTAATACCCTGCCACCAACCCCGATTTAAAAACCAAGAACGTTTAACACGTTCGGGGGAAATATTATGAAACACGTGGGCTTCGGGTAGATACATGACTTGCCAACCTGCTTGGAGGGCAAGTTCAGTCATTTGCAGTTCTTCGTTAGATAATAATTTTTTACCTATGCGGCCAAGCTGAGGATCAAAGCCTCCAATTTTTTCTAGAAAAGCGCGACGTATGGAGTAATTTAAACCTCTGGGAGTTAAACCAGGCTTGTCTATGTAAACTGTGTTCTGACCTAGATCATATGCCCCTAAATTAGCAGCTAGTCCTGGAGAAAGCCATCGTGGTGATTGCATTCCTTCAGGCCATAACAAGCTGACTTTGCCACCAGCGATCGCTAATTTTGGGTTATTTTTATAAGCGTTATATAAAACTTGCAGCCAGCCAAGGCTAGCGACAGCATCATCATCAAGATATGCCAGAATTTCACTGCTTGCAACTTGAGCGCCTGTATTCCGGGCTACAGATAGACCAATAACAGGTTCATAAACATACTTGAGGTGGGGATGATTTGCCCTTTGTTCTACAACAGAACGAGTGCGATCGCTAGAACCATTATCCACCACTATCACTTCAAAGCCAGAAGCAAAATCTTGCGCTAGAAGGCTATCTATAGCAGCGCCTAAATAATTGTCTCGATTGTGAGTACAGATAATGGCAGAGATTAGCGTATCTGGCATAGGGAGTTATTGGTTATTGGTTATTGGTTATTGGTTGTTGGTTATTGGTTGTTGGTTGTTGGTTGTTGTTTTAATCACAACTAAACACTAATACCAATTCAATTAATGATTGCAACACATCCTTGGATAAAGACGCGATGAATCGCGTCTCTACAAGGTGGCCTATCTGTCGCATTCTTTTGGCGAATTGGTATAACTACTAACCCCTAACTACTAACCATCAGAAAATTCAATACTTGCCTGTTCTGGAGCTAATCTATACCAAATAAACCTGACTCACCAACCGAGTTTTTTCGGAAATCACCCTGATATCTTCACCTAAGATGCTCATAGCTAAATTTGCTATCACCGCAAATTAAAAGTTTTGAGGCTTGATTGTTAAATTGCCTGTTAGTTGCTTTACTGACATTGAATGTGACCATGTAATACCACAAGCGTTTCAGCCAGTTGTGAGAGACGAGTTTCTAAGTATTGCTTGCGTCCTAACAACTGACGTAACTTTTGGTAACGAGCGATCGCCATACTCACACTCGCAACCTGATCCGGGGGACAGGGACGTGTCCACACTGTACCGGAAGCATCCAAACCACACAAGCGGTAGCCAGTAGAGGATGATTGATAGGAAATTTTAGCTTGTTGAGCGCAAATTTCTTCTACGTAATCCATTAAGCGGTTGACTTCTGCATGACGTAGTGTAGCGCTTCCAGTTGGTTCGTTGTCTGTGTGTGATTCTAACCAACCATTGACTATTGGTCCTTCTAGATAAACATCTTGTATTTGCCGCACAATTTTTTGCAATTCTGCCTGCCAACTGGCAACAATTTCCTGTATTTCTTGCAACAGATTCATTGCCAATGCTGGGTTGGCTGCATTGCGATGGTTAGTAAAGCTAGGAGTTTTGAATTTGGGTAGGCTTGGTGTTTTGTAACCGTTTTCTTCTACTGGGAATGTCTGTACACAGGTGTGATGAAACTGAGAGTACTCTTCTGATTGCTGATCATACTCATCTTCTGATTCGATATCATCATTTTCTGACTTTTCTGCTCCACCAACACTGATCCGAAATGATAAAGGCTGTTTCTTGACTTCTGATGATTCAGTAGTGGTGATATCGCGATTTCCTAAATCGTGTAGAGTAGCCTCAATACGCTTTAAGCTTGCTTTCATAATGGGTATCTCTAACTTGTCTGTAACTCGTGATTGTGGATGGTGCTGAATTGATAGTTGGGATTTTTGACTTTTCCCAATAGTTACATCAATAAGATGCTGAGTGTTAATTTTATCTCTTAAAAGTTATTTGGGGTCAACAATCTCATCCCCAAAGTGAAAAATTATGGTAAGTGGTTAACCCCGGTTAATTCAAGATACTAAGGAAATAGCTTGGAGTAAAGCTACCAGACAGGGATATTGGACATTTTGCCTCGGAGATTAGGCATTGAGTAAGGGTAATATTCATTTCTAAGTTTTAATTAATAATTCCCACTTCCTCATTTCATTTTTACCCTTGTGTGATGAAATTTTTATAATTCTCATTTGATTAGGCAAAAAAATGAGTCAAATTATTCTAGTGACTGGGCCTGCACGTTCTGGTAAAAGTGAGTGGGCAGAAGCTTTGGCGATACAATCGCATAAATCAGTAGTTTATATAGCAACCGCAACACGCGATCCTGATGATCAAGAGTGGCAGCAGCGTATTCAACAACATCAACAACGCCGTCCTGAAGGCTGGATGACATTGGAAGTACCAATGCAATTGTCTGCTACTCTTGTCCAAATCCAACCAAATACCTGCGTTTTAGTTGATTCTCTGGGAACATGGGTAGCGAATCTACTCTCTCAGGAAGAGGCTATGTGGGAAAAGACTATGCAAGAGTTATTAGAGACGGTGCAACTAGTTGCTGCCGATATGATTTTTGTTGCTGAGGAAACAGGATGGGGTATAGTTCCAGCTTATCCGATGGGTCGAACTTTTCGCGATCGCTTAGGTAGGTTAGTACGACACTTAGGTTCAATCTGTGAACCTGTTTATTTAGTCACTGGTGGTCATGTTCTCAATCTCAGTCTACTTGGTTCCCCGTTGCCTGGAGGGGAGGTGGGGAGGTAGGGAGGTGGGGAGATGGGGAGATGGGGGGAGTAGGGGGAGTAGGGGGAGTATGAGGAGTGTGGGGAGTATGAGGAGTGTGAGGGGTAAATAACAACCATCAACAACC
>NZ_AJLK01000045.1 GCF_000317205.1 Fischerella muscicola PCC 7414 | reverse complement strand
TTGACAATTGACTATTGACTATTCTTAATTATTTATTCCAAATTTATTATCGAAATTCTAAATAAAATTAGAGTATGGCATCTCAAAATGAAGTTAAAAAATATCTAGCTTACTGGTTTCAGCTAGGCAAAAAAGTAATCATCAGTAATGGTGCAGAAACTTTGTTGCCTAAGCCTGTAATTGCAGGCGATCGCTATAGTGATGAATTTGAAGAATGCTGGCGGAAAATCACCTCTGAAAAAGCAGGTGATTGCTATCTTGAAGGTACAAGTGAAACTATTGCGGAATTGCTAACATCCGATTGGGAAATGTTTGCCTGTTCGCGTTGTACAATGCCCATACCTGTGCGAAGTCTGGGTATGCCTGCTGAATCATGTCCATGCAATGATTTATCTGACTGGCCAAATACAGAAGTTCCTCTTCCCAGAGGACCTGTAAACAGTCAAGTACAGCTAAAATTGATTCGCGATCAACTTGTAAAAATGAATGAGCTGTCTCATCATTCTAATAGTTGATTATTGAATAAATTGATTTTGTCTCAAGATTTTTCCAATTAATTTTATATTTTAGATGATTCAGTAACCCGGTTTTGATATCAAAACCGGGTTTTCGGTTTTATTGCCATGTATTTTTCAGAAATAGCACTCGTATAATCCTGCAATTAATGCTTCTTAAGGTGGTAAATAAGTTTACATAAATTGCAAATGACTTATGTATTAGAAAGGGTATATCGTAATAGGCAAGCAAGAAGTTGAGCTACTCAAGAAGCTAATCAACTCCAATTATCACACATAAAAACAACAATACAAGCAAGGAGTCTTGTAACTATGTCTCACGAAACATTTACATCTAATTTGTTTAGTGAAGTAACCGAAGAACAACAGCAGATGGTTGCTGGTGGTAAGAGTATTAACGACTATATCAGCACCTATTTTAATGCAGATACAACAGCATTTGCTTTTGCTGCAGCATCTGGTCCTGGTGGTAGTCTTGTGACTCAGGAATTTGCTGAACAAGAAATTAATACTAGTGCTTACAAGAGTTTCCAACTCAATCCTTACTTCTACTACTACCCATACTAAGTCAATCGAAAGTTGAGTACCTCATTTGGCTACTCAACTTTCAACATCACAATATAAACCTGAGCAAGGAGTTTTTTATCATGTCTTATGAATTGTTTATTGAAGTGTCCGAAGAACAACAGCAAATGGTTGTTGGAGGTAAAAGCATTTACGATTACATCAACACCAATTACTATCAAGACTTAACTGCTTTTAATTTTGCAGTTGGTTCTGGACCTCAGGGTAGTTTTGTTACACAAGAATTTGCTAGCCAAACGATTGATACCAGCGCTTATAAGAATTTCTTGCTCAATCCTTATGGCGGATATTACGACGACCTAGATAGCTAGATGTGGATGATTAATTTAGTTGAATACATAATGTAATTCAACTGGGTATCCACAAGCATGTTGAAGAAAGTCAGCTATCAAATTTATAGATTTAATCGATAGCTGACTGTTGTTCACAAGCAAAGTTTTTGTCTGAATAATTATATTTTTTTCAGCTGTATATACAGGTATAACAAAGAGGTAAAGCTGTGTCTACAGATAGAGAATTAACTAACTCTGAGCTTTTTGTAGAGTTGTCTGAGGAAGAACAAGAAATTACAATTGGAGGGCGTTCATCTTCACTATATGACTTTGTGATCAAAAAGACAAACATTGTTACTTTTGCAAATCATGAAAACAATTTTTCGGATGGTATAAATAACATTTCATCTAGACAACAAACTGGATATTCACTTTCAGAAGTCACCTTTGGATTTAATTTTAGTGGACTACGTGGACGTAAATATGGTTTGAGCGGCTTGGAAATATTACGTCGATTAATTTTTTATCTCTTTACCTAATTTTTCAGCAACAAGCAAACAGATTGACCAAACCTTCAGGCGCTCAATCTTTTGGGTGGACTAAAGATGAAATACAAGTTTGTTAAACAGCATAGTGAAGAAGACTGTGGAGCCGCTTGTTTAGCTACCATTTCTAAGCATTATGGACGTAATTTTACTCTTAATCACATCCGTGAAATGGTAGGTACTGGACAGTTTGGAACTACTTTATTAGGGTTAAAACGGGGTGCAGAAACCCTTGGGTTTAATGCTCGTCCAGTTAAAACTTCACCAGAACTTTTAAACCGAATGAAAGAAGCACCTCTGCCAGCAATTATTCACTGGCAGGGAAATCATTGGGTTGTTTTATATGGCAAGCAAGGTAACAAATGTGTCATTGCTGATCCAGCTGTAGGTATTCGTTATCTGTCTAAAAAGGATGTAGCGGATAATTGGACAGATTGGTTAATGCTGTTGTTACAGCCAGATCAAACTCGCTTTTTCTCCCAAGAGGATGATAAAGTTAGCGGCTTTTGGCGTTTCTTCCGGCGTGTTTGGGCTTTTCGTGGCATACTGGCCCAAGCGTTACCTTTAAACTTAATTTTAGGACTGCTATCTTTAGCATCGCCATTTTTACTACAAATTCTTACTGATGATGTGTTGGTGAGAGGAGATACAAGGCTGCTCACAACTGTGGCTATTGCTGTGGTTGTGATGCATTTTGTTTCTACTAGTCTTTCTTTTGTACAGTCTAATTTAATTGCTCATTTTGCTCAGCGTTTGCAATTAGGTTTAGTGTTGGAATTTGGGCGACAAATTCTGCGCTTACCTCTTTCTTATTATGAAGCTCGTTGCAGTGGAGAAATTGTCAGCCGTTTACGGGATATAAATCAGGTTAATCAGTTAGTTGCTCAAGTTATTGTTGGTTTACCTAGCCAATTTTTTATTGCTCTTATTTCTTTTGGCTTCATGCTGTTTTATAGCTGGAAGTTAACAACAGTGGCTATAGCGATCGCTATAGCAATGAGCATTTCTACAGTTATATTTCAGCCTACTTTACGAAATAAAACCCGTGAACTATTAGTTCAAGAGGCAGAAAATCAAGGCGTTTTAGTAGAAACCTTTAAAGGCGCACTTACCCTAAAAACTACTACTGCATCACCACAATTTTGGGATGAATTTCAAAGCCGATTTAGTCGCCTGACAACCCTAACTTTAAACACCATTCAAATTGCGATCGTCAATAGTACATTCTCAGGATTTGTTGCTGCTGTTGGCGGTGTTATTTTGTTGTGGTTTGGTGGAAATTTAGTAATTCAACCCGAGGAAAATCTGAGTATTGGGCAATTATTAGCTTTTAACGCAATGAATGCTAATTTCCTGGGTTTAATTGGTAGTGTAATTGGTTTTGTAGATGAATATACTCGCGCAAAAACTGCTGTTCAACGGCTGACGGAAGTTATAGATGCCACCCCAGAAGATGATAAAGATGGTAAAAAGCAGTTTGCCAAGATACCTGGAGATGCTGACATTATTTGTACTAATGTCAACTTTCACTATGCAGGTAGGATGGATTTATTAGAAGATTTTTCACTAACAATTCCAGGTGGTAAAGTAATTGCTTTTATTGGTAAATCTGGTTGTGGTAAAAGTACCCTTGCTAAATTAATTGCAGGCTTATACCCATTACAATCTGGTAATATCCGCATAGGATTATATAACTTAGATGATCTGGCTCTTGATTGTCTACGTCATCAGATAGTTTTAGTTCCCCAAGATGCTCACTTTTGGAGTCGTTCGATTATTGAAAATTTCCGTTTAGGAACACCTCATGTTACTTTTGAGCAAATTGTTAGATGTTGTGAAATAGCAGAAGCCGATGAATTTATCAGTAAATTACCTGATAAATATCAAACTGTTTTAGGCGAATTTGGAGCAAATATTTCTGGTGGTCAACGTCAAAGATTAGCTATAGCACGTGCTATTGTTAACGAGCCACCAATCTTAATTTTGGACGAGTCTACAGCTGGATTAGATCCAGTTAGTGAGGCACAAGTATTAGATAAGTTGCTTCAGTATCGTCGAGGAAAAACAACAATTTTGATTAGCCACCGTCCGCGAGTTATTAGTCGTGCTGATTGGATTGTGTTTTTAGAACAAGGTAGGTTAAAACTAAAAGGATCTGTGGAAGAATTAAGCTCGATTCCTGGTGATCATTTAGATTTTTTAACTCCTTGAATTAGTTGTTGGTTAGTAGTTAGTAGATAGTAGATAGTGGTTAATCAATAAAAAATGCGTACTAACTACTGTACAGGTGTCTACGTCCCTACTAACCACTAACCACTAACCACTAACTATTAACAAACATGCTTTACACTCATAATCAAAAATTTCTCCCTTCGGTTAATATCGATGAGTTTTTACCACCAATTAGTCGTTGGACTACCTTGGCTGGTATATTTTTGGTTGCAAATGTCGCCACAGCGATCGCTCTCGCTTCATACATTAAATACAATGTCACTGTCAAGACTTCTGCAACTGTACGTCCTACAGGAGATATTCGGATCGTACAACCAGAAATAGAAGGAACTGTCAAAGGCATTTTTGTTAAAGAAAATCAGATAGTTAAACAAGGAGATGTAATTGCTAAGCTTGATGATATGGAACTACATATCAAAAATAGTCAATTACAAAATAGTATTGAAGAAGGTAATTTACAATTAGCCCAAATTAAAGCCCAAATACAAGCTTTAGATATTCAAATAGAGGCTGAAAAACAAGTCATTGAAACAACAGTTATTTCTGCTCAAGCAGACTTGGCACGTAATCGAAGAGATTATCAAGAAGAGCAAGTCAAAACTCAAAGCGAATTACTATCAGCAGAAGCAAATTTGCAAAAAGCTGAGGCGAGTTTAAAAAAAGCCAAGGCTGACTTGAATTTTGCCAAACAGGATCGCGATCGCTACAAAGAATTAGCACAATATGGAGCAATTGGTAAACGGGATTATGAGCAGAGAAAATTAGCTGTTGAACAAGCACAATTAGAAGTAGAGGCAGAAAAAAGAGCTATAGATATAGCTAAAGCTAGCCTGCAAACAGCAAAAGCTGCTCTTAATCCTAGTGCAGCAACGGTGGAAATTGCTCAGGAACGTATAGCACAGGAAAAGGCAAAAGGTCAATCTAGTATCGCTGCTTTAATTAGAGAGAAAAATACTTTAATTCAGCAACAAATTGAACTTAGAAATAAAATCAAACAATATCAACAGGAATTACAAAAAAATATCATTCAAATGCAAAGCAGTGTCATTCGTGCTACTAGCGATGGTGTGATTTTCAAGCTCAATTTACGCAATCCAGGTCAGGTGGTACGTCCCTCAGAACCTGTTGTAGAGATTGTCCCTCAGCACACGCCTTTAGTTGTGAAAGCCATCATTCCTGCGGCTGAAATTAAAAAGGTGGAAATTGGTCAAAAAGTACAGCTGCGAGTTGATGCTTGTCCATATCCTGATTATGGTACTCTCCAAGGTGTTGTTACTGCTGTTTCTCCAGATACAATCGCACCCGTAAATAATACAGATGCAAGTGCAGCAAGTAGTCCAACTCCTGCTGCTGGATCTTTTGAAGCAATGATCAAACCCGAAAGTTACACTTTTGGAAATCATGAACATACCTGTAATCTGCAAGTAGGTATGAATGCTTCTGCTGATATTATTTCTAAGCAAGAAACGGCTCTGAAATTTTTACTTAGAAAGGCAAGATTAATCACCGATTTGTGATTTATGAATTATGAATTATTTATGTCAAAGACTTCGGATTTAAACTGGGAATTTGAAGTTACAATTGTTTTTGTCAGTAGTTATATCATGTCTGGATAAAAACTTGTAAAAAACGAATAATCTTACCTACACTCTCTGCGCTATTTCAGAAAGGCTAGAGGTGAGATAATAATGACTAAATAACATTAGATATTCTGGAATAAAAATCCCGTATTTTAGGTGCAAAACTATGCAGTTTTCGGTAATAAAAACAGCGTTTTTGGACAAATATTTTGTCTACTTAAAGCAATTTATTGGGGAAAAAGATGGCGTATGCTATTTAATACTACTCCCTTGGGTTAAGAAATTAATTAAGAAATCAATGTGTTGTGAATTACCAATTGACTGTACAAATTTTAATTTTGATTTTTTACATTATGACACTAATTGTATTAGTGAGAAATTCCTATAAAACTCAACAAGTATTGCAATGGTGGTCTTGTAGACAATCACTAAAAATGTTCTTGGAAGCAGAGAAAATCCGAGACGGTATATTACAGGAATCTTTTACTATTCGTCGTAGTTTAGAACTATTACCAGAAGGTAATTTAGAGTTATCAGCAAATAAAACTCAAGAACTTTTAAAAAATTTTGATAATTTTCACCAATCTTTAGTGCAATTGAGCGATCGCTTATTTCCAGTCTATATCCAAGACAATTTGCCTTTGGCAATTCAGCATCTAATAGAACTCTGGATTGCATCTCACTCTGAGATATATTTTCATCTTGATATGCCTAAGTCTTGGCGACATGAATCAGTAGATCGCAGCCTAATTATTTTAAGGACTCTAGAAGAGTTACTGAAAATTAGCTTACCTGAGGTTTTGACACAGATTTCTATTTACATCTGTCTACAACAACAAACTAATCTCGGTAAGCTTGTATTACAGATTACTTATCCTGATATTTCTACTCTTCTATTTTACAAAAATTTACCTGAACGAGAATATATTTGTAAAACTTTTAGAATTTTAACATCAGGCAAATGTTTTTGCTGTATTAATAACCTCAGTGTAGTTTGCTACCTATATTGGTAGATAAATATTACTTAATTACGTTTACAGTATACTTAAAGTATATTTAGTATATTTAAATAAATTTTAATTTATCATTATTTAATACAAAGTATTTCTTTTAAATTTTACTTTTGGCAACTAATTCCGAGCAGGATACAAGCCTCCAGATAAATCTCCAAATCTAAAATCTAAAATCTAAAATCTAAAATCCAAAATCCAAAATCTAAAATTGAATAACCTGTGGAACACTCTACAGAGTACATCTACCCTCTATGGCAAGCTTTTAATTTTCTAGGTAGGAGTAATAGTTATCTACTCACTTGTTGGGGTGTGAATTATGAAACAAGCGTTAACAAGACAAGCATTGCTAAAAATTTTAGTCATAGATGACCATGAATCAGTCTTGGGTGGAACCATAGAAGTACTACGAAAAAAGTACGTGGATGCTCAGTTTCTCACAGCGGTTACAGCTCAAGAAGCGCTTGATCAAGTAGCAAAGATGCAACCTGATTTAGTAGTTATGGATCTTTCTCTACCAGAGAGTCCTGGCAAAATGGCACGACCAGATACAGGTGTCAAACTACTTAGAAACTTAATGAAAAACCATATAAATTTGAATATCGTAGTCCAAAGCGCTCATGTAAGAACATTAGTACGAATCAGACCTGATATTGATATTCATAAAGGAGGTTTTACAGTCGCCGATAAAAGTCTTTCTAGCCAAGAAATGTTGACTAGAGTAGATTGGGCATTACAGGGATTAACTCATACAAAAGATATTAAAGGTGTTCATGCTGGCTTAGAAGTCAAACCAGAATGGTTAAGGGTGCTAACTCTCGCATTTGAAGAAGGATTAACAGATAAGGCGATCGCAGAGCGCATGTGTGTTGGCGAACGTATGGTACGTCATTATTGGAGCAAGTTACAAGATGCTTTAGATGTTTATCCTGAAGAGGGAAAAAATATGCGAATTCAAACGGAAATGCGAGCCAGAGAAGAAGGATTAATTGATTAGTATTTGGCTGTTGGTAGTTCGTTGTTAGTTGGAACAAATACAAAACAACTAACATCAAACAACAAACAACAAACAACAAATAATAAACCAATGCAGGCTGAACTGTGGAGAATTATTAAAGAGGAAATAGCCATTTGGCGTGTAGGTGCATTACCGGGTATGGCAGTTATAGCGATGGTAATAATTACTCGTTTAAGTGGTTATATGCAGTCTCTTGAATGGTTAGCCTTTGATAATTTTCTGCGTCTACGTCCTGCTGAAACGATTGATGAACGTGTTGTTATTATTGGAATTAACGAAGAAGATATTCGTAGTGTGGGAACTTACCCCATACCAGATAGAGAAATTGCAGTACTGTTGAGAAAACTCAATTCTCTAGCACCCAGAGTCATTGGTCTTGATATTATTAGAGACTTAGCTGTTGAACCTGGGTATACTGAACTGGTTAGTGCATTTAAGGATATTAAAAATTTAGTTGCGATTGAAAAAGTATTACCTGAAAAAATTGCTCCTCCACCAACATTACCTCCAGAACAAGTTTGTTTTGCAGATCAAATCATCGATGCTGATGGCAAATTACGACGCAGTTTGTTGGCAACACCAACAGAACAAGGATACAAGTTTTCTTTGTCTGTTTGCTTAGCAAAAACTTATTTAGCTAAGCAAGGTTACACCCTAGAAAACGGTATTCGTGATCCCCAAGCGCTTAGGTTCGGCAATATTGAACTACCCCGGTTTTTTCCTAATTCTGGGGGATACGTCAGAACTGATGCTGGTGGAGTGCAGGTACTGCTCAATTTTCGCAGTGGTCAAAAAAGATTTAGAATCTTATCTCTCAATGATATTAAAAACGGAAAATATCAGCCGCAGTGGATACGCGATCGCATTGTAATTATTGGTATTACTGCGCCTAGTGTGAAAGATTTCATCACTACTTCTGCTGTAGTATCTATACGACCTGCACAGGGACGTGTTTATGGAGTGGAAGTTCAAGCACATGCGAGTTCTGCAATAATTAGTGCAGTGCTGGACTCCAGACCACTCTTAAATAGTTGGGCAGACTGCTGGGAATATGCATGGATCATCAGCTGGGGTGTTTTAGGAATTGCTTTCGCAAGACTCACCAAGTCTCCGTGGCGAAATCTGGTTGCTGTTGTGATTGCCAGCACTATTTTAATAGCTGTCAGTTATTTATTTTTGTTGTATTGGGGTTTATGGGTTCCACTAGTACCAGCAATCCTCGTTTTAAATTTAAATGGTATTGCCATGACGGCTTTATACCAGTATGACCAAGCATTGCGTTCTAGAATAGAAGCTCGTCAAGCCCTAATTGAGCGTACTTTTGAAACAATTCATAATGGGCCATTGCAAACCCTGGCTAAAGCATTGAAGACAATTCGCGAACAAGACTTGTCGTCAGAAGAATTGCTACCAGCAGTTGAAAAAGAATTAGAAAAATTAAATTATGAGCTAAGAGGTATATATGAATTTTTACAAAGAGAACCTCTAACTCAAGATAGAAGTTTATATCTAGGAAATGGTCTACTGCTAAATTTACAAGACCCGATTCATACAGTTCTCTATCAAGTTTATGACCATACATTACAGCGAGAATTTTCTTGCTTTAGTACACTCAGGGTTAAGATAGTAACATTTGATCCAATTGATGACCACTTAAGTATTGAACAAAAACGTGGACTTTGTCGCTTTTTAGAAGAAGCTTTGTGTAACGTAGGCAAGCACGCCACAGGTGTAACTCGCTTAGTGGTTAGTTGTACCCAAAATGAAGGATGGTACACTCTGAAAATAATTGATGATGGCTTAGGTAGCATCTCTGCTAAAGAAGGTCGAGGAACACAACAGTTCCGAAATCTAGCTCGACAATTAAGAGGAAAATTCACGCGATCGCCTCTTTCCCCTCGAGGTACTCTTTGTGAATTATCTTGGCCTGTGGCAAAGTTTGGCTTTTGGTAAATGTTTTTATTTTTAATAAAAATTTTTTATTAAAAAGATTTTTAATCGATAATTCCGCTCAGGAAGTCCCCAGATTCATCTGTGGAACAGCACGTGGTGGTAGCAACGCGACGATTGGCACTTCTAGCCCAAAATCCTGTTAGCACATGACTGGTGTGAAAACCTGAAAAAGTGGCTTTCTGTAGGCGAATTTCAGAATATATAATATATAAACATTTTTGTCTATTACTAATAGTCTGATACTTGCCAAGTAATATAATAAATATTATAAAAAAATGTGAGATATAGTAAATATGAGCCAGCATTATGTAGTTTTCAGTAATGCGAATGACTAAAATATGAAATGAATTTAGTCATTTACTAGTAATACAATTAAGATAGATATGTAGCTTGGCACACAAAACGTATTTCTCCTGAGCAATGGCAATCCTCAATGAGCTATGGCAAGCAGGATGGTTAATTGCAATTAACTATTAATAATTGCTAATCTCCAAGCAACTACATATCTACCAATTACTATGAATTTTTTGAGTGCAATGCCAAGAGGGAAAGATAATGACTCACAAACAGTGGCTCTTGCACAAAATTTTTAATCATAAGATTTTAATAATTTGTGCTTTGACCATCCCTTTTTTGTTTACTCAAATAGCTTTAGCTGCGTATAAACCTCCCCGCAATCAAAAACCACCAAGTGGTTATACAGAATCATCGGGAGTTAGGGGAAAATGCAAAGCTATAGATGCTGATTCTGTAACCCTGCTTGCTCCTTCTACACATATTGGACAAACCACTTCCAGCCATCCCACCTTTGCTTGGTTTGTACCTCATCACCAAAGAGTACCGCTAGAGTTCTCTATTTATGAGTTAGGCAGTAACGAGCAACTGAAACTAACTTATAAATCTCGATTGCAGAGTTCGCCAGGGGTTATGAAACTATCTTTACCAGAGAATTTACCTGGTTTAGCCTTGGGTAAAAAATATCTATGGCAAGTAGAAATTTTGTGTGACTTTAACTATCCTTCACGCAATTTACTAGCCACAGCAGATATTGCAATTGTACCCATGCCAGCCAATTTACAAGAAGCACTGCATCATAAGGGCGATCGTACCCAAAGAGCTAGCCTCTATGCTGAAGCAGGTATGTGGTATGATGCTTTGAGCGAAGCCTTAGCTGACAGTGGCGATGGCGAATTGGGGAAACTAGCAGCAAGTTTATTAAAAGACCTAGCAAGCTTAGAAAAGTCACCAGAAATTAGAGATTTATCTCAAGTTACTTTAGGACAAAATCAATAGGCGTCTAAAGCTGGAGTGTTCTTTCCTTTAAGGATTTAATTTTGTTGGTCATAGGTAATTAGTTTTTTCCGTTACCTACTATATCAAGTTCGGTTAATCACTTAGAATAAAAAATACTCACCCCATTCCCTCTCCGCGGGTTCGGAGAGGGGTGCCGAAGGCGGGGTGAGGTAAAAGGGAATTGTAAGTAATCATGCGAACTTGATATTACCCATTAGACCTCTTGCATGGATCCCAAAAACCCCCTTAATCCCCCCGTTTATGGGGGAAGATTTAGTTCCCTAAGCGATCTCGCTTAGAGGATGTTTGAAAAGTCGGGTATGTTGTAAAAAAACTCTCTCAGTATAAAGTGTGAATGAATAGTAAACAGCACCGAGAGAGCGACATGAATAAAGCATACCCTAGCAACTTAAGCCGTGTTCAATATGAATTCCTCAGTGACTTAATTCCAGAACCCAAAAAAGGTGGTCGTCCTCGCGAAGTTGATATGTGGGAAGTTCTCAATGCCATCTTCTATGTTCTGGTAGAAGGAGTTCAATGGCGAGCCTTACCTGGAGACTTTCCTGCCTGGCAGACGGTCTACACCTATTTTCGTAATTGGCGTAAAGATGGGACGTGGTTGAACATCCACGATCAGCTGCGAGACTGGACTCGGATTGATATTGAGCGCCATCGAAGTCCATCGGAGGCAATCATCGATAGTCAAAGTATCAAAACTGCTGCAATGGTACATGAAGCTGTGGGCTACGATGCAGGCAAGAAAATCAAGGGGCGCAAGCGATTTATGACAGTCGATACTTTGGGGTTAGTGTTGCGAGTATTGGTTACGGCTGCCAATGTAGGTGAGCGTGAA
>NZ_AJLK01000044.1 GCF_000317205.1 Fischerella muscicola PCC 7414 | reverse complement strand
TGTAGGGTGAGATTTATATAGTAGGAAAAGGGTAAAAGTTAATCTACAACCAATTTCCCAAAAGGATGAATGGCGCCCAATAGTAAGGATGGGCATATTTTTTTCCTAGAGTAATCAGGTCTTGCTGTGCTTTCTGCAAAGCTTCTGCTTTACTAAAACCGTAATCATACCAGTATTGATAAAATTTTGTTACTAAAGTCACTGTAGCTGCATCGTTGATTGACCATAGAGACGCAAGAGTACTTCTCACACCTGCTGAGACTGCCGCACTAGCTAGACCCAAGTTAGTATAGTCATTTCCACGGGCAGTTTCACAAGCAGTTAATAACAATAAGTCAACTGAATTTATACCCTGAGATACGTTTTGAATCATACTATACAAGTCTGTCATGGTAAGCTTTTCGTTTTTACCGATGATCAAAAATGTATCTTCGGGAGCAATACCAAATTCAGCATGGGTAGCAATATGAATTATTGGATAAATACTGCGCTGGAGTTCTGCTTGCAAGCGATCGCGTGTAAACTCCTGATTTAATAACTGCTTGCTACCCGGTATTAGCATCAAAACCTGACCGATTTCTTTTTTGATGTTGGTCAAAGCTTTATATATGCGACCATCCACTCTTGCATCTTGAGTTAGTCCCACAGCTAATGCCCGTAAATTTTCAGATTTGATTTTGAATGGATCTATCAAACTCAAACTAGGGGTAGATGCGATCGCGTATTTCTCAATTAAAAAATTCTGACCGTCATGTAGTGCTGCCATTGGTACACTACGGAGAAAACTGTCTGGAACAAAAACTAGTGTTTTAACCTGGAGTGACTCTAAATCAGTAGCAAAAGGACGAACGATCAAATCATATAGCTTTTGTGCCTGCCTGCGATTATAAATAATGTCACTGCGCCTCTCTAGCCCCAGGCGAAATTTGATGATTTCATCTTTGAACCTTTGACTATCAAAGTCGATCCACTTTAATTTAGTTTCACCATTGGGAAGGTGAACCACAATTGCGGTACGTTTTTCTAAGACTATTGACCAAAATACAGCTGTAACTGTGTCAGTGCTTATTAAATCAGCTTTGGCTTGATGAAACTTTACTGTTACATCATCTTTGCGGAAGTAATTTCGCAGTTGTGCTAGTTTGAGAGCATCAAGGTAAGTGATTGCAGAATCAACTTCCTCAAGACCTAACTTCAGTGCGATCAACTCCCGATATATCGATTCTAACATATCGTAAGGGTCTGCCTGTAAGTCTGGATTCGTGACAACTATCTGAGTGTAGATTTTTTCTAGGGTTGTCACAGCTTGCTCGTATGCTGCGATCGCTTCCAGTGGTCGGTTTTGTGATTTTAAAATTCTTCCTGCTTGCCAATACCACAAATACAAGCTATCTTGAGCGTTTGGTTTTGTTTGTGCAGTTTGTTGTGCTTGTTTCGTTAATTTCAGTGCTTGCTCGTAATCATGGTGACACTCATAAATATGACCGAGATTACCAAAAGCAAAAGATAAAGCACGATGATCTGAGAACTTTTGAGCGATCAATACAGCTTGATTGAGTAAATCAATAGTTTGTGATTCTCGATAATTAGTTGGACATTGAGCAAAAGATAAATTTGTTTCGGCTGATGAATACTTCAATACTTCAGCTAATTCAAGAGCCGCATAAGCTTTTGCTTCTGAAATTGGTAAGCGTTCTAACAACAATAAAACTAGTTGTAATTGTGCTGTTGCTAGTTGTGATTTCCCAATTCTATTAGTAGGTGGAATAGAGTAGATTAATAATTTTATTTCGTTGATTTTATTTTGGTATTTACGGGAAATACTTAAACTATTTTGGAAAGATTCTAAAGCTTGAAAATCATATTTTGATGCTTTTTTGGTAAAATTTTCAGCTTCGTCAATTTCACCTGTATCCCAGGCAATTTTGGCATAATGATAATTTTGTTTAGCCAAATTAATATAAGTAATTCCCAGTTGATTTAAAGCAGCAGCTTGATATGCTAAATTATGAGTATCTTGAGCAGCTTTAATACTAAATTTTAAATCAATGATCGCTTTGTTATAATTGCCTTCAATGCGATGAGCTTCACCTCTAATTCGTAAAGCCGCAGACTCTAAAGTATCATCATGGTGAGTACGAGCAATTTGTAAAGCAATTTCAGAAAGTCTCCTCGCATCATTAGGTTCACCCAGGCTATTATAGGCTTGCGCTTTCTGGATCAGAATTTGCCCTACATTTGGCCAGTTGTTAGTTTGACGATAATAGGTGACTAATTCTTCCCAATAGGCGATCGCTGCTTTTGGCTCACCTATTTCCTGATATGCCCTTGCCAATTTCTCTACAATGGCTGTCTTGCTGCTGGCTTTTTGATTTTCATGGGATAGATTTAAAGCTGTTTGCCAATCTGCGATCGCGCCTTGGAAATCTTCTGTTTTATATTTTTTCTCAGCTCGCTTTAGTAGCTGATTGACATCACCCGGCGGAGTTAGAAAGTTCTGAGTGTATTCATTTTTTACTACTGCTTTTACTGAAATTACTTCACTAATAATTCTTGACAATGATGGAAAACATTTTATGCACAAGACACAGGCAAAAATGCATATAAATAAAAATTGTAATAAGCGTCGGATATTCGATATCCGATGTCTGCTTAACATAGGAAAATTTTAGTAGTAAATCTTAACAATTTACTTTAGCTAATGGGCTAATTAATTTACTTACTGCTATAGAACTATTATTTTTTCAAATTTAACGTTTTGATTACAAAAAAAACTGCTTATTTATAAATATTCTGTAAATAAATCATATGAAATTGCAAAGTTTTTGTATGTGTTAAAATATTTATACTATTAAATATTAATTTAAATATTTTTGAGATATATATCCACAGATAGATACTAATCACCAAGGTTGGGTGACGTAGAAGCTTTTCTTTTCAAAGAAAATGGAGGAAACGGGACGTCAGCCGGTAATAGGTAATAGCTAATTGGTAATTGGGAAGAACTTGTTATAAGTCTGCCAATTACCAACTCACAATTACCTATTACTGGACAGTCCCCTATAAAGATGCACCCCAATTCGCAGCAAAGTATCAAACTTCCATGCCACTATATAAAATGAAGCACTTAATTGCAGTTAGTAGTTAAAGGAGGGCGAGTATAACGCTGTGCAAATCACATTTTTAGGGACGAGTTCAGGTGTACCAACGCGATCGCGTAATGTTTCCAGTGTCGCTTTGAGATTACCCCAAAGAGCAGAGTTGTGGCTATTTGATTGTGGCGAAGGTACTCAGCACCAACTTTTACGGAGTGAACTCAAAAGCAGCCAACTCTCCCGAATTTTTATTACTCACATGCACGGCGACCATATCTTTGGTTTAATGGGTCTGCTGGCCAGTTGTGGTTTAGCAGGCAATGTCACACGCATTGATATATACGGCCCACCCGGATTGAATGAATATTTGCAATCAGCCTTGCGCTACTCTCACACACATTTTTCTTACCCTGTCAAAGTTCATGCCATCCGTCCAGGGTTAATTTACGAAGATGACGAGTTTACCGTGACTTGTAATTCTTTGCATCACCGTATTACCACCTTTGGCTACCGTGTGGCAGAAAAAGACCGACCGGGACGTTTTGACATTGAAAAAGCCAAAGCAATGGGAATTCCCCCTGGCCGCGTTTACGGTCAACTCAAACGTGGCGAAACCGTTACTCTACCCGATGGAAGAGTATTTCATGGTGCAGATTTTAGTGGCCCGACAGAAATTGGACGCAAGATAGCCTACTGCACAGACACAATTTATTCTGATAACGCTGTGGAATTAGCACAGGATGCAGATGTATTAATTCACGAAGCAACCTTTTCTCACCAAGATGCTGAGATGGCTTTTCAGCGTCTACATTCTACATCTACAATGGCGGCACAAACAGCCTTAGCTGCTGGGGTCCATCGCCTGATCATGACTCATTTTAGCCCTCGTTACGCTCCTGGTAATGGCATAGAGTTAAAAGACTTACTTGCAGAAGCCCGTGCTATTTTTCCCAATACAGACATGGCTTATGACTTCATGAGTTATGAAGTACCCAGACGACGAGAAGCAGAATTAGCCTCGACCAATGCATCTGAATAAAACTCAACACTTTTGCTGCAACGATTGAGTTGTATATATCTCCCGCACCAGGAGATTATTTTACACTCCGCGCCTAAAGCCCGGAGAGTATCAATTAGAAACATTATTTTAGTAGGGTAAAAGACAAAAACGTTCACCGTAAAGTATAAAGGACTTTACATTATCTTTAATTTAATCTGGGATGATAATTGAAAACATTTAAGTAAGTTGATAATTGTTTTTGAAATTCAAAATACAAAGTATAGGGATCAAGAATCTTT
This sequence comes from Fischerella muscicola PCC 7414, assembly GCF_000317205.1. GTDB lineage: Bacteria > Cyanobacteriota > Cyanobacteriia > Cyanobacteriales > Nostocaceae > Fischerella > Fischerella muscicola. The sequence continues at coordinate 14,265 of NZ_AJLK01000044.1, read as the reverse complement.
GTTTGAATAATTGCAGACTTTTGACAATGGTATTTTTATACAACGTGGTTCCATTATCTCAATTGTTTATTTGAATAAATTTAAAAATTTCTATATGTTACTCTTGTTCCAAGAATCAAGCTTGAGAGAAATCCATATTTCTTGAAAAGATTGGATAATAAAGCGTGAGACTATCAACATTTCACCTTGATGAACTCATTTCGATTCACAAGACAGATTGTATATTGTTAAGTGTGTTAATATACTGGCTTTGGTGTATGAATATTAACTTTGAAAATATTTAGAATCTAGTAATATTTAAAATGCCAGCAAAATTTATTACCACGAGTATAAATCTAAAAACAATTGTATAAAATAAGAAAAATATTCATCTCTTTCCACAAACGGGATTCATAAGGAAATAGTAAAGCTTCGTCAAGAGGGTTGACGATTTCGCGATGATCACTTTAGGTTGATATGAACCAAAAACTGCGAAAATCATCAACTAACAAACAAGTCTCTTCTCTTTGCTTATTTATGCCTATTTATATGACGCGAATATTATATTGTTTGACATTAATTAATTGCCATATCTCTACAATAAATCTTTAATTTATTGAGTAGGTGAAAATTATATGGAGCCTACTAATCAATCTTGTTAAATCAAATACCAATGGCACTTGATTTAACGAAAACAGTTTTTCAAAACTAGAGGATTTTGATGGTGAATGACACTAGTCTCAATAGAGGACAACTGGTTTTGATTTCCCGAAAAGACACGCTTGACATCAAACAAATCTCTACAATTCTGTTTCGCAGGCGCTTTTTAATTGTGGGTATTTCCTGTGTAGTGATGTCGGTTGCAGTCCTTTTAGCTTTGAAAGCAAAACCTACATACCAAAGCTCTATGCAGATACTTTTGAGTTCCAATCTCACAGAAGAAGAAGTATCAAGTAATATCCCAACAAGCACAAATAAAGATGCGATCGCATCTACATTAAGAGGTGTGGAATACAGTCCTCAATTAGGTTTAATACTTAGCTCCAAACTGATTCAAAAAGCTGTAGATTCGTTGCGCTCTGAGTACCCGGATCTCACAGTTGAAGATATTAAAGGTAAGAAGACTCAAAAAAGACCTTTAGCGATCGCTGCCATAGATCCTGGAACTGGTGCTAATCAAGTATTTGAGCTTTCCTTTCAAAGCAACGATCCCGTAAAAACCCAGAAAGTTTTACAAACTCTGCAAAAAGTATACACAGATTACGCTCTTAAACAACGACAAGAACGGCTTGAGCAAGCACTGACTTTTGTTAATAATCGCCTCAGCAAAATTAAACAGGAAGTCAAGCAAGCTGAGGGAAATCTGGAAAAGTTTCGCAAAAAGTACAACTTAATCGACCCAGAAGTACAAGGTAAAATCCTGCTAGAAACCCTTGCAGATATAAAAAAACAATTGCAAACTACTCGCGCTCAATTGCAAGATGCCCAAGCGCGCCACAAAAATCTGCAAAAGGAAATAGCTTATTCTCCCCAAAATCTAGCTCTTACCTCAAGTCTGAATCAGCCGAACCGTTACCAAACACTACTTGATGAAATTCAAAAAACAGAACTGTCTTTAGCTGAGGAACGTCAACGCTATACAGATGACTCTCCCAAAATCAAAGACTTGATTCAGCAGCACCAAAGCCAACTAGAGTTATTACAAAAAGAAATTGAGCGATCGCTCACAACCAAAGACTCGTCCAAACAAGCAACAGACACAAACTCGACTCAACTAAGCAAGTGGGAAGCACTCAAGCAAGCATTGGCAGAAAAACCATCTCCCGCAGCCAACCCAGAACAACAGCGATTAATCCCAGAATTGCTAACACAAGTAGATCAAAAGCTTATGCAACAATTAATCGAGGTACAGACAACGGCTGAGGGATTACGTGCCAGTGAACAGAGTTTGGTGGAATCAGAAAAGCAAATTCGCTCAGAACTCAGCAAATATCCCAGCCTCGTCTCCGAGTACAATCGTTTGTTACCTGAAGTCCAAGCAACTCGCAAAAAACTTGAGCAGATGACCGCAGCACAACAGGCTTTAGGATTAAGAATTGCTCAAACAGGCTCTGACTTGCAAGTATTAGAAGAACCCCAACGCGGAACTTATTTAGGTAGCAACAGTTTATTATTCCTTCTGGGAGGATTAATCATTGCACCTTTATTGAGTGTGGGAACAGCCGTAATCCGGGAACTATCTGACGATGTGATCTCTTCTCCCTCAGAATTACAAAAGCTGACAAATCTGCGGTTACTTGCAACAGTTCCCAAACTAAGCAAGCCTCGTCGTTACAAACAGCTTTTACACTTGCCCAAGATGTGGCACTCTCATAAAGATAAAGACACATCTGAGGGCAAAACTCTACCCATCTATGCTAATTGGCCATCCCACGAAACGTTGGATATGGCTTATCAAAATCTACAAATCATCACATCTTCTTTGTCTTCTCAGTCTGTGATGTTGACATCTGCACAACCAAAAGAAGGCAAGACAAGCATTGCTTTGGGACTAGCGGTAAGTGCTGCTCGTATGCATAAACGGGTATTATTGATTGATGCCAATCTGCGAGAACCGAGTCTGCACAAAACCTTGGAACTTGCCAACGATTGGGGACTATCTCTGTTGTTGGTTGATGAAAGCAATACCTCTTATCAAGATTACATTCAACCAGTTCACCCCTCCATTGATGTTTTGACAGCCGGTTCCCCAGCCGAAGATGCAGTCAAGTTGCTCAGTTCTGGACGCATGAAGGAACTGCTGGAATCCTTTGAGCAGACTTACGACTTAGTGTTAATCGATGCTCCTGCGATTCTCAAGACAGTTGATGCCAGAATTTTAGCTACCTTGTGCGATCGCATCATCATGGTGTCACGTCTCGGTAAAGTTACCCAAGCTGATGTAATTCAAGCTACAGATATTTTGAAAAACTTGAATTTGGTTGGTATCATCGCTAATACTGCTCAGTAAAATAACAACAGGGATCGGGGAACTCCCCAATCCCCCTTCCCTTTTAAATCTTCAGGGGAAGTTCAATTTGAAAAGTTGAACCTTGAGCAAGCATACTCTTGACAGAGATTTGTCCGTGGTGCGCTTGCACAATTTGTTGAGCGATCGCCAGCCCAAGTCCAAAGCCGCCGGTTTGGCGAGAACGAACGGTGTCTACGCGATAAAAACGATCAAAGATATAAGGCAAATCACTAGCGGGAATGCCAATACCATTGTCTTCCACCTGAATCACAGCGCGGTGGGATTGGGTGAAAAGACGCAACTGTACCTTACCCTGTGCTGGAGTGTATTTTAAAGCATTACTCAGGAGATTGATTATAGCTTGTTTGAGCAAATTAGCATCGGCATGTACGATCACAGGTTGCTCTGGAATTTGAGTACTGAAATTTAAACTTTGAGCAGTAGCTTGGGCGGCGAACTCCGCAGCAAGCGATCGCAAAAGTTCGCTCAAATCAATCGGTTTTAATATAGTTTCTGCTAGTGGCCCATCATGGCGTGAAAGGAAGAGCAGATTATTAATCAGCGTACTCATAGACTTGGCAGTTTCTGCAATCTTTTGTAACCGCAATCGTTGTTCTAAAGGATCTTCTGGTGGTATTAAAGCAACTTGAGCATTACTCAACACTGTTGCTACGGGTGTGCGTAGTTCATGGGAAGCATCGGCTGTAAATCGCTGTAATTGCTGATAAGCCCTGCGAGTTGGTCGCATTGCCAATCCCCCTAAAACCCAACCTGTAATTCCAATCACACCAAAAGTAATAGGAACACCCAAAGCTAAGAATAGGCGGGCTTGATTCAATCTGCTGCGTAGAGATTCCAAGCTAGCTGCTGCTTGGAAGTAGCCAATCAGCTCTTTATTTTGCAAAACGGGAATAGTAACTTGGCGAGTCCAAAAAGTTTCAGTGTATTCTACGAGCGATCGCTCTTGCAAAGTTTGAAATCCAGGTTCTGCGGTCAACTGTTTCGCACCCGATGAACCAATGTAATGTACAAGTTGTTTGTCAGCGTTGTACCATCGGGCGTAGAGCAGTCCACCATTGAGTGGCACATCTTTTTCTGAGGGAGTCTGAGCGCGTTGATTTTGACCAAGCATATACTGAGTTTTGCTGGCAAAACTTTTACTTTGGGCAAACAGTTCCTCATCAAAAAAGCGCAACTGATCTTCTACATTCAGACAGTAGCCTACTCCTGCAAACGCAAATAGAATTCCACCCATCGATAGGGCAAACCAGTGAGCAAGATTACGGCGACTATGATCAAACATTTTGCCAGCAAAGTCCACTTTTATAATTACAACATTGGACAAACTCGTAAATTCCCAAATACTCTGCGTCCCTGATGCGCTTACAACCAAGATTCAACGGACAATGTTCTTACTTGTTGAATCCTCCTATCGCTGTCAGCTGATACAACAGTAAGGCTATGTTGTAGGGCTACAGCAGCAATCCAAAGGTCATTTTCATCAAAATCAATACTAGCGGTTCTTAAATTTGGCGAAAGTATTATTATGAATTCGGCGGATTCAACCGATAGCCTACCCGATGCACAGTTTCGATCCAATCTCTGGCCCCAATGATTTGCAGACGTTGACGCAAGCGCCGCACCAAAGTTGTAACTGCGTTACTTTCGGGTTCTTCTCCACAACTCCATAAAGCTTGTTCAATCTGATCATGAGATAAAACTTGACGGGGATGACGCATCAAATATTCCATCAATTGGAACTCCCGGCTAGAAAGTTGAGTTGTGACTGAATCAAGTTCGATTGTCAAATTGGCTAAATGCAGCTGCAAATCACCTAAGCTGAGTATATCTCCTTGCCACATAGGCGATCGCCTTCCCAATGCCCGTACCCGCGCCAACAACTCTAACACATCCACTGGCTTGACTAAGTAATCATCCGCTCCCGCATCCAAACCCATCACCTTATCTGAAACCGTATCTTTTGCTGTCAGTATCAGCACTGGAGCCACTTTACCCGCCCGTCGATATGACTGACACAGCTCCACCCCACTCACCTTAGGTAGCATCCAATCTAGAATCAGTAAGTCATAATCTTTGTGAAAAGCAAACCATTGTGCTGTTTCTCCATCTTCAATCGCATCTACTGTATGCCCCACTTTTAATAATGCTGCCCGCAGAGGTTCTAACTGGGCTGGGTCGTCTTCAACCAGTAAGATCAACATCCCATTTGCTCAGCTTGCTGTAATTTTCACTTCCTAGTTCTAAGGTTAAGCTAAAAGAGTGACATAAAAGTGACGGTCAGCAATTTACACTGAGCAATCAAGTCTATTACCTTCCATGTGTCAACTGCAAATTTTTCCAGTTTTACGAACATTAGGGTTTGTGTTTTGGTCATCCTTGCCGTTGATTGGACTGCTTTTTTGGCTGGGAAGTGGTTTAGTGGGAGATCAAATCCTGAGTCGTGCCTACAGCCACAAAAAATATCTACAAGCGGATACACAATTGGCACGGCAGATCATGAAAAAGATAGTAGCTATAGAGGTGAAAGTCCTTCAAGAAGAAGGGATTTCGTTAGTGAATGTAAAAACAAATCACTCACCTCTCAAAACAATGACGTTTGAGTTCCCAATCACCGAACCCGATCAACTTGAAGCCAATCTCAGTCGTGAGTTGGGCTTATCGCGGGAGCGAGTCACAGAACTAACTCGCTATCATAACTGATAACTCTAATAACTGTTGTTTAACTTCAGCACGGTTGTCGCAAACCCTTACCATCTGTGTAATTGGCATAAATCATCTGGGAAACCTTCGGTGGTTCATCACCGATGTGAAAAGCCCGCGCCTGTTCTTCTATTGCCTTGTCTGCATTGGTGACTCGTGCAAATTGCCGCTTGTGTTCTGCCCAAGATTCTACAAGTGCTGTTTCGATAAACCTGCCAGGCTGGGATAAATCATGATACAGTCCCCATTGAATCGCACCATCACGCAGACGAATATTTCTCAGTACTTTCATAACTTTGGTGAATTCATCAGCCTTAGCTGGATCTATGTAATACTCTAGGGTAATTAATACGGGGCCATCATTGGGACAGGGTTCAAAGGCGCGGGTAGGCTGATCCCAGTGCAGTGATGATGCTAAATCCAATTTTTCAGCACAGCGCAGGCGATAGCGGCTAGTCACCACCACAAATACAACTAATCCAACAGCAGCACCAGCAAGGGCAACTGAGATATTTGTGCGTTGGGCAACACTACCCCATAACAAGCTACCTAATGCCATACATCCCTGGAATACAAGCAATTGTACAGCTAAAGCTCGTGCCCGTACCCACGTAGGTACAGCAGTTTGTGCCGCTACATTCAAACTCACCATGACGCTGAGAGAAGAAATTCCCACTAGCATCATCACCCCACAAATCAAAGGCACGTTGCGGAGGTACGCCAGTGCTACCATCATCACTCCCATGAGCAAGGATGAACCAGCTACCAACTGGTCGATAGAAAAGCCCTGCCGCAACTTAGGTAAAATGAAAGCTCCCGCCAAGCCACCGATACCCCAAAAACCAAGTATAATCCCATACCCTAATGCATCTATACAGTGATCAGTTATCAGTTGCTCTTTTTGATAACTGTTCCCCATTCCCTGTTCCCCGATTTAAGCAATGCCAGTACCAACTGTTCATTTTCGGGAAGCTATTCCCCAAGAGGATTCTCTGATTGCTCAGCACTTTTATCAATTGTGGTTAGATAATAACGTTGTATCTGAGTCGATTCGTTCTGATTGGCTGGAGAAGACTCTGGAATTTATCAAGCGTGCGCGTCAAGAATTACACTACAAAGCGTTTGTAGCAGAGGTTGAGAGCAAGGTAGTTGGTTCTGCCAGTTGCCAAATTTTCGCTGGTCTTTATCCGATTTTTTTCATAGATGATTACCGCAAATATGGCTATATTTGCGGTGTTTATGTTGACTCACCTTACCGCAATCAAGGTATTGCCAAGCAACTCACGAGTATGGCTATTGACTATCTGAAGGCGATCGCTTGTACGCGAGTCATTCTCCACGCCTCACCCTCCGGCAAACCAGTTTATGAGCATCTTGGTTTTGTAACCAGCAATGAAATGCGGTTAGATATTTAATTTAGTTCATGGTTGGTAGTTGCTTGTTCGTGGGAGGTTGGTCGTTCTTCCAAACAACAAACAACAACCAACAAACAACCAACTATTAACGACTCTTCAGCATCGACTCTTGACTCAGCAATGGTTGTGCTGAGCGCAATACGACATCCAGCAACCCCGGAAACAATTGTTCTAAATCTTCTCGCCTGAGTGAATTTATGTGTTGTGTTCCCTCTTTACGAGTCCAGACTACGCCAGACTCTCTTAAAATTTTAAAATGATTGGACATGGTGGACTTGGCGATCGCAAAATCAAAGTCAGCACAACATTGCTCTCCTTTGGTCGCTAACTGCCGCACAATCTCTAACCGCACAGGATCACCTAAGGCATACAACACTCCCGCTAATGATATATGTTTTTGTTCTGGGTGAAACAGAAATCTCATACTTGCACAATTGCTTAAATTAGATTATATTTTATTTATTCGATTTTATCGAATAACCGAATTAAGTAGGAGGGCAAGAATGTCATCCATTACTAATGTGACAGAAGCCACATTCAAACAAGAAGTCCTAGAAAGCGAGATGCCTGTATTAGTAGACTTTTGGGCACCTTGGTGTGGTCCTTGTCGCATGGTGGCTCCCGTGGTAGATGAAGTGGCTGCTGAGTATGTGGGACAGGTAAAAGTGGTGAAACTGAATACAGATCAGAATCCCACCGTTGCCAGCCATTATGGGATTCGTAGCATTCCCACGCTGATGGTATTTAAAGGCGGTCGCCAAGTCGATACGGTAGTGGGCGCCGTGCCAAAAACAACTCTAGCTAAAACTTTAGCACAGTATCTGTAATCTGGGTTGTCAGTAGGGTGGGCTATTTGCCCACCTTCGCTAATCTTAAAAATAGGGGCAACAAAAGTGTAAGGGGCAAAGTTAATAGCGTAAATGCCCATACCCGATGCCCAATTTGTTAAGTCACAGGAGTTAGCTCAATGGACTTAAAATTACAGGGAAAATCTGCGCTAGTCAGTGGTTCAACAGCAGGTATTGGGCTTGCCATTGCTCAAACATTAGCGCAGGAGGGTGCATCAGTTATTGTCACTGGTCGATCTCACCAAAGAGTTGCACAAGCGATAGACAAAATTAAACAAAACAATCCCAAAGCTCAAGTTTCTAGTGTTGTTGCTGACTTAGCAACACAAGCAGGAGCTGCACAACTTTTTCAACAAGTTCCTCATATTGATATCTTAGTTAACAATCTTGGTAGTTACGAGCCAAAACCATTTGTAGAAATTACTGACGCAGATTGGTTAAACATCTTTGAAACGAATGTACTCAGTGGAGTCCGCTTGAGTCGCCAATATCTGCAACAGATGTTGAACCAAAATTGGGGACGTATCATTTTTATCTCTAGTGAATCTGCTATCCAAATTCCAGTAGAAATGATTCACTACGGCATGACCAAAACAGCCCAACTAGCTGTTTCTCGTGGTTTAGCAGAAATGACTGCTGGTACTGGAGTCACAGTCAACGCTGTTTTAGCAGGGCCTACCCGTTCTGAAGGTGTGGATGAGTTTGTGACAAAAATGGCAAAGGAACGCAGTGCTAAACCAGAAGAAGTTGAAGCTGAATTTTTCCAGACAGTTCGTCCCACTTCTCTACTGCAACGCTTTGCTACTACCGATGAGGTAGCAGCAATGGTGGTTTATCTGTGTAGTCCTTTGGCCTCAGCAACTAATGGTGCAGCTTTAAGAGTAGATGGTGGTGTAATCAGGTCAATTATTTAGCAACGAAAGCACAACCGAATCGGAGGAAAATTCATGATAGAGCTTTACTATTGGACAACACCCAACGGTCACAAAATTACCATGTTCTTGGAGGAAGTCGAACTTCCTTACACAATTATTCCTGTAAACATAGGTGCAGGCGATCAGTTTAAACCAGAATTTCTCAAAATTTCACCCAACAATCGTATACCTGCGATTATTGACCGCGAACCTGTTGATGGTGGTGAACCAATTTCAGTTTTTGAGTCTGGGGCAATTCTGTTGTATTTAGCAGAAAAAACTGGGAAATTGATTCCCAATAATGTGCGCGATCGCGTCGAAGTCCTACAATGGTTATTCTGGCAGATGGCAGGACTAGGGCCAATGGCTGGTCAAAATCACCACTTCAGCCAATATGCACCAGAAAAAATTCCCTACGCCATCAACCGTTATGTCAATGAGACAGCAAGATTATACGCTGTGCTGAATAAACGGCTGAGCGATCGCTCCTTTGTCGCTGGTGAGAACTACTCAATCGCTGATATCGCCGCCTATCCCTGGATTGTCCCTTACGAACGCCAAGGGCAGAAATTAGAGGATTTTCCTCACCTCAAGCGCTGGTTTGAAACAATTCAGGCACGTCCAGCAACAGTCCGCGCCTACGAAAAAGCAGAAGCATTTAAAAATCAAACACTTGACGTCGAAAAATCGCGGTCATTCTTATTTAATCAATCAGCGCAGACAGTGCAACCTTGAGAAATGCAAGTTGCGAAAATTATGTTTTGGAAATCAACCACCGTGCAAGGCGATCAACACAGATAGTTGGTACCATTGGTTGGTTTTCCCACAAGAATTTTGGAGATAATTTCATGAACAGAAGTATCAATTTATTCACCCCATACCAAATGGGCAACTTAGAACTGCCCAACCGGATCATTATGGCTCCCCTAACCCGGCAACGTGCAGGTGAGGGAAATGTACCCCATGAACTCAACGCCGAGTATTATGCTCAACGGGCATCCGCAGGACTAATTATTGCCGAAGCAACTCAAGTTTCACCCCAAGGACAAGGGTATCCTTATACACCAGGTATTCATTCGGCGGAACAAATAGCAGGTTGGAAGTTGGTGACAAATGCAGTGCATGAGCAGGGAGGAAGAATTTTCTTGCAACTGTGGCACGTCGGACGCGTTTCTCACCCTGATTTGCAGCCAGATGGAGCCTTACCTGTAGCGCCTTCTGCGATCACAGCAAAAGGAGAAGCAGCAACCTATGAGGGGATGAAACCCTTCGTCACGCCTCGTGCTTTAGAAACCTGGGAAATACCAGAGATTGTAGAACAGTATCGCCAAGGTGCAGCAAATGCTCTTGCTGCTGGGTTTGATGGTGTGGAAATTCACGCAGCAAATGGTTATTTAATTGACCAATTCCTCCGGGATGGTACTAATCAACGTACAGACAATTATGGTGGTTCTATAGAGAATCGCGTCAGACTGCTGCTAGAAGTAACACAAGCAGTAATTAGTGTGTGGGATAGCAAACGGGTAGGAGTGCGTCTTTCTCCTAGTGGTACATTTAATGACATGCATGACTCTAACCCCCTAGAAACCTTTGGTTATGCAGCCGAAGCACTCAATCAATTTGATTTAGCATATCTGCATATCTATGAAGCCACAGAAGCAGATATCAGACACGGGGCGACAGTAGTACCTACTAGCCATCTCCGGCAAAGGTACCAAGGTACACTCATGGTCAATGGTGATTACACTTTAGCAAGAGGTAATGCTGTCTTGGCAAAAGGAGAAGCTGATTTAGTAGCCTTTGGCAGATTGTTTATAGCTAATCCTGATTTACCCCGACGCTTTGCACTGAATGCACCACTCAATCAACCAGATCCATCGACATTTTACGGTGGTGGAGAGCAGGGATACACTGATTACCCAACGCTAGAAATGCAACAAGTACACTAATCTCCATAGACTATAACGGTGTCAAGAAATCACAGCGTATTCGTCAAATATGAGGAAATTTGAGGGAAATTGCATGAATCCAATTATCAAGAATTGAACTTACCAACTCAACCTTTGGATGTAGCAACCGCCATTTTCCAGCGTCGTTGTTCCATCAAAACTTTCAAACCAGATCCCATCTCCCCAGAACTATAGGACTTACGCAGACTCTACGAATTCTCATTCGTGAGAGGTTAAGGTCGGATACCATTTGTCAATAAGCAATAATGCTTAAAATGTGGCTCAAGATTGGGGTTGTCAACATAATTTTTGAGCAGGCGCTCGCCTAATCTTGATACGCAGCATTCATTTTTCACCCATTTGTTCACTACGAAAGTTAACTTGATACTTTGGCTTTCTCAAAATTTTCAGCATAATTTCTCATTGACAAAAGTAAGATTATCTTAACCTCTCACCGATGACGAATTCTTGGCGTTCTTGGCGTCTATGGCGGTTCAATATATTAAACTTTTTGACGATTTTTGCGTAAGTCCTGAACTACTGAAACAAGCTGCAAGTCATTGTAACTGAATATTAAGTTGGTTATCGGCGATTAGTTCTCGTGCGATCGCATCAGCAAGCGTACTTTTGGAAAAGCGGCAACTGCGATCACTTGAGAGATAAAATCCAAAATTGTTTCACCTTGGTAGTGTAATTACAAACTCTTGGCATGGAAACATCACCATTTTTACTGACGCGGAGTTTGTTAATAACTCCAGGGATATTATTAGCAAGCTTTTGTAACAAAGCTTTACTTGCTTGTAAATCGGTATAGAAGTTGAGCATTATCTAAAGAAATGCCGGCTTGAGTACAGAGGAAATTTAAAATAACTAAGCGATCACTTGTAAATACTCCTTGAGTCAGTTTATTTTCCAGATACAGAATACCCACCAAATGCCCTTGATTTCTATGTCTGATTGTTCAAAAATAACAGCTAATGTTTTTAAATCAAATTGATTACCAATACAAGCAGCTAACTGTAATAGTTGTTGAGTTGATTGAGGTAAATTTTGCAATTTAACTGCCATAAATTCAACCACGTCATCGGTTAGCGATCGCGATTTTTTTAGCGGTTATCTTTGGTCAGTTTGAAGCTCTCTACCTGTGGCGAGCATAAAAATGTTCCGAGATAAAAAGTATTTTCAGGAGTAATCTGATGAATTTATTTATCCAAGAAATTCCAGCATCAGACCTCTCTCCAAAAACTATTCAAGAAAGTCCATTACCTGATAAAGACCCACTAATTGCACGTGGTTTACAAAAAGAGCAGTATATTGGCATTGTCGGGTTAGCAATCATCGTTGTTGTTGCTGTAGGATTTTTTAGCCGCAGAGTTGAAAATGCTATTATATTCGCTTTTATTCTCAGCGCCGTTTTCATCGCTCTCTTTTTATTGCTATAACCAATCCATCATCAATAATTAGTTAATTGTAAATACAATTAACTAATTATTTTCTTGTATCAGTACTGATTTGAAACTGCTTTATTTACGCCTTTACGTCTACCAAAATTTGTTCAACCGAGAGAAGCTCCACAAGCAATTTTCTCTGCATGTAAAAAACAAATAAAGATGAATTAAATGTAAGATCGGTAATTGATAACAACGAAGCTAATCGCTCATTACCAATTACCAAGAGAATGATATTAAGTGATAATACTCACATTGCCCGTATCTAAATCATAACGACCACCTACGATTTTCAATTTTCCAGACTCTAATAGCTCAGATAAAAGGGGCGATCGCTTTAACCGTTGAATTTGATAATGCACATTGGCTATTACAGCATTATCAACTGTATCGCCTGGCTTATATTTGACCTTGGCAACGACTGGTTTAATTGCCTTGACAAAAGTACTGATTTCACCAGGTAACAATTCGTTTTGTACGGCGGCGGTGACTGCTCCACATCGCTCATGACCGAGTACCATTAGCAAAGGAGTATTTAACAAAGCGACTGCATATTCAATACTACCGATCGCTTCTGGAGTGGCAATATTTCCGGCAATGCGAACATCAAAGATATCACCGATGCCTTGGTCAAAAATAATTTCCGCAGGCACTCGCGAATCTGCACAACTTAAAATAGTAGCAAATGGGTGTTGAGCTTGAGCTACTTCCTGCAATCGAGCCTGAGATTGATCTGGATATTGAGGTTGATGCTGGACAAAACGCTGATTTCCCTCCATCAGCTTTTGCAGTGCAGCATCTGGACTGAGGGAAGGAGCGGCCGTCGGGGGTAATTCGGCGGCTAGAACTTGTTCAATCTGCCAAACTAAATCGCTAGCAGTTACCACCAAACCAAATCCCCCAAAGGCTCCCCACTTTAAGAAGTCACGACGTTCCATGAAACGCTTCCTTGAATGTAAGGTTTTTTACATAATAAAGGCAGAGGGCAGAAGGAAGAAAATATATTTATTAAAAGGGTAAAAGGATCTTTTACTCTCCCTTGAGGCCTTTTTGCGTCTACGAGACTTCCAGAGTGAAGACAAAAGGTGTCCTTGCTTGACTTGAAATCCCTCAATTTGATGGGATTCCCTTGTGCCTTCTGCCTACCTACGGAAGCTGCTCCGCGTCTACGTACTTCTGCCTTCTCATAGTGACGCTACACATTTTAATGAACGGATTTCCATGACATCGGAGACGTAACAGGTTCCACCAAATTTATTGAGTACGGGTCTGATATTTTCCACCGCTGACTTGAGTTGTTCTGGCATACAGAAAGCGATAATATAAACATTATCAAGCATAGTCATGTCCAAATCTTCAGCCGTTCCTCGTAATCCTTTGCCAGCGACATTACGAATTACAATATGACCATGTACATCTGATTTGTCTAAACTCTCCAAAATTTTGGCCAGTTCAAAAGAGTTGGCAATAATTTCTATTTTTTTGACTAGGTGCATAACATTACCTCCAAAATAGGTTAATCCCGTACAGATATAGCGGAATTCCCACAATAATGTTGAACGGAAATGTAACTGCTAGAGCAGTAGAAACATAAAGGCTGGGATTTGCTTCTGGAACAGTTAATCGCATGGCTGCTGGCACAGCTATATAAGAAGCACTAGCACACAGCACAGCAAATAAAAGTGCATCTCCTTGAGGCATACCAATTGCTTTAGCGATCGCTAACCCAATGACTGCATTGACTATTGGGATCAGTATGGCAAATGAGATCAGAAAAACCCCAGTTTTTTGCAAGTCTTTAATTCTTCTAGCTGCGACTAACCCCATATCTAGTAAAAAGAAGGTGAGAACGCCATAAAACATTCCCTGAGTAAAGGGTTCTAAAACCTGCCAACCGTGTTCTCCTGTTAAGAATCCAATCAGCAGACTACCGACTAAAAGAAAGACTGAACTGTTCAGAAATGCGTCTCGTAAAACTTCT
>NZ_AJLK01000043.1 GCF_000317205.1 Fischerella muscicola PCC 7414 | reverse complement strand
GGCATCCATGTTCATCCCTCCTTATGCTGATCAAACTGAAAGTTTAAAAAACTTTGCATTGAAAAAAACTTACACAACCATAAGCTTTGGTTTATCGTGTATTGTTACCTAATGTCAATTGAATGTGAAGTATCTCAAAACTCATAATAGGAAATAAAAGGGAGATAAGGAGGATAAGGAAGACAAGGAGAATAACCAATGTCCAATTCCCGATGCCCGATCCCCGATGCCCAATCCCCGTTGCCCCTAATCCCCACCAGGGGCCGGTGAGTTCCCCGATCCCCAATCCCCGATGCCCAATCCCCAATCCCCAATCCCCAACGGAAATCCTTTGATACAGGTGCTACATACTGCTGTCAAAGGCAGAGCTAGATATAAGGTCAGCGGACTATATTATTCAGAAAGTCTCAAAATATACCTTGAATCTAAATTGCTAGAAGAGAAAATTATCACACAAGTTCGTGCTAATCCTACCACAGGAAACGTCCTGGTTCTTTTCCATCCAGAGATTAACCCAAATGCGATCGCTTGGCTTCTGCAAGAAATTGTCGTAAATTACACAAAACTCATTAGAAAATTACCTGTAAAAACAGCTAACACCAACGCAGCACCAACAAAAGTCAATAATTTGCCTGTCCAGAAACAACTAAACAAAGCAGGTAATAAACTTGTTCTGTTATCTGGGGCTGTTTCCACCTTTATTTTATGTGCCACATTGTTGCGTAGATCTGGATTAGACGAAGTAATTTTACTAACAATTCAAAAGTTGCACACACCACTTCTAGACCGCATCATGGTTGGTATCACTTTTTTGGGTGAGCCACTAGTTCTGTTGTTGGTTTGTCTGGGATTGGCAACTAGATCAGCATACAATCAGCGTCCTTGGGAAGCAACTACCTTAGGTCTAGCCGCAGTTGGTGCGATCGGTTTAAACATTTTCCTCAAAAAACTGTTTTCTAGGGCGCGTCCAGCACTGTGGGATCATCTTGTCAATGTACGTCACTATAG
Organism: Fischerella muscicola PCC 7414; assembly: GCF_000317205.1. Taxonomy (GTDB): domain Bacteria; phylum Cyanobacteriota; class Cyanobacteriia; order Cyanobacteriales; family Nostocaceae; genus Fischerella; species Fischerella muscicola. The sequence goes on along the minus strand of NZ_AJLK01000043.1, from coordinate 15,414 downwards.
CTTTCCTAGCGGTCACGCTATGGCATCAATGGTGATTTATGGTTTTATTGGTTACATCTTAGCCAAGCAATTTCCTCAACATCGGCGACTGATTTTTGTTGGGACTGCTGTTTTAATTTTGGCGATCGGTTTGACTCGGCTATATCTAGGTGTACATTGGCCTACTGATGTAATAGCTGGGTATGCTGTAGGTTTAGTCTGGTTGACGGCGTGTATTCAAAGAATGGAAATAGGGGAAAAGTTCTCGCTTGTTGACTATGGCGATCTGCCAACAGAAACGCTTTTAACCGCAAACTAATCTTCACTTTGTCTTAAAAATAGCGATCAGCGATCAACTTAACAGCAAACCCATAATCCATCGGTGTCCATCTGTGTGCATCGGTGTTCGTTTAATTATTACCCATGGGCGTCTAGCTTAAAAATGGGTGTGGGGGTGTAGGAAGATTGTTATTTTCATTGCAAGGTTCGTGGGATTTTCCTATGATTAACTGTCTTAGTGTCTTTGTGCCTTTGTGTTTCAAAAAAAGATTTTTGAACCACTAAAACACTAAGACACAAAGAAATTATTCAACTCTGGCACGGAGTGCAGGATTTGCAAACAAAGTTTTAAATGCAGCCTGCCGCTTGTCTGGTGGTTCTGGGGCATATTCCCACAGGCTTTCGTAATAGAAGAAAGCCACGCCCAAACCACGTTCTTGGGCAGCGCGCACCTGTGACTTAATTTGTTGCATCGGCACAGGATTATTTCGCAATCCTGTCATAATACCAATACCAGTTGGTATTTTTTGTTGTGATATCTGAATTTCAGGACGAGAAAGCTTAGCGACGAAACTTTCCAAATTGGAACGATAAACTTGCATGATTAGCTCATCCACAATATTTTGATCGAGCCAAGCTAGCCAATCTTGCAACTGGAATTTATAAGCAAAGTCGTAGTAGTTAGGGGAAACGGAGAAAATGGCATTGGGTTTTTTGGCTTTTACAGCTTGATTGAGTTGTACCATAAACGCCGTAATTTTATCTGCCCGCCAGCGCATCCATGCTGGATCTTCAGGATTGCTAGGTGGATTTTTTTGAGTTTCCTGAGTATATAAGGCAGTTGTGTATTTGTCGTAGCCAAATTCGCGGGGTAAACTCATGTGGTCATCAAACTGAATACCATCGACATCGTATTGGGTGACAATTTCGACGACGAGATTAGTGATGAACTCTTGTACTTTTGGATGAAAGGGATTGAGCCACATTACTTCACCCGCAGCACTGATGGAAGTTTGGCTACCATCGCGTTTTTGGGTAAACCAATCTGGATGGTTCAATGCCAGTTCCGACATTTGGGGAGCCATAAAACCGAACTCAAACCAGGGAATCACAAGTAGTCCCTGACGATGGGCTTGGTTAATTAAGTCTGCTAAAATATCATGCCCATCTGAGCCTCGCAAGACAAAGGGTTGGATGCCTTCGCGTTTGGCTACGGCACTGGGATACATGACATAACCAGAGTTCCACACTACGGGATAAATTGTGTTGAAGTTTAATTCCCGTAATTGTCTAACGGCACTCTGTACTCTAGTACGATCCCTCAGGGTGTTAAAGTCATTGTTGGTCATCCACACACCACGAATTTCCTGACGAGAAACCTGTGCTGTTGCAGAGTAAAGGTTATTAACTAAAGATGTTGTCAAGAATGACATCACAAAAAGTAGTGGGAGAAGATACTTGAGCCATCGCCTGCCAACAGGCCGCGAACCTTGAGGTTTGTATGATTTTGTATCTACCCACATGTGCGATCGTCTGCTTTGTTTATGAAATTTACTAGCCATCGTGTCTACGAACTGGTTAATCAGTAGTTGTTCATTCCGTGCGAATTGAGTTACTGCCTGCCCAAAAACTGAAGCAGACTTAGCACTGTGAAATAATCGACGCAGATACTAGCACAGTAGTGCCCACTATCACTTTTGCACAAAGGGTAAATACTTATTCAAAGAATAAGTTTATTGAATGTATTCAATTGTTTGATAATGAATTTTGGGAAAGCTTTTTATTTAATCGCAAAAAACTAATCAGTGATTCAGTAAACAAGCCTAAAACCCTTACCAATGAATCATGACAAATCAAAAATGACAAATGAAAAAAAACTTTTTCTACCAACAATGGGTTGTGGAACTTGGGCATGGGGCAATCGGCTGCTGTGGGGATACGATGAAAGCATGGATAACCAATTGCAAGCAGTCTTTGACCTTTGTGTAAGTCATGGTGTGACTTTATTTGATACGGGCGACTCTTACGGAACGGGAAAATTAAATGGTCGCAGTGAGTTACTTTTAGGAAGATTTACCAGACAATATCAAGGTATAGGTAAAGAAAATATTTGTATTGCCACTAAACTTGCTGCTTATCCTTGGAGATTGACGCGCCAGTCGATGATACGGGCTTGTAAAGCTTCTGCTGAGCGTTTGGGAAGAAATGTGGATTTGGTACAAATGCACTGGTCTACGGCTAACTATGCTCCCTGGCAAGAGGGGGCGCTATTGGATGGTTTAGGGGATCTCTACGAACAAGGTTTGGTGAAAGGAGTAGGCTTATCTAATTACGGCTCTAAACGGCTCAAACAGGTGCATAAAAAGTTTGCAGAACGAGGAATACCAATTGCGACTCTGCAAGTACAATACTCATTACTGTCTACCTATCCTGTCACCCAATTGGGGATTAAAGAGGTTTGTGACGAACTGGGGATTAAACTAATTGCCTATAGTCCTTTGGCATTGGGAATATTAACAGGAAAATATTCTGAGCAAGGCCCGTTTCCCAAAGGTATTCGGGGACTATTGTTTAGACAGTTATTACCAGGGGTGCGATCGCTTTTAGCGTGTTTGCGAGAGATTGCTCAATCAACAGATAAAAGCATGTCCCAAGTAGCTCTCAACTGGTGCATCTGCAAGGGAACCATTCCTATCCCTGGAGCTAAAAGTGTAGAACAGGCACAAGACAATATTGGTGCTTTAGGTTGGCAACTAAACTCTAGTGAGATTGCAGAACTGGACAAAGCAGCGGCAGGTACAGATAAAAAAATGGTACAAAATATTTTTCAGACAAAATAGGGATCGGGGATTAGGGACAAGGGAGATGGGGAGATGGGGAGATGGGGGGCTAGGGGTTCCCACTTTGTGGGGTTGGGGGGCAATGGGGAGATGGGGAGATGGGGAGAATAAAAAGTGACAATTGACCAATGACAAATGACAATTGACAAATGACAATTGACTACTAACTACATATAACCAGTATTAGAAACCTTTTGAATTTCTTCTTTAATGCTATCGAGATCAATGAAACAGTCAGCATAATTAATTAGACTCTCGCTAGTCATTGAGTGCAGACTGACGATTTCTACCCTCACTCCTTTATAAGAAACTGCATTCACAGCGTAAGCTAAGTCTCCATCCCCACTGACTAAAACCACTGTGTCGCAGTGGGAAGCCAAAGTCATCATATCTACAGCAATTTCTACTTCTAAATTGGCTTTTTTAGAGCCATCAGGAAACTGAACCACATCTTTGGTGACTACGCGATAGCCATTACGACGCATCCATAACAAAAAACCCTGTTGTTTATCGTTGGTGCGGTCAACTCCACTATAAAAGAAAGCACGCAGCAGTCTGCCGTCTTTTACTAAATAAGACAGTAGCTTGGAGTAGTCAATTTCAATCCCTAATTGCAAAGCTGCATAAAATAGGTTAGAACCATCAATCAAAATTACTACACGACCGCGATTTGAAATGTTACAAATCGCACCTTCTTCCGAAAATTCTGGTATTTCATCAATGTTTGTGTGTTGAGTTTCTCCTTCAATCAGATTTTGTTCTTGGTATAGGGATTGGTGTCGCCATGCTTGATTTTGAGTGTTTTTTTTATTAAAATTAGAGGTGTTAGTCATTATTGCCTCAATATAAAAATTCAAAAATTTTATTGAAATCACAGTTAGCAATTAGCTAAATTTATCACTACTGAAATTAAATTAAGCATTTTGCAAACAGTTTTATTTTGCGCTGCATAATTTTTGCGATCAGTTAAGCCACGACTAAATTTTTAGTCATATGATTACTTCCTAGTGAAAAATGATAGCTCATGATTACATAAATAATAACTGCCGACTTCAATTCGGCAGGAAAGTTTTGAAATTGTCTAACTAGTAATTAAATCATCTTTGTCGCGTATATGTATAAATTCAACAGAATTATGTTATATTTCTGTTTTCACTAAAAAGGGTGTGGGAATGTAAGGAAAATAATTTGTTTAATCCCATTCCTCTGCCCATCCACCCTAACAAACTTAGATTACTGCTGTTGTTGAATACCCCCTGGCAATAATGGCTCAAATTGTTGCTCTGGTTCAGGATTAAGAAAATTACGCCAAATACGAATTTGTTCTTGAGCAGCGTTGTAAGCAGCGGCATAACGTGGAATTAGCCTAGCTGTTTCGATCGCTCTGGAAATATCAGATTCACCTTGGGAGCGTGCTATATCCAATAATTGCTGGCTCCATTGGTCGATGGCAATGCTCGCATCACTGCTGAGAATACTACTGCGAGGCACTCGACTTGCGAGTCTAATTGCTTCTACGAGAGATTGGGGAGTACCTGCCAATGCTACTTCTCGCGCTTTGTTCCAGTTTTCTCGAGCGCGAATTTGGGCGCGCCAGTCATCTATAGCGGCTTGTGCTTCACCAGATAACGCCCTGCCTGAGGGTATTTGTTGGGCAACGTTAATAGCGGCGGGAAGGTTGCCACTACTAGCTAGATCCCGCGCTTGATCCAAGTAAGGTTGGTCTTCTATCCGTTCTATCTTTGCTGTCCAAAGGGCAATTTTTCTCTGTGCTTCTCTATATAATGCCCGTCCTCGCCGAATCTGCCTTGCTTCAGTAATTGCCGCTTGCAAAGAGTTGATATCTTCTAACAAGGCTATCTCTTCAGCACGTTCTAAATAAGGTCTATCTTCGATTGTTTGGACTTGAGCAACCCAACCATTTATTTCTTCTCTAGCTTCTTCTGCGCGCGGGTTACTATCGGGAATTTGTTGTGCTTGGGCGATCGCTGCTGTTAAATCATTGATTGTTCCTTGACTCGCTAGTGTCCGCGCTTTTTCGAGTTTCGATACATCTTCAATTTCGAGTTGCCAACGAGCTATCAACTGTTGGGCTTTGTCGTAGACTGCTCTGGATGGATCAATTTGTTGAGCTTGGGCAATTGCTGTCTCTAAACCTGCTACTGTACCAATCCAAGCGTTTCTTTGGGCTTCTGCGATCGCAATAAAGTCCTCTGTTTCTGACTGTAGTCCTGTACTGAAAGGAATTTGCTGGGCAATAGATATAGCTTGGTCAGCATCACGACGATCTAGGTTTTTCTGTGCCAACTCTAGCATTGTGCGTCCAAATTTGGGAATTGCTTCTTGAGCTTTCTGGTAAACGTAACTGTCCTTTTCGATCGACTCTGCAATTTTAATCGCTTTGAGTAAGTTATCTACATTCTCGCTTTGAGCCAGATTTTCAGCTTTTGCCAGTTTATCGCCATCTTCCCGGGCACTAGTAATCAGTCGATTTAATTGGTCGTATTTGATACTAGCCCAATATTTATTATCGACTCGTAATAATTTAGCAGCAGCCATAAATGCGTCGTGCCAGTGTTGTTCACGCATTTCGTTTTCCGCTTGTTGGTAAATGCCTTCTGCCTCTGACCAAATTTTTTCCCATTCAGTAATTTGCTCTTTTACCAGTTTATGAGCAGGAAGGTCTTCCGGAATTTGCCTAGCAGTGGCGATCGCTTCCTCTAATTTGCCTTGTTGAAAACTTTCATCTGCTAACTTTAAAATATCTCGTGACCATTGTTCCAGGTAACGGTCTATTTCCTCTCGTAAGGGATGGCTTTCTGGTAATAGCTTAACTAGATCAATTGCTTGCAGCAGGTCTTTGACTGTTTGCTTAGAAGCCGCTAGTTGGGCGCAATGTAAGCGTACCGACGCACTAGCTAGAGGCCAGAAAATAGATGGACAGTTGGGGGCAGATGGCAACTTGAGTAGCATTCCCATTGCCATAAATGCGATGCCGCCTGGGACTAGTGTTAACAAAAGCGCCCACAAAACCCAGCTTTTTAACCAGCGTGGCATTTTCCCAGAACCATGACCACTGGGGGGTAGTTGTTCAGAAGTGTTTGGTTTTGACTGCATCACAGACTTGGAGTTAGAGCCGGCAGGTGGTATACCAGACATTTTAGTCTCATTAACGTGACCGGCTCGGGATAATCTTGTCATCATATCTGGCTCTCTAGCTCTGCCTAGTGACCAACTTTCTGAAGTATCCCGCTCTGTCATCTCTCACACCAAAGTAGTTTAATAGCGATCTACGTTGAATCGCAACTATGTTGTTGTCATGGTAACTTTCTCATCGAGAAAAATCCACCTCTTGCACCATCATACCTCCATAGATATCATTACCATCCCAAATATAAAGTATCTTTTTACACTGCTATCTAGTAGCGGATGATTCTGCTTGCAAATCAACAATTAGCTGAGCTAAGTGATCGCTACTTGCCTGGTAAACTGTGCCACAAAAGTCACAAGTCGCTTCTGCGCCATTGTCTTTGATGATCATGTCTTGCAGTTCTGCTTCTCCCAACATTTTCAGCGCTCCTAAGACCCGATCAAAAGAGCAACCACAGTGGAAGCGTAGCATCTGAGTTTCGGAAAATATATTTACTCCCATATCTCCCAGTAAATCTTGAAAAATTTCTGTCAGAGATTTACCAGCTTGGAGCAGAGGTGTAAAACCGCTTAAAGCAGCAACTCGTGATTCTAAAGTTTCTATTAAAGCTTCATCTCTGGCTGCTTTGGGCAACACTTGTACCAAGAGACCGCCAGCAGCAGTTACCCCACTTGGTTCTACAAATACGCCTAGTACTAACGCTGAAGGAGTTTGTTCAGATGTTACCAGGTAATGAGCCACATCATCTCCTATTTCACCAGAAACAATTTCAACTGTACTGGAGTATGGGTAGCCATAACCAATGTCACGCACTACATAAAGAAAGCCATCACCAACTGCACCACCGACATCTAGCTTGCCTTTAGCATTGGGCGGTAGTTCCACCGCCGGATTGCCCACATAGCCACGTACTGTACCATCTAGACCAGCATCTATTAATATACCACCCAAAGGCCCATCACCTTTTACCCGGATGTTGACTCTAGAGCCAGTCCGCTTCATATTGGATGCCATCAACAAGCCAGCTGTCATAGTCCGCCCTAAGGCAGCTGTTGCTACATAAGACATTTGATGGCGCTGCCGTGCTTCTTCTGTGAGACGAGTTGTAATTGCACCCACCGCACGAATTCCACCATCGGCTGCTGTAGCGCGAATTAATTGATCCGCCATGAAAATCCTTACATTTCTTTACAAACTTACTTTCTCTATTTTAAGTTCACAGTTTGATTAAAAGTGACCAAATATATTGCAATTAGAATGACAATACCCGTACCAACCACAAGCGGCTTTCCGTAGAGCAGAAGTATAGCTCATCTCAGTCTTTGTCATACTATAAAGAAAAAGCGATAAGAGCGATCGCGTCAACAATGCTAGGTAATTTTCAAAAAAGTCAACTGCGGATAGAAATTGAAGCATCAGCAGCTGCCATTGGAGACAGTCTGCTGCGTCCTACACAATTGGAAAAATGGCTACTTTCTGGTAGTCTTCCCCCCGGAATGCCAGAACAGTTACATCCAGGATTTCAATTTACAACTCGATTTGGAGCAATCACGATTCATCATCAAGTAGATGTAGCACGTCCTAATTGTCTGCGTTTAATTCTCAGTCAAGGAATTGATGGTTTTCATGAATGGTACTGGGGAGAAGGTTGGGTACAGTCTCGCCTAGAAGGAATTTCACTTTTGCCGCTGGCTTTAGGACAAAGTTTGAATTTACTGAGTTTGCGTCAGTTTTTAGCACAAAAATAAATTAGTTGTTGATTGTTTGTTGTTTGTTGTTTGGAACAAGCAACAATCAACAACTAACAACCAACCACTAACCAATTACGAAGTACTCTTCAATTCAGCTGTGCGTACTGATAATTGCTGTGTTTGATTTCCACGTTGCACTTTCACCTGTAACACCTGTCCGATGCGAGTGTCTTCCACAAGATTTTGCAACTGTTCAGCACTAGTAATTGCTTGCCCGTCAACTTGGGTAATAACATCGCCACGTCGGATACCTGCTGTGGCTGCTGGAGAATCGGGTAAAACCCGTACTACCAAAACTCCGTTCACTTCTGGAATGATCAACTGAGAATTGGGGTCGTTGTTGTTTTCTTTTGCTAGCTGGGGTGTGAGAGTGATCATTTGCACACCCAAATAAGGATGAGCTACTTTACCACCGCGTTGCAATTGGGCTGTAATTTGTTTAGCTTTATCGATGGGAATAGCAAAGCCAATCCCCGTAGCATCAGCACGAATAGCTGTGTTAATACCAATGACTTCACCTCTATCATTTAACAGCGGTCCGCCAGAGTTACCAGGGTTGATTGCAGCATCTGTTTGAATAAAGTCTAAGCGTTTGTCAGGGATACCAACTTGGGCGCTAGAACGTCTGAGGGTGCTGACAATTCCTAAAGTAACGGTATTATCAAATCCTAAAGGATTGCCGACTGCGATCGCCCAGTCTCCCACCTGGACATTAGAAGAAGAACCCAAAGGTGCGACAGGCAAATTTCCACCAGCGTCAATCTTAACTAGTGCCAAATCAGTGACTTCATCAACACCTTGGACTTTGCCGTCAAATTTACGTCCATCTTTGAGGCTGACTGTAACTCTATCAGCATTATCGACCACATGGGCATTAGTCATAACTAAGCCACTTTTGTCAATAATGAAACCAGAACCCAGACCGCGCAATTGTTCTGGGGGTAACTGTTGGGGAAAACTGTCCCCAAAGAACCTGCGGAAAAACGGGTCGTCATAAAAATCAGGTAGACGACGAGTAACCGTACGTTCAGTATCAATCCGAACTACAGCTGGCCCCACACGATTTACCGCCGCAGTCACAAAGCTACTGTTGCCAATAGCTGCTGTAGCTGGTGATTGCCGTTGAGCTAGAAGTTGTGGTGTGTCATTTGTGACGCTTTTAGGCGCAGGATCTGCTTGGGAAGGTGACACTTGGATAGTGCCAACAGTGAGTACAACTCCTAAAATCATTGCTAATACATGGGTGAAGAGTTGTTTGATAAACCTGGGTAGTTGGGAAAATCGCATAACCACAACCTTAATTGTTCAGTCTAGTTAGTTATGTATTTGTTCATTTTTTCTGATGTAAGTAGTTCATAATGACTACTTAGCATACCTAAATATTATTGTTGCAGATTTAATGAACATCCCTAAGTGTTGACGCTAGCTCTCATGGCAGAGTTTCATGCTTGCTTTAGTCTTAACACTTGGGGATTATTATTATCCATTTGTAAATCAATTTATTTGAATTTATGGGTGACAAGCTATTCTGGAAACTTACACTCGCAATATTCGGGAATTAGGATGATTGTTTCCTGGCAATTGCTGTAAATTCAAAGATATAATATATGCTTATACTTAAAATCGCAAAGCGCAATGGGACTCGAATGTAAGCATTGCTCCTAAAGCAAAAGTGAGAATTTCAACATCGGTGAAAGCTTTGTAGAGTCTTTTGGCGAAAAAGCTATCAACCCCTACACTCTCACACCTTCCCACTCCCCCACTACTAACCCTGTCTAAGTTAGGATCTTATGTATTCCTAAAACTCCAACCAGCAGCCAATGAATGGATCAAAGCGATTAGCTAAATCATCTTTGCCTAATTTTGAGCAAGATGATGATGTACTCTTAGAAGAAACAGACCAGGTTCACACACACAACACTCATAACCATGAACAGTCGCCTCATCCTCACGTTCATAGCGAAGAGTCTTTGCGCCGATTGGTGAATCGATTATCACGTATAGAAGGACATATTCGCGGGATAAAGACAATGGTACAGCAAAATAGCCCTTGTCCTGACGTGTTGTTGCAAATTGCCGCAGTTCGAGGCGCGCTGGATAAAGTAGCACGAATTGTTTTAGATGAACATTTAACTGAGTGTATTGCTAGAGCAGCACAAGAGGGCAATATTGATGTCGAAATTGAGCAACTCAAAGCTGCTTTAGATCGGTTTTTGCCATGAGAAGATTGGGTTCGGACGATTTCCAATGCCGTGTCCCCGGTTGCAGTCGAATCGTACATATACACCACCCTTGGTATTGAAGGTGAGCATGTACTTTGTCTTATTGTCGGGTATCAACGTCGGATCATAACCACCCTGAAACTTCTAAGACACAAAGTAGAGACACAAAATTTTGCGTCTCTACAAAATTAAATTAGTAGTTGATGATTCCAAACAACCACCAACCACCAACTAACAACTAAATTAATAATGACTGCCGGCTTTGCGATGATGGATCGCCGTCACGCTATCGGGTTGCAATAACTTACCATTGTCAACAATGGCATACACAACCCAGTGATCGCCACATTCCATACGTTTGTTGACTGAACATTCCAGATAAGCTATGGCATCAGTGAGGATGAGACAGCCGTTATCTGCAACTGCTGTGGAAAAGTTTTTAAATCTATCTTCTCCTGGGGCAAAGTTTTTGCGGAAGTGTTTCATGTAATCTTGGTAATTTTCTTCACCCAAGATATTCAGAACAAACTTACCCCCTGTATGCATGATAGATTCTATAGCTCGTTCTTTGGCGATCGCGACAGAAATTCCCGGTGGATTAAAGGTTGCTTGTGATACCCAAGCTCCCAGCATTCCCGTAGAAACTTCTCCTTGCTTGGCTGTGACAACGCAAACAGAACCAACGATGCGACCGACAGCCTGTTCCATAGGTGTAGCTGCTGCTTGGGTCAAACGTGGTTTTTTTGCTCTTCTTAAGGCTTGAGCAAAATCTGTTGCCATTTCTTCACATTCTTTGAGGGTGACATCTGTAGGTTTAAACCTCGCTTTTAAGGTTTCAAACCCAAACTTGTAACCAGCATCTTTGAGTTTGCCTTCAATTAAATCAAAGGCTTCACCACTCCAACCGTAGGAACCAAAAACGCCTGCCAGTTTGCTATTGTCACCAACGGCGAGAACAATACCCAAAGCCGTATGAATGGGTGTAGGCGCATTCCCACCAATAGTGGGAGAACCCATAATAAAGCCATCACACTTTTCGATCGCACTACGAATTTCATCAGGTTGAGCAAATTCGCAGTTGATCGACTCGACAGCAACTCCACCTTTCGTTAGTCCTAAGGCAAAGGCTTGTGCCAAAGTGGCAGTATTACCATAAGCTGAAGCATAAAGCAAGGCAACACTAATTTCACGCTCAGTTTGTGATTTGCTCCAGGTTTCGTAAGCTTTGGCTAGTTCCAACAAGCCGTAGCGAACCAATGGCCCATGAGCAGTAGCATACATTCTCACTTGCAGTTCTGATAATTTCTCTAAAGCAGCTTGCACGTGAGTTGCATGGGGAGCCATCAAACAGTCAAAATAGTAGCGCTGGTCTTCTTTGAGCAAATCCCAGTCTTCATCAAAGACTTCATCACCGCAAAGATGCGCTCCAAATAGCTTATTCGAGTAGAGAATTTGGGTTTGCTCGTCGTAGGTACAAAGTCCTGTCGGCCAGCGTGGACTGGGGATAGGAAAGAATTTCAAAACATGACCTTTACCCAAATCAAGAGTTTCTTTCCCCCGCATCGTAATAATTTTCAGTTCGCGATTGGGGAAAGCAGCTCTTAAATTAGCAGCACAGGGAAGGGAACAAACAAAAGTAAGTTTGGGAACTAAATCTAAAAGTGCTTTGAGCGTGGCAACGCGGTTAGGATTAAAGTGACCGATAATTACGTAATCCAACCGTTCCCAATCATTCAAACACTGTCTGAGTGCATCTAAATAAATTAAGCTGAAAGTTTCTGGTGGTGGATCAATAACTGCAACTTTATCACCACTAATTACATAAGAATTAGAGGTTGTACCTCTGGCTAGTGCATATTCAATTTCAAACCGCAGGCGTGTCCAACTGCGCGCGCGCAGCACAGTTGTATTTGTCGCAATTGGTAAAACCTGCACGTCACGAGAATTGGGATTAGTCATAGGTATTTACGTGAGGGGAGGGATAAGAAGATGGGGGGATGGGGTGATGGGGAGATGGGGGAATGGGGGGGATTAGGTGAAATCTTCTCCCTATCTCCCCACTGCCCCTAATCCCCAGAGGGGGCCGGTGAGTTCCCCACCTCCCCACCTACGGTTTTAGTCGGGTTCAGGGCTATATGTTAGTAATAGTTGCCTACTTTACGATGGCGAACTGCTGTTAATCCGTCGGGTTTGGAAACTCGACCGTCAGTAACGGTGCAGTACAATAGCCAGTGGTCGCTGCATTCCATGCTGCTCTTAACTTCGCATTCCATGTAAGCAAGAGCGTCTGTGAGAATTGGGGAACCGTTTTTAGCTGTTTGAGTTCTCACTCCCGCAAATCTGTCTGCACCAGGAAGCAGACGCTTGAGGAAGTGTTTTTTCAGTTCTTGATAGTTTCCTTCTTCCAGGACGTTGAGGACAAACTTATCGCCGACTTGCAACAGGGAGTCAATTGCTCGGTCTTTGGCGATAGAAACTGTAAATCCTAAAGGTTGTAAACTAGCTTGTGCCACCCAAGAAGCAAGCATCGCGCCTTGGACACCGTTCTTGTTGGCGGTAATAATGTAGAGTCCGCTGCTAATCCGACCTAGTGCTTTTTCTAAATTAACGTCGATGGATTTAATTTGCTTGATGTTACGTTCGCGGACTAGCATTTGTCCGAGATCAGTACCTGCTTCTTCACACAGTTGGTATGTGAGTGGAGAAGGAGTTTCTTTAATACGAATTGCTGGGAAGGCTTCTTTGACCCCAAAATCAATGAATCTTCTGCGTAACGGATCGATGGGTTCATCGTCACCGCCGTAACATTCAAAAAATCCAATGACTTGTTTGTCTTTGACTACACCCAAAAGCGCACTAATTGCAGCTTGTGCCGCAGCGTTGGCAGTTGGTGGCATCCCAACTATAATTCCAGAGGAGCGACCTGCTAATTCTTGGATTTCTTGGATCTCTGCGATTGTCAAATCCATGATTTCGACACCGACGCCTGTTTTCTGGACGCCTTGAGAAATCGCTTGAGCGATGCGATCGCCATAACCATAATCAGAGACATAAAACATACCAACAATTGTCTCTGTCTTGGCTTGTCTTTGGCTCCAACCTTGGTAGCACTCCCTGAGTATACCTAGATGGTGGTAGAGTAGGGGGCCATGACCGTTGGCAATAATTTTGATGTTGCCTAGTTCGTTCATTTTTTTCATTGCATTCAGCAGTGAACGAGCATTCGGCCCCATCAGGCAATCATAATAAAATCTAAAGTCGGGTTCTATTGCTTCCAAGTTGACATCAAAGGTGTCATCACTACAATAGTGCATCCCAAAGGCGTCACAGGTGAACAGAGTTTGAGTTTTGCGATCATAGCTAAAGATGGTGTCCGGCCAGTGCAGGTTAGGCGCACTCACAAATTCAATTTCGTGTCCCTGACCTAAGTCTACGCGATCGCCACTCTTGACTATCCGCTTCGAGAAGGGATCGTGAACTAAATTTTCCAGAAACTGGAGTGCAACTTTCGACGCTAAGACAGTGGCTCTGGGTGCTAATTGGAGAACGTCTTCAACCAAGCCACTATGATCTGGCTCTGTATGGCTGACAATAATGTAATCAATAGCTTTCGGGTTAACCAGTTTCTTAAGAGTCTCTAAATACAAGTGACGAAACTTGGTGTGAGAAGTATCCACCAAGGCAATGCGATCGCCTTTAATGAGATATGAATTATAAGTTGTACCGTTTTGAAGACCAAATTCGATATCAAAGCGATCACGATCCCAATCAAGCGAACGAATCGCCGTTGTGTTAGGAGCGATTTCGACGGTTTGTATAGTAAGTCGTTTATGTTGAGCGTTCTCTGTGAGAGCTACCATTAGTCGTCTCCGAGCACAAATCATCAGTCTGCTTTTCTAACTTTATTTTGCTCATAATTATTTTTGTAAAGTTGTTCAAAATAGTCTTTTTTCAAAAAGTCAATTTGTAGCCAAAATGTCTGTTTTTTGGCATACTTAATTACCGAAAAACTGTAGTTAATTCTCTGTTTTTTAACGCGGATTATAGCAGAAATTTAGCGATTTATTCTCTAATTTTTTCCTACATCCAAAGTAAGCAAAATAATATCGCTGCTCCAAATTTTGTAACGAAAAGCATAATTTTGGCAACCGTTGTATCTAAATTAAAATGTTGGTTGTTCGTGGTTGTTGTTAGGTGTAAGTTTAAGCTTTTAGCTAGAACTTTAGTTCACAGCTGGTTATTTTCCCAACAACACTGAGAAATTGCCGCAGTACTGGTGTTATTTCTCCTGCTTTCCACACCACAGCTGTTTCTACCAATGGTGTTGTTTGGGCGATCGCTCGATACACAACACCCTGACGCTGGAGATTTTGCAAAGAAGCAGGCACAATTGCAATACCCATCCCAGCCGAAACTAACCCGATAATTGTTTGCATTTGAATAGCTTCTTGAGCAACTTTTGGTGTGAAACTACCTTGCTCACACAAAGCCATAATTTTGTCGTAAAGTCCAATTCCCAAATGACGAGGAAATAAAATAAACAATTCATCCGCAAGCGATCGCACTGCAATTTTTTCTTGTTTAGCTAAAGGGTGATTTGCAGGTAAAGCCACAACCAAATTTTCTTGCTGAATACACTCACTCGCAAAACTGTCATCTTCTAAAGGTAAATGCACAAAACCAACTTGAATACGATGATTTTGCAAAGCCTTTTCTTGTTCTGCTGTCGTTAACTCCTGCAATACCAATTCTACCCCTGGAAACTGTTGGCGAAAAGCTTGCAAGATAGCAGGTAACACATCATAGGTGACAGAACTAATAAACCCCACCCGCAATTCTCCTGTTTCACCCCTATCCGTGCGCCGTGTTAACTCGATCGCCTGTTCAAGTTGCGCTAACAGTTGATAAGCCTCCCCTAAAAATACCCTTCCCGCTTCCGTCAACTGTACCTGTCGCTTAGTTTTGCGGTGAAACAACTCCACCCCTAACTCCGTTTCCAGTTGTTGAATTTGCTGACTTAAAGGCGGTTGCGCTATGTGTAATCGTTCAGCTGCGCGGCTGAAGTGTAGTTCTTCCGCCACAGTAATAAAATAGCGCAGGTGTCGTAATTCCATATTTTTAATATTTTAAAAGTTTCAATTTTCAACAAATATATATTGGACATCTGAAAAATATCTAGGTACGATACTCTC
>NZ_AJLK01000042.1 GCF_000317205.1 Fischerella muscicola PCC 7414 | reverse complement strand
CGTCAATATTCTTTCATAATCTAAAGATGAGTAAAGGGTAAGGAAGATTTTGGCATTGCACAGAAGTGGGATAATTTTTTCTCTGCATTAAAAAATTCTTTCTACCCTACTCTACGAGAAGCCGCGTGAGCGATCGCATCCAGTTCATCAAACCCATCAAAAATGATGATTTGTACTTTCACCATGTCTAGTGTTGTTGGATTATTGTCTAAAATTCCTTCATAAGTCACGCCCGTTCCTTTATCACCCCATCTGAGGCTTCCTCATAGATTGCGTTTGTTTGATAGCTCATTGTTCGTTCGTAATTGGATTTACTTGATCAGTTTCATTCAAACATATTTCATTGGAAATAGCTTGATTAAGTTCCTGAACTAGCTTATGCACGGTAGTTGAAGGATTATCGTCAGCAGGATTAGGAGGTTTGTACTCATTCAAAAGTCTCTCAGCATTTTTAATAGCTTTAGACTGATGGTTTTTGATTTGGTCATAAATAGTTTCACTATTCTTTTTATATTCCTGACCAAGCAGTTTACTTAACTTCTTTTTATATTCTTCACGGGGAAGACCAGTGTTTAGGTATTCAAAATGCAGTATATACCATAGTTCAAAAGCTTCATTAGAGTAAGCAACTTCAAAGCCTTGAAACCTAGCATTTTGTATTGCATTATTAAAGTCTTGTTTGGATCATGAGTCTCGATCAAATACACACCAAGTCTGATCATATTCATCTTGGCTGTGTAGCTCTTTTGCTTTCTCTACTAAGCGGCTTGGATTTGCACCTATTCCATGAACAGCGATAACTAGTCCTGGAGTGCGAAAGCTTCTAAAGTAGTTAGGTTCAGTCTTTTCTCCTTCGCAGACTATTAGAAACCTTTTCCTCAATTCTGTTTTGACTTCATCATCACGGAAATTAAAGTATTTCTTTCTCAATTAATTTTAAAAAAATCCCAGTGGGGAGCGCGATCGCCTACTACGCTGTCACGCTAAATATATTACTAACAAAACAGTATTACTTCTGTGTAGAGTAGTTTTGACATGCTAGATATTATAACTGGAATTGAGATTTTTGTGAGAGCAATCATAGCATTGTCATGTTAGATTTTACACATAAATGGGCATACTGACTCCTAGAAGTGGACATCTCATATGGAGCCAGTAAATATGGATGCAGCAGTAGATTTAACACTTGCAATTCCCGGATACTGTTTAGGTGAGCAACTCTATTATGGTTCCAGGACAGTGGTTTATCGGGCACTGCGAGAGGCAGATCAACAGCCTGTAGTCATTAAACTGCTCATACGAGGCTATCCCACCTTTAATGATCTGTTACAGTTTCGCAACCAGTATGCGATCGCCAAAATTTTAGAGATTCCAGGAATTGTTCGCTTCAACAGCATGGAGCCATACCGCAACAGATATGCCTTAATGATGGAAGATTTTGGTGGCATTTCTTTGCGACAGTATGCTCAAAATCAAACACTTCCCCTAATTGAGGTACTGAATATTGCTGTGCAACTCACAGATATTCTCCACGAACTCTACCAAAATCGCGTCATCCATAAAAACATCAAACCCGCCAAAATTCTAATTCATCCCCAGACAAAGCAAGTCAAACTCATTGACTTCAGCATTGCTTCGTTGTTACCCACACAGACGCAAGAGATCCAAAATCCCAGTGTTTTGGAAGGAACTCTTGCTTATCTCTCACCAGAACAAACCGGACGCAGGAGGTGGGGTATCGACTATCGCAGACATGGTGGCATGATCAGCGTTGACTCAGTTCCCAAAGAAGGGACAGAGTTTACTATGACGATTCCAGTCAAAGCTAAAGTTGAGAATTCAAAGGTTTTAGCACAGACGGAGGTGGTTCATGTCCCCAGTTAGTCTCAAAAAGATTCTTCACAAACAAGAGTTGTTGTATCTTGTTCAAGAATTAGCCGTTACGCTCAACATTGCTATTGATATTGAGGAGGTAGACGGCAGAAACTTGCTCAGCATTGGCAAGCCAACTTCCGATAATCGGCATCCAGTTAAGGTATTAGGAAAAGTCATCGGTTGGGTTGTGGGAGGAGAACAGGCAACTTTACTCGCAACTTTGCTCTCATTTTTGGCAAAACAGGAAGCCGAGAAGAAGGAACTCGCCAAAGAATTACTAGAGCGATATCAAGAAATTGATTTGTTTGAGGACATCTCGACTCAAATCACGGTGAGTTTGGATGTACGACAAATAGCTCAACTCGTGCTTCAAGAAATAAGTCAATTGATTGAATCCTCTGCCGGGATGATCCTGCTGTTGAACCCAGATGCAACGGCTTTTGAAAGTATTGCCGAATTTGGACTGTTTTTTACTCACGGCTACCCAGAACCAAGCAAAGGAATCATCGGCAAAATTGTCCAATCTAACCGGGCAGAACTAATCAATGATATCCAGGCAGATCCTCGATTAGAGGGACAGGAAAATGTGAGAGCTTTGATTTGTGTACCATTGCGGGCTAAGGAACGGGTACTGGGAGTGATCGCCATTGGCACGCAAAACACCGATGCTTACACCACCGAACACCTCAAACTGGTTAGCATCTTTGCCACACAAACAGCGATCGCTATTGAAAAGGCTTTACTTTACGAGCAAAGTTGTCAAGCCGCCGCCGAATCCCAAGCCCAGACAGAGAAACTTCAGCAAGCCCTCCAGGATTTACAACTAGCACAAACTCAGTTAATCCAAAGCGAGAAAATGTCAAGTTTGGGACAACTCATTGCCGGAGTTGCCCACGAAATCAACAATCCCGTCAACTTTATTTGCGGCAATTTGAAATATGTTGCAGAGTATGCCAAAGACTTGCTGCAATTGCTGCAAGACTATCAAAAAATTTTACCTGTTACTCCTGCCGAACTGCAATCAGAGCTAGATACCATCGATCTGGAATTTCTCATGCAGGATCTTCCGAAACTACTGGACTCGATGAAACTTGGCACTGATCGCATTGTCGAGATTGTGCAATCTCTGAAAAACTTCTCTCGGCATGACGAAGCCCAAATGAAAGCTGTCAACATCCACGATGGCATCAACGGGACACTCATGATTCTCCGCCATCGTCTCAAAGCCTCTGCTTCTCATCCCGAAATTACAGTTGTCAAAGAATACGGCAAACTTCCCTTGGTTGAGTGCTACCCCGGTCAATTGAATCAGGTATTTATGAACATCCTAGCGAATGCGATTGATGCCCTAGAAGAAGGGATAGGGTGTAGGACGTGGAGTGGAGACAATCCAGAACAATCCCCTTTACCCACCATTCACATTCGCACCGAAATTCTCGACGATCAGTGGATTGTAATTCGCATTGCAGACAATCTATCTGTACTGATTGTGTCAGTGATCGCGATTTTTGGCACTGTTCATGGTTTCGGGTCTTTTGCCAAACAACCCTCGCCTAATGAATCGCTCATCTTGCTGCAATCATTCATTTGTGCCATCGCTATTACTACTTTTGTTATCTCTGCGGTAACAAGTGAAAATCAGAGGTCAGAAATGATACTCCGGCAAGCCAATGATGAACTAGAACGACGAGTTGAAGAACGAACAGCTGAACTCAATGAGGCAAAAAATGTTGCCGAAGTTGCCAATCAGGCCAAAAGTGAATTTCTCGCCAACATGAGCCACGAATTACGAACACCGCTGAATGGCATTCTGGGTTATACTCAAATCCTACAAAGAACAGAAACCTTAACAGACAAAGGATACAAAGGAATTGAAATCATCCATCAATGCGGCTTTCATCTATTAACTTTAATTAACGATGTGCTGGATTTATCCAAAATTGAAGCGCGGAAAATGGAGTTGCATCCAATCGATTTCCATTTTCCCTCATTTGTGGAAGGAGTCGTCGAAATCTGCCGTATAAAAGCCGATCAAAAACTGATTTCCTTCAACTATCAGCCAGACTCTCAACTCCCTGCTGGTATCCATGCTGATGAGAAAAGACTACGACAAGTTCTGATTAATCTTTTGGGAAACGCAATCAAGTTTACAGACCAAGGGGGAGTAACATTAAAAGTCAATGTCATAAGTCATTCGTCATTGGTCATTGGTCAAGAGTTATTAGAAACAGATTTTATACAAATGACAAATGACAAAGGACAAATGACTAATTATAAAATTCGTTTTCAAGTCGAAGATACAGGGGTGGGGATGACATCGGCGCAATTGCAGAAAATCTTTCTTCCCTTTGAGCAAGTAGGAGATATCAAGCGACAGTCTGAAGGAACTGGATTGGGATTAGCTATTAGTCAAAAAATCGTTCACCTCATGGGTAGCAGTTTAGAAGTTGAAAGTCAACTTGGTAAAGGTAGTATCTTCTGGTTTGAAGTGGAGTTACCAGAAGCAAAACAATGGGTAGCAAGTTCCAGAGTGATGCAACAAGGAACTATCACAGGCTATCAGGGTAAAAAACGCACAATTTTAGTAGTAGACGACAAATGGGAAAACCGTTCGGTAATTCTAAACTTACTAGAACCGATTGGATTTGAGTTGATAGAAGCTAGTAACGGACAAGAGGGAATTGATCGGGCTGTTGCGTCTCAACCTGACTTAATTATCACCGATCTAGTAATGCCTGTAATGGATGGCTTTGATTTGATTCGACAAATTAAGCAATCTGCTCAGTTAAAAAATGTCGCAATAATTGCTTCTTCTGCAAGTGTGTTTGAAAGTGATCAAAATCAGAGTTTAGATGTTGGTGCGGATGCCTTCTTATCCAAACCTGTTGTAGCTGAAATTTTGCTAGAAATATTGCATTTACACTTGAATTTGGTATGGATTTATGCACAAAAATCAGAAACTGAAGCAAATCGAAACCAAACTAATTTTCAGTCAGATGTTGAGGATATTTCTTTACCTTCTATCGATATCTTGACTCACTTATATGACTTAGCAAAAGATGGTAATATCGATGGTGTATTGGATGAAGTCAATAACCTAAAAACTGACAATCCTATTTATTTTAATTTTGCTCAAAAAGTAATTAAACTTGCAGAAAATTTCCAAATTAAGAAACTGCGAGAGGTATTAAGTCAATGGATTAACCAAGCTAATTAAAGCTCTCAATGCTCGGCCAATTGGTAGCAGGTGTAGCACATGAAATGAATAATCCCATTAGCTGCATCATTAGCAATATTCGTCCTGCTCAAGAGTATGTTGCTGATCTCACCCAAATCCTGCAATTATGTCAGCAACATTATTTCCAACTACCACCTATCATTCAGGATGCGATCGCTCAAGCAGATATAGAGTTTCTCTTAGATGATTTACCAAAGCTCCTTAATTCTATGCAGATTAGCACGGAACGAATTAAAGATATTTCCGTGTCGCTGCGAAACTTTGCTCGTGCTGACACATCTGTAAAGGTTAAGTTCGATGTCCATGAGGGACTTGACACTACATTATTGATTCTGCGTCATCGTCTTAAAGGCTTGGGGCAGTGCCCTGAAATTAAAGTCGTTAGACAATACGCTCCCTTACCAAAAGTTGAGTGTTATCCGGGGCAACTCAATCAAGTTTTCATGAATATCTTAGCTAATGCCGTTGACGCTCTAGAAGATATTTGGCAGCAAGGCAAGCGAGTCAATGATTCCCTAGCAATCAACATCTGCACTGAGATGTCCAGCCCTGAGGATGTAACGATTCGGATTTTCGATAATGGCATTGGTATGACGGACGAGGTGAGACAACGGATCTTTGACTGTCTATTTACTACCAAAGCACTTGGTAAAGGTACTGGATTAGGATTAGCGATCGCCCATCAAATTATTGTGGAAAAGCATGGTGGGGCGATTAAGGTTAATTCCACGCTTAACCAAGGAACTGAATTTGTGATTGTGTTGCCTTTGAAAGAACAACATGAGTTGGATGCATAGCGCTTCCCCAACCATCTGGGCATCGGGCGATCGCAGAACTTTTCACTCTATCAATAGCAGCAACGCGATCAGCTGCCGTGTCGCGTTTCATCCCACCCCTGGAAGGAGTGGGCTTTCACGCTCCCGTTATTTCTTGTAATAGGGAGAAGTTCTCTCCCCACCTCCCTAGTGGGAGTTACCAGACTACGAGCGATCGCTCATGCACCACTCGCTGATATACTTCTTCTGTTTGCTTACCTAATTTCGGCCAGCTAAAGCGTCGTTCCAAATCTTCGTAAGCGTTATCAATCAGCCATTGGCGATAACCGGGATTTTTCAGAACTTCCAAAATTCCCCATGCCAAAGAATCAGGGTTATTGGTATAGGTGACAATGCCTGTTTTTGTATGTTGCACTACTTCTGGAAAACCACCCGTATCAGATACTACCACGGGCACACGAGAAGCAAAGCTCTCTAAGGCAACGATGCCAAAGGGTTCATAAAGGCTGGGAAAAACAGCACAGTCAGCGATAGTTTGAAATTTATCTAAGTACTCATCAGAGATAAAGCCAGTAAAATAACATTTATGCCAAATTCCCATCTCCCAAGCTTGTTTTTTGAGATGATCAGTGTTGCCACCACCGATGATTACAAACTTAACGTAACCGCCCATTTCTTGAAGTACTTTGGGAGCAGCTGCTAAAAGCAAAGATACACCTTTTTCGTAGGTCATGCGACCAACATAGTAAACGATTTTTTCGCCATCTTCAGCAAATTGGCGACGAAAGTCTTGGGCGTGAAAGTCTTCGTGATGGCGTTTTTTTTCTGGACGAATACCGTTATAGATAACGTCAATTTTATCCCAAGGACTGTGTAAAGCTTGTTCTACTTCTCGACGCATGTAGTCGGTGCAAACAATAATTCGCCAAGCGTTGTAGGCTAATAGTTCTTCTTTACCACTTATATAACGTTGGGTATCAGTGTAAATACCGTTATAGCGTCCGTATTCAGTAGCGTGGATCGTAGCAATTAGGGGAACTTTAAAGGTATGCTTGAGAGCGATCGCCGCATCTGCGACTAACCAATCATGAGCATGGATGATATCAAAGGGGCCTTCCTCCGCGATCAATTTTCCCCCATGACTGCCCATGCTTTCATTCATGTTTACTACCCAATGGAAAAAGTCGTTACCACTGGCTACAGGAATGCGATGCACACGCACCCCGTCCACGACTTCATACATGGGCGCATGACCAAATTCAGGCGTGATTAGATGAACTTCATGCCCTAAATTGACGATTTCCGGGTATAGTTCTGAGACATGGCGCGCAATTCCTCCAACAATACGGGGCGGAAATTCCCAACTCAGTACTAGTATTTTCATTTGATGCAATCCCCCAAGCCTTTACATTTCTCTAAAATTTGTCATTTGTCATTGGTTAGTGGTTAGTTGTTGGTGGTTAGTTGTTAGTTGTTATTCCTCTACTCCCCATCACCCCATCACCCCATCACCCCATCACCCCATCACCCCATTGCCCCCCAACCCCACAAAGTGGGGACCCCTAGCCCCCCATCACCCCATCACCCCATCACCCTTGTCCTCCTTCCTTCCTATCCCCTATCCCCTATCCCCTTTTGCTAACTCTTGCCGGAATTGTAACCAAGCTGCTTTTGCTTGTGTGTCCGAACTGGCAGCTTTTTTTAGTAAAATAACGCCATCTTGAAAGCCTATAATTCCATATTCACGATTATTGGTGAGCTGGTCAATCAGTGGGGTTAAATCTTTTAATAAACTGCGATCGCTTTTAAATGCAGCTTGATATTTCTGTAATTGCCAAAGATCAGCGATCGCATAATCTACTTTGATTACTTCTTGGGCATCATTACGTAGTTGCAAGGCAGGTAAACGCAGGATTTCCCGACGGCTAGAAAGATGGGGAACTATGTAAGTAGTTGCAGATACACTCGCATCTGGGGGAATTTGTGCTACCAAGGGACGCATCTGATTTACATGTTGCCATTGTTGTGGCAATGACACATATACTAATGGTTTGACAGAATCAGGAATGAGAAAGTAAAAAGTGCGATTGGGATTAGATGTAAAGGTAAAAAATAGAGATAGACAAATACAACCTATCCACAAACGGCGAAATGCAGGTTTAAATTTTTGTTGACGCTGCGACCACCAGAGAATAGACCCATAAAATAATCCTGGGACGACAGTTAAAGCATAACGTATTGTAATAGATAAAACAGACTCTCCTTTACCCAGTAATAATTTCAATAGGGGAAAACCAGCTATCATCCAAGAACCATGGGCTACAGCAGGTACAAATGCTAAGGGCAACCACTGACCTAATAAGTATTTAATAGTTCTATCTAGTGGCGTAATTAACTCTACTAATAAACGCAGAGGATTGCTAATCATCCCCCAAATAATTTCCAGGGTGGAAGCTTCCTCACCATTGGCATATTGTCCAAACCGTTCCAACATAAACCGTTGCGAAATATCTTTAGAAAACAACGGCATGATCAGATTAGTTAACACTAATATGTAACCAAAACTGAGGATACACACAGCAACGCCAGCGCGGGGAAAGCGTTTACTCAAAATCATGTAAACTCCTACCCCAAATAATCCTATACCTGCATCTTCTCGTACAGCTAAAATCAAAACTGCCATCAACCAAAATAACCACCACCAGCGTTTTTCCATTGCTAGCAGCAGTGTAAATACAAACAAGGGAATTTGGCAAATGTCGTGAAAGTTACTTAGAGTCGGGCCGATCACCGCGTTCGCACCGTAAAAGCTGGCGGTAATCATGACTGCTAATGGTGGTTGGAGATATTGCCTAGCCAGTACGTACAACACCAAACCCGCCGCCGTGATTAGTGTAACTTGCAAAACAGTTAAAGTGGCGGGAGAGGGAAATAAGGCATAGATAGGTAGCCACAGCAATAACGCCGGCGTAAAGTGTTGTCCGAGTCGATGGTAATATACTGTGGGAACTTCGCCAGCGTGAACTACATTAGTTGAAAGACTAGAAGAAAGAGAACTTTGAAAAAAGCGACCATGCAGATTATTCCAAAAAACTTGGTTAAAAATGCCCTGGTCAAAGGAAGCGTAAAAAGTATAGTAGCGGTGCAGGGTAAATAACAAACACAGGAAAAAAAAGATTCCTGCTAACAGTAAGACAGTCTTGCTGGCATTACCTGCCTTTAACTTAAATATTTTTGGCAGCTTTTCTTGCATTTTTGACAACATCAACGATAAAGGCTTCCCGTACACTCTATGGCGATCGCATTAAAAAAGAATACAAGATAAAGGATCAAAAAACACCCTTTACACTTTACACTTCACGTTTCATCCTAGAAGTTTCACGTTTCATCCTAGAAGTTTCACGTTTCATTCCTGAAGTTTCACGTTTCATTCCTGAAGTTTCACGCTTTATCCTTGAAGTTTCACGCTTTATCCTTGAAGTTTCAGCCTTTAATAGAGAATATAGACAAGTCCTCATTGTTCCTATCTGCCAAATGCCTACCTTGCTTGTGGATGTGCAAAATTTGCTTGTTGACTTACTGAAGCGCTATTCATCTAGGGTGGATTATTTAATGATTCGCCTAGAAGAAGCTGAAGGTACAGATATATTGTTGCGTGGCGATAAAGTAGAAACTCTCAGCGAGGCTATTTCGATCGGTGGACATATTCGTGCTGCTTATAGGGGTGGATGGGGGTTCAGCAGTTTTAACCGCTTGACAACAATTGCTGAACGCATCGAAGAAGCAATTGCTGCTGCGAGGATGGTTGGTGATGAAGAAACTATACTTGCTCCGATTGAACCAGTACAAGCAGTTTGTCAATTGCCCTTGACAGGTACTGATCCCCGGCATATTTCCTTGACTCGTAAAAAAGAATTGTGCGATCGCTATTGTGATCTTCTCAAAAGTGTAGACCATCGCATCAGCACCACATCTGTACGCTACAGTGACACCAGTCAAAAAGTAATTGTTGCTACCAGTGAAGGCACTTTCATCGAACAGTCTTGGGTAGATATGGAAATGCGCTTTGCTGCCACTGCTAGAGATGGTGATACTGTGCAAACTGGTAGAGAAACCACCGGTTCTCGACAGGCTTTTGAAGATTTAATCAACTTAGACACACAAGTCAAAAGCGCCGCCGAAAGGGCAGTAGCAGCTTTAACTTTGCCATCAGTCAAAGGTAATATCTATACCGTAGTTATTGATCCGATTCTCACTGGTTTATTTGTTCACGAAGCCTTTGGACATCTTTCGGAAGCAGATATGGCTTACGAAAACCCAGATTTGTTAGAGGTAATGACCTTTGGACGCCGGTTTGGCCCGGAAGAATTGCAAATTTTTGATGGTGCAGCCCCAAGTGGACATCGTGGTAGTTATTTTTACGATGATGAAGGCACACCTGCAACAACTACGCAATTGATTCAAGATGGAATTTTGGTAGGAAGATTGCATTCTCGCGAAACCGCAGGTAAGTTAGGGGAAGCGGCGACAGGCAACGCTAGATGTCTTAATTATCACTATGCCCCGATTGTCCGCATGACCAACACATGGATAGAAAGAGGTAAAACACCTGTAGCTGATTTATTCAGTGGTATTAAAGAAGGAGTTTATGCGCGTAACTGGTTGGGTGGAATGACCAATGGGGAAATGTTCACCTTTAGTGCTGGGGAAGCTTGGATGATTAGAAATGGGAAAATAGCCGAACCAGTTAAAGATGTAACTCTCTCAGGAAACGTGTTTCAAACCCTGGCAGATATAGAAGCGATTGGTGACGACTTTTACTGGGACGAGTCTGGTGGTTGTGGTAAAGGCGCACAAAATGGTTTAGCTGTAGGTTGTGGCGGGCCAAGTCTGCGGATACGCGATGTGGTTGTTGGGGGAGAGGCGTGAGTGATGGGGAGATGGGGGGCTAGGGGTCCCCACTTTGTGGGGTTGGGGGGCAATGGGGAACTCACCGGCCCCCACTCCCCCAAGGGAGTGGGGAGTGTGGGGAGGTGGGGAGTGTGAGGAGTGTGGGGAGATGGGGCAGTGGGGAGTGTGGGGAGAATAAATACTTGTGCCCAATGACCAATGACCAATGACCAATGACCAATGACCAATGACAAATGACCAATGACAAATGACCAATGACAAATAACAAATGACAAATGACAAATGACACAACCCAGAGGCATACGAGCATTCCTAATCCAAAATCGAAAATCTAAAATCCAAAATCGTATTGGGTGGTTCTCTTGTGCATTTGTGATCACCACCTGTATCATACCTACGATCATTCCCCGTCCTGTTTTGGGTGCAGAACGGTTAACCCTATCCTACGGTCTGTTGGAGCGTTCTGTATCAGTTCAATCTCTAGAAGATTATGCCAGAACAGGCAAAATCGATGATGAATTGGCTGCTTATTTTCAATATGCACCCAAAGAGCGACTAGAGCAAATCAAACAGGTGTTACTCACTCCTATTCCCTTGAATGTGGTACAAGTTTCCCAGTTTCTCTACACACCAATCGGGGAGAGATTACTAGAGAATTTGGCAACAGTGATTGAGGGTGAAACTCAAGCTACTGGTTTATACGGAATTCGTGCAGCATTAATTTTAGCTGCGGCTGAACCGGAAGGCTTGACTTTATTAAATGTACTACGCAAGTTTCCCTCCAGTGAGGTTTCGATTAATTTAGCCCGCGCCCTACAACTAGCCAACTTAGCCCAGAGTTTTCTCAACCAGACTCAACAAGCGATCGCCTTAATTCAAAAAGAAGCTAACCAAGAAGCAACCACTACTTTGGGAGAAAGTATTAGTAACACTATAAACTTATTGCAACCAGGGTTTTATCAATGGCAAAAGCAAAGTATTAACCTCAATGACAGGTCTCGGAGTCGTACATATCCGGCGGACATTTACCTACCACAAGTTTCTCAGCCTAGACCAGTTATTGTCATCTCCCACGGACTTGGTTCTGATCGAACTAGTTTTGTTTACTTAGCTGAATATTTGGCTTCCTATGGCTTTGTTGTGGCGGTTCCTGAACATCCTGGTAGCAACGCTCAGCAGTTACAAGCATTACTATCGGGTAGAGCAGCTAATATTACAAGTCCCAGGGAGTTTATTGATCGACCTTTGGATGTAAGATACCTTTTAGATGAACTTGCTCGCCGATCACAGTCCGAACCAGCCTTCCAAGGGCGGTTAAATTTGGAACAGGTAGGCGTGATTGGTCAATCCTTTGGAGGTTACACAGCTTTAGCATTAGCAGGCGCACCAATTAACTTTTCCCAAATCCAACAAAGCTGTCCACCCTCACGAGATACCCTCAATGTCTCGCTTTTGCTTCAGTGTTTGACTGCGGAATTATCCTTATCTGAGGATTATGACCTGTCTGATCCACGCATCAAAGCAGCGATCGCTATTAACCCAATTAATAGCATTGTTCTCGGCAAAGACAGTCTCAGTCAAATCAAAATTCCGGTAATGATTGTCAGCAGCAGTAATGATACAGCTGCTCCGGCTTTGCCAGAACAAATTCAACCTTTTACTTGGTTAACAACTGCTAACAAGTATTTAGCATTAATCAGTGGCGGTACGCACTTTTCGACAATCGCAGAATCACCAAACTCCGTCATCCCTGTTCCAGAACAAGTGATCGGCCCAAATCCAGCTTTAGCACAACGCTATGTTAAGTTTTTAAGCCTGCCCTTTTTCCAAAGCTATGTGGCTAATCAACCAAGTTACCTGACTTATTTAAATGCAGATTACATTAACAGAATTAGTCAACAACCATTGCCACTATCATTAGTGCGATCGCTTAATTTGAATACCGATAATACTTCCCAATTACAAATTGCGTTTGGTAAAAAATAGTTTTTTTAGAAATCGACCACCGATGAACACCGATAAACACAGATGACACAGATGGATTTTCCATGAGTGGTTGGGTGATTATTGTTATATTGAGGCTTGTAGTGAGTGCTGAAGCACTCATAAAGAACAGTGTTTTGATCAACACATGACTAACGGTAAACTAAGAGACAAATCTGTTAGTCAGTAATCCGATGAGCCTGTGTATTAACCCTCACTGCCCAAACTCTCAAAATCCAGACAACATTTTGTTTTGTCAAGCGTGCGGTTCCGAATTACTACTACAACGTCGCTTTCGGGTAGTAAATAGGTTGGGCGGTGGTGGTTTTGGAGTGACATTTGAGGTAAAAGATATACGCAGCAACGCTCCCAAAGTCCTGAAAGTACTGACTCAATCGGAACCCAAGGCGATAGAGTTATTTCAACAAGAAGCAGAAGTTCTCGCTCAATTAAATCATCCTGGCATTCCCGAAGTCGAACCAGATAGCTATTTTGTATATTTTCCTAGAGATAGCCAACAGTCGCTGCACTGTTTGGTAATGGAAAAAATAGAAGGAATGGACTTGTATGAATACATGAAACAGCGAGACTTTCGCCCCATAGATCAAAAATCAGCAGTGCAATGGTTGACTGAAATTGTCACCATATTGCAACAAGTCCACAATCAAAACTTTTTTCATCGAGATATTAAGCCATCTAACATCATGCTTAGGGCTAATGGCGAACTGGCATTGATTGATTTTGGCACAGCACGAGCAGTCACACAAACCTACTGGTTTGCCCAGGCTCAAGGTAATGTTACAGGTATTATTTCCGCAGGTTACACCCCACCAGAACAATTTAGCGGACAGGCTGTACCCCAGTCTGATTTTTTTGCTTTAGGTCGCACATTTGTATTTTTGTTGACAGGAAAAGAACCAAATAACTCAGCAATTTATGATGCTTATACAGCCCAGATGCGCTGGCGTGATTATGCTAATAACATCCTGCCGCAGTTTGCAGATTTGATTGACCAAATGATGGCACATTCGCCTGATCAGCGTCCAGGAAATACACAGTTGATTTTACGAAGGTTAGGTGAGATTGACCAAATTTTGCATCCGCGTCAGCCTCGTTCTACTGTTCCAGTGTCTGCTAGTCCATCAGTTCCACCGATACAGCCAGTATACACACCTCAATCAACAACACCAGCGACAGCGCCTGTTCAAAACAAATCTTTTGGATGGGGCTTTTGGCTAAAGTGGTTATTAACATGTATTGTTGGTGAGGGTGTAAATAATTCTTTTTATATTTGGTTGGCTATTCCTACGCCTACGCCTTTAGGCTATGGTGTGAGTGCAGCAGTAAGCGGAATTGTTACAGGGACAATTCAATGGCTGATTTTGCGATCGCATTTTTCCAAAGCTGGTTGGTGGGTGTTGGCTACCACTGTTGGTTTAGGCGTGGGTTATTTTCTCGGTGGTATGGTGACGACTATTAATGCTATGACATTCAATACGATTGGCTATAGTATCGCAGGGATAATGCAATGGTTTATTTTGCGAAAGCACTTTTCCAAATCTGGTTGGTGGGTATTGTCAGCTATTTTTGGTGGGGCTTTAGTCGGAATTACATACTCAGTTACCCCCTTTTCGTCTAATTTGACAATCGCATTTATTTACGGAGCTTTTTGCGGTACTTTGTATGGAGCATTGACAGCAACTGTATTAGTTTGGCTTCTTTATTTACTCATTGGCGTAAAGCTATTATTCTACAATAATTAATAGTACTTTTTTAATTTCATAACTGATGGTTCAAGTTATTCAAGCACAAACTGTTAACATTACATACCTAAAAGAAAAATTTGGTTTACAGCTAGCCGATAGTGATCAATTCTTTACTGAGTGGTTTGAGAATTTACCAGTAATAACCGCGCAAGAAAAGCAAACTCTAGATAGAGTTAAAACTAATTATCTGAGCCTGGTTGAGGGTCGCCCTATCTCTGAAGAAATGGTCAAAATGGTGGTGCTAGCTCCCTTGCTAGATTTAGCTGGATTTTATCGTCCTCCGTTTGACATCCAAACCGAACAATCTATAGAAATTACCTTAGAAGATGCAGGAGAAATTGCACGGGAACGCATTGATGTCTTAGTCATCAAACAACAGTTTTGGCTACTTATAATTGAGTCTCAAAGTGCAGGATTTTCTCTTTTGACAGCCATACCACAAGCATTAGCTTATATGCTGAGTAATCCTAACCCTAAGCGACCAGCTTTTGGATTAGTGTTGAATGGCAGTGATTTTATTTTCTTGAAATTGACTAAACAAGATTCACCTATATATGCTTTGTCTGATGAATTTACACTTTTAAAGCGCAAAAATGAATTATATAAAGTTCTGAGTATATTAAAAAAGCTAAGTCAAATTTTAATTAAATAACTATGTCTAATCGTCCTATCTACCTCGATAACCACGCCACCACACCTGTAGATGAACGGGTACTAACAGCGATGCTACCCTACTTCACCGAACACTTTGGCAACCCTTCCAGTATCAATCATGTTTACGGTTGGGAAACGGAAGCAGCTGTTAAAAAATCACGAGAAATTTTAGCGACAGCGATCAACGCCACACCAGAAGAAATTATTTTTACTAGTGGTGCAACAGAAGCGAATAATTTAGCTATCAAGGGAGTTGCAGAAGCTTATTTTCAAAAAGGGCAGCATATTATTACTGTTGCGACTGAACATAGTGCCGTACTTGATCCTTGTAAATATCTGCAAACTCTCGGTTTTGAAATTACAATTCTGCCTGTTCAAAAAGACGGACTGATAGATTTAAATCAATTAGAAAAAGCCTTTCGTTCTGACACAATTTTAGTTTCGGTGATGGCAGCTAACAATGAGATTGGTGTGTTGCAGCCATTAGCGGAAATAGGTGAAATGTGCCGTGGGCGTGGTGTAATTTTTCATAGTGATGCTGCTCAAGCTATTGGTAAGATTCCTTTAGATGTGCAGGCAATGCAAATTGATTTGATGTCACTTACAGCACACAAAGTCTACGGTCCCAAGGGAATCGGTGCGCTGTATGTTCGGCGTCGCAACCCCAGAGTGCAATTAGCTCCCCAGCAGCATGGCGGTGGACATGAGCGCGGGATGCGTTCTGGTACTTTGTATACACCGCAAATAGTCGGTTTTGGTAAGGCGGTGGAAGTAGCTGTGCAAGTACAAGCTACAGAAAACCAACACCTCACCCAACTCCGACAGAGATTATGGGAGCAGCTTTCTGTGTTAGAGGGAATTTATCTTAATGGTCATCCTACTCAACGACTGGCAGGAAATTTGAATATTAGTGTTGAGGGAGTGGATGGAGCCGCATTGATGTTAGGCTTACAACCAATCATGGCGGTATCTTCTGGTTCGGCTTGTTCTTCGACAACGACTGCACCTTCTCATGTTCTGACAGCCTTGGGACATTCAGAACAGTTGGCTTATGCGTCGGTGCGATTTGGTATTGGTCGGTTTAATACAGCAGAGGAGATTGAACGGGTGGGACAACATGTTATTTCTACAATTCAAAGTTTACGCAAGCAAAAATTAATAGTTTAATTTCAGGATGCTTTACGCTTTAAAACTAAATAATTCCCACCGTCTTCATGAATTGAATAGTCTTCATACAAATTATTTAACAAACCAGCTCCACCAAAAGCGAAGCCAAGTGTAACCAAAGCTAGGGCTGCGTGAGAGCCGACAAAAGCTGCTACACCACCTATCTTCTATAATACTCCACCACTGATGAGTCTTTACTATTATTAGCTAATGTATAATGTATAAATAATAACTTCAGGTACAGCAGAGGAGAAGCAATGCAAAATTCCAAAATTAATATTAAATTTGTACGAGTCTTTCAATCAGTTATCGTAGAGGTTTTTCTAAGTGTGGTAATAGTAACCCTTACGCAGGAGTAAGATTTTTTTATCCATGAACCTAGCTACTCTACTTAATTGCTGCTCGCACAACTTCTATTGCTCGTTCTTTTTGCGGGTCTGCACCTTGAGCGTATTCTAATGGCAAGGGAACGTTGATATCTGGTGCGACTCCTTTACCTTCTAGTCTTTGATTGCCGTTTATAAATACATCTGCAACTGCAACGTAAACTAAGCTACCATCTTCCATAAAAAAAGGACGACCAGCAACTACTGCTCCCGCAGTCTTAGTGCCAATTACAGGGCCGATTTTGTGTTGCTCAAAGCCGTAGGCATAAATTTCTTTGCTGCTTCTGCTTCCTTCGTTGATTACCATCGCTACTGGCTTTTTCCATTGGGATATATAAGTATATTTTTTGCCATTGCGGGAAACACTGGTAACAGTTGGCCCTGCTTCAGCGGTGAAGAGGTTAAGAGAATTAACATCTCCCCCACCCCAGCCGTCTCTAAAGTCTAAAACTAATCCATCTGCATCTTTGAGGCGACCATAAATTATTTCTGATTGCAGCTGCTGTTGGTCTTCGTTGGCTGCGTGTGACCAAATATGAATATAACCGACTTTTTTACCTTCCCGTTGTATAGTCTGGATGCTGGCTTGCTGAGCATCGATAAACATGGTCTTGGCATCAAAGTTTTTGGGTGCGATCGCAATTTCTGTTCGACTGCTGGGTGTGGCTGAACGCTGAATTAATAATTTAACTTCTTCTCCTGCTTTTCCTACAAAGGATTGTATAGGTTGGTAGGAGCGACCATCGACACTGAGAATTTGATCGCCAATTTTTAACCCGGCTGCGGCGGCTGGACTTTTATCAAGAATATTGCTGACAAAAGTTTTGCCGTTGATGTCTTTCGTAAATGCACCAATGCCAGTGTATTCTATTTTGCCTTTAGGCAGGAATTTGGGTAGCTGTTTTTGTAATTCACCGCTTCTGGGTACAAAAATGCCTAAAATCTGATAGTAAGCAGGCTCTTCTTTGGTGTAGTAGCGGGTGTGAGAAGTTCGCAATTCACTAAGCATTTGATTAATCGTAGCTGCAAATTCTTGGCTAGATTTGGTTTGTGCAGCTTGGGCTTTATACTTTTCCCGCATCGCTTTCCAGTCGACACCATTAAACTTTGGATCGTAAAAGTTATCGTTGACTGTTTGCCAAACTTGTTCAAAGATTTTAGTTTCTGGTTTAGCGAGTATCTTCGGTAATGGCGAGGCGATCCAAAACAGGAGTAATACTGAAAAACTCATCAGCATTACTGCAACAAATTTAAGTAACCCAGACAGCTTAGGTCTTTTCATAATGCGGTTTTCCTTTTGCGTCTCAGATTGGGTGAATGTCCACCAGACGCAGGCTTGTTAATTAAATTTAGAATTAGGCAGAGGGCAGGAGGCAGAGGGCAGGAGGCAGGAGGCAGGAGGCAGGAGGCAGGAGGCAGGAGGCAGGAGGCAGGAGGCAGGAGGCAGGAGGCAGAGGGCAGGAGGCAGGAGGCAGGAGGCAGGAGGCAGAGGGCAGGAGGAAGAAAATATTTTTTTGCCATGCCAGGTGTTTAATGCCGGGGAAAGAGTCTACCGTGCTGGTTCCTCTGTCACAGGGTTTAAAGGCACCATTATTTAATTATGAAAAGGGTAAAAGGATTTTTTTAAAGACTCCCAAAGTGAAGAAAAAAGGTGTCCTTGTTTAAAACCCCTCAATTTATTGATAGGGTTTCCTTCTGCCAACTGAGCCTCTTGCCATCTGCCTTCTCATGTCAATTCTGAATTTTTCCATTACAAGAGATTGCTGATGAAATTCTTTTGCTTTTAGTTCCCCTGACAATACATAAATAATTCTTCTGATAGTTTTCCTTCACATATTTTGGTGACGGAACCTGTCATTAAAATTGTGAATCTCGGCTTCGCTACCGTCAGGATTGAAAATACGAAGTGCAAACTCTCCAGTTGTCGCAGGTAATGGCCCCAACAAAATACCATCGGAACCAATACCAAAATGACGATCGCAAATTACTTTGATTTCAACAGGTGTGAGGGCAAAGGGTAAATCTTGGGGATGAATCACCACATAATCGTTACCGAGAGCATGATATTTATAAAACTTCACCATCTCTAAAATCCACCTTAGCTATACCTTAATGGCGACTACGCGAATTCTACGGTAATCTGCCCACCAGCCCCAAATCTTGCTATATACCTTAGCAGTTGTTGAAAGAGACTTCTTGTGAAATAGATCCCCGACTTTTCAAAAAAGTCGGGGATCTTGTTTACCTAACTTATTGAGACACTTAAAGAAACTTTAACTATTTTTTAACTGTTCTGAGAAGCACATTTAGCGATCCCCGAGTAAAGATATAGAAGGACAAAAATACTACTCCGAACACACTACCATTCCGGGAAAACTACCTCCCTAGAGTTAAGCTTTTCCTGGATTAGACAATCTCTGCAAAATCCACAAAAGGGGGTGAAGTAGTATGCTTTGTGACAGCTGTAGGCGTCAGCAATCCTGCTTGCCGATGCTATTTTCCAAAAATGATCCGCAGTTACAAAAAATGCTCAAAAATCTGAAAAGATGTGAGTTGCGTATAGCCAAGTAAAACTTTACTTACAGCGCGATCGCTGATCTTCGGGTTGTCACACCATTAATTATTTTGATAGCACCGCTATCTCAGATAACTCTTCTAGCAACCGTCGAATTTCTGCCACCGTGTTGTAGTGTAATAGTCCAACTCGCACCAAACCACCACTAGTTTCTACTCCTAACTTTTCAGTCAAATTGCTGGCGTAGAAATTGCCGTGCCAAGCAAAAATACCGCGATCACCTAACATTTTTGCCACCATCTGGGGAGATTGCCCCTCTAGTCGGAATGCTACCGTTGGTGTCCGCCAAGCAAAGCGTGCTGGATCAGTAATACCGTAGATAGTTAGGCCAGGAATCATCTCCAAAAGCCAAGAAATCAGGCAATTGCTAAGTCCTGCTTCATACTGTTGAATAGCCCTCATTGCAGTTACTAAAGCAGCACGTCGATTTGGAAAGGATGACGATGTTGAACGGCTGGGGGGACACCGAAATGTTTCCCATTTGCCTGCATCAGCTTTGAGGAGATCATAAAGCAAGTGATTTTCTCTTGAGGGCGAGACTTGACAACCTATTTTTGCCAAATAATTAATTGCTGCCACCATCCCCGCTAAACCCTCGTGGTTAAGTGTACCAGTTTCCCAACGAAATGGTACTTCGTTGGAAGCGGGGCGTACTTTGTAAGGTTGAAAACGGGCCAGATGTTCGTGTTTGCCGTAGAGAATGCCGACATGAGGCCCAAAAAATTTGTAGGCAGAACAGACAAGAAAATCACAATCGAGCGATCGCACATCAATGGGGCCATGAGGTACGTAGTGGACTGCATCAACAAAAACTAACGCCCCGACAGCATGAGCAAGCTGTGCGATCGCAGCAACATCATTAATTGTACCGACAGCATTAGAAGCGTAACCAACTGCGACTAAACGTGTACGCTCATTTATCTGCTGTTCAAGGTCGCTCCAATTGAGAGTACAGTCTTCAACATTAATATCAACAAAACGGACAGTTGCACCACGTTCTGCCAATGCACACCAAGAAGAAACATTAGCATCGTGATCGAGGCGTGTGACAATGATTTCATCACCAGGTTGAATTTCCCGACCAATAGCCCGACTTAAAGCAAACGTGAGCGTAGTCATGTTTGCACCGAAGACGACTTCAGTGGCGTCACATCCAAGTAAATCAGCCGCCGCAGTCCGGGCCGAATCAATCAG
This sequence comes from Fischerella muscicola PCC 7414, assembly GCF_000317205.1. Lineage (GTDB taxonomy): Bacteria > Cyanobacteriota > Cyanobacteriia > Cyanobacteriales > Nostocaceae > Fischerella > Fischerella muscicola. The sequence continues at coordinate 11,557 of NZ_AJLK01000042.1, read as the reverse complement.
CGCATCTGTCCGCGCACTTGTAGCAAAAGCCCCGTGGGCATTAGCATTTGACCTCACCAGGTAATCAGCGATCGCATCTATTACTGACCCAGGTACTTGTGTACCTCCCGGCCCATCAAAGAAAATCACGGGTTGGTTGTTAATTGTTTGAGTCAATGCCGAAAACTGGGCACGAATCCTTTGGATATCAAGACCTAGTGCATTCATAGCTGACCGACTCCTGGCTTTGAGGCTAGTACTGCTCTGTTAGAAGTCAAATTTGAGCTTTTGTTAGAGAGTATATTAATTACACAGTACCTTACTAGTGCAAGCAGGCTTTTTACCTAATTTTGACTGCATAGTTATCTTTGCCATGCTGTACTAGTAATATTTTAACCTCTGCACCCTTGCCATTGCCAGAAATTACACATCGTAAATTCGGCACTCATCCGCTTCTGGATGGTCTTGACAATAATTTTCCAAATAGGTTTGAGTCTTGGTTGAGTGTAAGCGGTGAGATTTTTCCGCTTGTAACTCTTCAACGATATCCCAAGCCACAGCACAAGCACTAGAGTTACTGCCATTTAAATCACAGGCTTCCCGTGCTTGTGCGATCGCTTCGACAATAGCTTGTTCAAGAGTTTTAGCCAAATTTTGTTCAGAAAGAGTATTAACCATGATATTTCAGCTGACTGTGCTGAGTATAAACAACAGACACCTTTACTTTATAAAGGCTGATATCAACATACAGTGGGATAAACCGTAAATTCTGTATACAAATTACCAGGTATGTAAAACCATCCGTGTACCCTGCACCGTAGACACGGAGTGGCTTCCGTAGGTAGCCTATGAGCGCGTCTACATCGGTGTTCGCGCATCACTCACCTATGCAACCTAGTTACAATCTCGTGGAAATCTCGAACACAGATACACACCGATACACACCGATAAAAACCATCCGTGTTCATCCGTGTTCATCGGTGTTCGTTCATCACTCACCTATGCAAACTAGTTATAATCTCGTGGAAATCTCGAACACAGATACACACCGATGCACACCGATAAAAACCATCCGTGTTCATCCGTGTTCATCGGTGTTCGTTCATCACTCACCTATGCAACCTAGTTACAATCTCGTGGAAATCTCGAACACAGATACACACCGATACACACCGATAAAAACCATCCGTGTTCATCAGTGTTCATCGGTGTTCGCTCATTACCCACCTGTGCAACCTAGTTATAATCTCGTGGAAAAGTACACAGATACACATCGATACACACAGATAGACTTGCAATGGAACAAATCAAAAAATACTGGTGACTTTAACAACTTATTGAGGAAGGAAAACCCTAGAATTTTTTGATTGATTTTAGAATAGTTAAATTTTAATTAAATCATTTTACTTTCAATTAAATAATTCGCTATACAACCAAGATATAGATCAACAATTGATGATGTTCCCAAAGTGCCATAGGAGTAGGACTTAATAATTTATAATATTAAACCTAGCATGTGTCCGCCTATTAACCTCATATTAACTAAAAACATGAATAACACCATTGCCGATTATAAAATTATTGAAGTTATTTATGAGGGTAATACTACCTGTGTTTATCGTGGTTTAAGAGAGTCAGACCAAACATCAGTAATTATTAAAATTCTCAAAACTCAATATCCTACCATAGAACAACTGACCCGATTCAGATACGAATATAAAATACTCCAACCCTTAGTGATAGAAGGAATTGTTAAACCCCTGGCTTTGGAAAATTATCAAAATGGTCTAGCACTAATATTTTCAGATTTCGGGGGAGAGTCTCTCAAAGATTTTATTAATAAAGAAAATTTTGAAATAAGCGTTTTTTTGCAGATTGCAATTCAATTATCTACAACCCTTGCTCAGTTACATAAAAATAATATTATTCATAAAGATATCAAACCACAAAATATTCTCATCAACCCAAAAACAAGTCAAGTCAAAATTATCGATTTTAGTATTTCATCTTGCCTATCAACAGAAGGTTCGATAGTTAGTAATCCCAATTTGCTTGAAGGCACTCTCGCCTATATGTCACCAGAACAAACTGGGAGAATGAACCGTTCGATTGACTACCGAACTGACTTTTATTCTTTGGGCGTTACTTTTTACGAAATGCTAACGGGACAGTTGCCTTTTCCAGCTGCTGATCCTTTAGAACTAGTTCATTGTCACATTGCTAAAAGTCCTGTACCACCGAAAGAACTCAATCTAGAAATTCCCCAAGCAGTTTCTGATATTGTGATGAAACTATTAGCCAAAACTGCTGAAGAGAGATATCAAAGTGCCTTGGGACTAAAAGCTGATTTAGAAGAATGTCTGAGAAAACTGCAAGCGACTGGTGAAATTGAAAACTTCATAGTTGGTCAGCTTGATTTATACAGCCAATTTATTATTCCGCAAAAACTTTATGGTCGTGAAACAGAAGTTGCTACCTTGATGGATGCCTTTGAACGGGTGGCAAACCCCCCTATTTCCCCAGAGGAATTAAGGGGGGTAGAAATGATCTTAGTCAGTGGTTACTCAGGTATTGGTAAATCTTCCTTAGTAAATGAAGTTCACAAAACTATCGTCCGCCAGCGGGGTAATTTCATTTCTGGTAAATTTGACCAATTTAAGCGAAATATTCCTTATGCTTCCTTAATTCAAGCCTTTCAGGAATTAATACAGCAATTGTTAACAGAAAGCCCTGAAAAAATAGCAGATTGGAAAATCCGAATTTTAGAAGCTGTCGGTGCCAACGGTCAAGTTATTATCGACGTTATTCCCGAAGTTGAACGTATTATTGGTTCTCAGCCAACTGTTCTTCAATTAGGCCTAACTGAATCACAAAACCGATTTAATCGGGTGTTTCAACAATTTATTCATGTATTTTGTAAAAGAGAGCATCCGCTGGTACTCTTTTTGGATGACCTTCAGTGGGCAGATTCTGCTTCTTTGAAGTTAATTCAACTGCTCATGAATCACCCAGCTAGCCAATACTTCTTACTGATTGGAGCATATCGAGATAACGAAGTTAGTGCAACTCATCCATTGATGTTGACTTTGGAGGAAATTCAAAAATCTGGTGCAGTTGTCAATAATATTGTCCTCAAAGCTTTGGATATTAATCATGTGAATCAGTTGGTTAGTGATATCCTTCACAGTGATACTTTGAAGACAAAGCTTCTGGCTGATTTAGTATTTAATAAAACTCTCGGCAATCCATTTTTCTTAACTCAGCTACTCAAATCCCTGTACCAGGAAAATCTATTGGTATTTAATTTTGACGAAGGTTGCTGGCAATGGGATATGGAACTGCTGCAAGACATTAATATCACAGATAATGTTGTTGAGTTAATGGTTACACAGATTCAAAAGCTATCAGCAACAACAATTAATGTCTTAAAATTAGCTGCCTGTATTGGAGATAAATTTACTCTAGATGTTCTGAGTATTGTTAATCAAAAATCCTTGTCAGAAACAGCAACAGATTTGTGGGAAGCTCTCAAGGCTGGCTTGATTGTACCATTGAATCAGTCTTATAAAATTCCTTTAGTTGTGACTGATGAGGAAAAAGAACTACTGACAAATAAACGAGAAGAACTGATTATTCCCTATAAATTTTTACATGATCGAGTGCAGCAAGCGGCTTATTCTCTGATTGCAGGTTCACAAAAAAAAGAAACTCACCTCAAAATTGGTAGATTACTACTACAAAACACTGCGATCGCAGAACGACAAGAAAATATTTTTGCTCTGGTTAATCAGCTAAATTACGGTATCGACTTACTTACCTTAGAGTCGGAAAAATACGAACTGGCTGAACTTAATCTCATCGCTGGTCAGAAAGCAAAAGCAGCGACGGCCTATGAGTCTGCTATCCGCTATCTCAAGTTGGGTTTAAAGTTATTGCCTGCAAATAGCTGGCAGAATCAGTATGAATTATCCTTGGCACTCTATGAGTCAGCAGTAGAAACAGCCTACCTGAATGGTGATTTTGAGCAGATGGAGAAATGGGCAACTATTGTCCTGCAACAGGCAAAAACCCCTACCGACAAAATGAAAGTTTATGAGGTGAAAATTCAAGCCTGTATGGCCCAAGTCAAACAGCTGCAAGCGATTAAGATTGGGTTAGAGGCGCTAGAACTGCTGGGGGTAAGATTACCTGAGTCTCCAAGGGACTTAGATATCCAGCAAACCTTGAACCAAACAGCAACAAATTTGGTTGGGAAAAACATAGAAGACTTGATTAACCTGCCGTTAATGACACAGGTAGATAAGCTAGCAGCCATACGTATGCTGACTAGTATGGGTTCTCCTACCTATCAAGCTGCACCTGCGCTGTTTCCGTTAGTTGTATGTGAACAAGTCAATTTATCTATTAAATATGGAAATTCACCCTTCTCGGCTTATGGTTATGTTTGTTACGGTGTCATTTTAAACGGCATAGTTCAGGATATTGAATCGGCTTATAAATTTGGGAAGTTGGCTTTAAGCCTAGTGGAACGCTTCAACGCCTTAGAAATTAAGACAAGTGTGTTTTTTGTAGCAGGAGCATGTACGATGCATGGCAAAGTTCATGCTAGAGAAACTTTGCCACTTCTACAGGCTGGTTACTCCTATGGATTAGAAAACGGACATTTTCAGTATGGTGGCTATGCCGCTATGCAAAAATGTCAGTATTCTTATTACATTGGTCAGGAACTGCCAAAACTTGAACGAGAAATGGCAACAACTAGTACTGCCCTTGCTCAACTCAAGCAAGAAAACGCTTTAAGCTGGAATCAAATCTTTCAACAGTCAGTTATTAACTTGCTTGAACCTTGTGAAAATTCCTGTTGTTTACTGGGTGAAGTGTACAATGAGAATACAGCATTACCGCTGCTTCAAAAGGCTAATGATAGAACAGGACTCCACTATTTTTATTTAAATAAACTTATCCTTTGTTATCTGTTTGGGCAGTACGAGCAAGCATTAGAAAATGCAGTCCAAGCTGAACAATATTTAGATGGGGTGAAAGCATTTCTTGCTGTACCAGTATTCTATTTCTATGATGCTTTAGTCAAACTTGCAATATATCCATTAGTATCACCTTCACAACAAGAATATCTTTTAAGAAGAGTAATTAGTAATCAGGAAAAAATGCGAAAATGGGCAGATCATGCCCCGATAAACTTTCAGCATAAATATGACTTGGTGGAGGCAGAGAAAGGGCGGGTATTAGGTCAATATTGGCAAGCAATGGAATATTATGACCAAGCAATTGCTGGTGCTAAAGAACAAGGATACATGCAAGAAGAGGCACTGGCCAATGAACTGGCAGCAAAATTTTATTTTGAGTGTGGTAGAGAAAAGGTAGCTCAGACTTATCTAATTGATGCTTACTATGGATATATTCGCTGGGGAGCAACAGCGAAAGTTAGAGATTTGGAAGCAAGATATCCTCAAGTTTTTTCTCGGATATCGGAGCGAAAAATCCCAGAAACAGAAATAAATTTGTCAATTAACTCTACAAATACAGATATTTCCGTAGGTTTCGATTTAGCCACAGTTACGAAAGCCTCGCAAGCTCTTTCTGGAGAAATTGTCTTAGATAAGTTGCTGACTAAATTGATGTATATTGTTATCGAAAATGCTGGTGCAGAAACAGGATTTTTAATTTTAGAAAAAGCAGGAAAATTATTTATAGAGGCTTCGGGAAGATTTGATCAAGATGAGATAAATGTGCAGCAATCAACGCCTGTAAATTCTAGTCAGCAGTTACCAATATCTGTAATTAATTATGTGTATCGAACTCACCAAGATGTTGTTTTAAATGATGCAACTAGTGAGGGAGTTTTTACAACAGATAGCTATATCATTAATCACCAGCCAAAATCTATATTGTGTACGCCAATTATTAATCAAGGTAAATTAATAGGCATTCTTTACTTAGAAAATAATTTGATTATTGGAGCATTTACACCAGAAAGATTAAAAGTTTTACAACTGTTATCTTCTCAAGCAGCAATCTCCATTGAAAATGCTCGTCTTTATAATGATTTAGAAGAATATAATCGGAATTTGGAAGCAAAAGTACAACAGCGAACCCTAGAGTTGGAAGCCAAGAATTTACAACTACAACAAGAAATTCGCGATCGCCAACGCGCAGAAGAAGCAGCCGCAGCCGCAAACCGTGCTAAAAGCGAATTCCTAGCTAACATGAGCCATGAACTCCGCACCCCACTTAATGGTATTTTGGGTTACGCTCAAATTTTCCAGAAAAGTAAAAATTTAACTGAACAGCAAATAAATGGTGTAAACATTATTTATCAATGTGGTGAACACTTACTCACATTAATTAACGATATTTTAGACGTCTCAAAAATTGAAGCTCGGAAAATGGAACTTTATTCCAAAGAATTTCATTTTCCGATTTTTTTGGATAATATTGTCCAAATGTGCTTCGTTAATGCCCATAAGAAAGGAATTTCTCTAGTTTACAAAGTATTATCTCCCCTACCAACAATTGTCCGAGCCGATGAAAAACGCTTGCGCCAAATTTTGATTAATTTACTTAGCAATGCTATCAAGTTCACAGAAAAAGGTAGTATAACTTTCACAGTGGATGTGATAGGTGATAGGAAAGGGGTGATAGGAAAGGAAGAAAAACCGAACCAATTCCCCATTACCAATTACCAATTACCAATTACCAAAATTCGCTTTCAAGTAGAAGATACAGGCATTGGCATTGCACCTGATAAATTAGAAGAAATATTTTTGCCATTCCAGCAGGTGGGTGAGGACAGTCGTAAGCCAGAAGGAACAGGATTAGGATTGGCAATTAGCCGTCAATTAGTGCAGATGATGGGCGGTGAACTGAAGGTGAAGAGTAGTTTAGGTAAAGGGAGTATTTTTTGGCTAGATTTGGATTTACCAGAGGTTGATCAACAAACTAATGCTCAAAATTTAGATGAGCGTAATATTATTAGCTTTGTTGGTTCTAAACGCAAAGTTTTAGTTGTAGATGATAAATGGGCAAATCGCTCTGTATTGGTTAATATATTACAGCCTTTGGGATTTGAAGTCATAGAAGCAGCAAATGGTTTAGATGGTTTGAACAAAGCACAGCAATTTAAGCCAGATGTGATTTTTATGGACTTGGTGATGACAGTAATGGATGGCTTTGAAGCTACTCGTCGCCTAAGAAATTTACCAGAACTGAAGGAAGTAGTAATAATTGCCGTCTCGGCTAGCGTTTTTGAGTTTGATCAAAAACAGAGTTTAGGAGTAGGTTGTAATGATTTTCTCTCCAAACCAGTGCGGGTAGCGGAGGTTTTAGAAAAATTACGGGTTCACTTGGGGTTGGAATGGGTTTATGAAGAGGCAAGAAGTAATGGGCAGCAGCAGGAAGATATTAATCCAAAATCTCAAATTTCCATTCTCGCTCAGGAGTCTAAAGAAGAGCTACAATTTATTGCTCCACCAGCAGAAGAGCTAGCTATTTTGCTAGATTTAGCAATGAGGGGTGATATCAAAAGTATTGCCCAAAAAGCAGCTGAATTAGAGAAATTAGATGAAAAATTGCTTCCTTTTGCCAGGTATTTACGCCAACTTGCCAAAGGTTTTAAAGGTAAAAAAATTTTAGAATTTCTCAAAAAATATTCATAATAAGAGGATTTATGAAAACTGATTTAAATCAAAAGGGTGTCATCCTGATTGTGGATGACACTCCCACCAACCTCGAAATGCTATTTGATTTTTTAGGAGATTCTGGATTTACAGTTTTAGTTGCAGAAGATGGTGAAAGTGCGATCGCTAGAGCAGAATATGCCCCACCCGACCTGATACTCTTAGATATACTCATGCCAGAAATGGACGGTTTTGAAACATGCCGTTGTCTGAAAGGCAACGAATTAACAAAAGACATTCCTGTCATTTTCATGACTGCACTTTCCGACACAGTAGATAAGGTAAAAGGCTTAAACCTTGGTGCAGTCGATTACATTACCAAACCGCTTCAGCATGAAGAAGTTTTAGTGCGCATTGAACTACATCTGAAACTGCGGAATTTGACGAAGGAACTCAAAGAGCAAAATCTGCATTTGGAAGCAGAGATTGCCGAACGCAAGCAAGCAGAACAAAAAATCCGCGAACAAGCTGCTTTGCTGGATATCGCTACAGATGCGATTCTCTTGCGCGACTGGGACAATATCATTCATTATTGGAACCAAGGGGCTGAACATTTGTACGGATGGCAGGCGCAAGAAGCAATCGGTCAGAATGCTAATCAGCTTCTATATAAACCAGAAACTGTTTCTCAACTGCAAAACATCTATAAAAGTTTAGCCAAGTCTGGTTCGTGGCAAGGTGAATTGCATCAGATTACTAAAGAAGGCAAAGCAATTATTGTTGCGAGTCGCTGGACTTTGATGCGTGATAAAGACGGGCAACCAAAATCTATTCTGACAGTTAACACCGACATTACAGAGAAAAAACTACTCGAAAGTCAATTTCTGCGTGCCCAACGCTTAGAGAGTGTTGGTACACTTGCTAGTGGTATTGCCCATGATTTGAATAATATACTGACTCCAATTTTGACAGCATCCCAACTACTGCAACTAAAATACTCCAACGTTGATGAGCGGAATCAACAATTGTTTAAGACTATAGAATCTAACGCCAAACGGGGGGCTGCTTTGGTGAAGCAAGTGTTGCACTTTACCCGTGGTGTGGAAGGCAAGCGTACAATTGTGCAAGTTAATCACTTGTTCTCGGAAATTCAGCAGATTGTCGAAGAGACATTTCCCAAATCCATTGAACTTGCTACGAATATCAAACCAGACCTTTGGGCTGTGATTGGAGATGCTACCAATCTGCATCAGGTAATCATGAATTTAGTAGTCAACGCCCGTGATGCTATGCCTAATGGCGGGACTCTGAGTATTTCCGCGGAAAATATCTTTATTGATCAACAATACGCCCGCATGAATCTTGATGCCTGTGTTGGTCCCTACATTGCAATTACTATTGCAGATACGGGAATGGGGATGCCAACAGAAATACTAGATAGAATATTTGAGCCTTTTTTCACCACTAAAGAGATTGGTAAAGGTACAGGCTTGGGTCTTTCCACCGTGAGAGGAATCATTAAAGGTTTCGGTGGTTTTGTCAACGTGTCCAGCCAAGTGGGTAAAGGAACTGAATTTAAAGTATTCTTGCCAGCAGTCGAAGCAGCTGTAACACCGCTATCAGAAGACTTAGAACTGCTCAAAGGAAACGGAGAATTAGTGTTAGTTGTCGATGACGAAGCCAAAATTCTTGAGACTACCAGAATTTCCTTAGAAACTTATAACTATCGGGTAATGGTAGCTAAGGATGGAATTGAAGCGATCGCACTTTATGCCCAGTATCAAGATGATATTAGCATTGTGTTGATGGATATGATGATGCCATCGATGGACGGTGTAACCACAACTCGCACCTTACAAAAAATCAATTCCTTAGTCAAAATTATTGCTGTCAGTGGTTTAGCAGCCAACGATAAACTGACAGGGAATGCCGCAGTGAAAGCGTTTATTGCTAAACCGTACACCACAAAGGAATTATTGCAAACTTTACACAGTGTTTTGTACCAAGAATCAATGAGTGTAGAGAGTGAAAAGCAGTGGAAACATGGAGTAAGGGGTATGAGGGTGTAAGTTGCGCCTAAGATTATCAGTGTGCATCGATGTCCCTACGGGAAGCCGATGGGCGCGTCTACGTTTAATTTTTCATCTCCTCGTTGTGGGCGAGCCTCCTTACGGAGGAGCTACGCTAACGCCCGTGAGAGTCTGTCTTGAAAATAGCGATCAGGGATGAACCTAACAGCAAACCCATAATCCATCTGTGTTAATCGGTGTTAATCGGTGTACCTTACGGAAGCCTATGAGCGCGTCTACGTTAAATTTTCATTTCCTCCTTGTGGGCAATTGCCCGTGAGAGTCTTGCACTACAATTATCAAAAATATATAGGAATCATATTTGATTTCGGAAAAAGACTACGAGATAATACGGAGGATATATCTGTCTAAGAAAGAACAATGATAAATCAGCATCTACAAGCAGCGATCGCACAACTACAAGAATTTATAGATCATCGCCCTTTGTTCGCGCGAGGTGAGGAAGGCTTTGGCAGTGAAACTGATTTATCAAGGCTATAAGTATGAGGAAATTCAAACGATTTTAGATGTCTCGGTTGGTTCAATAACAAGCACCGAAAATAGGGCTGGCTCTTTTTCTTGGTTTGAAGGGTTTTAAAGTCTCGTTCACCACAAAGTTTGTAAAGCTTCTATTTTTAGTGAGGGAAGTAGCAGCATAATTAAGTTACTTCCCAGAATCATTAATAATAAGTCATTGGATGCGGATATGGAAACGATGAAGTTACGAGCGCATATTGGGACGGATGGTATATTGCAAATCTAGACACCCACTGATTTTAAAGATACTTCTGTTGAGGTAGTGGTGGTTGTTCAGCCGTTACCCGATGCAGAAGTTGCAACATCAGAAGAAACCCATGAGCGTTATAACGCTTGGGGAAAGCCCACGACGAAAAAATCAATAAGTAATGCAATTACCAGAATGCGACAATTATAGCGAGAAGTTGCGTTGGATAAAACCTCAATTCGCTCCATGATTGAAGAGGGGCGAAGATTTTAATGTTTTTAAAAATTTCGTCTAGCAATCCAGGTTGTTTGTCTAGCTTGGTGTTAATTTGGGGGCTGCGCATTCAATGTTAAAAACCTTTGTATATGCCGTCTACGGCTGTTTTGTTGTATTGGTAGAGGTAAGGTTGCTGCCAATCAATAATCCTCACTTGTTTCTGATCTTGTAGCAACCACACCAACATCTTTAGGGTGATTAACTGTGCTTTATTTAGGTATAGTTAATTTCTCTCAATCACTACAATAATTAGGTTTAACTTCTTAGTTGTTAAGATAACAATTTCAATTAATCTAACTTAGAAATTATTAACGGTAACTTAACAATAAAAGTTGTACCCTGCCCAATACCATGACTAGTAGCCGCGATTGTACCACCGTGAAGTTCCACCAAATTACGAGCGATCGCAAGGCCTAACCCTAGCCCTTTTTTTGCATCTGGGGCTTGACGGAAAGTATCAAAGATATATGGCAGAAACTGGGCATCTATGCCGCAGCCAGTGTCACTGATGACAAGCTGGGCTTGATTTTCTTCAACTGCTAGAGAAACTTCAATTCTTCCCCCGTTGGGAGTAAATTTAACAGCATTGGTGAGTAAATTTAAGATAATTTGTTGTATACGGTGCGGGTCGCCACTAACTGTCACTGGTAAAAGCTCAAGCGTACACTGCAAGCTAATTTCTTTGATTTCTAACGATTGCCGCACTGTCGCGATCGCAGCTTCAATCACTTTTTGCAGTTCAACTGGCTCTAGATTCAGGGTAATTTTACCCGCAGTGATGCGCGAGATATCGAGCAAATCTTGAACCAGTTTGGCTTGGAGAGTGGCATTGCGTTCAATCGTCTCCAGAGATTTCATCAACATGGCTTGATTAC
>NZ_AJLK01000041.1 GCF_000317205.1 Fischerella muscicola PCC 7414 | reverse complement strand
TACATAAAGATGCGTGAGACAAAAAGCCTCACGTACCGTACACTTTAGCACCTTATTCTAGCAATCTCATTTGATATATGAAAAATCAAAGATACAGAGCCCTAACTTCTTGAAAAGTCAGGAAGCTCTGTCTCTCACGAATTATTTAGGACTGCGATAGCACTCTTCGATCAGTCTTGAAAAAAAGAACGAATTTTCTTCATTTAAGCCAACGAAAAATTAAGGTTTCACCCCAAAGTGATGAAATAACGATAGATAAATTTCTCTAAAAATGGCTAAAACCCTTGGTTGTCATGCATTGTAGTCCACTTAAGTGGAGTTGAGCTATCAGCCAATAAATTTATTTATTGGCGGAAGATTGGGCTAGTGCAAAATATTTAACAATGCTTGTCGCCCTTGCTCCCCAATCCCTAATCCCTATTGCACAAAGCTCTTCTGGAGAGTGAGATATTTCCTATTTGAAACTGAAGCTGATCCCAGAGGTTGTGGTGTATTGCTAGGGAATTCTGATAAAGGTAGTCTCACAGTAATACAGCAGCCAGTCTCTAGCTCACTTTCTATTTGGAATTGACCCTTTAAGAGGGTAACTCTTTGTTGCATTTCTTGGAGTCCAAACCTCATTGACTCCTGGTCTAATTGAAAACCTTTGCCATTGTCTTCTATAGTCAGATACACTTGCTCTGGAATTGCACTTAAATGAATATGAACTGCTGTTGCTTCTGCATGTTTGTAGATATTTGTTAGTGCTTCTTGGACGATACGGTAAATTGTTTTGCTCACCTCTGGAGGTAAGGCAGAAGTTAAATTCAATTGAGTGGTAGGCAAAATGCCTGTAGTATGATGAAATTCTCGCACGAGGAAGGCGATCGCCATCTGGAGCGATCGCTCTTTTGGTACATCTACACGCAAGGTATTGACTGAACGACGAACCTCTTGCATGGCAAAAGAGCCGAGTTGTTTGGACTGTAAAACATAGCGATGAGCTTGCTCGAGATCAACTTGCCAAAATTTCAGAGCGCTTTGGAGTTGAATATTCAGAACAGCTAGAGCGTGTCCAAGAGAATCATGAATATTATGGGCAATATGATTGCGTTCCCGCACAACAGCTAAGTCTTCAACTTGCACAACGTATTGCTGTAGTTGCTTGTGAGCAATAGTCAGCTGTTCGTGAACCTGGCGCTCGGTAAATACTGTATTCACTAGTAGCAGCAAAAACAATAATCCCACACCAAACAGCAATGTGTGGGTCAATTGATTCAACCAAAATATTCCTTGTTCTGAGAATGATAAAGAAAAAGCAATACTGCTAACAGATTGAGCTTTTAAAACCAAAAATAGGCAAAAAACCAAAGTAGCTAACAAGTAGCGTCCCGACTCCTCAAACAAGAAGCAACTACGAATTAGCACTACAATCAACAGCAAGGGCCAAAATTGTAGATATCCAAACGTTGCCCCAAACAAAATTAACCCAATTTCAATACCTGTATAGACGACTTTGGAAAGTGTGTTGCCGCCAGGTAATATCAATCCCATGAGACTGAAGACAAGTAAAATTACAAGGAATGGAATTGATAAATGAGGTGTTTGAGAGAAAACGATTGACAGTAAGGAGTCAGCTACAGCGCAGGTTGCCACTAACCCCCATTCAATATAAAGCAGAAAGCGAAATGGATTTGAGCGGATAGGAAATGAAAGACTCATAAGAAATGGCAACTGCTGCCAACAACTGACCTCGTTACCTACCTATTTTGAATCTTTTTTATCTAATTGCAGCAGTAAAGAACAACTTCAAGACTTTTGTTAGAGTATGGGGTTTCTACTCAACGAAAGTAGTAGAGACAATTCAACGAAAGTTGCAAATAGGCTCAAAACAAACGAACAGGTTTGTTTTGTAATTGAGAAGCGATCGCCTTGACCCGTTCTACCACCTCAATCATATATTCGTAATCTGGCACTGTTCCATTAGGTACATACCCTACATCTTGAGCCAAACTTGAAGGAAATTCATTTAAGACCCGACGAATATATTCTTGATTTTTGCGTTCTACACTCGGTCCCACCAAAACTACACCAGGTGGGATTGAATGAGGATCTTTGAAGAGGATGCGAAACTGGCTGGGATTAAACTGGGAGGCGTAGAGATTCAACTCTGCAACTGAAACCGCACCAGCATCAGCTTTTCCTTGGGCTACCCATTCTAAAACTGTTTTGGGTGTAGGTGCAAATAATATCTCAGCTAATGTCAGACCATAAAGGTTGTAAAGGGGTAAATAATATCCTGTAGCTGAACCTGGTTGACCTAATACAAGAGTTTGACCCTCTAGCATTTTTAAATCCTTGAGTGGACTGTCTTTGCCTACAACAATAATTGAGCGCAAATTCGTTTCACCAACTAAGGGAAAAAGTGGGGTGTATTGATAGCGAGAGATTGCAAGAGCAGTCAAACCTGGTGGGGTAAATGCTACTGACCAAGCACGATCTTTTAAGCGTTCGATCCCTTGATTTTCATTGAAAACAGGTTCTAGTTGAATGTATGCTTTCATTTTTTCACCCAAGTAGCTATTAAAATTAGCGTATTGGTTAATAATCTCTTCTCCACCGCTATAGTTGATGACACCAACAGTTAATTCACCACCATAAGCCGATTTTGTTTTACAAGCACTCACTATTAAAGATAATAGAAATAAAAGAAAATCCCGACGAGAAAATTGCTTAAACATTATTAAATTTGGCTAAGTGAATAATATTACTTACTTCAGTAAACATTAAAGGCATTATTTCTCAGAAAAAGGCGAATACTTATTAATATATAATATAAAATATTTTTAAATGAAAAAAATAACTCAGTTAAAATATAATTTCTATTTATTTGATGTTGAAAAAACTCACTCCACTCAAAGAGCTTTCTTACCAATTACCCATTACCTATTGCATATTGCCTATGAATCAAATCGTTCATTGTATATTAAAATGGTGTGTCAAATTAACAAGAAAAAAGTATGTTAGATAACTTAAAAATTGGCGCTAAAGTCAACTTACTTTTGATACTAGTTTTTCTAATTAGTATCTTTATGACTAGTACTGCACTGTCGCATTTACTACAATACAGAGCGCAAAATGAAGTAACTTCTAAAGCACTAATTCTCATGCGTACAATGAATTCAGTGAGACAATATACACAAGACCGCATAAATCCTCTACTTGAATCTAGATTGGAAACCGAAGCACAATTCATTCCAGAAATAGTCCCTACTTTCTCTGCCATAAAAATCTTTGAGAAGTTTCGCAATGACGAAGAATATAAAAATTTTATATATAGAGAAGCAACACTGAATCCTATGAATTTGCGAGATAAAGCTGATCCTTTTGAAATTCAAATTGTAGAACGCTTTCGTAACAATCAAAAGCTTAAAGAAATTACTGGTTTTCGCACCCTTCCTCAAGGAGAAGTATTTTACATCGCACGACCATTAGCTATTACACAACAGAGGTGTCTTAAATGCCATTCAACAGTAGAAAATGCTCCTAAAAGTTTGTTAGTCAGTTATGGTACAGAACATGGTTTTGGTTGGCGACTCAATGAGATTGTTGCTGCTCAAATCATTTCTGTTCCCTCCCAAGATGTATTTGAAGATGCTGCTCATAGTTGGTCTTTAATAATGGGACTTTTGATTATCATCTTTGCCACTGTCATCTTCTTGCTGAATTTTTTAATCAAAAAAACTATTATTCAGCGAATTAGAAAAATGGAGAAAATAGCTCAACAAGTCAGCATCGGTGATATGAGTGTTGATTTTGAAGAAAAATCTAATGATGAAATTGGTGGATTGGCAGTAGCATTTAACCGGATGAAATCTAGTTTAGAAATAGCTCTCAATTTACTTCAAAAAGATGACAATTAAGTACAAGGCAGGAGGCCGGGGACAGAAGGGAAATCTATAAATTATTATTCTAACTACCTATTACCCATTACCAAGTTCAGCAAAGACTACTTAATTTAAATCAGAAAATAAATGCTGCTGAAACTTCTGAGCTTTTTGTGAATTAGGAATTTCCGCTGCCAATATTTGCACGAGTTCTGTACAAGACATATGAGGGTTATTTTTTATAGCTTTTTGGACGAGAAAAGATGCGATTGGGCCGATAAATTCAGCTAATTTTCGTTCACATTGACGTATAAAGCTCTCCTTGTAAGGTGAATTATCTTGTTGATTATCTAGTTTTGTGGTGGATTCTGGAAAAATTTTTGGTGTTTTTGTCTCCAAAATGGGAATTTCTACTAAGGGGATTTCAACAGTTATTTTGCAACCAATTCCTGGTTCAGTTTCAATATTGAACTTACCTTGTAAAGCTGTCACCCTTTCTTTCATGCCTTGGATACCAAAGCCTGTTTTACTTTGCGATCGGCTAAAACCTTTGCCATTATCTCCAATAACAAGGAGTACATTGCTTGAATTGGCATCAACTATAATCTGTACCTTGGTTGCTTGTGCATATTTACAAATATTTGTTAAAGATTCTTGCACAATCCGATAGATAGTTGTGACTACCTTGGTAGGCAAAGGAGCAGATAGGCTGATACTAGTAGAAGGTAAAATGCCAGTGGTTTGATGAAAATTTTCAACAACACAAGTGATTAGTTCTTCTAGTGATTGCTGTTGACCTTCATTTGCACGTAAAGCATGGACAGATTCACGAACTTCACGAATCGCAACGGCTCCTAGTTTTTGAGCTTCTGTTAAAAACCGTTCTGCTTCAGAAGGATCGATACGCCAAAGCTTGAGAGCAGTTTGTAGCTGAATGTTAAGACTAGTGAGCGCGTTACCTAAAGAATCATGTATTTCACGAGCTATACGTCTGCGTTCTTGCACTGCGGCAAACTCTTCGATTTGCAGAAGATGCTGTCGTAATTCCTCATGGGTCGAGAATAACTCAGTGTAATGCCTAGATGCCACGATATTAACCATGTTCATGTAGTACTAACGGACTATTTCACACCACACAGCCTTGCTAACTTGCAATACTAAAATTTAATTGGATTTCTCCTTGAGATAAAAGTCCTATCCTTACCCCACAAGAGTAATTAGTTAATTTCCGGATACGCACCCCAGAATTCAGGTATGATCGCGGGACATTGATTGAACCTTTGTGTACTTATCGGAGGGAGATGAGGAATTTACGCAGCCATTCAATAAATTTTTGAGCGTTGCATAATTCTAGGGATTTCATATCTTGAAAATAGGTGTGGGGGTGTAAGGGTGTAGGAGAAGTCAAATTTTCATGCCCTCGTTGTGTGATATATCACATGAGTATCTAGCTTAAAAATAGTGATCGCAGATCATATTGGTCAAAAAGATAACGAGCCAGAAATAGGAATTTTTTCAAGTAGTTCTCTGGATAGAGGTTATGAAACTCAGCTACAGACAACATAATATATATGGAACTTATGGTCTTCATAACGATTAACAATTCAAGCCCCAACTGCATCCCTAGCCAATTCGCAACAAATCTTAGAACTAGGGATATGAATTATTTAGTCATTTCAAAAACCATGCAAGCAGCAATTTTTTGGAGAAAATTATCATGAACCTGACAAGAATTCTTACAGGAAATTTACTTGTTGGCATGGTATGCTTAGGAATCTCTTCTTGCACCTCACCAACATCTGAGTCCGCAAACGCCAACAATCAACAAACACAAACAACTGAACAAGTCAGTCAACAAACTTCTACCAACAATCAAGCGTGTACTCTAGTCAAAGATGGCTTCGGTTCGCAAGGACGGGTAAACGTGCGGGTTGAAGAAGTGGTAACAGGTCTTGAAGTTCCTTGGGGAATAGCTTTTCTGCCAAATCAGGACATATTAGTTACTGAACGACCCGGACGAATTCGACTCGTGCGGGGTGGTAAACTTGTGCAAAAGCCAGTAGCCACCATTGATGTTACAGATAGCGGTGAAGGTGGTTTGCTTGGCATTGCGACTCATCCTAACTTTGCCGAAAACCGATTTTTCTATGTGTACTATACCGCTGATAGAAATGGGTCGCAGGTTAATCGTGTCGAACGATGGCGACTATCTGAGAATGGACTGAGTGCCTCCTCAGACAGGATAATTCTCGACAATATTCCCGTAGCGCAATTTCATAACGGTGGCCGCATCCGCTTTGGCCCTGATGGAATGCTCTACATTGGTACTGGTGATGCCAGAGAACCGCAAAGTTCTCAAGATGTTAATAGCCTTGCTGGTAAAATTCTGCGCTTAACGCCTGACGGACAAGTGCCGCAAGATAATCCATTTGAGAAAAATCCCGTGTATATTACTGGTATTCGCAACACTCAGGGGTTTGATTGGCGCGATGAATCAACGCTATGGGTGACAGACCACGGCCCGAGTGGCGAGTTGGGCAGAAGCGGTCATGATAAACTGAGTTTAGCAAGAGCAGGCGACAATCTGGGTTGGCCTACCATCTACCGTTGTGAATCAGGGGAAGGACTTGTGACTCCGTCTATTGTTTGGCGTCAAGCTCTACCTCCAGGGGGAGCAACTATTTATACTGGAAATTCGATCCCTGAGTGGAAAGGCAGCTTGATAATTGCCACCCTCCGCTCCGAACACTTGCAGCGTGTCGCTTTCAACCCCCAGTCTCCCCAACAAGTCGAGCGTCATGAAGTGTACTTACAGGGTAAATACGGACGACTTCGAGAAGCAATTATGGGGCCAGATGGGGAATTGTACGTAACAACCAGTAACTGCGATGGACGAGGGGATTGTCCGTCACAACAGGACAAAATTCTCCGCATTACTCGATAAAAGAGCAGAAATATGACTCGTTCAGCTTGTTTGCTCTTTAATCCTTAATTATGAGAGATTTGTAGTGAGCTATTTATCGCTCATTTTTAAGGGCTAGAGCCGCTGGCTACGAACTTTCACAACTCATCAAAACAAATGACAAATTAACAATTCCATAATTACAGATATAGCAAAATATAAAATACTATCTTGATATCAACATTTTTGCTTGTCGTTGATATATAGCAATCCTAAATCATTTGTAAACAACAATATCCCCGACTTCTGAAAGAAGTCGGGGATCTGATGCTCTTGATTTTCGCAAATTAAATATGATTGCTATATGTACTAGAAAATGCTGAGCTACTTTTATGGAATTATAGTATAGCCACTTACTCTAGCCTCTTCAGATAACTTGATAGAAATCAAGAAAATATTTCATACCTTACTCCAGATTAATCTAACTTTTAGCATAGTACTTAAGTCACATTTTTAGCTAGCTAATATATTCTATTGATAAAAAGCTTTTCCTCGTGTATTCAAGGTAAACAGCACGTAAAAGCTCATGCTTTGCTTGGGGATTGTTGCAAAATATTGCCACTATTTTCTGTCACTTTTTGTTCACATTTGTTCTTAAAAATAAAAACAAAGCAGTTAATCAGCACTTCTTCCAAATTTTTTCCTCGCTGGTCTATTAAACCAAAAGGTACAGCAATCATTACTTCCGAATATCTTCAAGACAATTTTTGCTGATTCTCTGTTTTTAACCCACCATTCACAATTATTTAGTCATGAATACTTCTCACCTCAAATACATTATTTCTGTGCTAGGCATCACAACTGGTATTTTTGCTTTTGGCAACCTCAAAGTAAATGCCTCTGAGGGACAAGACGTCCACAAGAGTATCTCGGTTGTGAATAGAGTTACAACTCAACAGCAAGCTCAAACTACGACACCAGTTGTTATTTCAGGTACTAAGACTTGTAGATGAGTAAGAACAATTTGATGGTGTAATTCAATCTCACTGAATAAAATAAGGCGATCGCTCACAGAAATATATTGTGAAAGCGATCGCTTTCTAACCAAAGAAATATTTTCTAACCCATTGCCCACACATAAAAATAAGCAGTAAGACAAATGGAAGCAGCAGTAACCAACAATAAATGAAAAATATCAATGTTGCTACGTTCATCTATTCTTTGCTTGTATTGCGGACTATCGGTCGGCAACGTACTGAAATGCAGGATGTAGAATTTTGTATCAATCAATTAGTCGAAGTTGCTGTACGTGCAATCTCTCCTGGCGTTAATAATCCGTTTACTGCAATTAGATGTATTGACCAACTCACCACTGGACTTTGCTGTTTAGCTGAAAGAGAATTTCCTTCCCCCTACCGCTACGACAAACAAAATCAACTGCGGGTGATTGCCAATCCTGTTGAGTTTGCGGGGATACTTGACGATGCCTTTAACCAGATTCGTCAGTATAGTAAGCCTGATGTGGCGGTACAAATTCGGATGCTGGAAGCGATCGCCCGCATTGCTAAGCATACTTATAACAAAAATAACCGCACTGCACTTCGGCATCATGCGGACATGATTTGGCGTAACTGCCAAGAGCAAGTATCCGAACAGAGCGATCGCAATCAGATCGAGCAGCGGTATAGTGTGGCAATTAAAGTACTAAAAAGTTAGTAAGGAGTCAAGTCAAATGAAAGGATTAAAAGGTAAAAATGCTTTAATTACAGGCGCAAGTTCGGGTATTGGACAAGCGATCGCCATTCGCCTCGCCCAAGAAGGCTGCAATATTGCCATTAATTACCGCAAAAGTCCTGAAGGTGCGGAAGATACCGAAGAAATGGCAATGCAAAAAGCCTGTGGGGGTATTGAAAATTGCGGTGTTAAGTCACTGTTAGTACAAGGCGATGTCTCTAAGGAAGAAGACATTGTGGAAATGGTCAACACCGTAGTTGACAAGTTTGGTAGTCTTGATATTCTGGTCAACAATGCCGGAATTCAAACCGAATGCCCATCTCACGAAGTGAAGACTGAAGACTTTGACCAGGTGATTGGGGTAAATCTGCGGGGTGCTTATCTGTGTGCGCGTGAAAGTATCAAATACTTCCTCTCGCAAAAGCGTCCCGGAATCATCATAAATGTTTCTAGCGTTCACGAAATTATTCCCCGACCGATGTATGTCAGCTACTCGATTAGCAAAGGCGGGATGGAAAATATGACCAAAACTCTGGCACTGGAGTATGCAAACCGAGGTATTCGTGTGAACGCGATCGCACCGGGAGCAACCATTACCCCCATCAATGAAGCTTGGACTGATGATCCCGAGAAGAAAGCAGTTGTAGAAAGTCACATACCTATGGGTCGTGCGGGAACTTCGGAAGAAATGGCAGCAGCAGTAGCTTTTTTAGCATCTGATGAAGCCGCATACATCACAGGGCAAACCCTGTTTATTGACGGTGGACTAACACTATACGCTGACTTCCGGGAAGCTTGGTCTGCATGAGACGTAAGTAAAAAATTAGGCTTTACTGAATAATGGGATGCTTGAGGCTGACGCACCACAGATGCCCAAACACGGTGATTTTACTTCACCACTACCCACTGCGTCACAGGCGCCATCGGCTTCCATCCCCAAAAAGCACCAATGGGAGCAACCCTCTGCACAGCAACACGAATCAATTCTCCACCCACTTGATTGTGCCATTGCAGTAATTTTTGTTCACTTTCAATCGTCACAGCATTAACAACCAAACGCCCACCTGGACGCAAAGCTTGCCAACATGCTGCAAACAAGCCTGCTGTTGTCGCACCACCACCGATAAAAACAGCATCGGGTTGGGGTAAATCTTTTAGTGCAGTCGGCGCTTTACCGTGAATTATTTGTAAATGGGGTGTACCAAGGGTATGAGCATTGTCAGCGATGTATTGTAGTCGAGTGGGGTTTTGTTCGATCGCGATCGCTCGACACCGCGAATGACTCCGCATCCATTCAATACCAATCGAACCACAGCCTGCACCGACATCCCATAATAATTGTCCCGGGATAGGAGCCAAAGCAGCAAGGGTAATTGCCCGTACTTCTCGCTTAGTGAGTTGTCCGTCATGGTGGTAGGCGTCATCTGGTAATCCTGCTAAACGAGATAACCCCACAACTCCAGGATCAGCAATACATTCTACAGCCACAGTGTTTAAATCAGCTACTTCTGTAGTTGTCCAGGAGGCGGCTATTCCATCAATCATGCGTTCTTGAGAACCACCCATACGTTCTAGGACAGTAACTTTGCTACCACCAAATCCCCGTTTTGTCAAGATATCCGCTACAATCGCTGGGGTTTCCTTCCCTTCACTCAAAATCAACAATCGCGCCCCAGAATAAATAAGAGTATGAAGCAAAGCCGGGGGACGAGCATTGAGGCTTAACGTCTCCACTTCCGTCAGCGACCATCCCAGTCTGGCACAGGCGAGACTAAAAGACGAAGGCGCAGGAATAATGGTCATCTCAGCAATAGGTATGCTGCGTCTGAGAGTAACACCAATACCAAAGCACATGGGATCACCACTTGCCAAAACACACACAGCCTGACCCCGACGGCGCAGAATTTCCTCTACAGATGCGTTGATCGGTGAAGACCAAATGATCTTTTCGCGCTGATCATCAGATGGTAACATGGCGAGGTGGCGGCTTCCCCCAACAATCACCTGTGCATGTTGCAGTATAGAACGAGCGATCGCACTCAATCCTGATAGCCCATCCTCACCAATACCTATCACAGATAGCCATTTTTGCATGATAGTCAAGATTTAGCAGGAGCCAGCTTACGATTTTAACTGAAATTTCATAAATCCTAACAAAACACTCTGCGAACCTCCGCGCCTTCCTCAGCTACCTGGTGCGTTTCAAAAATTAGATTACTTCATGTGACAAAGCAATTAGTTTTTTAGACAAACATTAATCCAAGCTTTGATTTTATCTTTCGAGACACAAACTCATGCTAAACTACTCAAACTTAGAGTTGGGAAAGTCCGGTGAGATCCCGGTACTGTGCCGCAGCTGTAATCCAATTTGGTTAGTAGTTAGTGGTTAGTGGTTAGTAGTTGGTGGAAAAACCAACAACCAACAACCAACCAATTCGGTTAGTCAGAATGCCAACTTCTAGGGGTGTCACCAAGACAGATAGTTTCTCTGCTCCCTGCGCTGCACAGGGAAGGAGTCGAATAGGTGTATTTATCGTCAATTTCTCTCCCTTGTCCTGGTCTTTTTTACAGTACTTCCGCGCGAGACGGCACACTATTTCGTATCCGAATTCCCGGAGGAATAGTCACCACTGGGCAGTTTCGGATGGTAGCTGATTTAGCTGAGAAATTCGGTGCAGGCTACGTTAACATTACTAATCGTGCCAACTTACAAATTCGCGAAGTTCGTACACAAATAACTTCTGAAGTTCTGCACCTACTCCAAAACATTGGTTTAGCCTCACCCATCCCGGGTGTTGATCATCTACGTAACATCATGGGTAGCCCGACAGCAGGAATTGATTCAGAAGAATTGATTGATACGCGATCGCTCATTCGCAAATTGGATTATTATATCAGTAACCATACTGACCTTGCGCCCCTGTCACCCAAATTCAGCATTGCAGTTGATGGTGGAGGCGCACTAAAGGTGTGCGATCGCCCCAACGATATCATTTTGACTGCTGTGGAACTCGGTACACAGATATACTTTCACCTCAAGCTAAATTTAGGTGAATCATTTACAAACACAGGCATATTATTGCAAATTCAAGAATGTGTAGACGTAGTAGGTGCGATCGCCAAAGTCTATTTGCAGCATTCTACACTCGAGAAAGAGAACATTACACCCTACCGCAAATCGCGCAAAGTTCGTCTATTTGAGGTACTGCATTACTTGGGTATAGAAAGATTTCTCCAAGAAGTAGAAAGTCATTTTTCCTACCCTTTGCGACGACTTCCCCATCTCCCCACCATATCGCCTCCCCATCCCCACCTAACTCGCTATCTCCACCTTGGTGTCCACCCCCAAAGACAACAGGAACTTTCCTACATTGGTGTGGTGCTACCACTAGGTAAATTGGAAACATGGCAAATGCACGGTTTAGCGGATATTGCCCAGGGTTACGGTAGTGGTACACTCAGGCTCACACCCTGGCAAAATCTACTGTTAACAGATATCCCCAATCAGTATATCCACGAAGTTAAAAGCAAAATAGAAAACCTGAATTTGCATTGGTCTGCAACCAAAATATATAGCGCCCTGATTGCTTGTGCTGGTAGTACAGGATGTGTGTCCTCAGCTACGGATACTAAAAATCACGCCCTCAAGTTAGCTGAGTATCTGGATCAACGCGTTACTCTCAATCAACCTGTAAATATTCACTTTACAGGATGTCCAAAATCCTGCGCCCAACACAACAATAGCGATATCACTCTCTTGGGCGTCAGCGAGGACAAGTATCAGGTATACGTTGGAGATAGTGATCATGAAAGCAAATTCGGAAGATTACTTTACCAGGATGTGCCTTTTGCACAATTGCCTCCATTGATAGAAAAAATTCTCCAAGTTTATATTACAAAACGCCGAACTCGCCACGAATCACTGGGAGAATTCGCCAACCGACACAGCATTGCAGAATTGCAAAGGATGGTTGAGGGAGATGGGGAGGTGTGAGGGGTGTGTAGACGCGCTTTGCGCGGCTTAAGGTAAGGGTGGGGTGTGAGGAGTGTGAGGAGTGTGAGGGGTGTGTAGACGCGCTTTGCGCGGCTTAAGGTAAGGGTGGGGTGTGAGGAGTGTGGCAATAAACACTAACTACTAACCAACAACCAACAACCAACAACCAACTCTTAGATAATGACCATTGACTACATTCGAGATGGAAATGAAATATATCGCCAATCCTTTGCCATTATTCGGGCTGAGGCAAATTTATCTAGGCTTCCGCCGGATTTGGCGAAGGTGGCAGTGCGTTTGATTCATGCCTGTGGTATGACTGATATTGTTGATGATTTGGTCGCTTCACCTACTGCTGTTGTATCTGGACGTACAGCGATCGCAGCAGTAGCACCGATTTTATGTGATTGTCGCATGGTAGCAGAAGGAATTACCCGTAAGCGTTTACCAGCAGACAATGAGGTGATTTGTACTCTCAATCACCCACAAGTGCCGGAACTCGCCCAAAAACTGAAAAATACTCGTTCTGCTGCGGCTTTAGAATTATGGAGAACCCACCTAGAAGGATCTGTAGTAGCCATTGGTAACGCACCTACTGCCCTATTTCGACTCTTGGAAATGCTGGATGAAGGCGCACCCAAACCCGCATTGATTCTTGGTTTTCCGGTTGGGTTTGTGGGGGCCGCAGAGTCAAAAGCAGCACTAGCAGCAGATAGCCGTGGTGTGCCATTTATGACATTAAAGGGACGGCGAGGAGGAAGTGCGATCGCAGCTGCCGCAGTTAACGCCCTAGCAACGGAGAAGGAATAATGAAAGGTCGTCTTTATGGTGTTGGTGTTGGGCCTGGAGATCCAGAACTATTGACTCTCAAGGCATTACGCTTATTAAGGACTTGTCCAGTAGTTGCTTATCAATCAGCAGAAGATAAAGAAAGTGTCGCCAGAGGTATCGTAGCTGAATATCTTCCCGGCAACCAAATCGAAGTCAAGTATCATCTTCCCCGTGCCCTCGATCCTTACGAAGCACAACCAATTTACGACCAAGTTGTTACACCAATTGCTGAACATCTCGCAGCAGGACGGGACGTGGTGGTTTTGTGCGAAGGAGACCCGTTATTTTACGGTTCATTTATGTATGTATTTACACGACTTTCTGAGGAGTTTGAAACAGAAATTGTACCAGGAGTTTCCTCACCGATGGGGTGTGCTTCTGCATTGTCAGTACCCCTGAGTTATCGCAACGATGTTTTTAGTGTATTACCAGCCACCCTACCAGCCGAAACTCTGAAAGCACAATTATTAAACGCTGATGCAGCAGCAATTATTAAGCTGCGGCGACATTTTGCTAAAGTCCGGGATGTGTTGCATCACTTGGAGTTAGGATCACGGGCGCGTTACATTGAACGAGGAACGATGGTCAATCAAAAAATTATTTCTTTGGATGAAGTAGATCCTGATCAAGTGCCTTATTTCTCGATGATTTTGGTTCCCAGTCAAAGTCGATTATAAAGGGTGGGGTAAAAAATATTTGTGCAAAAAGTCTTTTGAAGAATTGCTAAAAATCAATAAACAACAAATTATTTAGGTACGTTATGCTAAATGTAACGTACCATTTTTTATACTTTATTTGTTGATTGTAATTTAATGTAATTAGGATAAAAACAATAGTTACTTTTTGGTAACTCACTTACTTTTAAGTATCTACTTTTCATTTTGAAGACATATACTCTAATATTGAAATAGGTAAAAACCAAGGGAACAATAAATCATTCAATCATGCTTACGTTATTGATATTTGATTAAGAGTAATTTAACCTTTGGTGAAATATATGTAAAAAAGTGAGTTTTGAGAAATCTAGCCGTCTACAAAGTGTCAATTATTCATATAAATCAGTGTAGAACGCTAATTATCAAACTCGATAAACAAATTCATACATATACATAAATTACAAGGAGGGAACTATGGTTTCTAATGCTAAAACCCATCTGATTCATGATAGAAATGCACGTGGTCGTACCCAAACAGGCTGGCTCGATAGTTACCATACATTTTCTTTTGGTAACTTTTATGATCCCAATCGTATGGGATTTCGTTCTTTGCGTGTAATTAATGATGATCGTGTTACGCCTGGTGCAGGTTTTCCTACTCACGGTCATAAAGACATGGAAATTCTCACCTATGTGCTAGAAGGAGCCATAGAACATAAAGATAGTTTAGGTAACGGTTCAGTCATTCGTCCAGGAGAAGCACAAATTATGAGTGCTGGAACTGGAATTTTACACAGTGAATTTAATCCTTCTGAAACTGAACCAGGCCACTTCTTACAAATTTGGATTCTTCCCAACCAAAAAGGACTGCAACCCAGATATGATCAAAAGGCTTTTCCTATTGAAGAAAGAAAGGGAAAATTACGCTTAATTGCTGCCAAAGATGGACGTGATGGTGCTGTGAAAATTTTCCAAGATGTTGATTTGTACACATCCGTTTTAGAAGCTGGTGATGTTGTGAATTACCATCTTTTGCCCAATCGTTATGGTTGGTTGCAAATTGCTAATGGAATCGCCAAATTAAATGGTGAAGAACTCCGTGCAGGTGATGGTGTGCAAATGAATGGCGAAGAACAACTAGAGATAAGCACTGATATCGGTGCAGAAATCTTGTTGTTTGATTTGGGTTAAAGTGTAACAGTTCGTAGTGAGTGCTGAAGCGCTCATTACGAAACTTTTTATGGTTAAACTAGTAGATTTGGAAAATTTGCACAGAGAATTCTAATGCCATCTTTAGCAGGAAAAATTGCAATTGTGACGGGTGCATCGCGGGGAATTGGACGTGCGATCGCTCTTAAATTAGCAGAACAAGGAGCGTCAGTTACTGTTAACTATGCAGGCAATGCCGAGAAGCCACAAGAAGTTGTCGCCGAAATTGAAAAATTAGGTAGCAAAGCGATCGCTGTACAAGCAGATATTAGCAAAGTGGCTGAAATTCAAAAACTATTTGACCAAACTATTGAAAAGTTTGGCAAAGTTGATATTTTGGTAAATAATGCCGGAGCGATAGTATATAAGCCAATTACAGAAGTTACAGAAGCAGAGTTTGATAAAATTTTTGCTGTTAACGTCAAAGGAACATATTTTGCTTGTCAACAAGCCGCACACCGCATGGCAGATGGTGGACGCATTATTAACTTTTCCTCAAGTACAACAGCAATGATGTTACCTACCTACAGCGCTTATGTAGGTACTAAAGGTGCTGTGGAACAAATCACGCGGATAGTAGCTAAAGAACTAGGCAGCAGGGGGATTACAGTTAATGCTATCTCACCCGGCCCCACAGACACAGAATTATTCCGCCAAGGTAAAACCGAAGAACAAATCAACCGTTTAGCGCAAGCATCTGCATTAGGAGGATTGGGAGAAGTCCAAGATATCGCCGATGTGGTAGCATTTCTGGCCAGCGACGAAGCAAGATGGATCACTGGACAAAATATCCGCGTTAATGGGGGAGTTGCTTGAGGGAAATATGAATAACTGGGGGAAGGCTAGGGTTTTGTTGTCCTAAGTTATCTCATCTTCCTGTCCCTGATTTTCCTCCTTGTCTTGTATCTGCGGGTCCTCCACCTGTTCCTGATCTCCCAAAATTACTTTCATCAAACCACTCAGCCTTCAGAAGTGACCACCAAGCAGCTGTCAGTCCAGCTAATACGTAGTCGTAGGGAAGCCACCCATAGCCGTCTACTCCCCATTCAGTCCCCCAAGAGTTTCTAATTAAGAATGCACCTTTTGAATAGTATCTGCGATCGCTACACTGAATACATTTGTAATCATCATAGCCAACCGCAACAACAGTGTGTCCACCAATAACTTTGTCTTTCTGAGGATTGGGATATGCAATCCAACCATTTTTGTAATTAGAATTATCTTAGGCAGAAGAATACATTGTAAATCCAAAAATGCAAGGAAAACCTGCTGCTAAAACTGATTTAATCTGAAACAAAAGACTTTCTGTGGTAATGCCAGCGTAATCTAAAAGAAAGTATTTAAGTGATTGGTTATTCTGAGCATAAGCATAGCAATAAGGAGGTGGTTCTTCGTTAACTTGATCTTCTTCATAAGGCCACGCTTCTTCTGGAGGAACACCAAATAGAGCTAGTACTTTCATTGTTTCTCGTATAGATGCTCCCACGTCTCCTTGAACATCCATTTTATTGCGTGCAGCTTTGTATAGAAACAGAGGAGAAGCATCTATAAACTTACCAAAATTTCTATTTTCCAAATATTCTAATAAAGCGATCGCCGCAAATGCTGTGCATGAATTAAGTGAACCTTGGTCTCTAATTGGAGAAAACCAATAGCTTAAATCTATAACACTTGGAATCAGAAAAAATGGTTTTTTATTATTTTTAATATTCTTTTGCTTGTATAAATTTAATTCTTTAATAAAACTGTTATTTACTATAGGAATTTGTAAATCTAAAGTCGGAAACAGTTTTAATTTTTCTTCTCTGCTTACGTCTTTAGGTAATAAGGAGAAATTATCATAATTAACTAGCTGCTCTATTTCAAATACTTCGTGTTTATCAAAAATATTAGCCTCACCTTCTTCATATTTAGCGGTCATCGTTCTATTTCTGTCAACAGAATTGAGATATTTTTTTAACAGAAAATAAAAAACTATACTACTAATATGTTTTTTAAGAAGAGTGTGAATATCTATTTCTATAAATTCTTGTTCTACAAATGCATTAATTTGTTGTTGAACTATGTATAAAATTTTATTGATTTTATTTTTTTCTGCAAATGTGTATTTTGTGATTGTGAGAATATATGAAGTTAATACAAGTATAATATTTCTCCGCTGTTCCGCAAGAGAGTATATTTCCAATCGTAATAAAGAAATTGTTTTAGTAACTGCATTTGTAGCTAATTCTTTTTTACTACATCCCAATTCAAAGTTATAAGTATTGGATTGTTCTTTTTGAATCAAGACATTTTCAAATATACTAAAACCTTGTTCTATCAATTCTTCAAAAGTTAAGTTTCTCCATTTAGCTAATGGTGAAATATTTTGCATAATGAATGAAATTACTGGCTCAATTACATAAGAATTTTGTACTACTTCAACAAGATCACTAAATTGAGGCCAATATGAATTGTAATTCTGATTATTTAAATTTATAATTGTACTTATATTCTCTATGAGTCTCTGCTCTGAATCAATATAATTATTTTGAAAATATTGTTTTCTAATATCTTTAATTGGTTGAAAAACTTTTTCTTCAACTTCAATGTTTTGTAAAAAATCATCTTCAAAAATACTTTCATAAATCTGCCGAATACTCCTCTGATTGCCAGCGGAGTATTCTTTACATATCTGGTTAGCAGATTTCAATATTAAAGTTTCTATAATCTTATTAATTGCTTGACTTGGGATGAGTGAGGTAACAGAAAAAATCTAATCTTAGATAGGGTTTTTTGTTGATTTTGATTTTGTCCTTGCTGATCTTTGTAATTTCTATAGGATTTTTGAAGTTCTGATAACTTATTATAATCAGAAAAATACTCATTTAAGGTAGTGTAAGTTTCAAGTCCGACTATGCCATCTTCCTTAATTCTGGTAAGCAATTGAAACTGCTTCACAAGGTCTTTAGCAGTTGGATCATAAGTTTCCTCTCTCATCCAACCTGCTATCCAATTTACAACTTGTGCTGGCTGAGTGAAATCCACTGGATTATTTTGTCTATCTTTGACTTCTTTAGAAGGTGATAAATATTCTCCTATTAATAAAACGCCAAGATACTTCTTCAATTCAACTACCTGCTTCAAGAGTATACTTTCATAGGGGATTTTATTTAGAGTATATTTAGCATGGTTTCGCTCCTGTTTCCACTCATCTCTTAAAAGCCTATGAACTCTAACTTTAGCAAATAAAATCCCACCAAATATTTGGTTTGTGATTGCGTCGATTTTGAGTTTTATATTATTTGTATCTTCTTTCTCATTTGTCTGAATTTCAACCAATAAATTTAGTAAACCTTTGATAATATTTTCAAAATTACCTGTTCTTTCTTCTATTTTGAGTCTTAATTCATCTTTGAGAGGATTTTCCTGATTTGAATTATAGTCACGCAGATCAGGGTAGTCTGGAACCCAACCCAGTCCTTTCTTTGTTATATCAGTGTTTGATTTTTGTTTTTTTGCTTTATCTGCCATGATTATCTTCCTTTATTAAAGGGTGTTTGAAAAAGTGGTAGTACGAATCAACGATTGGATACTTCGCTAACTCTTCAAATCTTTTTCTATATCTGAATGGGTGCAAGTAATATAATTTATGCACTTGTGGAATATAAGCGGAAAAAATGCTTACAAATTGCTTATCCCAGGTAGGGCTAATCACCGAGCATGAAATTTTATCCGTGTGATCACGTCAATATTTATTTTTGGCGACCGCACTTCTTATCAGTAATAAATTTAACAAATAATTCACCTTTGAATTTCATGACAAAAAAATTACCTTGAAGGTTCCAGAGTTTCACACTCTTGTCGTCACTAGCTGTCGCAATCCTCTGACCATCAGGACTAAAACTGATACCATAAATTTCCCCATCATGGGCTTTCCATGTTTTTAAAAAATTACCATTCCATCTCCAAAGTTTCACTGTTTTATCTTCGCCAGCTGTGGCAATAGTCTGGCCATCAGGGCTAAAACTTATACTCCAGACAACTCCTTTATGTCCTTTGAAAGTTTTTATGGGCTTACCATCCAAATTCCAAAGTTTTGCTGTTCCATCGCGGCTAGCAGTAGCAATGGTTTGACCATCAGGGCTAAAACTTACATCCACAACAGGCTCAGTATGTCCTTGTAGGGTGACGAGTTCCTTGCCATCCGAACTCCAGAGTTTGGCAGTATTATCAAAACTGGCAGTAGCAATAATTTTGCCATCAGGACTGAACCTAACTTTTTGAACATAACCTTGATGTTTTTCTAGGCGGTTGCTTTCTCGAACCCAGTAAACTGCACTGAAGGCTTCCATGACTTGAGGTTGCAGCTTAGGGTCATTTTTCAACCAAACAGAGTCTTGTAAAAGTTGTGCCGCTCTGATCGCATCCACTAGCGGCTCAAATGAACTGCGATTGAGATTAAAGTTTGCTTTTGAAGATGATAATAATGCTTGAATTTGACCTTTATCTGCTGCTTTCCACTTCTGGACAGCGATGACAGCCATAGTCGTAATTGTAATTAAAGATGCGATCGCCACTAAAGTAATTTGCTTTTGAAATTGAGCTTGTTGTTTAGCCTGTGTGGCTGCGGCTTCTGCGCGTGTGGCTGCGGCTTCTGCGCGTGATGCTGCTGCTTGTGCTGCCAAAAGTTTCTCAACTTCGCGCTTTTCTACTTCCTGGCTAGCAGCTAAAAACTGATAATCTATATCACTTAAACTTTTACCTGTTGCCCATTTGCGAGCATTTTGCAAGTTTTGTCCTCGTAGCAAGCATGATTCATCTTGACGTGCAGAAGCTACCCAGCCATTGAGTAAGTCTGCGTAAGGACGTAATTTGGCTAATTCCTTTTCACACCATTGCTGGTTAAAAACTTGTTGATAGATATGATTATAAATTTGTAGTTTGCGATCGCGTTCCACTACCAACCCCGTCAGCCGTAGTTCGGTATGCTCCGGACTGTCATCAACTACAATCTCTCCCTGCTGTAAAATTTGCTGACATAAACCCAACAATCTACCAGTACGCTTTTCCCCACTTCGTAGAATTCTGTCTCTAATAGTCTTCAAATGCTCCGGTTCATCTTGCGCTTCCCAATTTTCAATGATGCGCTTTCTTACCAAATGCTCAATCCACCCTCCTATTTGGGATTCTTCCTCTGTGTGTTCCCGTGTCTTTGCGTCCCCCTGTCTTTATGATCTCATCTAGCAATAATTTACAAACCTTCTGAGTAAGAAACGGCTGTCCTCCTGTCCAGTACAACACAGATGACATCACCATTTGCGGTTCGCCTAACTTTGTTAGTCCCGTTGCCAGTGGTTCAGTTTCTGCAAGTTGGAAACCCGTTAAAGTAATTGCTCGACCAATATTAAAGGGTGTTCGTCGCCGATCTTGGATCAAGTCTGAAGGTGTAGACACTCCTATAATCGCAAACGTCAAACGCTGATAAACTTCTTGATCGGCTCGACGGTTGTAACAATCTCTGATGACTGCAAAAAAATCATCAACATTAAATGCCAGACTCAAAACACTGTCAATTTCATCAATAAAAATAACTATATTTGTAGTAATTATTTTCAGTAATATAGTGTCAATAAACTTGCTTAACTTCTGTACTGGTGAAATTAAATGGTTTTCTGTCCACCAGGTTTCTAAATCAAAAGTGGTGTAAAGATTGAAACTACCAATTAAAGTATCAATTACTCCTGCATACCACTGTTCTGGAGTAATATCTGCGGTTCCGATCGCAGTAATATCAATTACAGCACAAGCAAATCCTTCTTGTTGCAGACGCTGCATCACCTGTACCCGCAAGCTAGATTTGCCCATTTGGCGAGAATTGAGGACGTAACAGAATTCTCCAGCCTGCAAACCCTCATACAAGTCGTCATCTGCTTGACGTTTGACGTAGGTAGGAGCATTTTGGGGAAGACTACCCCCGACTTGGTAATTATAATAACTAGGTGGGAAGCTCTTGTCCATCAGCCACCTATCAAGAATAGGTTGAATTAGCCAATTATACCTCAATAAGGCTTTTCAACCAATTCTCTGACAAGCTTAACCTTATTATTTACTAAAAAATACCTCTGAGTTAACCTAAGCTTTATTGCTTACTAAGTAAGAATCTGATATCTGTGTGATACCAATTTCCTTTAAACATGAAACCGCTTGAGAACAAAAGTAACCCAAGACGGTTTATAGTTGATTTTGGTTTTTGATTTTGAGGCGATCGCATCATCAGGTATAGAATATTAACAATACCTGATAATCAACATCTACTGCCAAATGTAGAGAAGCACAAACAACACAATCCAAATCACATCAACAAAGTGCCAGAAAAGTGAAGTCGCATTCACACCAAAATGACCAGACTCAAAATTACCTGGAATAAAAGAACGCACCAAAATAATCAACTGTAATAGAATACCTGTGAGAACATGCAAACCGTGGAAACCAGTTAGTAGATAAAACATTCCACCAAATGCACCAGAAGTAAAACCAAATTCCAAGCCTTTCCACTCAATCGCCTGTCCAACCAAAAAGTAAGTTCCCATCGCCATAGTTGCCAACAAAAACAGGCGATATCTCCACAAATTGTGATTTTGTAAAGCACGTTCTGCCAAATAAATCACAAAACTACTAGCAACCAAAACCACCGTATTAACAGCAGGGGCTACCACTTCCAACCCATCAACTCCAGGCGGCAACCAATTAGGAGTTGTGAGTTTATAAATAATATACCCTGCAAAAAAACTGAGAAAAATAACACTTTCAGATAGCAAAAATACGACGAAGCCAAACATCTTATTGCCTTCTTCATCGTGAGAATGCTCCGCTTGATGCAGATGCAACTCCTCAGAAATCATATAACCGTCCATTCCTGAAATTCTCCTTACTCTCTTTCTCTGTGTACTCTGCGTCCTCTGCGGTTTTTAATCAATATTCTTTCAATGAAGATGCGGAGAATCTTCTTACAGAACTCTCCGCATTATCTAGCCGCATCAATCTACACTCGTCAAAGTAGGGTTAGTAGACAAATAGTTATGCCTATGAGTTTGAGCTACTAAAGGTTCCGATTTCCCATATCCATAAGGCTCACTAATCACAACAGGAATCTCTTCAAAATTTTCTACAGGTGGTGGTGAAGAGACTTCCCATTCCAATCCAATAGCTTGCCAAGGATTAGCAGATGCTGGTTCGCCACCTACCCAAGCACTAATCATATTCAGAATAAAAGGTAGAGTAGACATACCTAACATAAACGCACCAACACTAGCAACAATATTCCATAACTCATACTCTGGAGCGTAGGAAGCAACTCTACGCAACATCCCTTGTAATCCTAAGGGATGCATGGGGAAGAAGTTGAGGTTAGTACCAATGAAAGCTAACCAAAAATGCAACTTACCCAAACCTTCGTAGTACATTTTGCCTGTCATCTTGGGGAACCAATGGTAGATGGCTGCATACATCCCCATAGTTACTGTTCCGTAAAGAACGTAGTGAAAGTGACCAACAACAAAGTAAGTATTGTTGACATGAACATCCACAGGCACGGAAGAAAGCATGATGCCTGTAATTCCGGCGAAGACAAACAACACTAATCCACCCAAGGCAAACAACATGGGTGTAGTGAGGCGCAATTTTCCGCCCCAAATTGTTGCTACCCAAGCAAATACTTTAATACCAGTAGGTACAGAAACAAACATGGTTGTCAGCATGAAAATCATCCGCATCCAACCAGGAGTACCACTGACATACATGTGGTGTACCCAGACGATCGCACTCACGACAGCAATTAAGATTGAGGAAACGGCGACTACTTTATAACCAAATAAAGGCTTACGAGCATAAACCGGGAATATCTCTGAGAAAATCCCAAAGATGGGCAGAATAATCACATAAACAGCAGGGTGGGAGTAGAACCAGAAGTAGTGCTGGAACATGACTGGATTTCCGCCATTGGCTGGGTTAAAAAAGCCAGTACCAACGGTGAGGTCAAGTAACAGCATGACTGCCCCTGCTGTCAGGGCTGGGAGTCCGAAAAGTTGGATAATTTGAGCGCTGAATACTGCCCAAACGAATAGGGGCATTCTAAAGAAGGTCATGCCTGGGGCGCGCATCTTCACAATCGTAGTAACAAAGTTGACTGCCCCCATAATCGAAGACACACCAGAGATGGCTACTGCCAACAACCAGATGACTTGTCCGTTAATTAAGTTTCCTGTGGGATTCTGGAGACTGACGGGTGGGTAAGACCACCAGCCAGCTTGGGCTGGCCCACCAGGGACAAAAAAGCTAGCCATCAACAGAATTCCCACGACTGGAACCATCCAAAAAGCGGCGGCGTTGAGGCGAGGAAATGCCATATCCCGCGCCCCAATCATTAGGGGTACAAGGTAGTTAGCTATACCAACTAAGGATGGAAATGTCCACAGGAACAGCATGACTGTACCATGCATGGTAAACATACCGTTGTACATGGTGCGGTCAATTAAATCTGATTCTGGGGTGATGAGTTCTCCCCGCAGTATCATTGCAAAGATACCGCCAACTAGGAAAAAGATAAATGAGGTAACAAGGTACTGAATACCAATGACCTTGTGGTCGGTGCTAAAGCTGAAGTATCGTTTCCAGTTATCGGGACTGGGATGATGGGTTTGTTCACCTGCGATACCGATACTTTCGATGGTAATGTTGGTCATCGCTTTGTTTTCCTTTTAGCCAGGATAATTAACCAGAGGAGGTGCAGCAGGGGCGACGGTTGTCCAGCCATCTGCTTGAGCGTATTCAGAAACTGCCTGATTTTTGGCTGGAGAAGGTTTGCGGGTTGCAGCTTTGGTCAGCCACTGCTGGTAATCTTCTGGTGATTCAACTACAACATCGGCTTGCATGGTTGCAAAATATGTACCACTGTATTGAGAATCAGTGAGTTGATATTTACCAAGCCGGATGGGGGTGAATTCAAAGTCTATAGTTTGGTTGGGAACTATGTCTTGTTTGAGGCGAAAGGCTGGTACGTATAAGCCATGCAGAACGTCTTCAGATTGTAATGCTAAACGCACTCTTTTGTTAGCAGGTAGGTGCAGTTCGCTACTGGTGACATTCTTTTCTGGATAGTGGAAGACCCAAGCCCATTGTTTGGCAAGAACGTCGATTTTTTCTACAGGTTCAGTGGTGGTGTCAACAGGTGCGTCTTTTGGTGCTGCATAAGCTGATTCCATCCCCATCGGCATATGGAAGTGGACGTGTTCATTTGGGCCTTGAATTCCCATTTGCTCGTAGATTTGGTAGCTATAACCAGCAATCCACAGCACCAGCATAATCGGGATGGCTGTCCAGACGACTTCGAGGGTGATATTTCCTTCGATTGGTGGGCCATCAGCGATTTCACCTTTCTTCGCCCGATGGAAAATTACGGAATACATCAGAGTTCCGGTGACACCCAGGAAGATAAATGCTCCGAGTGTTACCAAGAAGCTAATCAAATCATCAACAAGTCGCGATTCCGCAGCCGCTTGGGGAGGAAGCCAGGAGTAAGCCTGTTTCCCAATCCAGAGACTGGTAGTAGTGAGTGCGATCGCACTCGTTGCAAAGGTGAGAATTTTGAGTAATTTCTGGATTTTCATGGCAATAGAAGAGTTGGTTGTTAGTTGTTGATGGTTGGTTGGTGGTTGTTGCTTGACTACTAACCACTGTACGGGCGAAGCATTTGTACGAAGATCTATAGTTTTTAACAAAGATACTCATACAAATGCTTCGCCCCTAACCACTAACCTTTTATAATTGCGTTGAGGTCTTGACCGATTCTGAGCAATTGATCTGCGGTGTTATGTATGCCGAATTCCGCAGCCATTTGCGCTCCCAATGTGCCGTGAATATACATCACAAACATGATTGCCATTCCGACAGCGAGATAACTCAGCTGCACTTGTCTATCTTCGTCTTTGCGCCAAATAAAGCGCTGGAATCCGCGCCAAACAGTCATACCAACGATTAGCGCTAAGAGTAAAACACCACCCACACCATGCCACAGCATTGTTTCCATTGCTTGCATACCCCAGGCACTTTTAACATCTACTGGTGCTTCTGCAAGCATGATTTCGTAAAAGCCTGCCGCTACTGTAAAAAAGGTGATAATGGCTGAAGCCAGCATGTTATACCAGCCAACATCAAAGAAGTTTGCGCGTTCAACTGGTAATGCTAAATATTTGTAGACAAATTTATGTAGGGGGAAAAATACACCGACAATATCAAAGAGAATCCCAATGATGAACAGACCCAATGTCAGATGAACTAAGTTGGGATGAATAGGAATGGTGTAGGGTAGTCCGTTTGCGCCTAGTTTAGCTCCCAATTGATCAATTAGTTCTGGGTTCATCGCAAAATACCATCCTTTACTGCTTCAACTACTGGTACTGTGTGCAGTCCATACACCCAAACAAGTTGATCTCCCAGATATACTTGCATACCAACGATGGTGACTAGTAGTAGTCCTACTCCCAAATATCCAATGGGTAATTTCTGGGGGTTGCGCGTACGAATTACATAACGCCAAGCTGTGATTGCAGCAATAATTCCTGAAAGTGACCAGCCAATCAGGGTATGCATATTCAGTACTGACTTGGCTAGATGATAAGGTCTTGCCAAACCTGCTTCAAACTGACCAAAAATGATCGCCACAAAGATGGCGACGGTAGCAAGACACATATTCCACCAGCTGACCTCGAACAGACGGGAATTGCGGGTAAAATAACCTATCACATCACAGCAGAAGGCAAACAACACCATTGCTATGACAAAGTGAACAACAATAGGATGAATCGTATCTGGATAGGGTAAATTGTGGTCGTTCAAACGCGTTAGATACTCAAGCATAAAATTCTCCTGGGTATATCTGCTGCATATAAGCTCAATTTTCAAGATTGGCGTCCATAAATGTCACTACCAGCATTCATACTTAACCAATTTGGTTATGATCTTTGCGTGGCGAAATCCGGTTAGTTAAGAATTAGCTTGGTTGTAGGATAGGATGAATTTAGTTTAACTTTTAGACTCAAAACTTAATAATTAGCATACAACGATAATATTCTTAAACAAAGCTAAAAAATGTATTTTTTAATCAGAATTACAATTGCTAAATGTCAATAGTGAACTATTATTAATAACGTATTGATGTAAAATTTTCGTTGATCAATAAAAGTATTTTGCAGTAATTTTTTATTAAAAAAATGGTATAATACTGACTATATTTTGTTTGTAAATAAAAAACCATCAGGTAAAGTTTCTATTTTCTTAATTTCCACCTGATGTGAATTAAAACAATATAGGTTTGTTATGTTGATTGACGCATGGTAGCAGCCTTCTTTTGTGCTTCTGCATAGATTCGTAGTGCAGCAGCCATATGCTGTTCAGCTTCTTCACCCTTTGATTCGAACCATGCCAATGTCTCAGAATCAACACGAATAGTAACTGTAGCCAATGGCGATACAGGCATTCGTAACTTTGCCTTGGAGAAGAATTCGTCTGTAAGAGGGGGAATATCTGATGTGTCAATTTCATCGTCAGTCATCGCGTCAATTCTAGACCAGTCGGTTTTTGAGGTATTGCTCATAACGCCTCCTTTCATGTGAGAGTGCTTTTCTTAAGGAAATTATACGAATTGTTGCTTCATTAGGCTCAGTGTACACAACTACCACCACACGTCCATCCAGTAGTCCAATTCCGATCCATCGATCTTCACCATAATCGTTGCGCTCATCAAGGTCAACCGCCATCGGCAAGTCAAAGACTCGATAAGCATCAGCAAAATCGAAACCGTGCTTGTCAATATTAAGTTCGTTTTTTCGTTTATCCCACTCAAAATTCATGGGTTAAAACCTTAGATTAAATGTTATAGAGAAGCTTTCCTTCAAGCTGCACAGCCTCAACTTGAAATATAATGTGATATTTAAAACCTTCATTTTTCAATCAGTCACTACAAATTTTAGGAATACAAATGACAAATGACCAAGGACAAATAACTATTATTGGTTGTGGTAATCTCAACCGCAATGATGATGCTGTGGGTGTGATAGTCGCTCAACGCCTACAGCAATATCTTGCTGAACATCCCCATCCTCATGTGCAAGTTTATGATTGTGGTACTGCTGGGATGGAAGTGATGTTTCAAGCAAGAGGTTGTAAACAGTTAATTATTATTGATGCAAGTGCAACAGGTTCCGAACCAGGCGCTGTATTTAAAGTTCCAGGAAAAGAACTAGAGACCCTGCCAGAAGCAAGTTATAATTTGCATGATTTTCGTTGGGATAATGCTTTAGCCGCAGGCAGAAAAATCTTTCAGAATGATTTTCCTCAAGAGGTGATAGTTTATTTAATTGAAGCGGCAAATCTTGATTTTGGTTGGGAGTTGAGTCCTGCTGTTAA
Source organism: Fischerella muscicola PCC 7414 (assembly GCF_000317205.1). Classification (GTDB taxonomy): domain Bacteria; phylum Cyanobacteriota; class Cyanobacteriia; order Cyanobacteriales; family Nostocaceae; genus Fischerella; species Fischerella muscicola. The sequence goes on along the minus strand of NZ_AJLK01000041.1, from coordinate 22,753 downwards.
AGATTCTGCTGACCTGGTTTTTGCAGAAATTAAAGCGATAATTCAGTAGAGAGTTAGTGGTTAGTAGTTAGTGTCTATCGATCAACAAACAACAACCAACAAACAACTAAGAACCACTACGCCATATCCCGATAAACTGATAACTCATCTACTCTCATCTCAAAAGGCATTCCCTCTTTTTTGGGCGGACAAATGCGAATTTTGGCGCTACTAATAATGTCGCCTAAAATTGCCGCCATTGGCACAATTTTTTGCAGAACACGCCAGTTAGTAATTTGGTCGGGACATTCGACTACTAAAGTCAAAGCATTCGCATGACTAAGAATGTACCAACGACAACTAGATAATAAATTTTGAATAGTGCGATCGCAAGCATTAAAAAAATAACTACTAATAGAATTTTCTAGTTGTTGGCGCAATATAATGTCTGCTGAAGTTAGCTGAAGAGGGTGGGAATCATCCTTTGGTAAAAATTCCTTATTCATCTCTTTCTCCCTTAATGACTATATATAATTTACACTTACAATGCTTGAAAGTACAGTTTTTATTAGTCTAGCTGGTTACATTAAAACCTCCAGTAATTCCTAGATTAATAAGAGTAAATGTATTAATATTAACGTGAGTTTTAAGGATATAGCTTACCTCTTGTTAAATCTTTTTCATATGCTGAAAGAGGCTAACAAATCCAATTTTTACATTACCCCTTTCCTATGTTGTAGGAGAAGGAGATCGAAGGATTAGGTTCGTTGTAATGACGTGAAAATTAAAAATTATTTTAGGTTTTTGTCTGGATTAAAGCTGAAGCAGTAACTTTACTTAGATGATTGATATTTTCTATCTACAAAGCAATACTTCAACCTTTTATAGTTCCAGCTAGATTTATAATAAACATAAATAATTAAAAAAAAGAATCCATTGATACTATTGCTGGGTAAAATATTAATCTCTAACTTAATATCAATGATTTTTTATATACGTGTTAGAAAATAATTCTCAAGTTCTAAATCATAGAAGCAAAATGCTACACTGTCTATTTTGAAAACTACACCTTAGTAAGCTCAGTAAAAAGCCTTTTGCTTATAAAAACTGACTATTAATTTATAAAAATAGTTTTGAGAAAAGTTTTCAAAGATAATTACACTAAAAGATAATTAATAAAGTAAATATTAAATTTGTAGGGTGCGTTACACCGCGTTAACGCACCTCATAATAGCTACATAGTTTATACTTAGTGAACTACGCTCACGGGATGACGTCCATTAGAGAATAGTTGTCTCGTTGATTTTTCTAACTTGGGTGCGCCATAAAAACATGCTTCTGCTTCGAGTTCGTCTACAAAATCCCAAGCTTCTACAACTTTTTTGGAATCCGCGCCGTAGTTACTGGAAATTGAGCGAGCATTCGATATGGCTTTTTGAAGTTCTTTTTGCAAGAAAGCTAATTTGGGTTTTTCCAGGAAGTCACCTTTGGTAATAATGTCGGTGACAGAAATAATGCCAAGTAATTCACCTTGAATGACAGGTTCCCTTTCTGTAGAAATCTTGCAATATTGACTTAAGATTTTGGTAAAAGCTTAAAGAGCCAAGGCGAGGGTTTTAAAATTCCTTTGACCCTTCCCCTTGTAACTTGTGTTGTCTTTTGCAATAAATCTAACATTGTCATATTTTTAATAAGAGACAATAATTTTAGACAATCTCTAATTTATTTAGGTATGATTTCAGTATCTACTAATTTTTTGTCTAATAAATTAACATAATTTATTTGTCTGTATATTATTTAAATAAAGCGTGAAAATTTAATTGTATCGGCAGTTAATTGTTAACTCACATTTTGCACCAAGAAAAATTGATGTAACTTTATTACTCAGTAAAAAAGCGAAAGCCTTGATTTAACGACAAAAACCTATAAAAGTGAAGTATCTTTATCGCGCATCTTTTTACTTAACCTGGGGTTGTACGGTGAGGTGCAAGATATGAGTTAATAGAATTTTTATAAAATGTAAATACACAGAGTGAAAAATTGTAGTTAAATTAATCTACGAAATACCCTTTCTGTAGGTATATAGTTGGGTACAAGCAACAATATATTTAGAAATTAAATTAAGTATAAAAAATACTTTATAAAAAAAATCTAAAGAAATACATACAAGTTCTCTTAAATAGATAACATAAATGAGTCAAATAACCAAAGATACAAAAAGATGAAAATCAGCGCTCGTAATACTCTAAAAGCTACTGTGAAAAAAGTCGTACCAGGGTCTGTAAATACTGAAGTGACATTAGAATTAGCACCTGGAGTAGAAGTAACTGCTATTATTACAAAAGCTTCAGCAGATAGTTTGCAGCTAGCTGAAGGTAAAGAAGCTTATGCTGTGGTGAAAGCAACAGATGTGATAGTTGCTGTTGATTAAAAAATACTTAGTTGTTTGTTGGTGGTTAGTGGTTGATTGTCAAAACAAACAACTAATAACAACCAACAAAAAACACAATTCAATTAACTAATTGTATCATTACTTGAGTGAAATTGTGGGTAATCGGTAAACTATCAACTACCATAGCAGCACACAACAACATCATGTAAAGAATAGAGTAAAGAAAAAGCGATCGCGCTGATTGTTTATTCTCTGAATCTTGCAAAAGTGCCCAGGCTTTTTTAATAAAGATAGCTCCCATAATAAAGGCTATACAGCCATAGACAGTACCTACTGCTTGTAGAGGGTCGATCAACAAAAACGTAGCAGGGACAAGCATTAAAGTATATACCCAAATTTGCCGGGCGGCGGTGATATTATCAGTAACCACAGGCAGCATGGGTACACCTACCTTGGCATAATCTTCGCTAATCATCAAGGCTAACGCCCAAAAATGGGGAGGTGTCCACAAAAAAACGATCGCAAATAATAACCACGCTGTCCAACTCAGTGTACCAGTGACTGCTGCCCAACCCACCAACATGGGAACAGCCCCAGCTGCACCACCAATAACAATGTTCAGCCGTGTGTGACGTTTGAGTAAATGAGTGTAGACGCCTACATAAAATAAAATCCCCGACATTGCTAGTAAAGCACTGAGCAAATTTACAAAGACTGTCAGCAATGTAAAAGAAATACAAGCTAAAGTGATCGCAAATATTAAAGCATGAGTAGGTTGGACACGACCAGAAGGTAAAGGACGATGGCGCGTGCGTTCCATTTCATAATCAATATCGCGATCATAGACGCAATTAAAAGTTTGAGCGCTAGCAGCAGCAAAACTACCACCAGCCAAAGTTACTAGTAGCAATATTGGATCTAATTTTCCCTCAGATGCGATCGACATACTAGCAGCTGTCGTAATCAATAGCAGAGGAATAATTCGGGGTTTTGTGAGTTGATAGTAACTCTGAACGACTTGTAAAAAGTTGTGATAGTAGCGCGTGACGGTGTTCCCAGTCATATTTTTATTAAATAGGTGTGGGGGTGTAAGGGTGTTGGGGTGTAGGAAAAGTCATATTTCCATATTTGCTTGTGGAGATTTTCCCGTGAATGACTGTCTTGAAAATATAGTAGAAGGCGTATCTACGTATTATTTAGTCCGTTAAAATGGACTTTTGCTATAAGCTTGGAACTAAAGTTCCAAGCGTACTCAAGTTGAAGTGCAATATCTAAATATTCTAAAAATAATTAAAAATCAACCAATAACCTAATTAATAACAAACATATAATTACCTATTCACAATTCGGACATAAATTTTACGAGCAATTTCCTTACTAATCGCTAATCTTCGTTGTCTAACGTTGATAACAAAGTTAGGAAATTGCTTTTCTACAGTCAAGTATGTTCCTGGAGTTAGACCCAAAGATATCACTTGATTGAGAAGGTTTACGTCCTGAGTGTTACAGAACTGAATAATTCCTTTTTCTCCTATTTTCAGTAATTCTAATGAAGAACCAGTAACGCTAAAACCGTTAAACATTTACTAGTTAGTGGTTAGTTGTTGGTTGTTGATTGTTGGTTGTTGGTTGTTGATTGTTGGTTGTTGGTGAGACCAGCCCCCCAAAAAGGCGGTCTCCGTCACGTAGACACGTAGACGCGAAGCGGCTTCCGCAGGTAGTGGCTTAAGGTAAGGGTAGGGGGACTGGCGAACCCGTAGACACGAAGTGGCTTAAGGTAAGGGTAGGGTTGTTGGTTGTTGTACCAGACGTGCCATGGCACGTCTCTACATTAGTTAGTAGTTAGTAGTGTTTAAATACTAGATATTTAAGTTATTTGTAAAATAAAACTAAAGAATCAACCAAAACATATAAAATCACGTTATCTTATAATTAACAATAGTATTTGAAAAATAATTGTTATGAACAGATCACTTAAGTAAGTATAAAAAATTTATTTTTCTGAATAAAGAAGTCATAACTATGTAATAGCTATGACCTCAAAATAGCTAAGGAAAGAAAAATAAAGGAAATAAAAAAATGAGAGGTTTAGACAAGATAGGGTTCTTGATGAGTTTTAATAGTGCAATTAGAACGAGGATAGGTAACACAAAGTAATGCGAATCCTTTGGACACCTGCTCATCATCTAAGAAAATTTGCTCAGACTGATCTACTTCACCTTCAACTATCTTACCAACGCAGCTAGAGCAAGAGCCAGAGTGACAAGAGAAGGGTAAGTCAATGCCGTTTTCTTCTGCTGCTTCTAGGATAGTAGTATCTTCATCAACTTCAATTGTGGCGTCGAGGTCTTCTTTTTTGTTGATTAATCTTACTTGGTAGGTAGCCATTTTTGTGTTCTCCTCAAAAAAATTTAGTTGTTAGTTGTTAGTTATTAGTTGTTCGTTCCAAACAACAAACAACAAAGAACAAACAACATTCATTAATTAGCTGCAAGGTACACCTGCTGATGAGCAATCACCCGTTTTAAATGATTTGCCACAACCGCAAGTTTCTGTTGCATTAGGGTTGATAAACTTAAAGCCGCCTTCCATTACACCATCAATAAAATCGATGACAATTCCTTCAAGTAATGGCGCGCTTTTCGCATCAACGTAAAGAATAACTTTACCTTGCTGAATGACTAGATCGTCTGGTTTTGGTTGACTAGTGACATCCATCGCATATTCATACCCACTGCAACCACCATCTTTAACAGATATGCGGATGCCTTTTGTGGCGCCATTGGTATCGGGAGCAGAACCCGCCAAAAATGCCCGTAGACGAAATTCTGCTTTTTCTGTCAAAGTAACAGTCATTAGACCTCCTGACTTTTCAAAATTTGTTGTTTGTTGCTAGTTGGTAGTTGATTGTTAGTTGTTCCAAATAACAAAGAACAAACAACAAACAACAATTTATTAATGACTAATGACTGTGGATTTTGATTGCAAGTATCTCCAAGGTGCATTGTTACCGCATACTGGACAGCAGCGATCGCGATAAGAACGGCGCTTAGCAAATTCCATGCGGGTCAAATCCATTGTCAGTAGTTGCGATAACAAAGGTTGACTATAACCAGTTATCAGCTTGATTGCTTCCAAAGCCGTCAAACAAGCAAGAGTACCCGATACAGCACCTAAAACTGCAAACCCGCGTCTATCCCAGTCTGGTTTCTCTGGAAATAGGCAAGATAAACAAGGCGTTACACCAGGAATAATCGTAGTCAGGTAAGCCTCCATCCCGTCCATTGCTGCTTCTACCATTGGCTTACGCCAACGTACACAAGCTGCATTTAGCAAATCGCGTTCCGTAAAATTATGGGCGCAGTCTAGTGCCATATCAGCAGATTGCACCAAGGAGTCAACATTCCCTTGATTAATATACTCATGAACCGCTTCCACTTTGACATCAGGATTGATGGCTTCGAGAGTTTCCTTTGCCTTGAAAACTCTTGGCTGACCAACCCAATCGTGCGTCATCAAAATTTGACGATTCATATCATCTAGTCGCAAGTCACCACCCCGGACTAGGATCAACCGACCAACGCCTGCTACTGCAAGGTAAAGCGCTGCCGTACCACCTAATCCTCCCACACCTGTCACCAGAACAGTTGCTGACTTGAGACGCTTCTGCGCTACTTCGCCAAAATTTGGGAGCATCATTTGGCGACGGTAACGTTCTAACTCGGTAGGCGTTAGGTCTATCACTTTTTACCTCCTAATCAGAAGTGATTTCTGTCAGCGTGACTACATTTTTAGGCTTCTGTTTAAATACTTTGAACAGCTTTTGTTCTTGAGGTGTGGATTCCAGAAAAACCTGATAAGCTTTTTGCAAAGCCTCACAATATTTATTTAATCTATCTTCTGAACTAAGGTCAGTATAATTCTCATCAATTTCTTGAATAGATTGGGAGAATTTTTTCAAAATATGTAGACGATTTACACTTACAACTTTTTGGTCATAAGGTAATCCAAAAAAATCAAAATATTCTTCTGCTTGTGTAAGCTTTTGGAATTTATGCCAATCTTCACTCATTGCCCTTGCTCCATAATTTTGAGTTGTTGCTTTAGTTCATCCAACTGACGATAAATTTCATAAGTGGCAGCGGCAACATCCATGATTTTTTGATAATCTGTTGGCAGTCCCTCTGCCAAATCATGCAGATCCATTTTCATTTGGCCTGCTTTACTATTGAGGCGTTTGATTTGAGTTCTTAGTTCTTCAACCTTCATTTGTTGGTTGTTGTTTGTTGGTTGTTGTTGGTTAGTGGTTATTCTTGAAAATTGACCATTGACTATTGACAAAATTACAATCTTCCCACTTCAGGGAATTTTTGAGCTAGTTCCACACCTTTTTGAACTAGCTTTTCTCCCTCTTCTGCTACTTTTTCTAGTGATTCAAAACCAAAACGATGAGCATCTCGTAATGTTTTTACTGCCAATAAAAGGCGACCAGAAAAAACCAATGCCCAACCAAATCCTTCGTGACTCAAATCAACTACAACCTGAGACAACAAACCAGTCTCTTGTTCAATTCGAGCAGCGACAGCACGATAAAATGCCATTATTCGCCCAATTGTTACTGGGTCAACCTCACCCTCTACAGAAATTTCGCGTTTCTTTTGTTTGCTAACTATAAAGGGTTTAAGGATTAATTCATCTGACCAATTGCGGTACACACCGTAACTATCTTGACCACGAATTTGTTGGACGATCGCTTTCAAAAAAGGCGAATTTACAACTTGATTCGGGGCGGTTCCGTTGACACTATTAGTTGTACTCATACAGTTGTTTCTTCTTCCAGTTCTAATTCATCAAAATTCAGATTTTTTTGCTGCAATGCTTTTCGTAACCAAGGTGGTGGACTACCTTTGAGAGTTTCGACTAATTTATTTAACACATCAGCAATTTCATCTTGCTCTGAACGCGCTTTAATTGGAGTGACACCTGTTTTAAGTAATTTGGCAGCAGCACTGCTACCAATTGCCGCAACATACACAATTGTGCATTCTTTTAATGCATTGAGTTTGGGGACGAGTTTATCCTCGTTACCATCTTCTTTGAGGTTTCCATTAAATTTGATAGTTTCTACAAATTGATAACCATCTTGGGAAACTTCATAAACATCAATCATCTTTGCCCAACCAAAATGAGCATTAACATGAACTTGATCACTAGTTGTGAAGGCTATTTTCATTTTTATTTGTTAGTGGTTAGTAGTTAGTGGTTGACTCCCCACACTCCCCCTATTTCCCTAATCCCCCTGCACATCTCTATCTCTGACTTTCGTTTCCTCTGCATGTAAAAAGAGGTTCCCGATATCAAATAAGAGTTCCATAGTGCCGCGGTAGCCTACTTTGGTAAATTGACCGTTACCTAAACGATCAAAAATGGGGATACCTTGGCGATACAGGGGAATTCCTAAACGTTTAGCGATCGCATTCGTATGGGAATTACCAATCAGCAAGTCCGAAGCAACAGCTAAGTTTTCAAAGTCTTCAAAATCACCGATGGTGACGCTATCGATGGGCAGTTTTTCCAATAGTGGCGATCGCGTTGTGGTGACAGCAGCTTGAATTTCCGCACCCATTGATTGCAGAAAATATACTGTTGACCAAAGTAAATCCGGTTCCAGCGCCAAGGACACCCTTTTCCTACCAAAGTAAAAATGAGTATCCAACATCGCATCTTGCAGTTGGCGACGTTGACGGCGATATTTCTCTGGAACTGCTGTTCCACTCAAATTTGCCAAAAACTGCATAAATCTGTCTACCGCTTCTAATCCAGTCAGTTCGGTAAACACTTCGTAAGGTGTGCCAAACTTTTGTTCTAAAATTTTGGCTGCACCCCGCATACTTTCACCCAGCGCTAGGGTATAAACAGAACTACCAACTTTATGTAGTTGTACTAAAGTTGTCCCACCCCCGGTAATCGGACTGTAGGAGTCATCCAAGTGACCATCTAAAGAAGCCGAAAGGTCAGGGACTACAATTGGTATCAATCCAAAAGTGCTGACAATTTCCTTGATTTGTTGCACATCCCCTGGTGTGAAGGCGGAACTCATCAAAATTGTCACCTGTTGTGCCTTTGGTTCCCCTGCTTGGGGAACCTCTTTGACAATACTTTCTACCGCCGCCGCAAACCCATCTTGCAGTGCGCCTTTAAAATCTGGTGAGGAGACAAGTACAATTGGTAATTCATCCAATTCCGGATGACGTTTACGGAAATCCTTGAGAATGCCGTCCATATCATCCCCTCTGGTTTCCGTTAGTCCAGTTGTACACAAACCAATAATTTCCGGCTGAGACTTCTGCACCAAAGTCAGAATTGCTTGTTCCACATTTTCCTCACCACCCAAGATAGTGCTGACTTCCGTCATCGCTGTCGTGGAAAGGGGTATCGCTTCCCGGAAATGCCGCACCAATATCACTTTCGCAAAAGCTGTACAACCCTGGGAACCGTGGAGTAAAGGCATCATCCCTTTCAAACCCAAAAAGGCTAGGGCTGCACCTAAAGTCTGACTTTGCTTGAGAGGATTAACTATAACTGGCTTGTTAGGAGTGACAACTTTCGCCATTAGTAGTCTTCCTCCTCAAAAGATACAGAGATGGGCAAGTGGGTTGAGGAGGAGAACTTTCCTGTATCTCCTTGTCCCCGTGTCTCTGAGTCATCTTCCCAAGGTGCTGGTTTGCGGACTTGTTTCCACACAGGGCTGTAGAGGGCTTCATCTAATTCCCTTGCCATTTCTACCATCCCGCTATAACCTGCGTAGGCGTGGTGGCGTTCTTGATTGATGTCGAGAAAAGGAATCCGGGCTTTCAGGGCGGTGTATTGGTTACGACCGCCAGCAATGAGCATCTCTGCGTTAGTTTCATTAATCACCCGTAGAATTTCCTGGGGATTACCTTTTTCTAGAGTAATGCCGTCTTTGCCGAGTAACTGCTTGATCCGGGCTTTATCTTCCTCAGTACTTTTCTTGGTACTGGTAGCAACAACTTCCATACCCAAGTCTTTCGCTGCGGAGATAATTGACCAGCTTTTTACGCCTCCGGTATAAAGGACAACACGTTTCCCCTTGAGGCGATCGCGATAGGGAGCAAGTTTAGCATCCAGGGTGGCTGTTTCTTCGGCAATCAGCTTTTCTGTCCGTGCTTGCAAATCCGGGTCGCCCAATTTTGCCGCAATATTCCGCAGACAGCGACTCATGTCTTCTACGCCGTAGAAAGACTCTTCGATGTAGGGGATGCCGTAACGTTCCTCCATTTTCCGCGCCATGTTGATTAAAGCTTTAGAGCAAATCATCACGTTAAGCTTGGCACGATGGGCGCTGCAAACTTCTTTGTAACGAGCATCACCTGTAATTTTAGCTAAAACACGAATGCCTAATTTCTTGAATAACGGTAATACATTCCACATTTCACCAGCGATGTTATATTCACCGATGAGGTTAATGTCGTAGGGTGTGGTGTATTCTGGTTCTTCAGTGCCAACGACATATTCTAGTAAAGCTTCTCCACCGATGCGATTGCCAAGATTTTTACTACCAACAAATCCTGGTGAATTAACGGGAATAACAGGAATACCGATTTTCTTTGTAGCGGCTTTGCAGACTGCATCCATATCCTCGCCTATGAGGGCGGTAACACAGGTGGAGTAAACAAAAACTGCCTGGGGATTGTAGCGTTTATGAATGTCGAGGATGGCTTTATAAAGCTTTTTTTCACCACCGAAGATGACATCATTCTCACTCAAATCGGTGGTGAAGCCAAATTTGTAAAGTTGAGGGCCAGAAGATAGGCTACCACGACTACCCCAGGAATTACCAGCGCAGGCGATCGGCCCGTGAACTAAATGAGCAGCATCAGTAATAGGTACAAGGGCAATCATTGCACCATCAAAGGCACAACCCCCTTGAGCAGCTCCAGGTTGAGCTTGTTGCGTGCAAGACTTATTTTTCTTTTCACCGTTTTTGTGATGATTATGTTCGCATCCTGGCTCAGAGAGCAGCTCGTTGATTTTGCCTTGGGTGATTATCATCTCTTTCCTCGCGCTGGATGAATTTTTAGTAGTAGGGGCGAAGCATTTGTACGAAAATATTTCGTTTTGAATTCAAGATACCCATACAAATGCTTCGCCCGTACATTAGTTAGTAGACAGTAGTTAGTAGTTCATCGTTGTTTTGTTGATTGTTTCCCCACTAACTACTAACCAATAACCACTAACTAATTAGTAATGGATAATGAGTATTAATAATGAGTAATTTGTAACGACTAGCAAATATATTTCGAGACATCTTCTCCACATTCATCGCTGAGGTAAGATAATGCTCGAAAACGCAATCCTACAAAATTATCATATAAAGGATTGAGTTTACAGAGCGCAGGAACGTGGAAAATACGCCCAAACAAGTGAATATCTCGCTGAAAAGGACAACAGCAAGGAATAATTTGGCAAATTAAATGAGCCAGACGATAATTTTTGATTTGGATGCTATCTACTAATCGACGTAATGGACGTAGAAGATCAAAACCGCCAGATTTTTGATCATTAGGCGGGTGATAATTAGGGTGAGCATGAGTGTGATTGATCGATTCCATAATTCTATTTTGAGGAAAAAGTAAAAAGGAAAAAGTAAAAAGTTAAAAGAATAATCTTTAGAGTTTTCACTTTTAACTTTTTACTTCATTGGCACACCGCGAGTTGATGAGATTCTTAACGAATCAAGTCAAAGGAAATATCGGTTACACCAGTAATGTTGGTGTTACGATCCATTTCATCAAGAATGGTGTTGACAACCCAGTTGAGGAGGTTAATACCACCTTGATAACCGATAGTTGAATAGCGGTGTAAGTGGTGGCGATCGAAGATTGGATAACCAATCCGTACCATTGGGATCTTGGTATCACGCCACAGGTACTTACCGTAGGAATTACCAACAAAGAAGTCTACAGGTTCGGTGAACAACAAGCTACGGAAATGCCACAGGTCTTTACCAAGCCAGATAGTCGCTTGCTTACCGAAGGGACTATCATCAAGAATAGCTTGCAATTCTTTCTTGAATACTTCGTCACCGTTGTGGCAAAGAATATGTACTGGTTCAGCACCCAATTCCAACAAGAAACTAACAACACTGATAATTAGGTCTGGTTCGCCATAGATTGCAAACTTCTTGCCATGAATCCAAGCGTAGGAATCGGTCATGGCGTCAACTAAGCGACCGCGTTCGATTTCTAATTCTTGGGGGATGGGTTTACCAGTCATTTCTGACAGTGTCATCAAAAATTCATCAGTACCCTTGACACCGAAGGGACGTAAGACCTTAGTTTTTTGATTCCACTTGGTTTCAATGTATTCACGAGTCTTGGGAGTGGTGTAAGCTTGCAGAGCAACAGTAGCTTCGGCGTTGCAAGCTTCAGCAGCATCTTCTAACTTAGTACCACCTGGGTACATTTCGTATTCACCATTATTAGGTGAATCAAAGTAATCACTGCTATCAGAAAGAATTGTGTAGTCTATGTCCATCAAACCCAGCATCCGCTTGAGTTCGCGGTTGTTACCTACGTAGGTGTCGAAGCCAGGGATGAAGTTGATTTTGCCGTTAGTTTGGTCTTTCTTCTTACCTTCACTTAGGTAAGATAGAATTCCCTTCATCATGTTGTCGTAACCAGTGATGTGGGAACCAACAAAGCTGGGGGTGTGAGCAAAGGGTACGGGAAAATCTTTGGGAATAGAACCAGCATTCTTAGCGTTGGTGATAAATGCACCCAAGTCATCACCGATAACCTCAGCCATACAAGTGGTGCAAACAGCAATCATTTTTGGTTTGTAAAGTTGGTAAGAAACTTGCAAACCTTCAATCATGTTATTCAAGCCACCAAACACGGCTGCGTCTTCTGTCATAGAAGAAGAAACAGCAGAGCAGGGTTCTTTGTAGTGACGGCTGAGGTGAGTACGGAAGTATGCAACGCAACCTTGAGAACCTTGGACAAAGGGAAGAGTTCCTTCAAAGCCGAGGGCTGCAAACATTGCACCTACGGGTTGACAACCTTTGGCTGGGTTAACTGTTAGTGCTTCGCGAGCAAAGTTCTTTTCACGGTAGTCCCAGCTTTTTGTCCATTCGGAAACGCGTTCTACTTCTGCGTCAGAGTGTGCGCCTTCAAATTGTTCGTGCTTCTTCTTGAAGAGTTCAGTGTACTCTGATTGTTTAAATAGGTCTACGTGGTCTACAATTTTGTCAGGATTCTGTGGCATTTTTGTATCTCTTTTGCTTGCTGGGTGGGTAATGGAATGGTGTTTACACGCAGACCAGGGATTGGTGATCGGGAATCGGGGAATGGGAATTGGGGAAGAATTCTAACCTAATTCCTAATCCCCACTCCCTAATCCCTAGTCCTCAGACTTTTTTTAGGCAACTTTGGCCTTAGCTTCTTTCTTGTTCCAAGGAGCATCAATTAATCCCCAAGTTGGGCTATTGAGTGCTATATCCATGTCGCGGGCGAAGACAGCGAAACCGTCGTAACCGTGATAAGGTCCGGAGTAATCCCAAGAGTGCATTTGGCGGAAAGGTAAGCCCATCTTCTGGAATACATACTTCTCTTTAATACCAGAGGCAACTAGGCTTGGTTTCTTAGCTTTAACGAATTCCTCGAATTCGTAGGCGGTAACGTCGTCGTAAATAATGGTGGCGTTGTCGATGTAGTGGGTAGTGCGCTTGTAGTCATCGTTGTGAGCAAATTCGTAGCCAGTACCGATAACTTTGATACCCAGGTCTTCAAAAGCAGGCACAACGTGACGAGGACGCAGACCGCCAACGTATAACATCACGGTGTTACCTTCGAGGCGGGGGCGGTACTTCTCGACTACCGCATTCATGATTGGGGTATACTTAGCGATAACCTTCTCTGCGTTTTCTTGGATTTTAGAGTCAAATTTAGCAGCAATCTCACGCAGAGATGCGGCAATCTTGGTAGGACCGAAGAAGTTAAACTCCATCCAAGGCATACCGTAAGCTTCTTCCAAAGCCCGGCAGATGTAGTTCATGGAACGGTAGCAGTGAATCAGAACTAATTTAGCTGCCAGACCGTTGACTAATTCGTTAACAGTACCATCACCAGACCACTGAGCCACAACACGTAAGCCCATTTCTTCTAGTAACATGCGGCTTGCCCAAGCATCACCACCGATGTTGTAGTCACCAATCAGGGCGACATCGTAGGGGCCAGGTTCAATGGTGAGTGTGTTTTCCTTCTTCGCTTTGTCAAAGCGAGGGAACATGTGGTCACGGATCGCATCGTTAGCGATGTGGTGTCCTAAAGACTGAGATACACCCCGGAAACCTTCACAACGTACAGGTACAACAGGCTTATTAATTTCTTTGGCAGCTTTCTTAGCTACAGCTTCGATGTCATCTCCAATCAAACCAATAGGACATTCAGACTGAACACTGATACCACGGTTGAGAGGGAAGAGTTCTTCAATTTCTTGAATAATTTTGGCCAGTTTCTTGTCACCACCGAAGACGATATCACGTTCTTGGAAGTCGGAGGTGAAGTGCATGGTGCCGAAGGAGTCAACACCTGTTTTACCAACATAGTAGTTACGACGACCAGACCAAGACCAGTAACCGCAACCAACAGGACCGTGGCTGATGTGAACCATGTCCTTAATTGGGCCCCAAACCACACCTTTGGAACCTGCATAGGCACAACCACGAGCGGTCATCACACCAGGAACGGATTTGATGTTAGACTTAACGCCGCAGTCGGATTTGCCTTCTTCGTGAACGTTGAGGTGTTTTTCGCGCTTTTTGCGAGATTTTTCTGGGTATGCTTGGAGAACTTCTTTAATTAGTTCTTTATGTTCTTCTATGAGGTTCTTGTTTTCTGGAGGTGTCATAGTCTGCCTCGGTTAGACTTATGGGTACGGGTAATTGCAGGTATAGAAGGGAGGAATGGGAGAAAGGGGAGATGGGGAGATGGGGAGAAATACTCCATGTCTCTGCATCTCCGTGTCTCCTTTGACTACGGCATTACTTATTTAGCAGAAGCTTCAGCTGGTTTGCCGATGATATCTGCGTGCTTGGTATCGTCGTCAAGGATACCGTATTCAATTAATAGAGCTTCCAATTCATCCATTTCCATAGGAGTTGGAATGGTGAGTTTGGTGTTGTTGATGATTTTCTTAGCTAATGCACGGTATTCCTGAGATTGGTTGCTGTCGGGTGCGTACTCGTTAACGGTCATACGACGCAACTCAGCGTGTTGAACGATGTTGTCACGAGGTACGAAGTGGATCATCTGGGTGTTGAGTCTTTCAGCCAAGTTTTCGATCAGTTCAGCTTCCCGGTCAACTTTACGGCTGTTACAAATCAAACCACCTAAGCGTACACCACCAGAGTGAGCATACTTCAGAATACCGCGAGCGATGTTGTTTGCAGCGTACATCGCCATCATTTCACCGGAGGTAACGATGTAGATTTCTTGAGCCTTACCTTCACGGATAGGCATAGCGAAACCACCACATACAACGTCACCCAATACGTCGTAGGATACGAAGTCTAAGTCTTGGTAAGCACCGTTTTCTTCCAAGAAGTTGATGGCGGTGATGATACCACGACCAGCGCAACCTACACCAGGCTCGGGACCACCAGATTCCACGCACTTCACACCACGGAAACCGGTTAACATTACTTCTTCGAGTTCTAAGTCTTCTACTGCACCTCTTTCTGCTGCTAAGTGCAGCACAGTGGTTTGAGCTTTACTGTGGAGCATCAAACGTGTAGAGTCAGCCTTGGGGTCGCATCCCACAATCATAATCCGCTGACCCATTTCTGCCATAGCGGCAAGGGTATTTTGAGAAGTTGTAGACTTACCGATACCGCCTTTACCGTAGAAAGCGATCTGTCTGATATTCTCAGTCATGATTAATTATTCTCCTGCTATTGGTTGGTTTGGTGGGTCTAGAGGATTTGTGTTTAGGTTCACTTTAGTTGGGTCAGCAGTGACCGCTTCATAGAACGTCACCAACGGTGGTGCTCGCTCTATGGCAAAAATGGTTGTCATAATTTTGGTGTTTGTTGTTTGTTGGTTGTTGTTTACTACTAACCAGTAACTACTAACTAGGAACTAATTACTAAACTGCTTCAACTACAAGATATTTGCTCACGCGATCGCGTAGTCTAGATTCAATTGCTATTTTTAATGTGGCTGTGCTGCTTGAACAGGAACCACAAGCACCTTGCAGGATCACTTTCACGCGATCGCCTTCGACGTCGAACAGTTCTACATCTCCCCCGTCGGCGATCAAAACGGGTCTGACTTCTTCATCTAATACTTTTTGAATGAGTGCAATTTTTTGCACTGGTGTCAGTGGTTTTACGGCTGACTTACCATTGGTCTGATTGAGGGAATTACTTACAGGAGTGGCAGATGCTTTTTCTTTTTGCACAGATGCAATGATGTCATCAATACTTGCTAGACATGATCCACATCCGCCGCCAGCTTTGACGTAATTTGTCACTTCTTCGGCGGTGGTGAGGTTATTTTCAATAATCACCCGTTTGATTTTGGCATCACTAATGCCAAAGCAAGTACAAACTAAAACTCCTTCGTCATCATCTTCATGAGTGTCTAGGGGTATGCCACGGTAATTATAAATAGCTGCTTCTAGCGCTTCTTGTCCCATTACCGAGCAATGCATTTTTGCTTCCGGTAAACCACCCAAGTAATTAGCAATTTCTTTATTAGTAACCTTAAGGGCTTCATCTAAAGTTTTACCCTTGATTAGTTCTACCAGAGCTTCAGATGAAGCGATCGCACTGGTACAACCAAAAGTTTGAAAACGAGCATCAATGATTTTCTCTGTATTTTCCTCAACTTTCAGGTGCAGTCTCAGGGCGTCTCCGCAAGCAATGCTACCCACATCACCAACAGCAACTTTAATTCCTGGTTCACCCTTGTCTTCTATTACTCCCTGATGTTGGGGATTGTAGAACAGTTCCAATACTTTATCTGTATAGTCCCACATAGCCGATTTTGGATTTTAGATTTTGGATTAGAGATGTTTTAATTAGCAACGAGGGATTTGTTTTTCTCCCCATCTCCCCATCTCCCCATCTCCCCATCTCTTTGTTGCAGCCAACTTGCTTCGTCATTCTTGAAGGGTGAGAGGGCGCGTAGGTGTTCAATAATACCAGGCATTACTGCTAGCACAGCATTAATTTCGGCGTCTGTGGTATAACGACAAAGGCTGAAGCGAATGGAACCGTGCAAAATTGTGTAGGGTAAACCCATTGCTCTTAAAACGTGGGAAGGTTCCAAAGAGCCAGAACTGCAAGCAGAACCGGATGAGGCACAGATGCCGTATTTATTCAGGTGCAGGAGAATTGCTTCACCTTCAATGTACTTAAAGCCAATGTTGGTGGTGTTGGGCAATCTCTGCGTAGGATGACCGTTGACTTGGCAGTCGGGAATAGTTGCAATAATAGTTTGTTCTAAGCGATCGCGCAGTTTTCTTTCTCTAGTTGTCGCTTCTTCTAAATGTAATAATTCTAATTCGGCAGCTTTACCAAGGGCTACAACTCCTGGAACGTTTTCTGTTCCCGCCCTTCTACCACGTTGCTGTCCACCGCCGATGAGCATAGGACGAAATCTCACACCACGTCGCACATATAAAGCACCAATTCCTTTGGGTGCATGAATTTTGTGACCAGACATGGTTAACATATCAATGGTGCTAGTCTTCATGTTCATCGGAATTTTACCGACTGCTTGCACCGCGTCCACATGGAAGAGAGCGCCGCTTTCTTTAACTCTAAGACCTATCTGCTCAATCGGGAAAACTACCCCAGTTTCGTTGTTAGCATACATAATGCTGACTAAGGCGGTGTTACCAGTGAGCGCAGCTTCTAGTTCATTTAGGTCTAACTGCCCTTCGTGATTTACTGATAGATAGGTAACACTGTAACCTTGATTTTCTAGCTGTTTGCACAGACTTAGTACTGCTGGGTGTTCTACCTGGGTTGTGATAATGTGTCGCTTGTCTGGTTGTGCCAACAGTGCAGCGCGAATAGCGGCGTTATCTCCCTCTGTACCACCACTCGTGAAGATAATTTCTGATGCATCAGCGCCAAGGAGAGCAGCAACTTGTTCATGTGCTTTGTTAACTGCTTTTTTTACTTGCCCGCCAAAGCTGTGCATACTAGAGGGATTACCATAATAATCCGTCAAGTAAGGTAGCATCGCCTCTACAACTTCAGGATCGACTTTGGTAGTAGCATTATTATCTAAATAAATACAATTTTTCTGCATTGCTTCCAATTTTGTTTAAAATTTGTTCTTGGTTGTTTGTGGGTCGTTGTTTGTTACAAACAACAAACAACAACCAACCATCAACGATTAAGCGACTTGGTGTTGACGTTTCTGTAACTGATCGGAAAATCTTTGAGAATAGAAGTTAAACCAAGTCTCCCAATAATCTTGTTTTTTAGTTAATTTTGCTACCAAGGGGTAATAAGTGTTAAACCATTTTTCCCAGTAATCGCTAGGGACTTTTACGCAACCGTTGCTTGTCGGACAACCAGCTTTACACTGAGGTACGGTGTGAATACTGCCAACGCAGTTTGTGCAAAGTTCAGGATCAATCCAGGGGCGATCGCCATCCATTTTGATTGCACCAGTCGGACATACAGATTGACAAAGATTGCAGGAAATGCACTCGCTGGTAATTTGGTAAGCCATGACTATCCTCCATTGAAGGGAGTAGATTGAGGATTTGGTTCTGGGTAATGAGTGCTGGGTAATGAATTTGTTGGTTGTTGGTTGTTCGTTGTTGGTTGGAACAATTACCAAACAACTAACAACGGATTTGTTCTGTGTTGATGGTTGGTGGTTGGTTGGAACAATTACCAAACAACTAACAACGGATTTGTTCTGTGTTGATGGTTGGTGGTTGGTTGGAACAATTACCAAACAACTAACAACAATCAACGATCAACCAATACCAAACACCAAACAACTAACAACTAAACTGTTTCCTGGACGTATTGCTGGTAATATTCCAAAGCAGCCTTGTCAATCATGTCGTAGGTTTCAACGGTTTGGATGCCGGCGGCGTGTAATTTTTCTTTGGGACAATCACCGATTTTGGCAACAAATACCGCTTTGCAATCTGCGATCGCTTCGATGATATTTTCCAGAGTGGCTGTTTCGCCATAACCACCTTGGCAATAGTGGTCTATTTTACGATGACCGATAAAGCGTACTTCGCTACCATCGACTTCATACACCTGGAATTCCTTGGCATGACCGAAGTGTTGGTTAACTAAGCCACCACCTTTGGTTGCAACTGCAACTAAGATTTTCGGCGCGTTTTGTAGAGATGCGCCATGGCGCGTCTCTACAACCTGTTGTTTGGCAGCTTTGAGTTCTTCTCTAAATTTCTCAATCCCTGCGTGAACTTCTTGGCGTTGAGCAAGGTCATATTCTGGAGCCATGTCCATGAATTTATCTTTGGTAAATTCTTGGCTGCGGTCTTCTCCCAATAATCCTACTGCATCGGCACGGCACTGGCGACAGTGGCGCATCATCTTCATGTTACCAGCACAGCTGTCTTGCACTGTCTTCAATTCTTTGGGAGTGGGGCCACGCTGTCCGGTTAAGCCAAAATGAGTGCCGTGTTCTGGTGCAGAAATCAACGGCATAATGTTGTGCAGGAATGCACCGTGAGAACGAATGACTTTATTGACTTCTACCAAGTGTTCGTCATTAATCCCCGGAATCATTACCGAGTTGACTTTGCAGAGAATATTGGCTTCTTTGAGCGCTTGCAATCCTTCCATTTGTTTTTCGTGGAGGATTCTTACGCCTTCAATACCTCTGTAACGCTTGCGTTTGTAGTGAACCCAAGGATAAATCTTAGCACCGATTTCTGGATCCACCATATTAATGGTGATAGTAACGTGATCTATGTTTAATTGTTTAATGCGATCGATATATTCGGGAAGCATTAAACCGTTAGTTGATAAACAAAGTTTAATATCGGGTGCTTTGTCTGCTACCAACTCAAAGGTGCGAAAAGTCCTTTCTGGATTTGCCAGGGGATCGCCAGGACCTGCAATTCCTAAAACAGTCAGTTGGGGAATTTTGCCAGCAATCACTAAAACTTTGTGTGCTGCTTCTTCTGGCGTTAACAATTCGCTCACTACGCCGGGACGACTTTCGTTAGCGCAGTCGTATTTGCGATTGCAGTAGTTGCATTGAATATTACAAGCAGGAGCAACTGCAACGTGCAATCTAGCATAGTGATGGTGAGCTTCTTCGCTATAACAGGGATGCTTGGCAATGCGCTGTTGAAGTTTTTCATCCATGTCCCCGGTGGCGCTGCTGCTGCATCCGCCGCAACCACTGGATTTTGCTTCGATTGTAGTTTCCGTAATTGGGGAGGTGACGAGTCCTGTAGACAGTGGAGTCATTGAATTTCGCAAGATGTCGATGGACTTGGCAGCCACTGTGGGAGATGGAACACTAGCCAGTTATCAGTTATCAGTTACCAGTTATCACAAAACTGATAACTGTTTACTGTTTACTGTTCACTGATTTGTAAGGAATGGAAGTCGCGTCTGTTTATAGCGCTGCCCACCGGGGTTCGGGGTAGGCTATTAACCCTTGTTTTCTCGGCTGGTGTGTCATGCACAAGATGCGGGTGGAATTTGCGCTGACAGCCGCGACTTCTGTTCACAGGGGCATGGTGCTATCTCATCCCTCCACTCACTCATCGCTCCTTGATTGGTGCGTCAAGTGATTGGCGATATATGTTTTATATCAGCCGTGAGATCGGGAGGCTGGTTATGCAACTTGGATAAGATTTATTAGATTTATTAAGTTTGTACTCAAATTTTTCAACCCTGATTATGAGGGCATTGTGAAGAATTAAAAAATTTTTTGGGTAGGGGTACTAGTATTTTGAGGTGGAAGTACAAGTATTTATGGAGAAGGGGACAAGTGTTTTTGTACTCACCTCAAACCCTGGTATGGTAAGGCTTTACAGACAAATTAAGTTTTTTTGAGCTTATTTTTAAGTTGTACTCATAGGCTATTTATAATCAGCCCAAAGTACTAATATTGATGCGGTTTGGGGTTTAGAAATCTGGAGTAGATTACGGACAACTACTCCAGAAAGATGCGAAATTCAATTCTGTATCCAACATATCACTTTTTTTTTGATAATAAATGCGATTTAAATTTTTTTAATTATTGGGAGGAAATCAAGGCTTGAGTATTGCAAAAGCCTGACTGTGAGAGACTTAGAGAAAATCTCAAGACTGAAAAATGAGAATAAATCGCAAAAACTCGTAACTAAAGTTACTGCTGAACTTTAATCGTCACTAAATGTTGCTTTCTCAGTTGCTCAAAATTGCTATTTGGTTTGATGGTTAGTTGTTGCTGGTTGGTAGCTAATACCAACTTAATACCAACTTATTCTACATTACTTTAAAAGCGATCGCATGACATTTATCTTAAAAATGGGTGTAAGGGTGTAGGAAGATTGAGGCAATTACCAATCTTTCGCTTGACGGTTGTAAGGACGTTCAAGGCGGGTTCTGACTTTTTGGGCGATAATTGCCAAAACTACAGCGATAACAGAAGTAGATACAGCCGCTAGTTGTATGGAAGAACCGTCTGTAATGATCGCGAAAGCTGTGAGTGCGATCACTATTCCCACAAAAATTTGTTTGAGGCGATCGCTAAGGCGATAGGCTTGATTACAAGAACTACAGATATGTATGTGTTGCGACAATCGGTCTAATGTTGGCAGTTGTTGATGGCGATCGCTATTATTCCCATGAATATTTTTCGATGTAGAATAGCCCTGATAATACGGCAAAGATAAACCAAAATTTATCCAGCCACTTGCGATATCTTGCGCTGCGCCGATAGTTTGAATTAAACGCAAACGTTTTTCTAAATGTTGTAAACGTTCTGGGGCTGTATCGCTGTCATCAAGGGCAGCTAAGATATCTTCTAGTTTGGCAGATGTGGAACGAAAAGTTGTTTTTAAACATTGCCAAGCAATAACTTTAGCATCTCTTTGGACTGTGCGATTATTTGGTTCAGTTTCTGAGCGATCGCGGTTAAGTTCGTTAAGGTATGCCAGCATTAAATCAGGATATTTTCTGGTAAATCAATTGCTGTTCCTTCTTTTGTGGCTATTATTTGCACCATCCGCTAGTTTTCGGTGCGTTAGGACGTTCTGTCCATAACGCACCCTACTGGACTTATCGATAATGGTGCAAGATTTTATTGAAACCAACTGCCGATAGTACTCGCGACACTGTTAACGGCATTACCTGCTGCTTCCGCTGCGCTATTGACGGCATTACCTGCTGCTTCTGTAAAGCTAGGTTTTTTGTTCACAGTAAAAACAATATCTTGATTATTTTGCTTGTAGCCTATATTTCCATACGGATCTAAGACTAAAGTGCTATTTTCATGCCCGGATGGCATTTCTGGAAACAGTGCCCAAGCAACTTCTCTTGACTGAGTATAGACAACGAAATTACCATCAGCTTGCATCCGTGCTTCCCCAGCAGATTTACCACTGGTGTTCGTAGACCAGAGAGTTTCTGGAGAGTCACCTGTGTTTTTATACAATACCAAATTGCCATCTGTTTGATAGATGAGAGCGTATTTCCCATCTGGTCCATCAATCTCCAAATAATCATTAGGCTTTAAGTGTTCCTCTGAACCTAAACCAATACCACACGGGTGTCCAAAAAGGTGCCAACCTGCGTAACGATCCTCCTGCCAGAGTTTGCCATATTTGCTACGGACTACCCCATCGTTGTTAACAATCCAAGAATGATCGCTATTAGTGTTGAAGATTGTGAGCTTTTGAAAGTCAGCATCAACAATAATTAATGATATTTCGCAAACCGAACTAATTACAGAAGAAAATGTACTGGGATCTAAGATTTTCAAAGTATTACCTGCATGTTTGGTAAAATCATCCCAACTCATATTTTCCAAATCTTTTTTCAATTCTTCTGGTTCCAGTAATCCTCTTTGTATCATTCCAAAACCTGAAAGAAATTGAGAATATTTTCCTATTCCTTTAATCGCAGTACCAAGAGATTTCTCATTAACTTGTTGACAATCGTTTGGAGAAATTTTCATACCGTTTTCAGTAAAAAGCTTTTTCACTGCCTCGATATTTTGAGCGATATTTTCTTGAATCGCAGCATCAACGACTTCTTTGAGCTTACTGGTAATACTATAGATTGAGATTAAAATACTAACGACTTTGTATACATCGTAGGCAGTCTTAAGTGTAGCTGGTAATGCTGGGGGG
>NZ_AJLK01000040.1 GCF_000317205.1 Fischerella muscicola PCC 7414 | reverse complement strand
TTTAGACAAGGGAATTGAAGATGAAAAGCGATCGCAATCCCATTGCATATGTTGATAAATTATTAATGTATGTGAACACCTGACTAAATTCAGGCTTGATTTTGCAAAGCGAAGGGTTTGGAAATGTTTACTGCATCAGAGACTCCTATTATTGCGACAATTTTATTAGTCGCTTTCGGAATCTTGGGTTGGGGCTTTTATCGTGCCAGACCCTATGGCAAGCTGGGAATCTTTGCCTGGTTACAGTCAGTGGTTTTAATGGCTCCCTGGCTAGTATTTTTTGGCTTATTTGCAGCCGGAATTTACATCAATATTGTCGCCATTCTCTTGTTACTGGTAGTTTCTACGGCAATTTACATCTATCTGGGCAGACAGTTAAGGGCAGCTGGACAAGACGTGATTCTCAGACAGCGACCCACACAAAAGCTAGCTGAGCAAGAATCCACTCCGACACCAGAAACAACACCGACGGTGGAACCTGCACAGGTAAAATTGGAGATTCTGCCAATCCCAGAAGCAGATTTGAACGCTATCAAAGGTATTTTCGGTCTGGATACGTTTTTTGCGACAGAAACCATTGCCTATCAAGAAGGAGCCATCTTTAAAGGTAATCTGCGGGGAGAAGCAGAGATGGTTCACAACCGTCTGAGTGCTAAGTTACAGGAAACACTTGGTGATAAATACCGCCTTTATTTAGTTGAAAATACTGATGAAAAACCAGTGGTGATTGTCCTACCCAGCCGCAATGACCCGCGTCCGATGAGCGTATCGCAAAAAGTCTTTGCCATAATTCTGTTGGTATCAACAGTTGCCACAAGTTTAGAAGCTTCGGGCATCCTACAAGGATTTGATTTGTTTGCCAATTTTGCACGCTTATCAGAAACTTTACCTATTGGTTTGGGGATTTTAGTAATTTTACTGGCCCATGAAATCGGGCATTGGTTACTTGCCCGCCGTCACAACATCCGCCTCAGCTGGCCCTACTTGCTACCAGCAGTACAAATCGGCTCTTTTGGAGCAATCACTCGGTTTGAGTCTTTGTTACCCAACCGTAAAGTATTATTTGATATCGCCTTGGCTGGCCCAGCTGCTGGAGGAATTGTATCTGTGTTGATGCTGATTGCTGGATTGCTGCTTTCCCATCCAGGCAGTATGTTTCAATTACCCAATCAGTTTTTCCAAGGTTCAATTTTGGTAGGCAGTTTAGCACGGGTTGTACTGGGTTCGGCTTTGCAGTCACCATTGGTAGATGTGCATCCCTTGGTAGTTATTGGTTGGCTGGGATTGGTAATCACAGCTTTAAACTTGATGCCTGCTGGACAACTTGATGGTGGGCGGATTGTCCAAGCCATCTACGGGCGCAAAACTGCTGGTAGAACGACCTTTGCAACTTTAATTTTGCTGGGATTAGTAGCTTTGGGTAATCCTTTAGCGATGTACTGGGCGATCGTCATTCTGTTTTTACAACGCGACTTAGAACGCCCTAGCTTGAATGAAATCAGCGAACCAGATGATGCACGCGCTGCTTTGGGTTTGTTGGCTTTATTCTTAATGGTTGCAACTCTTTTACCCCTGACTCCCGGTTTAGCTGGGCGATTGGGAATTGGATCATGAATAGTTGGTTGTTGGTTGTTGGTTGTTGGTTGTACCAGACGTGCCATGGCACGTCTGTACAGTGGTTAGTTGGTAGAGACGCGATGTTCCTCGCGTCTGCACAATAGTAGTTAGTAGTTGGTAATTTCCAAACAACCATCAACAACCAACCATCAACTAATTTACGGCTTCCACCCAGCTAGTAGATTTGGGTAGGATGTTCCTGTGGGGAAAAGATTTTTAAAACCTGTTTGACGTTGTTGTGGTGCTTCTTTAGTCATGTTCCACAAACTTTCGTAGAAAAAGAAAGAGACGCCAGCAAAGTTGCGATCGCGTACTTGTTGGACTTGTTGGTTAATCTGTGTCATCGGTACAAATTTGCGTTTTAACCCTGTGATAATACCGATACTGACGGGTATGTGACTTTTAGCAGCTTTGACTTCTGGGTATTCTAATTCGCTCTTAAAAACATT
Source organism: Fischerella muscicola PCC 7414 (assembly GCF_000317205.1). Lineage (GTDB taxonomy): Bacteria > Cyanobacteriota > Cyanobacteriia > Cyanobacteriales > Nostocaceae > Fischerella > Fischerella muscicola. The sequence continues at coordinate 77,720 of NZ_AJLK01000040.1, read as the reverse complement.
CAGGTCGTCTCGATACACTTGTATAACTAAGTCTTCCACAAGTCCCATTCTTTCCCATTTTTGCCAGTCTGCTAAAAAGAATTCGTAGGAGAAGCGTTGAGGATTAGGTGCTACGGAGACAATACAATTCTTTTTCGCGGCTTTGATCGCTGTAAATACCCGCTTCATGTAGTTAGTAATTTTGTTGGCGCGCCACTGTACCCATTCTGGATCTTTGGAGTTGGCAGGAGGCGCTTTACCACCGTGTTCTTTTTTGTATAGTGCGACAGTATAAGCGTCGTATCCTAACTCTGATGGCAAGCCAAAATGGTCATCAAATTGAATGCCATCAATGTCATAGTTCCTAACTATTTCTACTATTAAATCTTGGATGAATTGTTGCACTTCCGGTCGAAAGGGATTTAGCCACACTCGATCATGAGTACCTTCTTTCCAAATTTTGCTACCATCTCTACGACTAGTTAACCATTGTGGGCGACGTTTTGCTAGTTGGGAATCAGCAGGGGCCATAAAGCCAAATTCAAACCAGGGAATGACTGTTAAGCCTTGTTGATGCCCAACGTTGACCACTTCTTTAAGCATATCTCGCCCTTGTAGACCTGGTTCTGGATCAAGCGATCGCCCAATCACCTTTTGAGCAACTTTGCTAGGATACAGCGTCCAACCCCAATTCCACACGGTCGGATAGACAACGTTAAAATTCAGCTGTTTGAGATTTTGTAATGCACTCTTGAGGCGATCGCGTTCAAACAGCACATTGCTATCAATATTAGTTAACCACACTCCCCGTAACTCTGCTATTTGCGGGCGCGTAGGTATTTGAGCCGATAGGGGAAAAGATAGCATCACTGTAGCAATCATTGACAAAGTAACCACCACAGCAAAAAAAGCTAGGTTGCGATGACTACTTTGACGAACGTTCCACACAAACAACTGCCGACAACATTTAACAAACTTCTTCATCATTGATTGGGTACAAAATTTCACATAGGCTTCAACAAATCATCACCTATGACTGCGTAGTTCTCCAAGAAGTTGCGTAAGTTTGTCATTGGTCATTAGTCAATTGTCATTTGTCAATAGTTAGTAATTAGTGGTTATTCCCCACCTCCCCTAATCCCCACTCCCTTGGGGGAGTGGGGGCCGGTGAGTTCCCCACACTCCCCATACTCCACCCTTACCTTAAGCCCTCCGGGTACTCTACCTTGAAGCTGCCCTCTGGGCGTCTACGGGGGTTCGCATACCATTACCTTAAGCTGCTCCGCGTCTACGTGACGGAAAGCGGAGCCACTGCGGGGGGTTCCAAGAGTTGTAGTACGTGGTGTCCAAGACTGCGACCCCCTCACCGCTACCGCGTCTACACACTCCCCACACCCCTCACCACCCCCCCCCATCCCCCCACCTCCCCTAATCCCCACTCCCTTGGGGGAGCGGGGGCCCCGAGTTCCCCACCTCCCCACCTCTCTATCCCCACTTACGTGCAAAATCAGCCTAAATTTTGTCCAAAAGTTCATCTTTAGCAAAATTACGTAAATTTATGCGTAATTTTGGGGTGATACACCACATTCCTTGTTAAAATTACCATGAGTATAATCATCAGGACAAAACTAAAAAATGTCTTGAAAGTTACTCAGTTATCGCCTTGTTTCTCAGTAGACGGATAGTATTGCTGGTTATTTAGAAAACTATATAAAAATATACTTAGGTCAAATAATGATCAACTTAATTAAGACACAAGATGATAATACAAGCACTACAGCCGCTATTGCGAGGTTGGCAAGGGCGATAACCCTTTCCCAAGGTCAATTTTCCCTACTTTTGGTCTGCTGTAACTCTACCAATAAACAGCAGTTAGTGAGTTTGTTAAATGAATTTTTACCAATAGCGATCGCACAATTATCTCTGCCTGCTTCTGCACAAACCCTTTATACCACTATTACCAATGTCATTGGCTCTAATCATCCCGAAGCATTAATAGTAGATGGTTTAGAGTCCGTAGTCGCAATTAATCAACTCATCATTTCCACAAATTTAATGCGCGATGAGTTTCGTAAACAGTTTCAGTTTCCCTTGGTATTGTGGGTAAACGATGAAATCCTACGAAAACTCCTCTTGTTAGCGCCGGACCTCAAAGACTGGGCGGCTACGACGATTAGAATTGATTTGCCCGACTATGTTTTAGTTTGAATAGCAGGCGATCGCATTTTTGTATTTTGGTAGATGCTGCTGACTACGGTGTACCTCAGCATCGAGAACGTTTGTTTATTGTCGGCTTGAAACAGGGGAAATATTTATTCCCATATCCTACTCACGGTTTTGATTCTCTCGATCAGCGTCCGTATTATTCGGCAGCAAAGGCTATAGAAGGTGCTGATATTTCAGACATAGAACCAGGTTTGGGCGGACGATTTGGTCATTTACTTGAAGATATTCCACCAGGGCTTAACTACAGCTTTTATACAAAAGAAATGGGTTATCCAAATCCCATTTTCAGTTGGAGATCAAAATTCTCTGATTTCCTCTACAAAGCAGATCCAGATATACCAGTACAAACCATCAAAGCTCAGGGTGGTCAATATACTGGTCCCTTTAGTTGGGAAAACCGTAGATTTTCCATATCTGAATTAAAGCGTTTGCAGACTATTCCTGATGACTATGAAATAGTAGGAAATCGACAAGTTGTTATTGAGCAAATTGGAAATTCGGTTCCTCCTCAGTTAGGTAGAATCCTTGCCCTCAGCATTTTAGATCAAGTAATAAATGTTGAATTACCCTTTAACCTTGCTTATTTGCCTGAAAGTAAAAAATTAGGTTTCAGGCAGCGTAAACGAAAGCTGACAGAGGTTTACTTTCAAAAAGCCCAAATAGCGATCGCTAAACTGTCTAAGGAAGGAAAAATAACAGCTTTAGCTGATTCTATTTACGAGGAGAAAGGAGAATCTATCAGATTCTTGTCTCTGGAAAATTTCTCATGGACAAAAAAATCATCTCCTGGGTGTATCAAGATTTAGAAGTTCTGACTTTTGAAGAGTGGATTGAAGAACAGTTTGAACGTGCCTTGACAGAGGAAACCGTTTCGGAGCAAGAACTTGCTGTAGCTTGGATGACAGCGTACACCGAATCATTGGCACAGCAACGTAGAGAAATTGCACCAATTGACGAGCCTTGTTACCAATGGTTGTTAACACTGAAGGAGATATTAACTGAAGATTTACCAGATGCCTCAAACCACTAAACCCTCTGGTTTAGCAGGGCATCTACCAAGAAAGTGAGATCCTAATTACAACTACAAACAATAGTTATACATTAGGAACAAAAGGTAAATCTATTTACGTCCAGTTGTATATCTGTGTTCAAAAACACCAAGAAGCATCCTGATTGATTCAGGAATGAGATGATATATAGATTTATCTTTGGATATTTCTCTGCTTCTGTCGTTAGTTAAAATTCAACTAATGACTGTAGCTAATTATTACTTATTAATTAGGCAATATTCTTATGAAAACCATCTTAAAGAATTATCTTACCACTAAACAAGTAAAAATTTTCACTGCTTTGATATTAACTGGCATTTTGTCTGTTAGTAGCGACTTCGCATTCATAAAAAATGCTAGTGCCGCTCCCAGAAATATTTTGCCAGACACAGCAAATGAAATTTTGGAAGTAAATAATAAAAACAACAGCTTACCTTTACCAGTAGCGAGGGCTGTACTACGAGATGTATCATCACGCAACCAAGGAGTTTTGCCCAGTAAATTGAAAATAGTTGCGTACAATCAACAAACTTGGCGCGATGGTTGTTTGGGATTGCCTAAACCAGATGAATTCTGCACGCAAGCTTTAGTCCCGGGTTGGCGGGTAATTGTGTCTAATGGCAGTCAGAACTGGATTTATCACACTAATAGTAATGGTCGTTCTTTACGTTTAGCCAATTCTGCAACTCCTGTAAATAACCAATCAAAAAATTTACCTACTTCTGTGAGAAATGCTATTTTAGCCGCTGCATCCCAACTTACAGGATTACCCACTTCTCGAGTGCGCATTGTTAATTTTAAGCAAATTACCACAGATGGCTGTTTAGGTTTGCCACGTCCTGGGGAAGCTTGTATTGAGATTGCCCAACAGGCTTGGGAAGTAAACGTACAAGCAGGAAAACAACGTTTAGTTTATCGCGCCAATCGTGATGGTTCTCAAGTCAGACTCAATCAAACTGCAAGTAAAAGCGCTTTACCAAAATCCATCGCTGATGCGATTTTGGCAGATGCAGAAGAAGAGTTAGGATTACCCGCTTCCCGGCTACGGATAGTTGGTGTAGAAAGGCGAGAATGGCCAGATCGCTGTTTGGGTATTAGCGAACCCCTGATTTTATGTGCGCCGAGTATTGTATCTGGTTGGCGAGTAACTGTCAGCGATGGGCAACAGCGTTTAGTTTACCGAGTTGGTGAACCAGATACAATTAAGCTAGATAAACAGGCTAGTAAAATAACTGTTAATAATAGCCTTGAACCTCAGCCAATCCCGACTAGCGAGTTACCACCGCTTTTAGAAAGTGGTGTAGTTTTCCGTCAAATTTCTAGTGGCGGTTTTGTGGGTAGAACCTACGAAACTGTTTTATTGGATGACGGACTTTTGATTCGGACTCGTATGGGTGATGCTAACGATTCTGAACGTAGTGTTCGCCGTGTTTCTTTACAGAAGTTACGGCAGTTTCAGCAATTGCTAGAAGAAAAAGGAGTCAACGAATTTCAGAATCTTAGTTATCCTGCACCTTCTGGTGCAGCTGATTACATCATCTATACTCTTACTAGTAGTGATGGTACTGTTCGATACAACGATATTTCTCAGAATCGTTTGCCTAAGAATTTACAGATTGTAGTCACAGCATGGAATCAGCTTGTTAAGGATGCAAAAGATTTATCAGCTTCCCAGGGGAAATTTAACGCTGAAAGTTAGCTCTAAAGGTAGATTACCTGCTCTATCTAATCGCAGTAAATCAGTATGGAGGTGCTATACGGTATTCCCCTCTATGTCGGCTTCCTGGCAAGGGCTACGGCTGAACAGACCTTGCGAGTAGCACTGCATAATGCGCCGCTTACGGATCGATGTATGTGCCCTGTGGATTTGAAGCGATCGCTGTGTGAAAACATTTATAACTAAGTGTATAAACTAAATTTTAAATAGTGGTGTGCTACTACTTAAAGTTTGCTCATTTTATCTTTTATATTTCTAATTTATACCTAAAAAGTAAAGCTAGTTCGCAGCACACCTATTGTAATTGAGTCACTATCTGGTGTATGGCCAGGTTCCCAGATGTGAATGATTCCTGGTGTGATGCTGATATTATCTGTTACTTGGAAGCGGTAGAAAGCTTCGAGGTGATGGGTTGTTCCTGGCTGGCTTTCTGGACGCCCTAAACCTGTATTTATATAGTCAGGGACATTGTTTCCTAGTGGTAAATCACTACTTGTAATTTTGGGAGGCTGTCCAAAATAAATTCCACCCAAATTACCTTTGGCGAATAAATCAGGGAAATTTAGATACACCATGTAATTTGTAGTTTCTACATTTCCTGATTTGCCTGGAATATAAGAATTTGTATAACCAAGCCAACCACCTAAAGTCACCTGGGGTGAAATTTGCCAATTAACAGAAGTACCAACAGCATTAGTTTGTAATGGTTCTGATTGAAGAGTGTTGGAATTAACTGCTGTTAAGCAATCATCACCCAAATAAGTAAGCAAACATCCATCCGAAGAGTAATTCTTCACGTAATACAAACTGACATCAAAACTATCAGATGGTGTCAGTAATAATTGCACACTAGTGGTGGTGTTACCATCAAATAAACCACTGCGTTTGCCAGGATTTGCTGCTGTATTACTGGTATAAAGAGCTTGTAGACTAGCACGTTTAGCAAATTGCCAATCAACAGCAATACCACCTCCATTGAACCCGATATCTAAAATTGGGTTCCTTTGGGCAAAATATGACAGTGGCCCTGTTGATCCACTTTCCACTCGGTTGGGGCCACGGAAAGCATTGGGCATATTTATACCCTGAGGCCCTACCATAATCGCTAAATTATCAGTAATAAGCCAGCGGAAGTTCAAGTCATATATACTTAATTTGCTATCAGTGGAGTATTCGTAGCCAAGATAAACGTCATTGCTTAACCTGGGTGCTGTCGAACCACCACCTGCTATGAGACTTGTCAATAGATAACTATTAGGACTAAATTGACTAGTTAAATACAATTGATTGTAGTAGATAACATTGATATTTGTACCAGGATCATCTGTATCTTTTTTCCGATCTCTAGGATTAAGATCAGCACGGTTGTCAGTGCGTCCTTGAATACCAACTATAGTAAAACCACTTAGTTTGGTTGTTGTGGAAAATTGATTAGAGGTTATTTCAGCAGTATGGGCTTCTAAATTATTGACTCGACCTTGTACAGCAGTTAACTCTGTAGCAAATTCTACTTGTAATTTTTCTAAAGTAATTAAATCTTCGCCAGTGATTAAATCACTCGTCACTGTGGCGATAAATTCATTCACCCGATCCAAGCAAGCATTCAACCCAGCGGCAAATTCGTAGCGACTGAGGGGACGATCACCACGATAAGTTCCATCGGGATTACCTGCAATGCAACCATATCGTTCTACTAAAGATTGCAATGCACCAAATGCCCAATCTGTGGGTTGGACATCCCACAGTTGAGATACTGATGTCACTTGTGCCATCGGATCTTCAAGGGAAGCAGGAGAACTAGAAGAAAAACTCTCTATTGCTTCTCCCGTCTTGTCTGTGGGAATAGCGATCGCTTGTGTCGGTAATCCGTTGACTACCGCTACTAATAAGTACGCAATTACCCTACTTGGACTTTCGTTCAACTTTTTACACTTCGCTCACACACTCTCAACGATAGAGCTTATTCAAAATAGCTTTTTAACGTCATTCGTAAATTTACTTATTTGTACAAATTTACACTTTTATTTCTAGGCAATTTCTTAAGAACGCGAGTATAAAATAAAAAACTAATCAAAAATCTCGCTATTATTACTGAAAATAAAAGTATGGTTAACCGCCCACCCAACCCAGCACCAAAACCATCTGCTACCAACACAACTAAAAAACGAATTGTTAAAAAAGTTAAGAAAATCGTCAAAACATCCCAACTTCCCGCAGAAAATTCTCAACAAGGTGGGCGTCAGGTTCTGCGTCGAAAAGTCAAGACTAGGAAAACTTCCTCGGGATTAGCCTCAAAATTAGCGATCGCCATCCTACTAGGCAGTGCTTGCTTAGTCGCGGCTTTTGCCTGGGTTAGTATCGAATTGATGATCAATCCTGATAAAGTCACTTGGTTAAATAAATTTTTGCCTGCATGGGTAAAATCTCTTAGCCACGACGAAAATCCCCAAACCCTGCCACAAATTCAATCTGCCCTCGAAGAACAAGGTACTATTGCCGGAGATATCCTTCCCTTAGAAAGCGGTGAAACAGAAACTTTTTTACTCCCGGTTTTCAAACAAGCTCATAATTGTCAATCAGATTGCCGAGAAATTGTGGAACTGAGAGTTTATCAACGTTCACAAAACTTAGAACTAAAATCAAAAGCTGAAAAATACTACACTTTAGCAACTCAACTATCCATCACTGGACTAGAAGAATCATTTGTCGTTTCTCCCTCTGTTGATGCTACATCTGAAAACCAAGATTCCAGTGTTGTTTTACCAGTCAGTGAAATAGGGCGTTTTGAAGGTGAGACATTATCTCCAGGTATTTGGTTTTATGCACAGGGTAAGCACCAGCAAGGGTCACAGGCAACTACTTATGGTTACATTTTTCACTACAACCCCCAACGCACCAACCTGCAACTGATGTTGTCTTGGACAAGTCCTTCTGGACAACTCCCAAAATGGCAGCAGGTAACTGGTGGTGGTGCAAAAGAATTAGTTGTATATCAAACAGTAGGTTTGGAACCCCAACTACAAATCTATCAAGTTAAACCATCCAACTTTGTCCTCAACCCCATTCAATTAGAAAAAATTTCCCTGCAAACACCCGCCCTCAACGATGCTGCTTACCAAGATGCCCTCTTGATCGCCAAGAGTGGATTATGGACACCAGCTTGGGAATGGTTGCAATTCATACAAAAACAGCGTCGGGACAAAATGCCAGCAGCAGCACAGGCGCAAATTGATATGATTCGCCTGCACTCTCAGCTGACCAAAATCCAAGCAGATAGAACTTGGGCCAGTCCTAGTCAACAAGTACTGACAGATTTAATAGACGGTCGCTGGGGAAAAGCTTTACAAGTATTTGAAGCATCACCACAAAATGCCCGAGAAATCGCTACTTTGCTTAAGGCAGACAAAGGCAGATTATGGAATCGCGTCGAAACAGCATTACAGGTCAATCCTAAACGGCCAGAAGTGCAAGCATGGGGAGCTTTAATAATAGCAGTTCAGCAAGGACAAGAACGTGCTAACACTTTCCTACAAAGACAAACCCAAATTACTAAAGAATCACTAGCCTACATTCAAACTCTGGTAGCACAGGTGATCAGTGAACAGTAAACAGTTATCAGTTATCAGTTATCAGTCACTAATAGCTAGCTTTTGACTGTAAGTAACTGGTAACTGAATTGTTTATTGGGTAGACTATATAATTACCAGGAAAATTCTCAATATTTTTTAGTAGCGATCGCTATACTGGCAATTCCTAAGTCAATTTACTTTACTGCTAGAGAATGCCAATTGCTAAAAATTTGGACACGGGCTGATGATAATTGTTACCGAGAGCCATAATTTGACACTGACATCTCTAACAGCACTTGTCACAGACAAGTTTTGTTTTTGAGATACTGCCTATTCTTCTTTATCAATGGCAGCCAATTTTTGCATCTTCAAATGTTGCAACTGCTGTAGCAGACAGTCTACCTCTGCCTGCAAGTGCATAAATTTGACTTGCTGATCTACTTGATTAAAACACTTCTCTAGCTTTGTTGCCCAAGCAGCATGGGATTCACGTTCAGAAATACTAGATGTAGACATTGCTTACAAAATCACCCGTAACTTAACTCACACCATTAGAGATATTATAATAGGCAAGTTTAAAGAATTGTTAAAAAATTATATAATTTTTCCTTGCCCTTGTAATTCACTTTGAAATGTGTACTTAATGACAGCAAAAAAATCACTTTGTTCCTTGGGGATTGGAGTAATAGAAAGAGGGAGACAAGGGAGTGGGGATTAGGGGCAATGGGGAGGTGTGGGGAGTGTGAGGAGAATAAATATTATATTCATGCACACCCTCACACGCCCTCTACCTACCACTACTGCTAAGTGCTGCACTGTTTCCACCTGCCGTGTTTTGAGTGATGCACTTGCCGTTATATGTATCACACTTTTAGTGAAATGATATTACCTATCACCAACAAGACTAATCATATCGTAAGTAATTAGCCAGACTTGATATCAGTACAAGTAGGCTCTAACTTAGATTGAAGTTAGAGCCTGCTTTACTTTTTATTGATTTAAATAGTCAAAATTAACACATCAATTAGTGTGGTTAGTGCTGTTGTAACGAACCCTTGTCCCTGCCCACAATAATTTTTCTCGCAGTGTTTGGTAATATGAGTTGTTTTCCCGTAGAATAATAAATTTGGCCCGACACTCAGCCATGCGTACGTCAACGCGATGTCCGGGCCAAATCGAAGTAGCTAATACTCCATCCATCCACAGCTTTGTACTCAAATCGTAATCACCCAACGGCCAAATGCTGACTACAGAACCAGGGGGTAAAACGATGGGGCGATTAGAAAGGCTCATCGGACAAATGGGAGTAATACTAATAGCTTCCATGCCATCATGGACAATGGGTCCTGTGGCAGAAACGGTGTACCCAGTAGAACCTGTAGGGGTGGCAACTATTAATCCATCGCCAACGTACTGATCGACCACTTCGCCGTCAATTTCCATCTCTAGAATAGAGGTAATCATGCGATCGGCAGAAGCAGGTTTGACACACATTTCATTCAAAGCCAAGTAGCGTTCGCTCACAGGCTCTAAGTTGCTACCATGACCTTCATACACCGCTGCTTGTACCATCATGCGCCGTTGGATAGCATAACGATCCTCCAACAGCCTCTCCCAAACTTTTTCCGTATCTTGAAATTCTTCCACAGACTCAGTTAAAAACCCCAAGTGACCACCCACATTTACTCCTAAAATGGGTACGCCAGCTGGGGCTAGGTGTCTAGCACCGGTTAAAACAGTACCATCACCACCAAGTATCAATGCCAGGTCGATTGGTTGTCCAGCTGAGGCCAAAAATACTGGGTAAGGATTATCCTTAGGCCCACTTGGCCCCACTAATACCTGGCATTGATGATTTTCGAGTTGCTTTGCACAAATTTCTGCCCAACGCTTACTTTGGGCATCTCTTGCTTTATAAGCAATAATTACCTTTTTAAGGTTCACAACTTTACCATTTGAGGAGATTAAACTGCTCCATATCGACAGTGTCACGGTTGCGATAGATTGCCAGTACGATCGCTAAACCTACCGCTGCTTCTGCTGCCGCTACAGTGATGACAAATACAGTAAAAACCTGACCCTTAATTGTTGTTGAGTCTAGGAAGTTAGAAAAAGCCATCAAGTTTAAATTCACAGCATTCAGCAGCAATTCAATTGACATTAACACTCGCACAGCATTGCGACTGGTAATCAAACCATAGATGCCAATACAAAACAAAGCTGCTGCTAGTAACAAAAAGTACTGGAGTTGCATAATTCTTCGTAACTTCTACTACTGTTTTAAGTTGTTAGTTGCTAGTTGTTAACTGTTCACTGTTAACTGTTCACTGTTCCTTGTCGCTGCCAGCGGATACCAACTCTCTGGGGCGTTCTGGCAATGTCAAAACTGTTTGTGGCAAATCAGATGGGACAATTTGTTCTGGCAGATATTCGCGACGTGCCAAAATAATTGCGCCTACCATTGCCATCAATAACAGAATAGAAGCAACTTCAAACGGTAGTAAAAAGTCACTAAAGAAGTGCTGACCAATAACAACTATGGGGTTGCCTACAGGAGTAGCAGTAGAATACGACCAAGGTGTCGCTAACACCATCGCACTCAACAGCGCAAATAGTCCCAGACTCACCACAGCCGTTAGGACTTTACGCACCCAAGCTGTGGGAAAGGGAACAAAATTCTGCCGCTTATTCACCAACATAATGGCAAATAAAATTAGCACGTTCACCGCGCCAACATAAATTAACAATTGTGCTGCTGCTACAAAATCAGCATTTAGCAATAAGTACAACCCAGCTATACTGACAAACACACCGCCTAGCATAAAGGCTGAATAGACAACGTTAGAGAACAGTACTACACCCAGCGCTGCCCCTATCATCATTACAGCTAGTATGCCAAACGAAACAACCTGTACTCCTTCCGCTAGATTCACAATTTGTCGTCCTTTGATGTCTGAATAATCGGTAAATCATTGTTGGTAAATGGTAAATGGTAATTGGTAATTGCCATTACCCATTACCCATTACCCATTACCCTTTTTCTACAAGTTCTTCAGGGCGGGAACCTGCACGAGGTGCATCAGCTGGTAGATCGTGGGGATCCATAACTCCCTTGGGCAGGTAAACTAATTCACGTAGTGGAGTGACCATTGGGTCATTTGTGACCTTGTAGGGAAGACGACCCATTGCTACGTTATCGTAGTTTAATTCGTGGCGATCGTAGGTGGAAAGTTCGTACTCTTCTGTCATGGAGAGACAGTTTGTTGGACAATATTCCACACAGTTACCACAAAAGATACAAACACCAAAGTCAATACTGTAGTGCTTGAGCTTTTTCTTTTTGCTGGTTTTGTCAAACTCCCAATCTACTACAGGTAAGTTAATAGGACAAACCCGCACACAAACCTCGCAGGAAATACACTTATCAAACTCAAAGTGAATCCTACCGCGAAACCTTTCGCTGGGAACTAATTTTTCGTAAGGATATTGTACGGTGACTGGACGTCGCTGCATGTGGTCAAAGGTAACAGCAAGTCCCTGACCAATATAACGTCCGGCTTGTACTGCTTCTTTGGCGTAATCACCAACTTGTTTGAGGAACTTTAGCATAATTGTGTTTCTCTCTCCTTAGGGATGACAGGTGATTGGTAATTGGTAATAGGTAATTGGTGATAGTTTCTTAACCCATTACCTATTACCCATTACCCATTACCCGCCGAAGGCGACGGGAAAAGCTAGTTTCAGAGCAGCGGTTAATAGTAAATTTACTAAACCGACTGGTAATAAAAACTTCCATCCCAAGTCTAGTAGTTGGTCAATGCGAACACGGGGTACAGTCCAACGTAATAGGATGGCCAGAAAGACTAGGAAGTAGGCTTTAAGTAGGGTCATAGTGATGCCCAATGAAGCGGTGACAACTTGCAACACCGGATTGGCTTCACTAACTCCAAACCAACTAGCTAACGTGCTAATGGGAATGGGAAAATCCCAACCACCCAGGTATAAAACTGATACCAGGAGTGCTGAGAGTACGAGATTGACGTAGGAACTTAGGTAGAACAGAGCAAATTTCATCCCAGAGTACTCTGTTTGATAACCTGCTACTAGTTCTTCTTCTGCTTCCGGTAAGTCAAAAGGCAGACGTTCGCATTCAGCGAGGGCTGCTATCCAAAAGATGATGAAGCCGACTGGCTGTCGCCAAATGTTCCATCCTAAGATACCGTAGCCAGATTGTTGGTTAACAATATCAACGGTGCTGAGGCTGTTGGACATCATCGCGATCGCTAGTACCGCCAACGCCAAAGGGATTTCGTAGCTAATTGATTGTGCTGCGGCGCGCAGTCCACCCAAAAGAGAGTATTTGTTATTGGATGCATAACCAGCCATCAACAAACCAATTGGCTGAACGCTGGACAAAGCAATCCACAAAAAGACCCCCATCCCGACATCAGTAATAAGTATATTCTGTCCAAATGGCACAATCAGATAGGACAGGAATACAGGCAAAACAACAATGATGGGGCCAAGGGTAAATAGTACTCTGTCAGATTTGGCTGGCACTATATCTTCTTTGAAGACAAGCTTCAGACCATCCGCTACAGGGGCCAGCAAACCCAAAGGGCCAATGTATTCAGGGCCAATCCGCTGCTGTGCTGCTGCTGAAATCTTCCGCTCAAGCCAAACGCAGGTCAATACGCCCACTGTCGCAGCAATAATCATTAAAATCATTGGCAGTGGCATCCAAATTGCTTTGGCTAAGTCTCCTGGCACTCCCAAATCCGTGAGTGATTGAATAAAAGTTCCTTGCAGATCAATTCCTGAATTCATGTTTGTTGCTCTTCAAGTCACCAATTCATGGTCGTTTACAACTATCTACACTTGTTAATAACTGTAAATTTACCCATCAATAATCATTGCCTATACCAGGCAAAAATTTAAGATTTTTTGCAATCTCCATGCCTAGTATATCGTTGGATGGGTTTTACCACGATCAGCCAGATGTAGAGTTTCTACTTATGGTAAGAATTGAGGACATCGGGGAAAGGGAAAAGGGGAACTCACCGGCCCCCACTCCCCCAAGGGAGTGGGGATTAGAGGCAACGGGGGAAGGGGAAAGGTAAAAAGGAAAATCTTGATACAAAATTATTCTCCCTTGTCCTCCTTGTCTCCCAATCCCCTATCCCCTATCCCTTACCTCCTATCGCTAGCGCTGATCAATGGCTGTGTAAGGAATATCGTGCCGACCGTTATAAACCTGGGTAGGGCGGAATATGCGGTTTTCGGCGAGTTGTTCTTTCCAGTGTGCTAACCAACCTGCAACGCGAGCGATCGCAAATATTGGTGTGAACAAGTCTGTAGGAATTCCCAACTTTCTATACACTAAACCGGAATAAAAGTCAACGTTAGGATAAATTCCTTTATGACCCAATTTTTCCTCCACCACCCGTTCCATTTCTTGGGCAATGTCATAGAATTTATCGTTACCAAATTTCGCAAACAGCTGTTCTGCTAAGTTTTGCAAAATCGTAGCCCGTGGATCTTTAACTTTGTACACACGATGTCCAAAACCCATAATTTTGGCTTTTTGTTGTAGCCTATCCTCTATATAAGGACGCACATTCTCCACAGAGCCTATTTCCTCTAGCATTTGAATTACTTCTTCATTAGCACCGCCATGTAACGGGCCTCCTAAGGTTCCCACAGCACTAGCCACTACTGCATAGGGGTCTGTCAGAGTAGAAGCTGTTACCCTCGCGCTAAAGGTAGAAGCATTCATTGTATGCTCTGCGTGTAATATCAAGCAAACATCAAAAATTCGCGCTGCTAGTGGATCTGGTGCTTTTTCGTTGAGCATATACAAAAAGTTAGCAGCGTAGTCCAACTCATCATTAGGACGTACTGGGTCGTTTCCTTTTCGCATCAACTGAAACGCTGCTATCATTGTGGGAATAGTTGCTAGCAAGCGAACTACTGCATCCCGGATGTAAACCGGATTATCCAAATCACGACGTGAATAAAACAAACCTAAAGCAGCAGCTGAGGCTTGTAGGGCATCCATAGGGTGACCGCTTTCTGGAAAGGATTTCATCATGTCGCGAATGCGGTATTTGATCCGCCGATGATGGCGAACTTCATCCTCAAATGCTGCTAGTTCTTCTGCGGTTGGTAACTCACCCCAGATCAAAAGATAAGCAGTTTCCAGAAATGTACTTTTTTCTGCTAGTTCCTCAATCCGGATGCCACGATATTCAAGTAATCCCTTTTGCCCATCAACAAAGCTAATACTTGATTGGGCAGCAGGAATGCCTTCCAAACCAGGCCTATATTCGCACACCATCATGGCAACACCATCTGATTTTTAAAGATTTGTCCAGGCTAACTTACCAGAAATTCTTGTTGCCATAACAGTAATTCCGATCGCACAAATTCTTTACGGAACTGTGGAAAAACTGTTAGAGCAAGTATTTGGGTGGTGTCAACCAAAACATCTGACCGCGACCCAAAGGAGAGCCTGTTTCTGGTACTTTTATCCCGATCATACCCGCTTTTTTCAGCACCAAATGCTCCTTAGCTTCCCCCCAGACGAGAATTTCTGCCCAACGGCTCAAACAGGGTTCATGTCCAACCAAAGCCAGTTTAGTCTCTGGTGCAAAATTCTTTGGTTCTAACCAGTTTACAACCCAATTGTAAATATTACCATCGGGAGCTAGATGAGTACATTCTTCTATTTGCGAACTCAGTCCAGCCGCCATAAGGATATCTGCTGTTTGTCTAGCTCTCACTAAGGGACTAGTAGCTACAAAATCAAAGTGCAAACCCAACTTTTTCAAACGCTGGGCGACTTTTTCTGTTTTTTGCCGCCCCTGTTTTGTCAGGCGTCTTTCTTCGTCTTTGATGTCGTCGGTTGCTACTTCCGCAATGCCATGACGAATAAAATAAAGTTCCACAATTTTGTTGTTTGTTGTTTGTTGTTGGTTGTTTGTTGTGTGTTCCAAACAACTACCAACCATCAACTACCAACATTTACTCTGGTTGAATCGGGTTATCTTTGGGGTTAACTAATCTCAGCAGCTTTTGCTTGATTTGAGTATCGAAAACTTCCCACTTCATTTTCGCATAAGCGGAATTTTCGTTACTGCCTGATAAGAAACCCATCGGAATTTCAAAGCCACCTGCGCTGGTGCGTCCACCACCAAAAAATCGACCGCTGCTATCTTGTCCAAAGGCTTCTTTAATAAACTCATCAGGGTCTAGAGTAAGTTTAGTGGTTCTCAAGGAGCCTACAACTACTTCTAATTCTTCGTCTTCATCATGAACAATCCCGTAAACTACGGCAGTGTGGACGTTTTCTTCAGTGACGAGAAAATCTGCTGCTTGAGGTATGGCGTCTCTGTCGTCGTAGCGCAAATAACCGACTCCGGCAATGGAAAAGTTATTTTGGACGATACGGTTTTTGAGCGATCGCTCAATCACATCCATCACCCGTTTAGAACGGTTAGCTTGCAATACGGCGCTAAGTAGCTGGGCGTCGTAAAATTTGCTCAGATAACCTGCTGCCATAAAATCTTCTTCTTTGGCTTGCATCAGCAGATTAGTATCTGAACGCAAACCATGCATCAGAGCAGTAGCGCATTTGACGTGCTGGTTGATACTGTTATCTAAAGGCAGCAACCCCGCCTGTAAGTACTGAGTAAAAATTGTTGCTGTGGCTCTCACGGCAGGACGAATATCAATAAATTCTGATTTGAGGTCTCCTTGTAAATTGTGATGGTCAATTACTGCCATCAGGGGAATTCCTGCCTGTTGCACTACTGGCACTAATCCAGAAGTGGTTCCTTGGTTATCAATTAAGGTATAACCTTGGTAAGAAGACAAATCCTTGCTTTTCAACGCTGGTACTGAACAGCGGATGGCTGGTAAACCAGTTAACTTGACTAAGGCAATATTTTCTTGGTGGCTGAGAGTGCCAGCATAGACAATCTCACATTTAATATCGTATTGCTGAGCAATCAACTGGTAAGCCCAAGCAGAAGAAAGAGCATCTGGATCGGGAAAGTCTTGTAAAATTACCAACTGACGCTCATGACGGTGGGCAAGCATTACTTGACGCAATTCTTCCGATTTCTGTAGTGTCACAGAATTGGCGCGCTGGCCTAGAGAATTGACTCCTTCAGTAGATGCTAGTGTTCCGTTAGACTGTCTGATGAGTGGAACATCTAAAGACTCTTTGTCTATTTCTACTTCATCCGAATTCGGTTCTGGAGTCGGGTCTGTCGTCAATGGCAATCTCTCAAACTGAGTAAGGGAAGAATGAAACTGCATAGGAAATAGTTTACTTTGTGTGGCGTGAGATAAGTTCAACAATAAAAACTACAATCAGAAAATCATTGGTTTAGCCACACTATGTCGATCTTCGCAAAAATCAATGAACTTGAGAATGTATATATGGGTCTATTTTTTCTACACTTTTTTGGCTGATAACCGAAGGATGCTTAATTGATAAATTTGTTGTATCTACAGTCTTTCTGAGAAATAAAAAATTTTTAACTACTTGCGGTCATACCAAAATGTGTTATGATGGCAAGGTTGGTCAAAAACGGCAACAAATCTTTACAAAGTCCTATGTCAGCTTGTAAAGGGCGATATAGCCAACAACAAGCCGCCAAACCAACCTAGTCCACACCTGGTAAACAGCAAAAGCTATAAAAAAACTTTTACCGATTGATATCAAACAAAGGTAAATGTTAAAGCCCTATAACATACTTTTGCCACTCCTTGTGTGTTCCAGTTTTTAGGTGCTTTGTAACCTCAAAGTACAAACTGCTGTAAGGTCTTCGAGGTGTGTGGCGTAGAAGCATATGTGCTTCATGAGGGGTACGGCAACCCTTTTTAACATTGCAGCGGACGCAAGCTGTAACAATGTTTTCCCAAGAATCTCCTCCTCCACGCGATCGCGGTATTACATGGTCTAAAGTCAACTCATCTCCTGTGTAACCACAGTATTGACAAGTATGGCCATCCCGGTGCAATATATTTCGGCGCGTGAGAGGAATCTCTTTATAGGGAACCCGCACATAATGGCGCAAGCGAATCACCGTTGGAAGCGGAAAATCGGAGTAAAGAAACTTGCCATTGTGTTCTACCCGTTCTGCCTTACCCTTGATTAGCAAAACCGCTGCACGGCGCCAACTCGTGATGTTGAGCGGTTCGTAAGAGGCATTAAGTACTAAAACCTTCCCCATTGATGATCGTTCAAGGTATTAGTTTTACATATATTAACACAAATATACTCTGCTTTGGTGATGAGAATAAATTATACTCCCGGATTTGTTGCCAAAATGGAGAGAAAAGCTAGATTTTTAGAAGTAAGGTTTAGCGATCGCGCCAATGGTATTCAATATTGGGCTGGTTGTTGATTTGATTAATACCCTGCTTACCAGCTTTGAAACCATGACGTTCGTAAAATGCACAAGCTTGTGTATTTTGCTGTAGTACTCGACCACATAAGTTTTGACTCTTTTGAAGGGTTAGATCCCCGACTTTTTTAAAAAGTCGGGGATCTGGCCAACCTATCAAAATCAATGTGGTGAACTACTACTACAACGAAACCAATTATTTGATTTTCCAGTTCTACTACCCAAATTAGCCCTTGCACCGCAATTTCATCACGAAAGCGGACAATCCATGCTGTGTACGGCTGTGGATGTGTCAGTTTGAGAAATGTTTCATGCCAGGTACCCCACCACAGCTGAACGATCTTTTCTAAGTCCTCTGGACGGTACGGGCGAATGATAACCATGCTTAACTAATTTAAACCAAATCCCACTACTAGCTCTTGTGTCATTGACACGATGAGCGGTAAACTTCCTGATTATTCCAGAGTAGCTTTTAGCAACTTGAATAAACATATAAGCTGAAAGCAGAACAGTGGTGTGATAGGAGTAAACAGGATGTTAAGTCATGAGCCATCTCAAAGTGTTGCAGCTGGGCTATGCGACACTTATGCTTGGTTTTCGCAGCGTGCTTGGGTGGAAATTGATTTAGCGGCTTTGGCGCACAACGTCCAACAACTACGCCAGTTCCTATCACCACGTACCCAGCTAATGGCAGTCGTGAAAGCTGATGCTTACGGACACGGAGCAGTCACAGTTGCCCAAACAGCCTTAGAATCAGGAGCAAGTTGGCTTGGTGTTGCCACTGTTCCAGAAGGAATTCAATTAAGGGAAGCTGGGGTGAAAGCTCCAATTTTGATATTAGGTGCCACTCACACTCCAGAACAAATTCATGCGATCGCCCATTGGCAACTTCAGCCAACACTATGCAGTCCTAAACACGCACTAGTATTTTCTAACATTATAGAAGCAAATAATTATACTTGTGCCATACCTGTACACATCAAATTAGACACAGGTATGTCCCGCTTAGGAACTAACTGGCAAGAAGCCAGCGAGTTTGTTCAGCTAGTGCAGAGTCTGCCACACTTAAAAATAGCTAGTATTTATTCGCACCTAGCAACAGCAGATAGTCCTGACCCGACTGTCATGCAACTACAACACCAACGCTTTCAAGAAGCGATCGCTCAAATTAAAGCATTAGGAATAAAACCACCTTGCTTGCACTTGGCAAACTCAGCCGCCACCCTGAGCGACAAAGCATTACACTACGATATGGTGCGTGCAGGTTTAGTCATTTACGGACTTTACCCAGCTAGGCATTTGCGATCGCAAATTAAGCTGAAACCTGTTTTGCAAGTCAGGGCTAGAGTCACCCAAGTCAAAACCATTGCTGCTGGGACTGGTGTGAGTTACGGTCATCAATTTATTGCCAAGCAAGAAATGCGAATTGCTGTTGTCGGAATTGGTTATGCCGATGGTGTACCACGCAATCTTTCCAACAAAATGCAGGTATTAATTCGTGGTCAACGAGTACAACAGATCGGTGCAATTACAATGGATCAAATGATGGTAGATATCAGCGCCCTACCAGATATACAAGAAGGTGAAGTAGTCACCTTACTAGGTCAAGATGGCAAACAACTAATCTCCGCAGATGATTGGGCAAATCAATTAAACACAATTTCTTGGGAAATTCTCTGTGGATTTAAGCATCGATTACCTCGTGTCGGTGTGATTTAGGAGTTAGGAGTAAGAGGCTAGTATAGAAAATAATACCACTACAGGTCTATTGTATTAGTTATCATTGGCCGCGAGAGCTCCGACTTTTTTAAAAAGTCGGGGCTCTCGCCCCTCGCAACTCCTTAGAACTAATGACACAGACCACTAGAGTATTGTTCTTAATAAGTTACTGCTGTTGGTGATTCAGTTAACAGAGGTAAGAATTTTCTAATTAAACCAATTGTTACTGCGGGCATTTCTAATTGTGGTGTCAATCCTACATCTTGCAACTCCTGGAAATATTTAATTGCTTGCGGATTCATTTGTGCAAGACGATGCCCAATTCCTGGGCTAGTAAATTGTGATTTTTGTCCCCAAATAATCGCGGTTGGAATAGTTAGTTGTTGAATGTAAAGTGACAAATCAAAACTCAAGTCACCGCGTACGAAAGATAAAGCAGCGTATTCAGCATTTGGTTGCTTGGCTGATTCCAGATAAGCTTCGACAATTTCTTCATATATCCGGTTGGGGTGAGCAAATTGTCGTTGCTCTAAAAAGCTACGAATACCATTTTCTGTCGCTACTCCAGTAGTGTAAAGTATTCTATCAATCACAGGAATACTGATGAGTTGAGCAAAAAAAGTGCGAGAGTAATCTTGTCCAAAGTCAGAAATTCCAGAAGGTATGGTCAGAATTAAAGACTTGAATAATTCTGGATGAGCGATCGCAACTCGAATAGTAAACGCTGCTGTCAAAGATGAAGCAATTACTCTCACAGGGAGAGTGCAAGTCTGCTGCAAAAACTCTCGAATCGTCGTCAAGTAGTCTTCAATTGTGAAATTCCGTACGGGGTGTTCAGATCGACCCCAACCGATTAAATCTGGGGCCAAAATACGATACTCACTGGCAAATGCTGGATAAACTTTTGACCACTCATACGCAGAAGAACCTCCACCAAATCCATGCAAGAACACTAGAGTCTCTAATTCCTCGCTAGCAACTTTATTCTCCTGCCAAGGTAAGCCAGTGGCTGTATAGTAAACCATCCTGCCTAAGGAGGTAATCACAGAGCGTTGTTCAAATCCTACTGGTATAAACATAGATTTTTATTCAGGAGTCATTAGTTGTTGGTTGTTGGTTGTCGATTGTTGGTTGTTGATTGTTGGTGGTTGGTGGTGAGTCCAGCCCCCCAAAAAGGCGGTTCCCGTCACGTAGACGCAACAGCGGTGAGGGGGTCGCAGTCTTGGCGGTTTCCGTCACGTAGACGCGGAGCGGCTTCCCGTAAGGGTATGCGAACCCCCGTAGACGGGCGAAGCCCGGCTTCTCGTACGCCGTAAGGCGTTCCCGTAGGGTAGAGTACCCGGAGGGCTTAAGGTAAGGGTAGGGGGACTGGCGAACCCGTAGACACGAAGTGGCTTAAGGTAAGGGTAGGGTTGGTGGTCGGTGGTCATTTGTCATTTGTCACTTGTCACTTGTCACTTGTCACTATTTATTCTCCCCACACTCCCCACACTCCCCACCTCCCCATCTCCCCACTGCCCCTAATCCCCACTCCCTTGGGGGAGTGGGGGCCGGTGAGTTCCCCATCTCCCCATCTCCCCACCTCCCACTCTCCCACTCTCCCACTCTCCCTACCTACCTCCAAAGAGAGATTCAATCATTATTTTCTTGATCAACGCTTCTGGTGAAGTAGATGTAAAAATACTGGCTAAGTTATGAAGATTCAGTAATTTTTTTCCGGTTTTCTGGTTTTGTTGCTTGAAAATAGCATAATTACGATAATTGTACTAGTAATAGGTATTACTGAAGGGTGAGACCCTCAGGTTTTATATATGGTAATCTATCAGAAACAATACTGATAATTTTGAGTGTCAGTTAAACTCGTAAACAAAATCGCAAATAACTAAGCTTTGATTTTTACTTGACTGTGTAATCAATTAGTTCTAAAAGTCAGACTTTGTACAGCCTGGTAAGGAAGGTTTTTGTTTTTATAGTTAGTAATTTGATGATTTTATAGAAAATGGTTAGGTGGGGTGTCATGTTAAAGCAAGCTTGTCTTCAATCTGATCAACAGCCAAAGCTTGAAGACCAAAAATTAATGCTTGATAACCTTGATATCCAAAATATTCACAATCAAATGGTAGATTCATCTTTCCATAGTCAAATGCATACAGCATTTGGCACTGAAAAGGTGGCTATACCTAACTGTATTTATTTAAATTTAGAAGATTTAAAATGCTTTGAAGTTGTGAAGCATCAGTATCAAAAATGGGGTATAGTTTTTGACAATTGTATCGCCATACAGCCTTCGAATCCTGCATTTCCCACTTACTCTGGTTTGATGGTACTGATGGGTGCGCCAAAAGGCGGATATTTAGAAGCGACTTTTTTGCAGCCAGTTCAATTTGTGAGTGCTTTTGTCACAAGTTCACAGCGTTTGCTACTTTCCGCATATAATCGCGATCGCCAACTGTTAACTCAAACAGTACTAGCAGGGGCTAATTTAGCCAATTCCGATTCTGCCGTTTCCCCCAATACCTTACTGTCTGTAACGGCTAATGATATTCACAGCGTCACTTTTTGCGGTTTTGATGGTCAATTCACCATTGATAACTTCTGTTTCTGTTTTCAGAGCGAATCTATAAAAACTCGGTGATAAAATCTGTGCCAAGACCTCTAATTCAGGTATTCTGATAGAGGTTATACCGCAAATTGGATTTTAGATTGTGAAATATTTACTGGGTAAGCTTTTTAGCTATCCATCTGTCGCAATCATGTTTCCAATTAGTATTATTACTTATTTATTAAACTTTCACAATCAAGTAGGTAGATACCGTGGCACAGGCTTCGTCTTCTTGGCAGCAATTGATTGACCAGATCCTCGATTGGATGCTTCCAGAGTTCAAGTCAGGAGCCACAAAAAAGTTAGCTTTAGAGCGTTTCCGAGGGCCAGGAGGCGTTCTTGGGTTCCTGACTGTAGTGGTTGCAATGCTGTTGTGGAACTGGAAACTGCTGTTAGCCAGCAGTGCGGGTGTTGGGACAATGATGTTTGTTTATTCCATGCAAGCATGGCGTTGGCAGTTGCAATGGTCTGAAATTAAAAAATTTTTAAACAGTCCTAACCGTCGATTGGCTGTAGCTGTAATGAGCGGTGGTATAGCCTGCTTCAGTACATACATGGCAGTTGCAATTTGGTTAGACTCCAATAGTCATTGGCTTGCTGCTGGTGTGATTTTGCAAGGTTTAGCCACACTATTGACTTTATTTTTACTGACATGGCAAATAGTCAACTCTTACGGAAATCGAGATGAAAATCAGTTAGATAATTTGTTAAGTAATCTCAGTGAAAAAGATCCTCTCAAGCGTTTAATTGCTATACGTCTCCTCACCAAATTAATCACCAACAATCGAATCAATACTTCCGAGTTACAAAGTATTGGTGAATGTTTGAGACTCCTACTTCGTCATGAGGAAGAACCAGCAATCCGAGAAGCAGCTTTTGATAGCTTGCAAGCATTGGAGCGAATGCAAACACTTTCATCAAATCCTATGGCAATTAAAATACCTACCAAAACAAAAGTTAAAAATCGGATTAGTTGTTAGTTGTTAGTTGTTTGGAAAAATCAACAATCAACCACTTGTTATTCTGTAATTTGATGTAGTCTGCCGTTACGGACTTGTACCACACGATGACCACATCGTCGGACTAGCTGCTCATCATGAGTAGTAATAATTACTGTTACCCCAAAGGAATTTAACTTCTGAAAAATCTGCATTACTTGCCAAGAGTTATCAGGATCAAGATTACCAGTTGGTTCATCAGCTAAAAGTAGTGGTGGGGTTGCGATAATTGCTCGAGCAATACTTACCCGTTGTTGTTCTCCCCCAGATAGTTTTTCTGGAAAACAGTCAGCTTTATTTAACAAACCTACTAATTTTAATGTCGGTTCTAAACGCCGTTGAATTTCCTTACGGGTATATCCTTGTGCTTGCAGCACAACAGTTACATTTTCTGCCACTGTTCTTTGAGGGATGAGTTTGTAGTCTTGAAACACAATGCCAATTCGCCGCCGAAACAATGATAAGCGATCGCCCCGTAAACCAGCCACATCACAGCCATCAACTATTACCTCTCCTTGTGTTGATAACTCTTCGCCATACAGCAGTTTCAACAGCGTAGACTTACCAGAACCACTAGGGCCTGTAATAAACAGAAATTCACCCTGTTTTACCTCCAAATTCACATCTAACAGGGCATTATGACCATTGAGATATGTTTTTGCAGTTGAGCGCAATTGCACCATCAGCCTATTATTAGGCTGTTGAGTATCGCTGTCTTGAGCATAAGTAGATTTATCAGACACCACTTTCGGTGATACTGCTGTTGGCATTGCTATTTCTTCACACCCACTAACTAAACATTCATAAAATAAAGATTCCCAGATATTACCCAGGAATCTCATTATCCATACTGAAATTTTTTAGTTAGTTGTTGGTTGTTGTTAGTTAGTGGTTAGTGGTTAGTGGTTAGTGGTTAGTGGTTAGTGGTTAGTGGTTAGTGGTTAGTGGTTAGTGGTTAGTGGTTAGTGGTTAGTGGTTAGTGGTTAGTGGTTAGTGGTTAGTGGTTAGTGGTTAGTGGTTAGTGGTTAGTGGCTACTACTCCTCACACTCCTCACACCCCACGCTTACCTTAAGCCGCTACGCGTCTACACACTCCTCACACTTCCCCCATCTCCCCACCGCCCCTAATCCCCAGAGGGGACCCCGAGTTCCCCATCTCCCCACCTCCCCTTCTCCCCAAAGCATCTACTGACTTATAGCTTCTCTGACTGTCAAACCATAAATCAAAGATTTCAAGGCAAATTTAGGTAAAGCCAACATACGTCGCCAACGCCAAGGTTCTTTGTATAGGCGATACAGCCACTCTAAATGGTTGTTCCCTAACCAAGCAGGAGCACGAGTTTTTGTCCCAGACCAAATATCAAAACTGCCACCGACGCCGATCCAAATTGCTTGGGGACACAAATGGCGGTTTTGGGCAATCCATAACTCTTGACGTGGCACACCTAAACCAACAAAAATAACTTGTGGCTGCACTTGAGCAAGAGTTTGTCGTAATTGTTCTTCTTCTGCTGGGGAATGGAAACCCGAATGTGTACCTGCTATTGTCAAGCTCGGAATTTGCCTCTGCCAAAAATCTGCGGCTTTGGCAGCAACTCCAGTAGCACCACCATAGAAAAAGACTTTTGCATCCGTTTGTTTTTCTCCAAGTTCTCGCAACAGTGTTTCTGCTAGCTCGATTCCTGGTATTCGCTGCACTTTTTGCCGCCGCAGCCACCGCAAAAACAGAACTACTCCCGCTCCATCAGGAATAACTAGCTCGGCAGTTTTAATCACCTCAGCTAGAGATTTGTTTTGTTCTGCCTGTATAGTCATTTCGGCATTGAGCGTGATTACATGCGCTCCCATGCCTTGCTTCAGGCTTTCCAGCAACCAGCTTGGATAATCAGTCATGATATGAACTGGTAGCCCCAACACCGAAAATACTTTAGGCGGTTTAAACATAGCCTATTTTTGAGTAGCCTCACACCAATGTCCATCGAACGATAGTCTAACAAATTTTTGCAAATAGAGAATTCCCTAAAAATGCGTATTTTAGATCACAAATTTTGATTAAATAATTTTTGCTACATTCTTTCTAAAAGTAGATTGCAAGCCTGATCAAGTTACTTTAGGTCTAATTTTATCTTGTGTTATTAAATACAAAGTGTTTTATAATACAGTGCTATTAAATTTCAAAACACAAGATCAGGGTAGAAAGCATTAGGCATAAAAGTAAAAATAGAGAGGGCTTTATCTTCATCCCCTAACATCAAAGTATTATCCAAACTCATGATTTGAGTCGTTTTTTTTAGTGCAGTATCAAGCAGCTAAACTCAAACTAATTCAGGATTCGCTATTCGCAGTTCTCAATTTGCAAGTAGTTCACACTCCATCTTCTAAAACTTTTTAGTAAACTCAATCATACACAGTTAAGAGTGCAACAGGCAGAATTGACTATGAATAAAATTCGTGTGGCATTAATAGAAGATCATGATCTCACCCGTGTAGGTATCAAAATAGCACTACAGCAAAAGGAAGAAATAGAAGTGGTGGGAGAAGCTGCTAACGCTGCTGATGGTATAAGATTGTTAAAAACAATACAACCAGACATTGCAATTATAGATATTGGTTTACCAGATAAAGATGGTATCGAACTCACACGAGAGGTGAAAACACTTGCCAACGGAGAAGATTCCGGAGTAAAAGTATTAATTTTGACTCTGCGTGATAATAAAGAAGCCGTTTTAGCAGCCTTTGCAGCTGGGGCTGACTCCTATTGTATGAAGGATATCAAATTCGATAACTTACCCGAAGCTGTACGCGTTACTTACAATGGCAATGCTTGGATAGATCCAGCGATCGCTCGTATCGTATTACAACAAGCACAACAAAATCCATTGAAAGTAGACGGGACAGCAGATACTAAAGCCCCAGTGCCAAGTTCAGAAAACAATGGTACTGAAGATATAATCGATCCCTACATCCTCACAGAAAGAGAATTAGAAGTATTGCAACTGATTGTAGAAGGCTGTAGTAATGCTGTCATTGCAGAGAGGTTATACATCACAGTTGGTACTGTCAAAACACATGTTCGTAATATTTTAAACAAACTATGTGCTGACGACCGCACCCAAGCAGCGGTTAGGGCTTTGCGTTCTGGATTAGTCGGATAGGCTAGATAAATTACTAGAAAAATAATTTTAGTTCACTATTCGCTAATCAGTAGAATTACTACTTTTTTATCATAAATATGTGTTAAAAATGAGTGGATTACCCTGAATGCAGTCTTTCTTAATGTTCAAATGACGATTTAGGTGTAACAGATATGATTACGCCATTTCGCCATTGAAATATCTGGAATAGTGAAGTCGAATATGACTGAGACAGATGTGGAAAAACTCAAATTGATGGTGGTAGATGATGAGCCGGATAACCTAGAACTACTCTACCGTACTTTTCGGCGAGACTTTCAAGTGTACAAAGCAAATCATGCAATGAAAGCACTTGAAATTTTGGATAAAGAAGGTGAAATGGCTGTGATTATCTCTGACCAAAGAATGCCAGAGATGAATGGCACGGAATTTTTGAGTTTGACAGTAGAGCGCTTTCCTGATACAATCCGCATCTTGCTGACTGGTTTTACTGATGTTGAAGATTTAGTTGATGCCATTAACTCTGGTCAGGTCTTCAAATACATTACTAAACCTTGGAAACCGGATCGACTTAAAGAAATTGTTGAGCAAGCAGCAGACACATATCAGCTAGTCAAAAAGCGTACTCAAGAATTACGCCGCGCCCTACGACGAGAATCATTATTTAATGCCGTTACTACTGCAATACGTGAATCTTTAGACTACTCCAGCATGTTGGAGAAAATTGTTGCCACAATAGGTCAGTCTTTTAAAACTAGTTATTGCTTGCTTAGACCAGTAGAAGGCAATTGCTTGACAGCAGATGAATTCTCCTACTTAGACCCGAAAATTCCCTGTTCATATGAGTATTTCGATGCCAGTTTTTTGATTAAACAAGTTCTCGACACTCAGCATTATCAGCATAGTCTATATAATAATAATGATAATCTTTGTTACCAATTGGCAGTACCACTGATTTATCAGCAACATCTCCTTGCTGTTCTTGCTCTCCATCAAACAGGACGAGATCAGCCTTGGCAAGATGAGGATATTCAGCTGATTACAGGTGTTGCGGAA
This sequence comes from Fischerella muscicola PCC 7414, assembly GCF_000317205.1. GTDB lineage: Bacteria > Cyanobacteriota > Cyanobacteriia > Cyanobacteriales > Nostocaceae > Fischerella > Fischerella muscicola. Next base: position 50,255 of record NZ_AJLK01000040.1, on the reverse strand, counting down.
CAAGCAGCCTTAGCCCTTTCCCAGGCAAAACTTTACCAACGTCTTCAGGAAAAACAACAACAGATTCGGGCAGAATTAGAAATTGCTCGCCAAATTCAAAACAACTTGCTACGTCAAAGCTTACCTGATATCAAAGGTGCAAAGGTACAAGCTCGTTGTTACCCCGCCCGTGAAGTCGGGGGAGATTTTTTTGAAGTGTTTGTCCATCCCAAAGGAGATTTATGGTTAGCAGTGGGTGATGTTTCCGGTAAAGGCGTCCCTGCTGCATTGTTTATGGCTAGTGCAATCTCGGTGTTACGCCGGGAATTATCTCAAGAAACACCAGCCATGCCCAACATGGTGATTCAAAATCTCAATAAAGCTTTGGGTGATGACTTAATTAGTAGCAATTGCTTTATCACTCTCATCTTAGCCCGATATACTCCCACCACCAGAGAACTTGTTTATGCCAATGCAGGTCACATATATCCTCTGTTGTGGTCTCGCGAGAATGATACAGAAAATCCCAATTACCTAAAAATACGTAGTATTCCCTTGGGTATTTTATCTAAATGGCAAGCAGATTTTGGGCAATTGTTTCTTGCTCCTCAAGATATCCTACTGTTTACCAGTGATGGGATTACTGAGGCGATGGTGACAAAAAAGAGCTATGCAGTAGAAAACTCAGTGAATGGATTTCAGCCAAATCACCGTACCATGCTACATCTTGATGGTCTTTGGCAACTCTTGCAACAAGAAACTCAACCGCTATCTCTCAATCATTTGTTAGCTCGTATTCAGGCTGACAACAACATTCAAGAAGATGACCAGACTATACTCTCACTGGAGGTGTTTTAAGTGATGAAAAGTGAGCTTCATGTACCAAGCGACCTGAAGTTTTTAAGCATCGTCGAAAATTGGTTGTTGGGATGCTTGGAAATTCAGTTCAAAGAATCGATTGATTGGTCACGACAATCAAGTCGTCTACGACTTGCTTTGGTAGAAGCTTATTCTAACGTCGTGCGTCATGCCCATAGAGATCAGCCCTCTTTACCAGTTTTAATCCGTTTAGAATTTAAAGACCGAGATATAGCCTTGGAAATTTGGGATCGTGGTGATGGCTTTGACCTATCCAACTATTTACCTCCTAGCCCCACGGATAAACAAGAAGGTGGTTATGGTTGGTTAATTATGAATCGTCTCATGGATAAAGTTGAGTACAAGTTACAGGTTGATGGTTATAACTGTCTCAAGCTAGAAGTGACTTTGCCAGATTCTGCTTAATTAGTACATTATTAGCGAGTTTAAACGCACAGTCTCGCAAAGATGAGCGCACCAGGTAGCAGAGTGTTTACTATAGAGAATTTGCTTATACTAAGTGTATTTTTGAGCAGCCTTGATATTAAGAAGTGTTAATTAGTTTAATAACTTTTGCTAAATTTATTTGATTTATAGGTGATATTTATCAAAAAATAAAAATATCGCTAAGATGACCTTGCCGTCTATTTTGCACAAGCGTAACTCCAAAAGTATTTTTAGGGGGTGTGCTTGACTCGGTAAGGCATTAATTATGCATAGAACGGGTGCGATCGCAAGTTCAACAATCGACTTTGCACGTGTCCGGTGATAAATCTCACTCAAAATATTGCACAACAAAGTCACTGTTTTACCTATGGAAGCCTTGTTTTGTTTGTCACCACGCTATCGTCTTGATGATGAATTACCTTGGTTAGAAGGAATTGACCCCAGTCGTCACTACTGGATTATGGTAAATGGAGACAAAAATTTAACAGTAGCGCTTCCTGGGCTGATTGTGTCTGCCAAAAGCGAACTAAAGCAAGTCATGCAGCAATTTCGTTCGCTACAACCAGGAGAACAAATGACCTTGGCCAGAATTGCTGATACTTGTAAGATTCACTGTGTTAGTTCTAATTGCTATGCCATAGAAGCAGAAATCAATGGCTTTCCTGTCTGGCATTTATTCGATCAAGAAACTTTGGATAGTTTGCTCATGACAGCGCATCCTGATTGGCAGTGTGCGCCCAAAGATATAGAGTTAGGAAGAAGATTGTTACTGCGCTCTTTTGAACAAATGGCAGCAATAAAAAATTAAAGATTGTTGGTTGTTGGTTGTTGATTGTTGATTGTGACATCCTCCAAACAACAAACAACAAACAACTAACACCTAACTACTGTTTTCGCATTTTCAGCAATTCTTGAGGAGAAGCTAACAGTTTAATTTTGGTGTAAAGAATTTCTCGTTGCTGATTGAGGACAAACTGCCATAAAACGTTAACTCCACACCAAGAAGTTTGCGCTTTTCCTGTCACCTGAAATTGAATTACACCTTCTTCCAAAGTCTCAGATATTCCTTCGCGGGGATAAACTTTAATATCCACAGCTTCTTTCTTTAAATAATTAGCGATCGCCTCTGGTCCTACGATTCCAGATTCAAAAGGCGGATGCATTACACCATCATCAGCAAATAAATTAGCAGTAGCATCAAAGTCTCCTGCATTCAACGATTGAAAGTAACACAGGATAGTTGGTTCTGTAATTCCCTCAATAGTTAATTCTTGTGTAGTATTTCCAGATGATTGTGATAAAACCATAAAATTAACTCCAGATTATATTTCCATTAATTTACAAATAACAATCAATTTAATCCTGTTGCTGGAGATGTATTTTTTATATTGGTTAGTGGTTAGTTGTTAGTTGTTGTACAGACGTGCCATGGCACGTCTGTACATTAGTTAGTAGGTGATAGCTTAATATAGCCGAGTACAGCATTCCATTAATTCGTAGCGGATTAAATTTACCGATACTCTGCGTCCCTCTGCGCTAACTCCGCGATCCTCTGCGTTTCAAAAAATTACAACTTTGTACTTCCTGAGTATAAAAAAGACTCTTTATATTACCCAGATGGGAATATAAAGAGCAACTTGGTAGCTGGAAATAAGGGGAGATAGGGAAAGATACTTACAGAATCTAAGCAGGATGCCAGAATATCTTAAATGGTTACAATGAAGTGTATACATCAGAAAGCGTGCAAAAAATCTGACTTGCTCTTTCCTGACTCCTGCCTTCATAATACTTAGTCAGCGAGAGGATCAACACCCATGTCAGTTACGACCTTACGGAGAACAGTAATTTGTTGACCAAAATCGAGTTCTTTTAGTGTTTCCAATACCCGCACACCATCACGAGACAGTTGATAATTAGATGGCATGGGAACAACAAAACCTTTAACCATCAATTCAGACAGTTCGTACCAAAAAGCTAGCTTGGTGTTAGCGCTCAGGATACCATAGGAACGGCAGAACTGGGTATTTTTCTTGGCAGCCAGATCACGCATTACCTGTAACTGCTCTTCATGAGTCATCTGCTTAATTTGATTCAGCAGACCTTCGGCTAATTGCAAACGAGCAGCGCCTGTAGCAGCTGGCGTAATTGAACGCCCCATTTCAGTGTAAGCATACCAAAGTACTGCCAGCTGATCGTCTACACTCAAGCTTGTAAATACAGCCACAGTGGATGCAACTGCATCAACTGCTTGGGTGCTGTAGTTGAAAGTGTTGGAAAAGCGGTTTTGTGCAGAATCAGTAGTAAATGTCATGATCGCACCAAAGTCGATAGTTTGTACGCTGGGAATTACTGAAAGCATTATTTTTGCTTTCGATATACATCTTGCATCATTTATTTACAAATTGCAAATAAAATTTACAAATACCATGCCTAAGAAATGGCAAATGTATGTATTGACTAGGTAGTGTAGAATTGTAACGCCGTAGTTACGGCAAATTTCAGATAAGATAAATGAATCAATTGCCAGGAACAAGCAGTGCTGAAGTTAAACAAAAAGCTCTGGAGTTAGGATTTCACAAAGTCGGTATAGCTGCTGTATATGGGGACGATACAGAGATAAAGCGGTTGCAAGCATGGATTAAGCTTGGTTATCACGCCGACATGGAATGGATGACTTCTCCTAAGCGTCAGGATATTCGGTTAGTGATGAGTGATGTGCGATCGCTAATCTGTGTAGCCCTCAACTACTATACGCCACATCAACGCCCTGAAGGCGAGGAGTACGGTAAAATCTCTCGTTATGCTTGGGGGCGGGATTATCACAAAGTCATGCACAAAAAATTGAAAGCACTCTCGATTTGGTTGCAGGGATTAGGTGAAAACATTCAGGCACGCTATTATGCAGATACAGGCCCGGTGCAAGATAAAGTCTGGGCACAAAAAGCTGGAATCGGTTGGATTGCCAAAAATGGGAATGTGATTACCCGGGAATATGGTTCTTGGGTATTTTTGGGAGAAGTGCTAACCAACTTGGAGTTAACTCCAGACAAACCCCATACACAACATTGTGGTAATTGTACTCGCTGCCTAGAGGCTTGTCCTACAGATGCAATAACTAGTCCATTTGTAGTAGATGCTAATCGCTGTATTGCATATCACACAATCGAAAATCGTCAGGAAAAACTACCACACACAATTGCATCTAACTTACACGGTTGGATTGCAGGTTGTGATATTTGCCAAGATGTTTGTCCTTGGAATCAGCGTTTTGCCAATCCAACTGATGTGGAAGAATTTCAGCCATATCCTGGGAATATTGACCCTAAACTGATAGAATTAGCCCAAATCTCAGATCAGGACTGGGATCAACAGTTTCCGGCATCGGCGTTGCGGCGAATTAAGCCAGAAATGTTACGACGGAATGCCCGTGCTAACCTAGACGCATTCCAGCAGGCACAAGAATGACCCAGAAAGTAATTATTTTTGATTTTGATGGCACAATCGCTGATACAGTAGACGCACTTGTAAGTATTGCTAACCGTTTAGCCAAAGAGTTTGGTTATGTACAAATTACTCCAGAAGAACTAGCTTTGCTGAGAAATTTAACTTCTAGAGAAATTATTAATTATTCAGGTATTTCTGTATTTAAAATACCTTTTTTAGTAAAAAAAGTCAAAGGAGAATTAAAAAGTAAAATACCAGAGCTAAAACCAATTCCAGGAATGAAAGAAGCCTTAATAGACTTGAAAAATGCAGATCATCATCTAGGAATTATCACGTCTAATTCTAAAGACAATGTGACGGAATTCTTGAGAATTAATGAATTAGATAATCTATTTGAATTTATTTATTCCGGGATAACAATTTTTGGTAAAACAACAATTATTAATAACGTGCTTAAACAAAAACAACTTAAACCAGAAGAAGTAATTTATGTGGGAGATGAAACTAGGGATATCGAAGCTTCTAAAAAAGCTAATATCAAAGTAGTAGCAGTCACTTGGGGGTTTAATTCTCCAGAAGTTTTAGCTAAACAAAATCCAAATTATTTAATCCATCATCCAAGTGAACTGTTAGATGTGGTGAATAATAGTTAAATGTCAAAAGTCAAATGCCAAATGTCAAAATAATTCCACCATTGACAATTGACTAATGACACCTAAATATTATTTTGATTGACCTTTTTTCAAAGCTTCTTGTACTAAATCATCACTGACGTTAGTTACAGCTTGATTGCTAGAGCCAATTTCCTGTGCCATTGCTTGAAAATCAGCAGGATCGCCTGTTGGCTGTGCTTCTGTTTTCTTCTCTTCTGGTTCAGGCATTTGATACTCTGGTGCAGTTGCATCTTGGGCTGCTTTTGCACCTTCGCCAGTGCGATCAACTTCACTCACGCTAAATTGCTGTGCTGCTTGATAATCTGCTTCCATATCAACGCTGGGCGCTTTTGCTTCGCCACTAGCAATTTCTTCAGCAGCTAGTTTTGCATCTTCGGTAGAAGCTTCAGTAACATTTGGTTTAATTTCTTCAGGCATAACAATCCCCTGTGATATTTTTTTTGTTTATGCCGAGATTCTATCAGAGCGAACCAATCGAACCTCGATATCTGTAGATAGATATTTCTCCTCTATTGAAAGGTAGATAAATGTACGTATTTTTCAATTAAAAAACTATTTCTAGAGGAAGGCGCTTCAGATTATGGAACTTTGTAACTGTTAGTTTGTACCTAAAAATTCTCTTTGAGATAAATTATGACTACCAGTTACAATAAATCTATGCCTCAAGCCTTAAGTGCAGAGACTCAAAAGCATGTAGAAGCTTTTAATAAACTAGATACTGATGCTAAGCTAGCTTGGCTGTATTTAGTGTATGAAAAAATGGGAGATTCTATTACTCCCGCAGCACCTATGGCAGCGGAACCAGAATTAGCGCCCAAGTTGCTAGGAGACTATTACAAATTATCTAATGAACAGCAACTGGCAATTATGCGGGAAATTGTTAATTGTGAAGATACAGAATACTCCCGTGCCTATGGTTCGATCAAAGAAAACAACCAATTGCTAGTTTGGTACGCTTGGGCAGAAGCGATGGGTGATCAAGTCGTTGATATGCCAGATGACTACCAAGCTTCTAACGACATTAATAATTTGCTCTCAGAAGTAGAAAAACTGGAATTTGAAGAACAAATGTCTATTTTAAGGACAATTGCTGGTGCAATGGGCTACAGCGATGTGCAGCCGATTGAAACACAGGCAGAAACTGGGAAAACGCCAAGTCTTTAGTTAGTGGTTAGTAGTTAGTGGTTAGTCCCTACTATACTAAGTCACTAACTGCTAACTAAAATTCACTAAAAGTAGAACTTCACCCTTCACACTTCAGTTAACGTCCCTATACGATTCAAATCAGCCGGGGTTAGGTCTGAGTGTACTACTTCTCCATCACGAAACCAAACAATACGTTGAGTTTGACGGGCAACATCTGGTTCGTGAGTTACCATGACAACTGTAATCCCAGTGGTATTTAGTTCAGTAAAAATATCCAATACTTCTTGGGTGGTACGGGAATCAAGCGCGCCTGTGGGTTCGTCTGCTAGCAGCAACACCGGACGATTGACAATCGCACGAGCGATCGCTACTCTTTGTTGTTGTCCTCCAGAAAGCTGATTTGGTTTGTTATTGATACGTTTTTCCAAACCAACGCGCTTGAGTGCTTCCGCAGCGCGATCGCGTCTTTCCCCAGAGTCGACACTAGCATACACCATCGGTAACATCACATTTTCTAGTGCTGTTAGCTGGGGCAAAAGGTGGAATTGTTGAAAGACAAAGCCAATTTTTTTGTTACGAATGTGGGCAAGTTCAGTATCATCCATTTGTGCCACATCGAGGTTATCTAAATAATAATGTCCTGATGTGGGACGATCTAAACAGCCAATAATATTCATCGCTGTGGATTTACCAGAACCAGATGGACCCATAATCGCACAGTATTCGCCTTCGTGGATTACTAAATTTACATCGTTAAGTGCTTTGACTTCAGTTTCACCACTGCCGTAGATTTTAAAGATATTTTCTAATCGAATGATTGATGATTGGTTATTTGTCATTTGTCATTTGTCCCCCTATTCTTTATTATCTCCACTCATTCCCTCATTCGACTACTTCCTATTTCTATAGCATTCCTAAATCATTCGTGAGAGATAAGATCTCCAACTTTTCAACAGAAGTCGGGGATCTAAGCTTTGCGATTCTTACAAAGAATATGGGATTGCTACAATAGACTTTTTGCAAAAAATCAGGCTTTAGATCAAACGAACACAGATGGACACAGATGAACACAGATGAACACTGACTAAATGTAGATTTTCTTCAGTGGTCAATTTGTTTGAAAAATCGACTTTTGCAAGAGATCTAGTGTACTATTTCCGGTAGAGACGCGTAGCTAGCTTCCCGCAGGGTAACTAAAGAACAAATCCGGGAAACGCTAAAACGACTATAAGATTTTTTAGAAATTCTGGAAGACTTGCGCGAACATCAGCGAGGTTCGGAGGACTGGCATTTTAAGCCGAACCTTTGTACAAACAAGCATTAGAAATTTGTGAGCGTCAGTTAGGAGAGAATCATCCCGATACTGTCACTGTTCGTGAAAATCTGGCAATTCTTCGCGCTGAGTTGAATTCAGAGCAGTGATATCGTGTCAGATGGAATATCTGTGACTAAAACTGACGTTTAGCTATTCTTTGGATAGGACAAGAGTAAACAAATTTAATATAAGTTTCTAGTTCTCAGCTTGATCATTGAAGTTTTAAACTCGGATGTTGAAGCTTTGAACTCAAAGTTTCTCGTTCCAAGTGAGAAAATTCTCGTTTCAAATGAGAAAATTCTTGTTTCAAGTAAGAACGTTCTTATTCCAAGTGAGAACTTTTATGTTCTGAACTTGAATAATGAACTTCAAAGTTTGAAAAGTGAACTTTTGAGGTTGGATGATGGTGTAATAAAGACGATCGCGTGATTCAAATTCAACATACAATGCGATCGCACTGTTTTTATATCAATTCAATTAATGATTGCAACACATCCTTGGATAAAGACGCGATAAATCGCGTCTCTACAAGATGGCCTATCTGTTGCATTCTTTTGGCAAATTGAATTGGTATTACTTGAATGTAAAATGCGATCGCTTGCACTCAAGACTGCTGTTGTGCTATTTGTCTAACCGCCTCAATCTCAACTTCTAATTGTTGAGCTATTTCTTCTACACTCACTCCCGCTTTCAACAATAGCGGAACAGCAGCTAACTTACCTTGTTGTAGCCCTTGTTGTAGCCCTTGTTGTAGTCCCTCTTCGCGTCCTTCTTCGCGTCCTTCTTCCAATGCTTCTTGGTAAACTCTAGTTTGTTTTAGTTCGCTCAATTTCAGCATATCTTCCACCTCTTGGCGGCTTAATTGGGGAAATTTTAATTGGTAAAAAATACTGTCTGTTTTCACTTTTGCCGTTGCTGCAAAAATTACATTTTTGCATAGCCTGCTCTCAATCTACAATGCGATCGCTTAGCCGCTTGCTCAGAGCATCACTCGCATTCAACAATGTTGCTTAATTCTATCTGATACCATGTCACGTTAATCACGATACATGTCAATCCTGTAGAGACGTACCATGGCACGTCTCTACAACACTTAAAAAGGAAGGCGTATAGTGGCGGATTTAAATTCGCCACCAACGCCTACCACCAATTGATGTGGTGTTTCGCCAGGGATTTAATTGATAACTGATAATTAGTAACGCTTCAACGCTGAAGCGCTGACTACAAACCTTTCACAAAACTAAGCGCTTCTTAAAGCTACAATTGGGTCGAGTTTCGCAGCACGACGCGCAGGAACAACACCAAAGAATAAACCAATACCACCGGAAACACCAACAGAGAGAGTAATTGCGACCACAGAAATTCCTGCATCTAAGGGTGTTAAGGCTCCCACTAACAAAATACCACTCACACCGATCGCAGTCCCGATTAAACCACCTGCGGCAGAGAGAATCACAGCTTCAATCATGAACTGTAATAGGATGTCTTGCTGGGTTGCACCAATTGCTTTGCGCAGTCCGATTTCTTGGGTGCGTTCGGTGACGGAGACAAGCATGATATTCATGATGCCAATACCACCGACAATTAAGGAAATAGCTGCGATCGCTGCTAGCATAACTGTCAATGCACCTGTGATCTGGCCGATAGTCTGCATTGCATCTTTTTGCGTGCGAATTGTAAAATCATCTTCACCAGTAATTTTGTGTCGTTGACGCAGCAAATTTGTAATTTGAAACTCTGCTCCATCAACACTATTAGCATCACGAGCCGAGACAACAATGTAATCTAAACCAATACCATAGGGAGAATTTCGTCCCACTAATCGGTTTGCAGATGTGGTGATTGGTATCAAGGCTGCTTCGTCATAATCTGCACCCAAGCTTGAGCCTTTAGCTTCCAACACACCAATGACTTGAAAGCTGGAATCTTTGATTCGCAACTGTGCGCCGACAGGATTACTACTACCAAAAAGTCTTTCTGCCAATTTAGCACCCAGCACTGTTACTTGATTATTGCGCTTGGTATCTACTTCGGTGAAAAACCGTCCTTGAGAGGTGTCAAAATCCCGTACCTCTGGGAAAGTGGGAGTTGTACCAATAATGTTGACGTTGGTGTTGCGGTTGCGGTAAGTTACTACTTGTCTTCTGTTCAACTCTGGGGCAACTCCTGCTACTGTTGGTACTTGAGTTGCGATCGCATCTGCATCAGCCAAGACAAGATTTTTTGGTACTTCAAAAGAAATGCGCTGAGTTTCCTGATTTCCAGGAAGGACAAACAGCACATTTGGCCCCAAAGATTCTAATTGCTTGTTTACATACTTTTGTCCAGCTTCACCAATCCCAATCATGGCAATTACCGAAGCATTGCCGATGACGATACCCAACATGGTGAGAGTACTACGTAATTTATTTGACAGCAGGGTTTTCCCTGCCATTTTGATACTTTCTACTAAGTTCATTGTTGTTGTTCTTTTGCTTGCTGTTCGCGTTTATAGTCTTTGGGTGGGTTGAGAAATACGCGATCGCCTTCTTTTACACCAGACACAATCTGAGTTTGATCTTTTACCTGCGCTCCCACTGTCACTGGACGGAACAGAGGTTTATTTTGAGCATCCGGGACAAGTACTCCAGTTTCGCCCTTTTCAGTAACAATTGCCACAGTTGGTACTAAGAGGGCATTGTCTACTTGATCACCTAAAAACGTCAAATCGACATTTAAGCCAGAACGTAGTACTTCTTGTCCCGTAGTAATAGCTACTCGTACTTGGAATAATGTCACACCTTCTTCCTTCACGGCTTCGGGAGCAATCAGGCGGACACGACCTTTAAATACTTGGTCTGGGTAAGCATCGGTAATAATTTCTACCTGTTGTCCTTCTTTAATTCTGCCAATATCGGCTTCAGGGACTTGTGCTAACACCTCTAAACCCTTAGCTAGAGCAACGATAGAACTGGAAGTAGCCGAGGCACTCGAAGAAGCAGAAGTAGTGGGTGCTACATACGCGCCATCGTTAGCATATTTCTGAGTCACAATTCCTGCGAAAGGAGCGCGGATAATTGTGTCTTGTAACTTCACCTGAGCCGTCTTTAACTGTGCTTCTGCAACACCTACGGCTGCTTTACGTTGGGCAATGATTTCCGGGCGAGTACCATTTTCTAACAAGCGTAATGCTGCTTGGGCTTCCGCAACAGCAGCTTCTTGGCGGGCGATTTCTTCGGAACGAGAGCCACTTTCTAATAGTGATAATCGGCGTTGAGCTTGTTGAAGAGCGGCTTTTGCCCTTCTATCTTCACTCACGTACTGATCTAATTGGTCTTGAGAAATGGCCCCTTGTCGTGCCAATTCTCGATATCGCCTGACTCGTGCCTGTGTCAAGTTTACCTGTGCTTTAGCATCATCTACCTGAGCTTGGGCTTCTTGGATCTCCTGGGTACGATTACCAGCACGGGCTTGTTCTAGTTGTGCTTGGGCTTGTGCTAAACGCGCTCTGGCTTGGGCAATTTCTTGGGGGCGGCTCCCGGCTTGGGCTTCAGCTAGCTGTGCTTTGGCTTGATCTAGACTGGCTTGATATTGCAGAATTTGGGCATTGACATCTGCACTATCCATTACAGCAAGAACTTGTCCTTTCTGGACGCGATCGCCTTGTTCAACTCTTAGTTCTGCTACAATTCCTGGTTGTTTCGGGCTAATATTCACGCTTTGATCTGGTACTACCTTACCACTGGCAGTAATTCGTAACGTGACATCTTTTGCTTCTACAGGAATAGTAAGTGCCGCAATATCTTCTCTACTTGCCCCCCGATTTACCAGAGTATAAGTTGTCGTGCCGCCAACAACCAAAATACCAGCTGCCATTAGCCCAATTAGCCAGCGTTGGGGGTACTTCACTTTGCCTATAACGGGAATTTCTATATGAGTATTCATCACAGCAGCCTTGGAAAACAACTTGGATTTCAGGATGGTAAAGCGGAAAGTAAAGCAGAAAATATAGATGAAAAATTTTCTATCCGTAGCCAAGATCATTAGTTTCCTATTGAACTTAAGTTCTGTTAGGATTCATCTTGCATAGGAGAGAGTGAGAGTATAAATAATTAACTTATAGTTTCTTAACTTGATTTGATGGTATCCTTTGCCAAGTATTTTTGACTTCACCTGAATGGGTGACTTTAGGTAAAAGGGATCGGGGATCAGGGATCGGAAAGCGGACATCAGTCACTTTTCTTCCTTGTCTCCCCATCTCCCCATCTCCCCATCTCCCCACTGCCCCTAATCCCCAGAGGGGGCCCCGAGTTCCCCACCTCCCCACCTCCCCATCTCCCCAATCTCCCCAATCTCCCCAAATCAACCTACAACCAACCCATCCTGAACTCGAATAATTCTTTTTGTTTGTGCTGCAATATCTGGCTCATGGGTGACAATCACAATCGTGATTCCTTGGTTGTTTAATTCTGTCAGTAATTCCATTACTTCTTCAGAAGTCTTTGTGTCTAAAGCGCCTGTTGGCTCATCAGCCAAAACCAAAGCTGGTCGATTCACCAAAGCGCGAGCGATCGCTACCCGTTGCTGTTGTCCTCCAGAAAGTTGACTCGGACGGTTGAAGATGCGGTCTTGTAAACCGACTCTCGTTAAAGCTGCGATCGCTTTTTGACGACGCTTTGATTTCGGTATGTTAGCGTAAACCATTGGCAGCATGACATTTTCTAACGCCGTCGCCCTTGGCAATAAATTAAATTGTTGAAAGACAAAGCCAATGCGTTGATTGCGAATAAGCGATCGCAGTATTGATTGTCCAAGTCTCCAAAGGCTAGATATCCCAATGGTTAATGTGTTTTATTCATGTATGACAAAGCTTTTAGCCATTTGACTTAATTTTTTATTTCCTGACTCAATTACGCGAACGGTGAGCTTGAAACTAGAAAATTTAGATTTAGAACTCGAAACTTCAGGCTTGAAACTAAAAAATTTAGATTTAGAACTCGAAACTTCAGGCTTGAAACTAAAAAATTTAGATTTAGAACTCGAAACTTCAGCCTTTGAACTAGAAAATTTAGATTTAGAACTGAAAACTTCAGGCTTGAAACTAGAACATTTAGGTTTAGAACTAAAACATTTATGTTTAGAACTTGGAACTTCAAGCTTGAAACTAGAACATTTATGTTTAGAACTCCAATTTCCACTCCTCACACTCCCCACACTCCTCACACTCCTCACACTCCCCATCTCCCCACTGCCCCTTCGCCCCTAATCCCCACTCCCTTGGGGGAGTGGGGGCCGGTGAGTTCCCCAGAGGGGACCCCCGCCTTCCCCATCTCCCCATCTCCCCACACTCCCTAATCCCTCACCTAATCACTCCGCAAAGCAGTAATCGGATCTAACTTAGCGGCGTTGCGTGCTGGTATGACTCCGGCTAATAACCCAACACTGAACGAGAGTCCAAAACCAGCAATGATTGATAAAGGAGAGACAACAAAAGGAAATTTGAAAATAGCCGCCGCTGTCGCCGCAATCATCACACCTCCTACGATTCCAATACCTCCTCCCAAAGCAGATATAACGATCGCTTCTGTCAAAAATTGGTTGAGGATAGCAGAATTAGTTGCCCCTAGTGCTTTACGAATCCCAATTTCCCGTGTTCGTTCGACTACCGAAACGAGCATGATATTTGCAATCCCAATCCCCCCAACTAACAAAGAAATTCCAGCGATCGCTACTACCATGACAGTGAATAAACCCACAACGTTAGTAAAAGTGTTAGCAATATCAGCTTGGTTAGTAATCCTGAAATCATCTGCTTGTGGTGGAAAAATGTTGTGGCGCAGACGCAAAATATTAGTAACTTGAAACTGAGCTGCTTCTAGCTGCTCCTGATTACTAGCTTTCAGCAAAATGCCATTTACAGACACACCATTTAGGGCATTGTTGCCAACAAGTCTTGCTGACATGCTCGTAAGAGGAATAAAAATTTGGTCATCCCGGTCTATTGGTCCTTGGGAACCTTTTGGTTCCATGACTCCAATCACTTCATAAGCTTCTCCCTGAATGCGGATTCTTTCACCGATGGGATTAGCACCTTCACCAAACAGCGTCCTCTGGACTGTGGGGCCTAAAACAGCAACTTGCTTGGCAGTGTTTAGTTCCTCTTCGTTAAAAAATCTTCCTGATTGCGGGTAAGTATTTCTCACTTCTGGATAATTCAAATCTGTGCCATAAATTGTTGTGGATGTATTCTGTCCTCCGTAGACAACTTGTGCATTTCGTTGCAAGTAAGCAGAGACAATTTGAGCAGATGGCGCTTGTTGAGCGATCGCTTTTGCATCTTCCCAAGTTAGAGTACTGCTAGAACCAAGTCCTTGTCGAACATTCCCACTTCTGGCAGAACCAGCAAAAACTTGCAGAATATCTGTACCTAACGCCTGAATCTGTTGTTCAGTAGCCTTTTGTACACCTTGACCAACAGAAGTAATAGAAATTACTGAGGAAATCCCAATAATCACGCCCAACATAGTTAATCCGGTGCGTAATTTGTTACTCCACAGTGCTTCCGTCGCCATTGACAATATTTCCGATATTGGCAATGTATAAGAATTTTGGCGTTGTATATTTACGCGATAATCTTCTTTTTTCTGTTCATCAAAAAATTCCTTCTTTGCGTACTTCGCCTCTACCCTGCGGGAAGACGCTTTGCGTCTAATGCGGTTCATTACTTTATCCCTATATCGTGCAACGCCAGAATTTTTATTCAGAGAAAAAACTTACTTAGTTTGTAAAAATACGAAATTTTACTTCTCTACATAGAGCGACGACCACCGCCACCGCCTCCAGGCATACCCGGAAACATGCCTCTAGGCGTTGATTGCGGTCGTGAACCAGGTGGGAAACTCAGTAACACCCTCTCATTACCCTGCAAGCCAGATTTAACCTCTGTAAAATTATTGACAGTGACACCAGTTTGAATGGGAGTAAACTTAGGTTGCTCATCTGCCCCAGCCACAAACACACCTGTAGCATTTTGTTGGCGCACTACAGCAGCAGTAGGTACAACGATCGCGTCTTTTAATTGACCAACTTGAAACTCTGTTTCTACATTCATCCCAGACCGCAAGAGGTCTTGCGAGTCAGAAGTAATAGTTATTTTCACTTCAAAACTAGTAACATTTTGCTCTACTGTGGCTTGAGCAGCAATTTGACTGACTTGACCCTCAAAGGTTTTGCCTGGATACGCATCTGCTGTAATTGTGACTTTCTGACCAAGGCGAATTTTAGCAATATTAGTCTCAGCAATATTCGCGACAACCTGATTTGTAGAAGCCAAGGACAAAATTGAAGAAGATACTGCCGAGGAAACAGAACTAGCTGAGGTTGTAGGAGTGACAAAAGCACCAGGGTCAGCATACTTTTTAGTAACAACAGCATCGAAAGGTGCTTTGATAATCGTGTCATTAATTTGAGCTTGGATATTTTGCAGCGAACCGCGAGCAGAAGTAACTTCGGCACGGGCGGCGTTAATATCTTCTTGGCGTGACCCTGCTTTTAAGAGTGCTAAAGCCTCTTGTCTTTGCTTCACAACAGCTTGTAATTGCTGAATGTCTTCCGGGCGCGATCCTGCTTTTTGCAGTGCTAGCGCCTGCTGGGCTTCGGTAACTTGGGCTTGGGCGCTATCACGATCTGCCCGTTTTTGATTTACAGTTTGCAGAGAAATAGCCCCGGCATTGTAGAGTTCCTGGTTGCGGCGTAGGTCATCGTCTGCTTTACTCAAAGTAGCTTGAGCCTGTTTTAAACGTGCCTCTGCCTGGGCAATATCTTGAGTGCGATTACCTGCTTCGGCTTTACGTAAATTTGCTAATGCTTCCTCTAGCTGGGCCTGTGATTGGGCAATGTCCTGGGGACGATTACCTGCTTCTGCCTTTTGTAAATTTGCTTGAGCTTGTGCCAGTTGTCCTTGGGCTTGGATGAGTTGCCCTTGGAGATTGGAGTCATCCATGTAAGCAAGTATTTGCCCTTGTTTGACCGTATCTCCTTCCTTGACTAAAAGTTTTTTTAGGATGCCTGAATTTTTCGGACTGATGTTGATAGACCGTTCCGGTTTCACCGTTCCATTGGCAGAAACCGTGATTGGTAGAGTCTGCCTTTCTACAGGAAGTGTTAATATTTTGCGTCTTGCTTCCTGAGTAGGAACAACAACTAATTGGCGATAAACTACAAAACTAACTCCACCTATCAGTAAAAGAATGAGTAGCCAAGGAAACCAAGTAATTTTGACTTTTTTTTTGATATTTGGCAGCGAAGGTAAGGAATCTACAGCGTTCTCTGTATTAGAAGCCATTTCTATAATTTTTTTGTGTAAAAATAACTGTTACCAACGGATACTTCTGTTTCTACCAGGATTAGCGATCGCTTAATAAGGTACTGTCATTCACAATGGGTTGGGAAAAGGTTCAAGGGTAAATCAAGAAGAGAAAAGGTTAACTTTCCTCCTTGTTTTCCCTTGATCCGACTTCTGCAAGAAGGATTATAAACTTATCGTAGAAATTGCGCTGAGCAATTACATGATGCAAAGGTCACAAACTAGTACATGACTTTAGTCATGGATGCTGATTGGGGGCGATGGGGAGATGGGGAACTCACCGGCCCCCACTCCCCCAAGGGAGTGGGGATTAGGGGCAATGGGGTGGTGGGGAGTGTGAGGGGTGTGAGGAGCAAACAACTAACAACTAACCCCTAACCACTAACCCCTAACCACTAACCCCTAACCACTAACCCCTAACCACTAACCCCTAACCACTAACCCCTAACCACTAACAACTAACCACTAACCACTAACAACTAACCCCTAACCACTAACAACTAACAACTAACCACTAACAACTAACCACTAACAAACAACAACCAACCACTAACCACTGTTTTTTCTTTCACACACTAGCGGAGATCGTTTAAGCTATCTGAAAGATTCCTTCATTTGTGGCAGAGAGGCGGTAGTGTGCCTAAACGAATTGGTTTAATTTCTCTAATTGTTGTCTGTAGTTTGTGGAGTCTGCCTAAAGCTGCTCATGCACAGGCATTAATACCCCATACATTACAACTTGATGCTGCCAAGTTAGAGCAGCAGGGTTTGAGCCTGGCACAAGAAGCAGCACAACTAGCACAGTTTCAACAGTACGAAATGGCTATGCCCAGAGCTAGGCTAGCATCTCAATTAGCTCCAAAAAGTGATAAAGTTTGGTTTCTCTTGGGCGGTTTGTATTTGCAAACCAAAGAATTAGATTCTGCGATCGCTGCTTTAAAAAAAGCCCAGTCTCTGAATCCTAAAAATGGTGATGTTCTTTTTGCTTTGGGTTCAGCCAGCTTTCAGCAACAAAAGTACGATGTTGCTGTTAACTATTTCCAACAGGGTCTAAAGTTAAAACCCAATGACCCAGAAGGGTTATTTGATTTGGGCAATGCCTACTATATGCAGCGTCGATACTCAGATGCGATCGCTCACTACAATCAAGCAGTCTCCCAAGATAAAAAATTCTGGCCCGCAATTAACAACATTGGTTTAATTAAGTACGAACAAGGTGATGTTGCAGGAGCTATCCAACAATGGCAATCTGCTGTCACAATTGAAAAGCAAGCCGCAGAACCTTTATTGGCTTTAGCTGTGGCACTATACAATAAAGGCGAACGGCAAAAAGGTCTAGCGATGGGTGAAACAGCACTCCGCATTGATGACCGTTATGCTGACATAGATTTTCTCAAAGAAAATCTCTGGGGCGATCGCTTACTGGCAGACACCAAAAAATTCCTAGAATTGCCCCGCATTCAAGCAGCTTTACAGCAGAGAGGGGAGAATACAGCAGCTCCCACGCCACAGCCGACGCAGTAAATGAATGTTGGTAGTTGATGGTTGTTTGTTGTTGGGAACAACCAACCATCAACCAACAACCA
Organism: Fischerella muscicola PCC 7414; assembly: GCF_000317205.1. GTDB lineage: Bacteria > Cyanobacteriota > Cyanobacteriia > Cyanobacteriales > Nostocaceae > Fischerella > Fischerella muscicola. The sequence goes on along the minus strand of NZ_AJLK01000040.1, from coordinate 32,462 downwards.
ACAACCAACTACTTCTGTTACTACTTGCTCAAAAGTGCTATCAGTGCTATTTAATAGTACATATATATTAATCAGTCAAAGAAACGGTAGCCCAATAGACTGAATGGGCAACCGTCTTAGTTGAGGGGGTGTATCATCACTAATCATCTTTAGGCAGCAGTGCCATGATCTGGTCAACGAAAAGTTGATGATCAACAACAGGCTTAGAGATGTAGCCATCAGCACCACTTTGCTTGAGAAAATTCTCGCGATCGCCTTCCATTGCATGTGCTGTCACGAGAATAATCGGTAAAGCAGCAGTTTGCGGATCGGATTTGAGCAGTTGTGTAATCTTGATACCATCAACGGACTTACCTTGGTAAACACTTCTTGAGAGAGAAACATCCATTAAAATAATGTCTGCCTCTCCCGCTTGGGCAATTTTCATTACCTCTTCTACATTTTCAGTATGTTTTACTTGCAGTCCGCCGCGTTTGGTCAAAATTTTAGAAAAAACGCGAGCATTAATCAGATCGTCTTCGACAATCAAAACGGTTTTCATGAGAATTTGACTTTTAGGGGTGAGGGGATAACAGTAATCCAAAATTGTATGTGTCTCCTTCTGAGTAATCAATGTGTATCCCCGACATCAAGGATAATACTACTGCTTTTTATCGTATAACTATCAAGATTTTGTAATGATGAGCATTACATCCGCTATGCTGTGGTTGCTGTAATGTTCAGTAACGGCATATTTTGTGTAGTGAAAACTTAGGGACAAACTCATGGCAAAACAGTTAAACCTTCTCTCTACGGGACAGGTCATCACCACAGCCTTGCATACCGAAATGCAACGGTCTTACCTTGAATATGCCATGAGTGTGATAGTCGGACGGGCATTACCAGACGTGCGTGATGGTTTAAAGCCAGTGCATCGACGGATTTTATATGCGATGCATGAACTTGGTTTGACACCTGATCGCCCTTATCGAAAGTGTGCCCGTGTTGTTGGGGACGTATTGGGTAAATACCACCCCCACGGAGACCAAGCTGTTTACGATGCTTTGGTGAGGTTAGTACAGGAATTTACTAGCCGCTATCCCTTATTGGCAGGACATGGTAACTTCGGCAGTGTAGATAATGACCCAGCAGCGGCGATGCGTTACACAGAAACGCGCCTCGCACCGATTAGCCACGAGGGGATGCTAGCTGAAATTGGCGAAGAAACAGTAGAATTTATCGGAAACTTCGATAATTCTCAGCAAGAGCCTACTGTCTTACCAGCACAGTTACCATTTTTGTTGCTCAATGGTTGTGCTGGTATTGCTGTGGGTATGGCAACAAATATTCCACCGCACAATTTAGGGGAAGTAGTAGATGGGTTAATTGCTTTAATTGATAACCCTGATTTACCGGATGACAAGTTATTTGAGTTAATTCCTGGGCCGGATTTTCCTACAGGTGGGGAGATTGTTGGTGATGCAGGAATCCGCGAAGCTTACACCACAGGCAAAGGTGGTATTGTGCTGCGGGGTGTTGCCCAGATCGAGGAAGTGGTCGGTGGGCGCACAAGCAAACGGCGGACAGCAGTTGTGGTGACAGAATTACCTTTTCAGGTCAATAAGGCAGGTTGGATTGAAAAAGTTGCTGAACTGGTAAATCAAGGCCGCTTGCAGGGAATTGCTGATATCCGAGATGAAAGCGATCGCCAGGGGATGCGCGTAGTCATAGAACTCAAACGCGATATCAATCCCCAAGATATTCTCCAGCAACTCTATCACCAAACCGCTTTGCAAACGAATTTTGGGGCGATTTTGTTAGCTTTGGTAGATGGACAACCGCGCCAGCTATCTTTACGCCAACTATTGCAGGAATTTTTACATTTCCGGGAACAGACGCTTTCTAGCCGCTACACCTACGAGTTAAGTAAAGCGGAAAATCGTTTGCATTTGCTAGAAGGCTTGTTGAAAGCCCTGTCTCGTCTGGATGAGGTGATTGAGATTTTGCGACGGGCTGCTGATGGCAGTACTGCAAAAATCAACTTGCAAAGTCGCTTGCAATTGAGTGATGTACAAGCAGATGCAATTTTGGCAATGCCACTTAGACGCCTGACAAGTTTGGAACAACAGAATTTACAGAAAGAACACGAGCAGTTACAAGAGGAAATTACAACGTTACGAAAATTACTGGGTGATCGCCGGGAATTACTTAAAAGCTTGAAAAAAGACCTACGTACCCTCAAGCGCAAATATGGTGATGAACGTCGTACCAAACTAGTGACTGTGAGTGAGGAGAAACAGCGCAAAGAGTCTCTAACGCGAGGAGGTACAGAGGACAATTCCAAATCTTCATCTACTCATTTTAAACCAGAGTCCCCTCCAGAAGAAGTGATTTTAGAATTGACACAAAGGGGATATGTGCGTCGTCTTCAACTGAATGGCAAAAAGCCGAAGGTTGATAACGGTATGGCTGATAATGACTTTGTCATGCAAACAGCCTTGACTGATACAGATAAAGATTTGCTGGTACTAACTAGCGGTGGCAAGGTTTACCCAGTGAAAGTGGGCGACATTCCTCCGACTACTGGGCGATCGCCACGGGGAACACCATTAATCACCTTGCTGACTAATACTGCTCAAGAAGCTTCTGAAGCTGTTGTCAGCCGCTTTTTGCTCCCAGAAAAGCCAGAAAAAGGCGAGATGATTCTGTTGACTAAACAGGGAAGGATCAAGCGTCTATCCTTGACAGAATTTACTAATTTGACGCGTCGCGGCATTACTATTTTGAAACTCAAAGACGATGACGAATTATTATTAACTCAGTTCGTCACCACCAATCAACAAATCATTCTCGCTAGTTCTGGTGGGCGATTGTTGCGGTTTAAAGTAAACGACGAACAACTACCTATTATGGGTCGTACTGCGATGGGTCTACAGGCTATGCGCCTGCGTCAACAAGAAACTATGGTTGGTGGTGCAACCTTTGATACTGAAGAAAACATTTTGTTAGTAACCCAACTAGGATATGCCAAACGTCTGCCAACTAGTGTTGTGCGATTAGCTAATCGGGGTGATATTGGTACTCAAACTTTCAAGTTTGCTAGTAAAATTGATTACTTAGCAGGTATGGTATTGGCTAAGCCAGGATCTGAAGTAGCTTTAGTGACTAATCATCAACGAGTGGTGCGTCTCCAAATAGATACAGTAACAAACTTGACTAAAGATACCACTGGTGAGAGCGTCTTCCAGCTTAGCCGAGATGAAAAAATTATCGCAGTTGCCGAAGTCGCAACAGAAAGCAGCTAATGTTTAAACTTCAGATGAGCTACGCTATGTGATTTAGAGGCGCTAATCCAACTGCGCCTCGATTCGCTCAAGTTTTTTAAGTCTAGTATTGCTCTTCTTCAAAGAAGCGATCGCACTATCTAAATACCATTTCACAAAATTCTTGATACAAATCTTCCCTCTTGTCTTCCTTGTCCCCTGTGTCCTCGCATTCCCACGTCCCGGCATCTATTTTTTAATTCACAGGGCTTTTTCTCTGCGGTCATCTGCCTTCTACTTATAACTACGGTAACTTTCCAATAGGAGATTTCAACTCTGAATTAAGCCCTACTACTCTACCACACAAGTTTTGACAGCTTGCAAGACGTCAGATCCCCGACTTTTTTAAAAAGTCGGGGATCTAGTCAAACTGTCAAAATCAATTTGGTGAACTACTACTACACACGATTAGAATTCTACGTACGGAGTATACTTACTTTATTTAAAAGTAATAAAGAATACTTAAAATCAAATATCTCTCAAAATAATTGCTAATGATTCTCAAAAACTAGATATACTAGAAGTGAGGCGCATTTAGCTTCACAACAAGACGGCTTAGAAGCCCGTTGGAACCGCCGCCCTTGGTAATGCTCCTTTCAGTTTTTATCTGTTCAGCGGGGCTTTGGTTCAAATACTATCTACTGTTAGTAAATATCGAAAAAATCGAAAAATTAAGTTATTAATCTTCTATCGGCACATATTGCCACAATGCCTTACTAGAGATTAAATGTTTGAGATAAGTTATTACAACTATGTGTACCATAAGTCAATGTAATAGGAGAAACATTTATAAACGTTGCATTTCTTGAAATAGTTGTTATATTAGTTAACAAAGGCTAATAAACCTTAATAAATTCAGTTTGGAGTGCCAATCATGCAAGATACAACAAAAATCACTGCTCCTGTAATAGAAGATCGCAACTCTTGGCGTTGGGGCTTTACTCCTCAAGCAGAAATTTGGAACGGTCGCTTGGCGATGATCGGCTTTTTAGCTGCTGCTCTGATTGAATTATTTTCTGGACAAGGCTTTCTACACTTCTGGGGCATTCTCTAAATGTAAATATTAGAACCAGAAGTTTTTATAGGACATCACTAGATAGATAAATTAAAACCTGGGGTGAATTAACACTCCCAGGTTTTTTATTTTTCATTATTTGTCATTTGTTAAATAACTGATGACAAATGAATCCTGACTACCTAATGTACTCTTTGAGGACGCTGTTACGGTTGGGGTGGCGTAACTTCCGGAGTGCTTTCGCCTCTATTTGCCGAATGCGTTCGCGAGTGACATTGAAAATTTGGCCAATTTCTTCCAAAGTCTTCATCCGACCATCGTCTAAACCATAGCGCAGTCGCAGAACATCGCGTTCACGGGGACTGAGGCTGTCGAGGACTTTTTCTAAGTCTTCGCGCAGGAGGTTCTTAGAAACTTGATCTTCTGGAGTTTCGCCATCAGATTCAATAAAATCACCTAGTCGGGAATCTTCTTCTTTCCCGATGGGGGTTTCTAAAGAGATTGGCAACTGGGCAGACTTGGCAATAAACCTCAGCTTCTCAATCGTCATCTCCATTCTTGTAGCAATTTCTTCTTCAGTGGGTTTACGGCCCATTTCTTGAGAAAGTAGCTTGGTAGTTTTCTTGATGCGAGAGATAGTTTCGTAGAGGTGGACAGGTAAACGAATTGTCCGCGATTGATCAGCGATCGCTCTGGTGATCGCCTGACGAATCCACCATGTAGCGTATGTAGAAAACTTGTAACCTTTTTCGTGGTCAAACTTTTCAGCAGCACGAATCAAACCGAGACTGCCTTCCTGAATCAAATCTTGGAAAGACAAACCACGATTCATGTACTTCTTGGCAATTGAAACTACAAGACGCAGGTTAGATTGCACCATTTTGTCTTTTGCCCGACGACCAACATGCAGGCGATGACGGAATTGTGGCAAGGGCAGTTGTACTGCTTCTGCCCATTCGCTGTATTGAGGTTCGCGTTCTAACTGCTGTTGCAGTCTATCACGCACTCGCTCTAGTTCCAGCAAATCTGCAATCTTACGTGCTAGTTCAATTTCTTCGTCAGCCCGAAGCAAACGAATTCGACCTATTTCTTGTAAGTAAAGGCGAATCGAATCCTCGGTGTAGTGCTTTTTCTTGCTTTGTGACCGACGACGCGATTTTGCGGCTTTCCCAGACTTTGCGTCGTCCTCATCAGACTGAGGCTCTAAAAATTCTTCATCGAGTTCGCCTTCTTCGATCAGCAAGTCCTCTTCATCTTCCAACAAGAGTTCTTCTAACTCCAGCTCAGGCTGATTTATCTCAATTTCTAGGTCAGGCTGATAATCAATGGTATCGAGTACGTTGTTAGCCTGGTTCATGCCGCGTTCCTCATGCTCCTTGCAGAATCAATTACTCAAGATCTTTTTACCACTCTTAAATTTAATAAGCTATATTGCCTTGTGATTAAGAGGGTTGTTAGCTAATTTGGCTGAAAGATAATTTCGGAAGTTTTACCTTCTGTTGAGAGGACACTATTATAGATCTCCAGCTCAAGTTGGAAGTTCTAAACTCTGTATTTGTTTCTACCACAGCAGTACTCCCAAAGGTAAATTTCCTCGTTCTTAGTAAACTTTAGATATGTGTCGCCGGGCAACACAAGTGTTTACTGACTGGTCTAAAAAAGACTCATGTTGCTAAAAAAATTTACCACTCCATACAAAATAATTATGACTCTTGGAAGATTTTTTTTGTAAAGACTGTTCCGATTGTAGCCTGTTTCACAGAAATTGCACTCTCTTTGTGTGGCATCCATGAACTAATTAAGTAAGGTAAAGCGAGGTAATGTAAAGCCTGTTGTACCAAAAAGACGTTGAAAATGACACCCATATACTTGAATTTTCTCCAAAACTTTTTGGAATTTTTGTAGCATCATCATTACCTTAAAATTTAGGTAAACCTACTTGTATCAGATCCCATGTGTGATTGACAACATTAACAGGAACAGTAGCTTTGAGTTTAACTCTATTGAAACGCTAAAGCGCATTCATTTTTACACTTCCTTAATAAGTTACTGATTTAGGATTTACATTTGTCTTTTGGTAACAGCCACTCTCATATTTGTTAGAGTCAGTGTGAGACTACAGACTTAGTTCCCCAATTTAGAGTCGTTGCGCTTTGATGAAAGCACTCGACCTGTAAAAGAGCCAATCACCCTAACTGAGGAGTTGAGGCTTTGGCAGAATCAGCCGAAAGACCGAAAATTTTTAGATATGACTAATTCAATCTTAATCACAGGTTAGCGCATTAGTAAAAATTCAACCCTTTGCAACTTGACAAACTCTTCTTATTGTACACACCGATATTTTAATCAATTCAGAAAAGATTTGACAGCTAAGACTATCGATATTAGCTTACTGAGAACAAAATTGCATAGTATGAATGCGTATTTTACACTCATAGACTGTCTGAATTATGAGTATAAAGGGAGTAACTGTCTGTTAGCATGATGTTACGTCATCTGTTAGGAAAATAAAGTTCAGTGAGTCGCCCAAAGCAAAACCGTATTGTTTGAGTTCAGGTATCGAAAACTACGTAGCATTCCAGATCCTTGAGTTTGCCCAAGACTGCTAAAGCTTGAAAAGTCTTAACTCACTGGCAAACGTTCTGAGCAGCGCCTACGTTGTTACTCTATCCAAAGTTGTAGCTTAGAAGGTAAGTTTTGACTATCCAGATTTTGGCAAATTTTAAAAATTTTTTGATATTTTGTGCGATCGCATTAATGATTTGTCATAAAGTTACGGAGATGAGGTGAACTAAAAGCTTGTATAACTTCTGTGTTAACAATCTAGGTGAATCTTAATCAACTAGTCATCAAGCTAAAAATTTATAACAAGATAACGAGATGCATTATTTAAAAATTTGATATTGTAACCACTTTTCAAAAAACAATGTTTATTTTTTCTTGGACACAATTGTTAAACAATGTTGAATTTTTCTAATATATAGCAATTTTGAAGGGAATGGGGTAGGCAGAGGGCAGATGTCAGAGGGTGTGAGGCTGTAAGGATGTAGGGGTGTAGGAAGATTAATATTTTCATGCAGTCTTTGTAGGATTTTTCTGTAATTGACTGTCTTGAAGATAGACGCATCGGACGCGGGGACTTAAATTTTCATGCTTGGTGGTGAAACTTGTTTCATCGGATTGCCTTTTGATTTCTGCCTGCCGCCGCAGCAAAGGAAATTGAGGACACTCCCCGACATAAATATACGGAGATTCGCCCAAGATATGATTGCAGGGATTGCCCGGTAACTGGTAATCGTCAATTGGTAATTGCAAAGACTCCAACAAGTTCTTACCAATTACCCACTACCTATTACCGGGGGCGTGGCGTTGTCGGACATGTCTTTTAAAAAACACGCTTCCACGTCCCCCAATCCTTGGTGAAAGATCATATGTTTGATACAAATGATCCCCCCTAATCTTTAAATAAGGTAAAGTTGGGGGGATCTAAGTATATTTCAAAGTTAGAGAAAGTTAGTGGTTAGAGGGGGCTTGTATTTTCCCCTGACTATCTAGCGCAGCAAGGGGCGCTTTGACAAGAGGTAATGTTTCAGATATCTAAATCCGTGAGGTTAAGTTTAGAACCATAGGTTTCAATAAATTCACGACGGGGTGCAACACGATCGCCCATTAAAATTGTGAAAATGCGATCGGCTTCAGCCGCATCTTCTATTTCCACTTGCTTGAGGGTGCGAGTTTCTGGGTTCATGGTGGTTGCCCAAAGTTGTTCGGGCATCATTTCACCCAAACCTTTGAAGCGTTGGATGGTGTAGTTGGCGTTTTCTGGCAGCTGACTGATGTATTGGTCTTTTTCGCGATCGCTGTAGCAATACTTGTAATTTTTTCCCCGCTCTATTTTATATAGTGGAGGACAAGCAATGTAGACATAACCCTGTTCAATTAATGCCCGTTGATAACGATAGAAGAAAGTTAATAGCAGTGTCCGGATGTGTGCGCCATCGACATCAGCGTCGGTCATAATGACAATGCGATGATACCGCAGTTGGGAAGCATCGAATTCCTCACCTTTGACACCCAAACCCAGGGCAGTAATTAACGATTGAATTTCATTATTTTTATAGATTTTAGCGTCGTCGGTTTTTTCAATGTTGAGGATTTTACCACGTAAGGGCAGAATTGCTTGGAAGCGGCGATCGCGTCCTTGTTTGGCTGAACCACCTGCGGAGTCTCCTTCTACCAAGTATATTTCCGACTCTCTAGGATCACGAGAAGAACAGTCTGCTAGTTTACCAGGTAGAGGCGAAGATTCCAACACCGACTTGCGGCGTACCAACTCCCGCGCATGACGGGCTGCTTCGGCAGCTTTAAAAGCTTGGATAGCTTTATCTAAAATTGCATCAGCGACGCTGGGGTGAAATTCTAGGTATTCGGTGAGAGTTTCGCCCACCAAAGAATCAACTATTCCTCGAACTTCTGTGTTCCCAAGTTTGGTTTTTGTTTGTCCTTCAAATTCTGGATCTGGAACTTTAACAGAAATTATGCCTGTCAAACCTTCACGGACATGTTCGCCGCTGAGGTTGGGTTCGCTGTCTTTGAGTTTATTACGCTTGCGGGCGATCGCATTTAATGTCCTAGTGAGAACTGCCTTTAAGCCTTCTAAATGTGTACCGCCATCAACAGTACGAATATTGTTGGCAAAGCCCAAGACATTATCCGTATAGGCATCAGTACACCATTGCAAGGCTACCTCTACTTGCACATTATTTCGTTCTCCCTGTACGTAGATTACCTCTTCGTGTAGTGGCTGCTTATCAGCATTTATGTAGGTAATATATTCACGAATACCGCCCTTGTACTCATAAGTTTCTACCTTAGGCTGATCACTTTTTAGTAATTGCAGACGGTGGTCAGTAAAAGTAATTTTGACACCCGCATTGAGATACGCTAACTCCCGCAGGCGACTTGCTAAAGTAGTGTAGTCAAACTCTGTACCTGTAGTGAAGATTTGCGAATCTGGCAAAAAGCTGACGGAGGTTCCGGTGCGATTATCTTTGTAAGGCTTGACAATTAGTTCAGTGACGGGAATACCCCGTTCATAACGCTGGGTATGAACCTTTTTATCTCGCCAAACCGTCACTTCTACCCATTCAGATAAGGCATTAACAACAGAAATACCTACTCCGTGCAATCCTCCTGAAACTTTGTAACCGCCGCCGCCAAATTTTCCCCCGGCGTGCAGTACCGTCAACACAGTTTCCAAACCCGATTTTCCTGTTTTGGCAACAATTCCAGTAGGAATACCGCGACCATCATCTGTTACAGTAACAGAACCATCAGCGTTGAGATCCACCTCCACATGGGTGCAGTAGCCTGCTAAAGCCTCATCAATCGAGTTGTCCACCACCTCGTAAACTAAATGGTGAAGTCCTCGCGGACCAGTGGAACCGATGTACATCCCCGGTCGCTTGCGGACGGCTTCCAGACCTTCCAGAACTTGAATCTGTTCGGCACTGTAACTGCTCGTCATGAAAGTTCTCCTGATATGTGGGGGTGAAATCGCCAAAAGGCGAAAAATTAAAAAACACTCCAAAATTCTAACACAAAAGCCTTATAGGCGACTGTAGGGCTATTTGCTGATAAATTCAAATAGGGGTTCCAACCCTATGCTAAAGGGAGTGTGATGAGTGGGGGGAAGGGGATAAGGGAGACAGGGAGGACAAGGGAGACAAGGAGGAGTAGTAAACCACTAACCACTAACTACTAACTACTGTACAGACGTGCCATGGCACGTCTCTACAACAACTAACTACCAACTTTTTACAATTGACCATTCATTGACAAATGACAAATGACTAAATTAATTGTGATTTGTGGCGCGACGGCAACAGGTAAGTCAGGTTTAGCATTAACTTTAGCTATGCGATTAGATACTGTAATTCTGAGTGCAGACTCCCGTCAAGTATACCGGGAATTTGATATTGGTACAGCAAAACCAACCTTGGATGAACAGAAATTAGTACCGCACTATTTGATAGATATATGCAATCCTACAGAAGTGATGACTGTAGCAGATTACCAGGCCCAAGCGCAAGCCTTAATCTTGGGAGGAGACAGGGAGGACAGGGAGGACAGGGAGGACAAAGCAGACAAGGAAGCAATTTTTCTCCCCATCACCCCACCACCCCACCACCCCATCACCCCATCCCCCCATCCCCTCCTCGTGGGTGGTACTGGCTTGTACATTCGTTCTATTACCCAAGGGATGAAGTTTCCTAGAGTAGCACCACAACAGGAGTTGCGATCGCAGCTGGAATCTCTTGGTCAAATACAACTCTACGCTATGCTACAACAAGTTGATCCCGTTGCCGCAGCCAAGATTCACCCCAATGATTCTGTAAGGACTTTAAGAGGATTAGAGGTATTTTACGTTACTGGTCGTCCTATTTCTGAACAACAGGGAGAAAATCCCCCAAGTTATCCGATTTTGCAAATCGGTTTAGATTGTGATGCTGCTCATTTGGGCGATCGCATTGCACGACGTACTGAGAAAATGATTGTGGATGGTTTGGTCGCAGAAGTGGATTATCTTTGTCATAAATATGGTGCGGATTTGCCTTTATTAAATACTCTGGGGTATCAAGAAATCAAGCAATATTTGGCTGGGGATATTTCTTTAGACAAGGCAAAAGAATTAACTATTTTACACACTCGACAATTCGCTAAGCGTCAACGCACTTGGTTTCGTGCCTACCCTGAAATTGAGTGGTTTGATGCAGAAAGCCCAGATTTGCTGGAAAAAGTATGGCAGCGAGTTAAGAGTTTTATAGGTACTTCTGAATAAGCAATTGAATATAAATATGATGTTTTTTATGAACCGCAGAGAACGCTGAGAACGCAGAGGAAAATGAGATAAAAATTGAAGGTTGTGGGTATGATTTATGATTAATGTAATATTTAGTATACTGACCAAAGTAAAGAAGATTTTGAATATGAAACAATCTAGTGATCTAAATAATTACCCTCCCTATTATTGGCATAAGTTAAATCAATTTACAAAATTACCGCAATCAGAATCTGATATTATCATGCTGGGTGATAGTATCACTGATGAAGGGGAATGGATAGAGCTATTGTCAAATATTAATGTGAAAAATAGAGGTATCTCTGGAGACACGACGGAGAGAGTATTGTATCGTTTAGATCCAATATTGGCAGGAAAGCCAAAACAAATTTTTTTAATGCTCGGTATCAATGATTTAATCAATACTCCTAAATCAGTCGCGCAAACTTTAGAATCATATGAAAAGATTTTACATGAGTTTCAGGAGAAAACACCAAATACAGAAATTTTTATTCAAACTGTTTTACCTGTTAATAATAAGGTTGATATTTATTGGCAAGATAATAACAGAATTTTAAATTTAAATACAGGATTGAGAAAACTAGCAACCAAATTTAATTATCAATATATAGATTTGTTCTCTCATTTATTAGATTTAGAAAATCAATTAGATACTAGGTATACAAAAGATGGTTTACATTTGAATGGTGAAGCATACCTAGTTTGGAAATCAGTGATTGAAAAATATCTTTGACTACAGAGTTAATATAAAAATTACTCATTTTGTACTTAACTTGAAACAAGTGTACTTACACCATCATTTTTGAGATAACCATCTTCCATATAAATGATGCGATCGCCTATATCTAAAATCCGGTTATCGTGGGTAACAAGTAAAATCGTGCAACCCTGTTCTTTGGCTAATTTGTGCATTAATTCTACTACATCTCGACCGGATTTTTTATCAAGGGCTGCCGTAGGTTCGTCTGCTAAAACTATTTTAGGGTGACTGACTAATGCCCGAGCGATCGCCACTCTTTGTCGTTGTCCACCTGATAAGTTTTCGGGATAATAATCAACGCGATTTCCTAAACCAACTTGTTCTAAAATCGCAGTTGCTTTGGCGTCTAAATCTTGATTCAGCATCTCTTCATGTAATTCTAGGGAAATGCGGACATTTTGTTTTGCTGTTAAAAATGTCATGAGATTATGGGCTTGAAAAATATAACCAATTTGACGACGAATTTGTGTTAGCTGTTTTTTACTGCTTCCGCACATTTCTTGACCTAATATTTTTAAGCTTCCTTCTTGTGCAGAACGTAAGCCACCCATTAAAGTTAATAATGTGGTTTTACCTGAACCAGATGGGCCAGTCATAATCACGATTTCTCCTGCATATATATCTAAGTTGATGTCAAATAATACTTGCTTGCGTAGATTACCTTCTCCAAAGTAATGATTGAGGTTTTGAATTGAAATTACAGGTTGCATAATTTATGATTAGTGATTAGTTCTTATTCCAAACAACAACCAACAAACAACAAACAACAATTATTTAAAACATATCTGCGGGATCGGCGGCGCGGAGTTTTCGCATAGCAATTGCGCCGGAAACACTGCACATAATTATTGTTAGGGACAGTACAAATATGGCGCGGTTGATTTTCATGGCAATGGGAAGTAAAGTTGCAGCGTAGGTGATCTGATACAGTCCTATCGAAAGTGCTAATCCGGGTATAAATCCTAATGCTGCTAACAATAAAGCTTCTTGCATTAACATGATCATGAGATAGCGATCGCTATATCCCATTGCTTTGAGGGTGGCGTATTCTGGCAGGTGATCGGAAACATCAGAGTAGAGAATTTGGTAAACAATTACAATCCCGACGATGAACCCTACTGCTACTCCCATACCAAAAATAAATCCAATTCCTTGATTGCCCCAATAATTAATTTCTATCTGGGCAAATTCTTGGGGAGTCAGTACTTTGATATCGTTTGGTAAACTTGCTTGTAGTTGCGATCGCACTTTTTGTACATTAGCATCTGGTTTGAGGTTAATTAGTCCAACTGCTATTTGATTGGGCTGGTAGTTGGGAAAAAGTTTGAGAAACGTAGAATCACTGGCTACTATGTTACCGTCAGCACCAAAAGAAGCACCTAGCTGAAATAAACTTACTGTTTGTACTGTTTGCCGATTCACCTCTGCTTCCACACTACCATGCTGTTTTACTAAGTCTGGGATGGGGCCGTATTCTGGGCGAGAAGCGCGATCAAATAATACCCGATCTAGTAGTTTCAGTTGATCTAGATGCTGGTTCACCTCAGGTAGATCAAAGGGTGGGTTGGCCGGATCAATTCCCCACACCAAAATTCCCCGACTCAGGCGATTTTGTGGGTTACGCCATTGGGCAATATCAGCATATAAGGGACGAACAGATTTTACTCCGTCATAGGCTAAGGTTTGCTGCAATCTCTCTCTGGGAAAGCTTTTGACGTAGAACAATGTTTGAAATTGGGGATTTATTAAAACTAGGTCTGCCTGTAAATTTTGGTGAGGCTTTGTGGCACTATCAAAGAGGGCATCTAATAGTCCTAGTTGTACAAACATCAGCATATCGGCAAAGGCTATGCCTGCAAGGGCTACTGCTAAGCGTGTTTTTTCTTTTTTTAATTGCAGCCATGCCAAGGGAATGCGGCGAAGGAATTTAGGAAGCATGGTGATAGTTTAAGTTTTTGTTTGAGGTGAGTTAAGGGTGTGACAAATTTTTTTAAGAAACGAACACCGATGCACACAGATGCACACAGATGGGTGATTCGATTTTCGTTATCTTTGAAGGTATGCTATTTTGCATAATGTTTTTAGGATGTTGATTCTTGAGCGATCGCTTTTAGAAATGAAGTAATCAAAAATAGGATCGTCGTTAAATGTATTTGCTAAAATTGCGCTTGCTTCGTCAATTTGTGATACTTGCAGTAGGTTAAACTCGGTAGTCATCATGGTTTCACCAGAGTAGATCATTTAAAAGTTGATAAACACCTACGAAGTCGATTTTTGTTATTGCTAGCAAGAAGCGGACTTTCTCTTGATCCTGTTTAATTCCACAGGAGTAAATGATTTTGCAACCAACTGTAACTAAAGTGAACCAAGGATGAATTTTTCTGCGGAACAGTCGAAACCGAACTCGGAAAGTTCTACAAGACTGAATCTTCATATTCTGTAGATTTAGTGAGTTTGGTGGTAGTTCTTTGTGATGCTATGAGTATAAGAAAAGCTGGTAATATCAACAGCCAGAAACCTGATGTCGGCTCAATAAATACACCAACTAGAGAAATTGCCAGAAGATTCCAACCGAGAAAAGCTGGTAGGGTGATTCTCTGAGTTTCCGCCCAGCAACATAGTTGTCCTAAAGTCAAAAGTAGTGGGGCAGCTATCATAAACCAGAAGGCATCTTCTCGATCAAAGTAAGGAGCAAATGGATTAGGAGCAACTGTATTAAATATTCCATTCTGAATTATGTCTGTAAGCGGATCAGCAAAAATCCAGACGCCAACTACAACATGAATGATGCTAATAGCAATCAAAATATATCCGGTAACTCGAAACATACTAAGTCTCCTTTGTTGGAAATAACAAATCATTTTATGACTGGATAATTGAATTAGAAAAATCTTTTCGTTTTTCTAACTGGTGTTGTTGCATGAGTAAAAATAAGGGAAGGGCAAATGAAACACCAATCGTCAGAGTACTGAGAACATAAACCCAAAGAAAACGCATTTTTAAGCGTGTTCCTTCCCAAAAGATAAAGACTAAAAGAACTACTGCTGAGACAATTACATCCATGCCAAAGGCAGCGGAAATATGATTAGTAAAAAGCTGTTCCAAAAGTAGCTGAATGTTGAAACCGTGTTTTAACAGAAATACTATGAAATGAGAGTAAGGTAAAGCTAAGCCAAGAATACAAAATAACAAGTAAGTTCCTTGCAGCATATTCACGAATCTCCTAAGTTTGTTGATTGCATCTATATCAAACATTCGTTATAAATTATGACAAAACTCTACAACTCAATTGCTGTCTGCACTTGTAAGTTAGTCAAACTACCTACTCGTGTACTATCTTCTGGGTTGAGGTGAATTTTGACTTCAACTACGCGGCGATCTAAATTTTCTCCTGGTTGGTTGCTAAAGACGTTTTGTTTGTTCACTTGCAAGCCGATGTGTGAAACTTTTCCTCGCAACTCTCCAGAAAAAGCCTGTCCGGTAATTACTGCTTGCTGCCCAAGTTGAATTTTGCCAATATCAGTTTGATATACTTCTGCTACTACTAGCATTTGGTTAGTTTGTCCGAGTTCAGCAATCCCAGCATCAGCAATTTTTTCGCCGACGTAGGTGTGAATCTTGAGAATTTGTCCTGGAAATGGGGCGCGGATATAAGCTTGTTCTAGGTTAGTTTGTGCTTGTTTGAGTGTGGCGATCGCATTGTCTACTTCTGCTTGTGCTGTTTGTACATCAACGGGACGAACTTCGGCAATTTGGTTGAGAGTTGCTTTTGCTGATTTTAATTCTTCTTGTCGGGATGTTTGAATACGTTTGAGGTTGGCTTGGGCTTCGGCTAGTTCTTGTTGTCGGGATGTTTGGATGCGTTTGAGGTTGGCTTGGGCTTCGACTAGTTGCTGTTGTGCGGTTTGGAATGCCAAGCGTTTGCTATCTAGTAAAGATGCAGAGATTGCCCCGTGTTGATATAGTGTTTGATGGCGTTGGAATTCCAATTTGGCATTCGCCAATTCTGCTGTGAAACGCCCGATATTGGCTTTCTGGGCTTGGGTTTCTGTCTGTTGTTGTGCCTTCAAACGGGCTATGGTTGCTGTTTGTGCCTGAATTTCTGTAGCTTGTTCTGCTTGAAGTCGGCTGATGTTTGCTTGCTGTGCTTGAATTTCTCCAGTTTTTGCCCCTGCTTTCACCTGTGCTAGTTTAGCTTGAGCGATTTTCACTTGTTCTTTTGCTTGTGTGACAGCATCTTGCAAGGGTTTTTGAGAATCTAAAATTGCCAGAATTTGTCCTGTTGTGACGCGATCGCCTTCTTTGACAAGCCATTTATCTAAGCGATCGCCATCCAGTGCTAAAGGTGCAGATAAGCTAATTACTTCTCCTTCTGGTTGCAGGCGTCCGAGGGCGGTGACTTTTTTGACAGCAGGAGGGGTTTCTACGGGTGGAGGTTCGGATTTGCTGAGTAAGCCAGCTTGGGAGATACCATAGAAAGCGATCGCACCAGTCAAAGCGGTGGCTGTTATGACTAATCCGATTAGTTTTTGAGTTGAAGGTTTTGAGAGAAATTGTTGAGTCATGTTTTCTTTTTTTAACGCAAAGGAACGCGGAGTTTTAATGAGTTGGTTGGGCTTGCAAATAAGCAGTCAACATGTTTGCGAGTAGTTCGCTTTGTTCGGTGTAAGAAAATGTATCACCCTCAAACATTCGTGACGAAATTAAGCCGTTCAAGAAGCAATAAATAAAGTTGATTATTGCTTGGTCTTTGATTTCTAGATAATCTGCAAGTGCTTGTTTAGTATCTTCCCAAGCTTTTTTTATAGTTGGGTTATTTAAAATTTCATCTCGCCCTTGCTGCTGATAGAAATCAAACCCTAAAAGGGCTTGTTTCGAGAAATAATCTTCGTTCTTTGCAACAAAATTCATCAAAGCTTTGATGCGTTCTGCTAAATTTTTGGCATCTCCTGCCTCAGCCAAAAAGTTTAGAATGTCTTGTCGTGTTTGCTCTTCTACTAACTGTAAAAATAATGCTTCTTTGTTAGGAAAGTAATGATATAAAGTTCCCGTAGAAACTCCTAATTCTTTGGCTATCTCGCGCATGGTAATTGCGGCGTAACCTTTTTGGGCAAATAAATCAAATGATTTCATCAACAACTGTTTGCGGTATTGTTCATGATCAACTATCTTCGGCATTTACATTATTTTATATCGAACGTTAGTTATATATATAAAGCGACAAGAAACATTTGGCAAGATAGTTGAATGAAATTTTATTTATTCGATGATCTACAGAGTATCTGGATCTATGCCGAGCGATCGCAGTCTTTCCGCTAATTGTGCAGCGCGTTGTTCGGCAACAGAGGCGCGTTGTTCAGCAACTTTTGCACGTTCATCTCCAGTTGCTAGTAGCGTACCATCTTGGTAGCACCAGCGTAACCACACATCTTGTCTACCTTCAAATTCACCTTGCCAGAGAGTTAAACCCAAACCGACTTGTTCTAACCAAGTTTCTGTAGTTTCAAAATAGCGCCTACCGCGAATTTCATAAATACGCAACGCCTGTTCTGATAATTGCTGGGTGGGGTCATATACTACATAGTAACTCGCTCGCATGTGTTCATAAGTTTTGAGTTTAGTGCCTAGTTCATCACCTTCTTTATTGGAGACTATTTCAATCACTACTTCCGGGGGTTTGCCAAACTTCCAAAGCATGTAGCAACGGTTTTGCTTTTCCCACCAGTTTTGTGGCACTTGCACATCAAGGCTGAGGAAAACATCAGGTACAATTGGCGGCTGTCCGTCAGTATGATAGATGCCGACATTGGCTGCGGCTAAGAAAGTTTGGTTTTGTAGTGAACTATAAAGGGTACTAACTAACAAGCGTTGTTGTTTTTCGGAAGCAAAATTATCCACAGGCGTATCATCTTCAGTAACTAGCTGGCTAGCATCTGGCACGTAGTAATCATCATTATTGATTAAAAGTTGCTCAACCATGAGTTTACCCACCACTTGAGAGCGATATTTCTAGGTTAGTTGATTGTATAAAACACCTGTAAAAATATTAATTAGACCAACTCACACAAGCGATCGCATCGCATCTTTCCACAAAACCTATGCTCACCCAAGACAAACAACAACGCAACTGGCAACCCATCATCAAAGAATTTGAAGCAGCAGTTGGCAAAAATGGTGTAGTACAACGCCGAGAAGAACTGATCACCTATGAATGCGATGGACTCACCAGCTATCGCCAACGTCCGGCGGTGGTAGTGCTACCGAGAACTACACAACAGGTGGCGGCGGTAGTCAAGATATGCAATAAATATGCTGTCCCCTTTATTGCCCGTGGTTCTGGTACTGGTTTATCAGGTGGGGCTTTGCCTGTTGAAAATAGCGTTTTGATTGTTACAGCTTTGATGCGGCAAATACTGAATGTAGATTTAGAAAATCAGCGTGTTGTGGTGCAACCAGGGGTGATTAATAATTGGGTGACGCAAACAGTAAGTGGTGCTGGTTTTTACTATGCCCCTGATCCCTCCAGTCAAATTATCTGCTCTATTGGTGGTAATGTTGCAGAAAACTCTGGGGGTGTACATTGTCTCAAGTATGGTGTGACAACAAACCACGTTTTGGGGTTAAAAATAGTCACTCCTGAAGGCGAAATTTTAGACTTAGGTGGAGAAATCCCCGAAATGCCTGGTTATGATTTAACGGGTATATTTGTCGGTTCAGAAGGAACCTTAGGTATTGCCACAGAAATTACCCTGCGAATCCTCAAAAGTGCAGAATCAATCTGTGTTTTACTAGCAGATTTTACGAGTATTGAAGCGGCTGGAGCAAGTGTTTCTGATATTATCAGTGCGGGGATTATTCCTGGTGGGATGGAAATTATGGATAACCTCAGCATTAATACAGTGGAAGATGTAGTAAAAACAAATTGTTATCCCCGTGATGCAACGGCAATTTTGTTAGTAGAAATTGATGGTTTGGCAGTAGAAGTGGCAGCAAATAAACAAAAAGTTGCCGAAATTTGTAAACAAAATGGTGCGCGTAATGTTACTTCTGCTAGTGATCCAGAACAGCGCCTCAAATTATGGAAAGGACGTAAAGCCGCGTTTGCTGCTGCCGGGCATTTAAGTCCAGATTATTATGTACAGGATGGGGTAATTCCCCGGACTCAGTTGGCTTATGTCTTACAAGAAATTGAGGCATTGAGTCAAAAATATGGTTATAAAATTGCGAATGTATTTCACGCTGGTGATGGCAATCTTCACCCCTTAATTCTATTTGATAATTCTGTTCCTGGTGCATTAGAAATAGTGGAAGAAGTGGGGGGAGAAATTCTGAAGTTATGTGTAAGAGTTGGCGGTAGTATTTCTGGTGAACATGGCATTGGTGCAGATAAAAAATGTTATATGCCACAGATGTTTACGGAAGCGGATTTAGAAACTATGCAATGGGTACGACAAGTTTTTAATCCTCAAGGTTTGGCGAATCCAGAGAAGATTTTCCCGACGCCGCGCACCTGTGGAGAAGCTGCAAAGGCTATGGGTGAGAGTGGTAAGAAGTTTGAGGCAATAGAAGGGGTGGAACGTTTTTAACAGTTATCAGTTATCAGTAACATCATCCGCCTTGGAATGAATTCCAAGGCTATAGGTAATAACCCAATTACCAATTACCAGCCTACACGACAA
This sequence comes from Fischerella muscicola PCC 7414, assembly GCF_000317205.1. Lineage (GTDB taxonomy): Bacteria > Cyanobacteriota > Cyanobacteriia > Cyanobacteriales > Nostocaceae > Fischerella > Fischerella muscicola. The sequence goes on along the minus strand of NZ_AJLK01000040.1, from coordinate 12,844 downwards.
TATAAGTTTTAAGCGCACATAATATCAGTATATAGATATTAAGATTTATAAATTTTAGTAAATGGAAAATTTTAGTACAGTGAATGTATGCAAAAATGCTAAAAAAATATTAAGTAAATAACTTAAATTATTTTGCCATTTACCTGCAAATATATCTTGGATTTTAACAAGCAGGACTTATCTAGGTTGATCAAGTATAAGCTTTACTAACTTTTTCATCAGCAGTGCATACTATAAAATTTCGGTCAACACAGACTGAAATGCTTTTGTTTAAAGCAGTTTAAGGCATCTATTACATTACATATTATGTTACGGAGATAAAGCCTAGTAGAGTCAGTAAACACAACCAGGGACTCTCGCATGAATATTAATCCATCGGAATCCACCGCAGAGTTGACACAAGCAGCGTGTCAGAAATTCCAAATAGGTACAGATTTAGAAGATGGGAGTAATCCTAATCAAATATTGAGCGCGATCGCTCAACAAATTTGCCAATCTTTTGATTTAAATACGATTGTGAATTTCACAGTTACAGAATCACGCAGGTTCTTATTAAGCGATCGCGTACTCATCTACCGTCTTAATTCTCATGGTGGCGGGACTATAGTTGCAGAATCTACTATTGTTCCGGGTAAGCCATTGTTGGGAATGAAGATCACAGACACTTGCTTTCACGAAAAACACGCAGAACGTTACAAGCGGGGTTGTATCCAGATTGTAGAAGATATTTACGCCGCTGGCTTGCATCCTTGTCAAATAGATTTTCTATCCTCCTTGCAGATTAGAGCTAATCTGGTAGTACCGATTTTATGCCAGCAGGATCTTTGGGGATTGCTAATCGCCCAGCATTGTTCTGAACCACGGCAATGGCAACAAGTAGAAATTGATTTACTCAAGCAATTAGCAATCCAAATCAATATTGCCATTCAACAAACAGAACTCCGTCAACAGGTGCAGGATCTGCAAACCAAAATGAAGTTGCAGCAGCATCAATTCTTGATGCAAAATCTAACTGAACAAATCCGTGATTGTATAGATGCAGACAAGGTTTTAGAAACTGCTATTACTGAATTAGCAAAAGTGTTGCAGGTCGAGCGTTGCCACATCGAATTATATGATACCAACCAGACTTTCACTACTATTGCCCACGAGTACACTACCATCCCTCCTGTGTACCAAGGGATGAAACGATGGGTTAGAGACTTTCCCGAACTGTATCAGTCACTATTACAAAAACAGTCATTGCAATTTAGTGAAGTTTTACGAGATTGGAATCCGCAGTTAGTTGTAGTGAGACAGCTAGCTTGTCCCATTTTTGACGCCGAAACAGTGATGGGAAATATTTGGCTGACAAAAGTCACTCCAGAACTGTTTGCAGAATGGGAAATTAAACTGGTACAGCAAGTAGCCAATCAATGTGCGATCGCGATTCGTCAAGCCAGACTTTATCAGCTAGCCCAGACACAAGTAAACCAACTCGAAAAACTTGAAAACCTCAAACACGAATTTCTCAGATCCCTGTCTCATGAATTGCGAACACCAATCACCAGTATTAGCCTAGCCGTACAAACTCTAGAAGCAATTATCAAGCAAGAAACAGTATTAGATACAGACATCGTGTCACAATTATTGCAGATTTTACAGAACGAGTGTCAGCGAGAAAGCAAACTGATTAACGATTTGCTTTCACTTACATATTTAGAAGCAGAAGCTGATGTTTTAACTATAATCATGATTGATCTCAACAGTTGGCTTCCTCCGATTGTGGAATCTTTTCGAGAAGTGACTATTTGTCAGCAACAACAGTTATTCTTGCATCTAGCTGCGGAAGTGCCGCTTTTGGAAACAGATATCACTCATTTAGAACGGATTGTTACAGAATTACTCAGCAATGCCTGTAAATATACACCTGCGGGAGAATCGATTACCGTTGCTGCATCTGCAACAGAGAAAACTGTAGAGATTAGCATTAGCAATTCTGGTGTTAAAATTGCTACTGATGATCTGGTACGTATTTTCGACCCATTTTACCGCCTTCCTCAACATAATCCTTGGCAATATGGTGGCACTGGACTTGGATTAGCACTAGTGCAGAAGCTGGTCAAACATTTAAAAGGCTCAATCCGTGTCGAAAGTACAGCAGCCTCTACTACCTTTATCTTAGTTTTACCCAGAGCGATCGCTGCCTAAGAAAGGGTAAATTAAGTATTCATACTTAAAAAAATCCAATAACTGTAACTGTATGAATCTTGTATAAAAAACTTTAAATATTTGTACTAAGGCAGACTAATTTTTCATGGAAACTCCATAGAAGATGGTATATTTTTTCGTAAATACAACTTAAAAATATATCAGTACTAATACTACTGGAGGCTAATTAAAAATATTTGGGTAATAAATATACACGGAGTCATCCGTGACGAAAACTCTAATATTTGCTATTTAAATAATTATGAGTGACTGGAATAGGCAGAAGTTATCTAATAGTGCGACAATGCGGCTTTTATCTGTAGCATTGACTTTGGCATTTCTCAATATAGCAGGGCAAGCATTAGCACTAGAAAGAGGAAATAGCGGCCCCCAAGTCACAAGTATTCAGAGATGTTTGCAAAGGTTAGGGTACTACAATGGCCCAATCAATGGCAATTTTGGTCCCTTGACAGAAAATGCTGTTAAAAAATTCCAGCAAGCAAAGAGGATTCCTGCAATTGGCCAGGTGGGTCCACAAACTCAACGTGCATTGCAAGCTGCATGTCAACCTCGGCAATCTAAAAGTAGCAGTAGTAATGTTCTCAAAGTAGGTAGTAGGGGAGCAGCAGTCACACAACTACAACAATCTTTGCGAACATTGGGTTACTATAAAGGCCCGGTAACAGGTTATTTTGGTCAAGAAACAGAGCAAGCTGTGATTCGATTCCAGCAATCTAAAAGATTGCAAGCTGATGGTGTTGCGGGTGCAAACACTTTGCAAGTAATACGTACTAGTTTGGCATCAAGACCAAATAATAATAATAATAGTGTCGGTGGTGGAATTGATAAATATCCCAATGCCTTGAACGAAGGTGATGCCGGGCCACAAGTATTACAATTACAAAGAAATTTGGCGCAGTTGCGTTATTTTCAAGCAAATCCTACTGGTAATTTTGGCTCTGTCACCAAAGATGCTGTAGTACGTTTTCAACGTGATTACGGACTCACAGCTAATGGTATTGTCGATGGACAAACTTGGACAGCAATCTCCACCAATGCAAACTATGCCAATAACAACAATTCTGGTTGTTCACCAACAAGCGGTTTTATCTGTTTGGGTGAAAACAGTCCACGCGTTGTCGCCGTGCAACAAAGTTTACGTCAACAGGGATTCTTTAATCGCGAGATTACTGGTTACTACGGTACAGAAACTAGAGATGCTGTTGCCCAATTTCAGCAAACTGCTGGACTCAATCCCACTGGATTTGTAGATTTTCAAACCTGGCAAGCATTGGGATTAACTAATAACAACTCTACAGGAGGAGAAAACCCCAATATTGAAAACCGCTATGTGGTAATTGTACCAATTCGTGATGCCAATACTCTTGAGCAAGTTCGTCAGTTTGTACCCCAAGCTTTTGCAGTCAAATCAAAACTGGGAGATTATGTCAATGCTGGCGCATTTCGCGATCGCCCCGAAGCCGAAAGACGTTCTAGTCAGTTACGCGATCGTGGTTTTGATGCACGGGTAGAATATTTTTAAGGCTTGAGATAAACATACACTTCCATACATGGATGAACATAACAAAATCATCCACTTGGATGAAGTTTAATCACTGCTACTATTAATAAAAGAATAGTATTCAAACCTACAAAATATTACTTAAGCTCTGCTTATGCTAATGAAATGGTATAATGAACCACCAGTGTGGGAGCAACAAGAGAGCGTGATAACTGTTACTGCTGGTGCAAAAACAGATTTTTGGCGTAGAACTCAGTATTGTATCCGTGACAACGGCAATTTTTATTATCAAGAAGTTACAGGCGACTTCACTGCTCAAGTCAAAATTATCGGCAATTATCAAAACTCATGCGATCACGCAGGATTAATGATTCGCATAGATGAAAAAACCTGGCTCAAATCCAGCATTGAATTTGTCAACGATTTACACTACGTCAGTGCCATTGTCACTCACAACGACTCCAAATGGTCAATTGTACCACTAGCACAGAATCCTGATTGCTTATGGTTACGTTTGCAGCGCCGAGGTGACACCGTAGAAGTACTGTATTCGCTTGATGGTAAAGATTACATTCCACTTGAGGTAGCATACCTAACTCAGCAACCAACAGTACAAGTAGGATTAGTATGTGCCTGTCCCCAAAGCGATGGTTTTCAGGTAACATTTGAGGATTTTCAAATTCACACTCACAGTAGTCAACCCAACTCGGAAATCGGATTCCTAAATTAAGAATAGGGAATGATCTCTAATCAGAGTGTTCTACCATCAACTTGTAACTGAGAACTCACTTTGAATGTGAGTAATAAGTAGTGGGAAAAAAACAAAAATTATCAATAACCACCCAGCCACCAACGGAAAATCTATCTGTGTCCATCGGTGTCCATCGGTGTTCGACTAATAAAAAATTATTTTTATTAAGCTCATAAATCAAACCAGATTCCCATAGACACATTTGCCATTAAAATAACTTGGCACAGCAAAAAGCTAGAGGCTAAGAATAATGACAGAAGCTCGAATTGGAATTATTGGTGGCAGCGGTTTATACAAAATGGATGCCCTCAAAGATGTAGAAGAAGTGAAAGTTGATACGCCCTTTGGCTCACCTTCTGATGCTGTAATCTTAGGAACTTTAGATGGTACACGCGTAGCATTTTTAGCTCGTCATGGTCGTAATCACACGTTTCTACCTTCAGAGTTGCCATTCCGCGCGAACATCTATGCGATGAAGCAGTTGGGTGTGGAGTATTTAATTTCAGCAAGTGCTGTGGGTTCTTTGAAAGAAGAAGCAAAGCCATTAGATATGGTAGTTCCCGATCAATTTATTGATAGAACTAAAAATCGGGTTTCTACGTTTTTCGGAGAAGGAATTGTTGCTCACATTGCCTTTGGTGATCCAGTTTGTCATAATTTAGCTGGAGTATTAGCAGATGCGATCGCTTCTTTGAACCTACCAGATGTTACCCTGCATCGTGGTGGTACTTACGTATGTATGGAAGGGCCAGCATTTTCTACCAAAGCAGAATCAAATCTCTACCGCAGTTGGGGTGCAACAGTAATTGGAATGACAAATTTACCAGAGGCGAAGTTAGCACGGGAAGCTGAAATTGCCTATGCAACTTTAGCACTAGTAACTGATTATGACTGTTGGCATCCAGACCATGATAGCGTCACAGTAGAAATGGTAGTGAATAATTTACAACGCAATGCTGTCAATGCACAAAAAGTAATTCAAGAAACAGTGCGACGCTTGAGTGATAATCCACCAGCTAGTGTTGCTCATTCAGCATTAAAATATGCAATTTTGACACCATTGGATAAAGTGTCAACGGCAACAAAAGAAAAATTAGGATTGTTGTTGAAAAAGTATATTTAATTCGCCCTAATACTGCCCATAACTGAAGTATGGGCTAACAACTAAAACCCACTCAAGTGGGTTGAAATGGTTTTTAGTGAACAGCTTGACCTTATTCAGTCTGCTTTTAGTAGACTTGGGCTATTAGCCCGCAGTTTACTTGCGGGCGGGTCAATTACTTAGTCTGATAATATTAATCGAATTCAAGTTAGTTTAAAAGCCTAAATGTTACCAACAGATTTACTCCATCATCACCAAAATGGGGAAGAAATTATTCCCAAAAGATTAAAACTTGATGCTAAACATATAGAGTTAGCCAACGAATTAATTAATTCTTTTCAAGAAGCAGTAGGAAAGACTCAAGGTACGCTAGAACGTCAATTATTAGAATTAGAAGGTGACACAACCGACTATAAAGTGAAGCGGGGTTTGGCTTATCTACTCAAAAGTGGATTTTGTACATTTGAAGTCATCAGTCCCCTAGAACCACAAATGTTAAGAGAAAGGGTATTTGCTTTAGCAGCTAAATCTGTTCCTAGTCCAGAATTAACACAAGTGACATTAAAAAATATAGCTGATAATTTAACTCAAGAACTCGAACGAGAAGTTTTACCAGAACAAGTCCGTGATGGATTGTATGCTGACTTGTCAGAGAATAAAATTCTCACTACTTTTGATGCACCAAAACCAGAAGAATTATTGCACAGATATAATTTATCGCAAGTGCAGGGTGTATTTTATAAAGCCAGTCAATTAGTATTAAATGCTCATCGGAATGTTCCTGGTGAATACAAGCTTTTATTTCGCTATTTAAAATTATTTCAATTGATGGCATATATCGAAGGTGATGCCGACTACGGATTTACAATCACGATTGATGGGCCGACGAGTTTATTTAATCCTAGTACGAGATATGGTTTAGCGATCGCTAAACTTATTCCAGCTTTATTGCATGTCACCAAATGGAGTCTTTCTGCGACACTCCAAGTCCGCGATTTTTATACAGAAACCTGGAAAACCGGACGTTTCACCCTTAATTCTGAGTGTGGGTTAGTGACTCATTACCCACCTGGGAAACCTTACGATAGTATGATTGAAGCATCCTTTGCTGATAAATGGGATGCACTGAAAAGTTGTTGGGCATTAGAGCGAGAAGTTGATTTAATTCCTATTCCTGGTAGTGTGATGATTCCCGATTTTCGGTTAGTGCATCCCGATGGACGCAGTTTTCTCTTAGAAATTATCGGTTATTGGCGACCAGAATATTTACAAAAAAAGTTTGCCCAAGTCCGACGCGCTCAATGTGATAATTTAATTTTGGCAATTTCTGAACGTTTGAATTTGGATAAAGTCGGTGTCAAATTAAACGATGTTCCGGCTATAATAGTTTGGTTTAAAGATAAATTGTTGCCAAAATCCATATTAGCTGTTATTGAGTAAAATCCACAGTTCGTAGTAAGCACTTTAGTGCTTGCGAAAACATTAACTGATGTAAATTAAAGCAATGTCCAAAATCGTTTTTTGATAATCGAACACCGATGGACACCGATGAACACCGATAGATTATTGGTGTGTATTTTATAATTTGACGTCTGGTGTGAATTAATCATTATTTCTAGAGAAGCGATACCAATAATCCATCTGTGTGCATCGCCTTGCACTGTGTTCGTTTTTAAAATATCTAGCGGTTTGCGATGAACTCCAATAAAAGAAAATGTTTTAGTAATATTTGCTAAAATAATATTTTTAAGGCGAATATAACGAGTCTTTCCATAATCTCAATTACCGCCTTTAACAGTGGGGAATCCTGTTCGTAGCCAAGCAATCATCATCAAAATATAAGTATGCTACTAACAGATTTACGAACAATTTATGAACGTGATCCCGCAGCCCGTAACTGGCTAGAAGTATTATTTTGCTATCCTGGACTGCAAGCTTTGCTGTTCCATCGCATCGCCCACTGGCTGTACAAGAAAAATATTCCATTTATTCCCCGCTTCATCTCTCAAATCAGTAGGTTTATCACTGGGATTGAAATTCACCCAGGAGCAAAAATTGGCCGGGGTGTATTTATTGATCACGGAATGGGAGTGGTGATTGGCGAGACGGCTATTGTAGGTGATTATGCCCTGATTTATCAAGGTGTTACCCTTGGCGGTACTGGTAAAGAAACTGGTAAGCGCCATCCTACTTTAGGTAACAACGTTGTTGTGGGTGCAGGTGCGAAGGTATTAGGCAATATCCAAATAGGAGATAATGTCCGTATTGGTGCAGGTTCAGTAGTACTGCGCGATGTACCCAGCAATACAACTGTAGTTGGTATTCCTGGACGCATCACTCGTTGCGAAAACACAAAAGTAGATGTTTTGGCTCACAATCAACTGCGGGATGTAGAAGCTGAAGCAATTCGAGCTTTATTTGAACGTGTGAAGGAACTAGAACAACAAGTCGAACAGTTGGAAGTGAATTTACACATGTCTGTTACTCAAGTAAATCAGGAAATTAGATGTAGTCGGGATTCTGTGATTGAAGATTTTCTAGACGGATCTGGAATTTAAAGTTTAGTTAGAGTTGTCATTTGTCATTTGTCATTGGTCATTGGTAAGGGTTTCAGACCTATCTACTTTTCTTAACATAGTTAGGTTTATTTCCACTCACCTACTTAAAGCAAAGGATTGAAATCTTTGGTTGATAGCAGAACTCATCTAAAGATGACTCAATAAAAGAATGAGTAGGGGCGTACAACTGTACGCCCCTACTTTGTTAAAAATAAAGAATTCATAATATTAGAGATTGTACTTAGCTAAAAAATGTCAATATAAATAAGACACTTAGTTTAGCAGTAAACTGATTTATCTGTGATGGTACAAGCCCCCACAAAATCTGTGGGGTCAATCCAAAATCCGTCTTGAAAAGCTTTGAGCGCCGGCTTGCGGCGATCAAACTTTTTGCAAAATCTAAAATCCAAAATTGTTTGACCTATGGATTGCAAAACTGCAACTTTAGTTTACCAAAGTGAAAATCATCTCGAAAAAATCCAGGAAATTTTTCCAGAAGCTTGGAATTTTTTAGAAGAAGTATCTTTTGCCTACGTTCAGAAAAAGCCAGATAAATTCGATGCAGCTGTCAAAGAAATAGTTGGCGAAACACCTTTCCAATTTAGAATGGTTCACCGTGACGACAGAGACCAACTCACAAAAGACCTTTCTGATTTATTAGGAGATATTACCTCAAGATTACTGCTAGAAAAACATTTTTCAGAAGTAGTTGGTCAGCCAGTATTTTTTAGTACTATTTGTTGTAACAGTCATCTTACTTCTGACCATGAATTAACTTTAGAAGAAGTTTTACCTCTACAGCGGGCAGCAGTGAAGTTACAATAAATGTTAGTTGTTGGTTGTTGGTTGGTTGTTGTTTGGAACAACGAACCATCAACCAGCAACAAAGAACGAAATTTAGCGAATTTTCCTACCAGTTAGTACTTCCCGCACATCAAGCATGGCTGTGTAGGTAGGTAAGATGTTCAATGTTTCGTGATCTGGGGTATGTTCCAAAGCTGTGTTGATAGCTTGTTGCAAATTTTCTTCGACAATCAACTTACAAGTATTTTGAGGTTCGGGATCGCTGTAGCGGAGACGGAGAGCCATATCGTAGGCGCGATCGCCACTCACTATTAGAGTTCCTCCCCGTTGGACTAGTTTTTCTGTATCTACATCCCAAATCCAGGATACATCCTCGCCATCTTGAATGCGATCGTTCAATACTAATAGTGTGGTTTTGTGATGACTTTGAGTCACAACTCGAATAGTTTCATTCGTCCCTACAGGATTTTTTGATAATAAAATTCGTACTTGTTTCCCATTAATATTTAATTCTTCTGCACGACCAAAAGCAGGTTGGAAGTTAGGTATAGCATCGCGAATAGTAGCTTCATCAATCCCCAATTCAATGGCGGTGGTAGCAGCTGCTAAAGTATTGTATTTGTTGTACAAACCAATGAGAATTTGGGGCCATTGGCTACTATCAATAGTTGGTTTGCTTCTAGTAAAACCACAACTGGGACAAGTATATTCGCCCATATGAGACAAATAAACGCCTTTATAGTCTAAAGCGTGTCCGCAACTAGGACAATAGATAGAATCAACAGCATGGGGAATAGCTTCTAAATAATTTTCTGGTTCGTTTAAACCAAAAAATGCAACTCGTTGTTGAGATAACTGCTGACCAAGATAGCAAATTGTCGGGTCGTCAGCATTGGCAACAATAATAGTTTCAGGGGGTAAAGTGGTGATCGCACTTCCCCAGCGTTTACTAATTGTGTCTACTTCTCCGTATCTATCCAGTTGATCGCGGAACAAGTTTAAACAGAGAATCAGTTTTGGTTGAATTGGAGCTAAAACCCTGGGTAGGATATTTTCATCCACTTCTAAAATGGCGTAATCTACATCCAACGAACCTACCAAATTGGTGCTTTCCATTAACGCTGTCATCAAGCCATTTTCTAAATTTGCACCCGTGGAATTGTGAGCAACACGAAAACCTTGACGTTCCAGAATCTCCCGTAAAAACAGCGATGTGGTAGTTTTGCCATTCGTACCAGCAACAAGAATCACCCCATTTTTCACCTGCTGACTCAACAATGGTAACAAACGGGGTTCAATACGACGTGCGATCGCACCAGGTAAAACAGACGCCGCACCTAAACGTAGCGATCGCACCATAAAAGTTACGCTTTTAGCTATGGAGACAGCCAAACCCAGCCGCAGTTTATCTATGAATTGAATTTTGTTTCCCACAACCATATCCTAATCGGCAATTTAATATGCGTGAGTTTAGCGAATCCTTGGTAAAAATACCAGACAATTCATATCATGTCCGCTGGAACACTTATATTATCCGTCCTTGTCGGTAATGGGTAATGGGTAATTAAGATACTGATGATTTTCCAATACCCAATGCCCAAGCTTTATATTGTAAGCAATTAGCCGGACATGATATCAATTGAGAATTTAGTAGGGATGTAAAGCTTTGCGCCCTTATAGTAGATGGTGGTGAGTTATACCCAAAATCTAAAATCCTGTTAGCAAATGACTAATGCCTTTTTTCACGAACAATTGCAACGCACACCAGCACTAATGCATAAACTGCGGGACTTTTCCATTATCATTTGTGGTGCTGGGGCTTTGGGTGCAAATATCACTGAAAATCTAGCTCGTTCCGGTTTTGGCAAGTTACGGGTAATAGACAGAGACAGAGTTGAGGAACGTAACCTTTCTACTCAACCTTACTACCGTTCCGATGTTGGTGCATACAAAGCCAAAATCCTCACCAATAATCTTTACCGTGCTTTGGGTGTCACAGTCGATGGACGTCCCAAAGAATTAACATCAGCCAATGCAGGACAATTGTTAGCAGATAGTGCTTTGATTATTGACACCTTTGATAACAGCAGCAGCCGACAAGCTGTGTTTGATTACTCTACTAATTCTCAAATACCTTGTCTACACGTAGGTTTAGCTTCAGATTATGCAGAAATTATCTGGAACCAAATTTATCGTGTACCTTCACCTGCTAATGATGATATCTGCGACTACCCCCTAGCACGCAACTTGGTTATCCTCGCAGTTGCAGTTGCTTGTGAAGTTATCGTTAATTTTGTAGCTACAGGGAAGCAGGAGAGTTTTACTGTTACCTTAGCTGATTTTGCCGTTCAGCCTTTTAACGTATAAAGTTAGTACAGATTGGGAATTAAATTATGGAGCAAAATCAGCATGAACAGCGCCGCGCCGCTGATCAGGAGTTTCAAAAATCCCTAGACCAACTGCAACAAATTTTACAAGATGATTCTACACAAACAGAAGAGACACCCCAATCCCCCAGTGATTATGAAGGCGATCGCCAAATAGCCGAAACTTCCTCAATCATTGATTTAGATGTGTGGGAAGACGCAGTTGCTGATATCGAGCAATATTTGCAGCAAAAAGGAAAAAGTTGATTGTCAATTGTCATTGGTTAGTAGTTAGTGGTTAGTGGTTAGTAGTTAGTAGTTAGTAGTTAGTAGTTAGTAGTTAGTAGTTAGTGGTTAGTGGTTAGTGGTTAGTAGTTGGTTATTCCTTAATACTCCTCACACTCCACCCTACGGGAAGCCTATGAGCGCGTCTACACACTCCCCCACTCCTCCCCACCTCCCCACCTCCCCATCTCCCTACCCCCTTCTCTGTCTTCGCGCTTCGTATAACATCAACGCAGCTGCGATCGCCACATTCAGTGACTCTACCCCAGGATTGAGAGGAATTTTTACGCTTGTATCTGCCATTGCTGCTAATTCTGGCGACAAACCAGCACCTTCGTTACCCAATAAAATTAAACTTGGCTGACGCCAGTCTACTTGCCAGTAAGTTAAAGTTGCACTCGGCAGGGTTGCGATCACTTGCATTCCCGCCTGTTTAGCTTGCATGACTGTCGCTTTTAAATCTGGACTCACTGTCATAGGCAGACGAAACCATTGTCCGGCGGTGGCTCGTAATACCTTGGGATTATCTAAATCTACACTATCTCCACTCAGCCACAATCCACTCGCCCCAGCTGCTGCCGCAGTGCGAATAATTGTACCCAAGTTACCAGGATCTTGTACTGTTTCCAAAGCTAGTACCACACCAGTAAATGGTATGGGAGTTGGAGAAACATCCCGTTTCGCCAGCGCCACAACTCCATCTGGTTGTACCGTAGTAGCGATCGCCGCCATCACTTCTTCACTGACAATTTCTGTGCGATCGCTCTTTTGACAAGCCTCTTCCCACAACATTGGATGGGATATTTGCCACTGTTGGGTACAACACACCACTGCAAGCGGATAATTTACTGCACAAGCTTCCTCCAACAAGTGTGTTCCCTCCAGTAGGAACAATTGCTGCTTGTGCCGTTCCTTGGCAGCATGGAGTTTTCTAATTTGTTTAACTAAAGAATTCTGTAAACTCGTCAACACAATTTTAGATTTGGGATTTTAGATTTTAGATTAATCCAAAATCGCAAATCTAAAATCTAAAATTTCAGATGCGGAACCCGGGACTTGAACCCGGAAGCCTTGTGGGCACTAGAACCTGAATCTAGCGCGTCTGCCAATTCCGCCAGTTCCGCTTGCGAAGTTGTTTAATGACCGTTTTCTATTATTACTACATTTTTCATAGGTGTCAACTAAGAATTTGAGTGGTTGGTTGTTGGTGGTTAATGGTTGTACCAGACGTGCCATGGCACGTCTGGTACATTGGTTAGTGGTTGA
>NZ_AJLK01000039.1 GCF_000317205.1 Fischerella muscicola PCC 7414 | reverse complement strand
TAGTTGGCTATTCTTCACACTCCTCACACTCCCCCCACTCCCCATCTCCCCACCTCCCCACCTCCCCATACTCCCTTCCCCGAATTTGTGCGAGAAATCTACTTGCAGATGTAATGCAAGAATGTGGACAAATTAAATCTTTCCTGTAGAATCAAAACCAACTTAAAATTTGTAAAATTTATAATTTTTTGGAGGGTAGGCTTATTAATCCTTCTAGCAGCTTACCAGATGCTAAATTGTCATCTGTTGCAGACTCCTCAGTCTTGCAGATCTGTGGTGGGTATCCGTTGCAAGGCCATGTCAAAATCAGTGGGGCGAAAAATTCAGCACTAGTAATTATGGCTGGAGCCTTGTTGTGTTCGGGAGACTGTCACATCCGTAATGTACCTTTGTTAGCGGATGTAGAGCGGATGGGTCAGGTATTGTCGGCTTTGGGTGTTCGCTTACAGCGAAATGGTGATATTTTGGACATTGATGCTAGTGAAATTACTTCATCCAAAGCTCCTTACGAACTAGTTACCCAGTTGCGAGCCAGTTTTTTTGCGATCGGCCCTATCCTAGCGCGCTTAGGAGTAGCGCAGATGCCATTACCAGGGGGTTGTGCCATTGGGGCCAGACCAGTGGATCTCCATGTGCGCGGACTACAAGCAATGGGAGCCGAGGTACAAATTGAGCATGGCATTTGTAATGCCTACGTCCCTGGCAAAAGCCGCCGCCTGAAGGGAGCAAAAATCTACCTAGATATTCCCAGTGTGGGAGCCACAGAAACGCTGATGATGGCAGCAACTCTGGCAGAAGGTGAAACAATCATCGAAAACGCCGCCCGTGAACCAGAAGTTGTGGATTTGGCAAATTTCTGTATTGCGATGGGGGCAAAGATTCAAGGTGCAGGAACGAGTACGATTACAATCGATGGCGTTCCCAAATTACATTCTACAAAGTATAGTATTATACCTGATCGCATTGAAGCAGGAACTTTTCTAGTCGCGGGGGCAATTACCCGTTCTGAACTGCTCCTCTCGCCAGTAGCCCCAGACCATCTAGTGCCAGTAATTTCTAAATTGCGGGAGATTGGCGTGAGTGTGGTTCAAGAAACACCAGACTGCTTACGTGTCCTCAAATCCGAAAGACTGATAGCGGCAGACATTGAAACCATGCCCCATCCCGGCTTTCCTACGGACATGCAAGCGCCGTTCATGGCTTTGCTCGCGATCGCAGAAGGTGATAGCCTCATTAATGAAACCGTATTTGAAAACCGTCTGCGTCATGCCTCAGAGTTAAACCGCTTGGGGGCAGACATTCGTGTTAAGGGTAACACTGCCTTTGTACGGGGAGTATCATTGTTATCTGGCGCACCTGTAATTGGCACTGATTTACGAGCCGCAGCAGCTTTAGTTGTTGCTGGTTTGGCAGCAGATGGTAAAACTACTATTCAAGGACTGCGCTACCTTGATCGCGGCTATGATCGCCTTGATCTTAAATTACAGGAGTTAGGAGCAAAAATCCAACGTTTACCTGGTTCAGAGGTAAAAACAGAAATTGCCCCTAGCAGTATCAATCCTTTGGTTAATAGTTAGTGGTTGGTTGTTGGTTGGTGGTTGGTGGTTGATGGTTGATGGTTGTTGGTTGCTAAATTGTTAACCATTCCCTACTAACTACTAACCACTAACTAATGTACAGACGTGCTATGGCACGTCTGGTACAACCACTAACTACTAACTACTAACCACTAACTACTAACAACTAATAATTCTTCTCGCTATACTAGGCTTTGTAGGGCTGGTATCAAACCAGCTCCATTACAAACCTCACTACTTCCAACTTGCTTTGCTATGTTATCCTCCAAAATTCAGCTAATTGGTCTGAAAGCCGATTCATTTCGTCACCCACTAGACCTAGAAGCAACCAAAGCGCTGAAGCAGATTCCCGGTATAGATATGATGGTGCGGAATTTCTTGGGGCCAGTGGCTGAGCAGTTATTTTATGTGGAAAACATAGCATCTAGTATTTTGGTAGGTGAAAACCAATTACCGCATTTACACAAACTATTATTAGAAGCTTGTCATATTTTAGATATGGAGCCACCCCAGTTGTATATCAGACAACATCCGGCTCCGAATGCTTATACTTTTGCGATGCGGGGGAAGCAGCCTTTTGTGGTGCTGCACACTTCCTTAATTGACATGCTTACACCAGAGGAGACTCAAGCAGTCATTGCTCATGAACTCGGACACCTCAAGTGTGACCACAGCGTTTACCTGACACCAGTAAATATATTAATTTTGGCGGCAGCAACTTTGCCTAATATTGGTGCGGTTATTGCCCAGGCAATCCAGGCACAACTTTTAGAATGGGTACGCTGTGCTGAATTTACATGCGATCGCGCTGCATTATTAGCAACCCAAAACCCTAAAGCTGTGATGTCTGTGTTGATGAAATTAAGTGGTGGTTCACCGACTCTCGCACCACAGCTGAACCTAGATGCTTTTATTGACCAAGCCCGCGCCTACGATGATATCAGTAAAACGGAACTGGGCGAAATGGTCAAAGCTACCCGGACAGCACAACTAACCCACCCAGTACCAGTACTGCGGGCGCGAGAAATAGATCGTTGGGCAAGCAGCAAAGAATATGAAAGTTTGTTGCAAAATCCAAAGTTAGAACGTGGTAGTGAGTCCAAAACTGTCGGCAGGTGGCGTAACTGGTAGATATTGATCAGTCCTTGCTAATTTGAAGCGAGTCGGGTGTGTGAAGCTTACGCACCACTTTTATGGCGGCGTGATAGCTTCGGCCATAACGCATCCTACAGAAGATTTACTAAATGTGCGATCGCCATTAGTAGAAACCGATTATTTCATATTCGGTTATTCTGACAAGAGCCAAATACATTCAATTGATAGATTAATTTGTAGAAACAAAAAATTATGTTGTTATAAGTTGAATAGATATGAGCAACTTATTTCCTCAAAATCAAGGCTCTTCTAAGAATGAATTGAATAGTCATAACTCGCTGTCACAATATATCCAATCCATGAGTCCAGAAGTGTTGACTCATTTATCTAAGCCTGTTTCCAAAGATGCTTTGCAATTAATCATGCAAGCTGTGACGCACAAGTTGAACAGCTTAACTACAGAACAGTTCAATGGCTTAATTGCTACTAACCGCCAAACCTTGAGTATGTTGCTGGGTGAAGCGATGGTGGATGGTTATTTTTTACGTAATGCCGAACAGAGAATGGAAATGGAGAGGTTATTGCCTTCTGTGGAAACCAATTCATCAAATGTTGAATGAACTCAAGTTTCGATGTTGGTAACGAATCAACAAATTTCTCCGCGTCTGGGTGTCCTCGCTTCAGTCTTAATTATAAGTTCTGAGGGGTTACGAGGGGTTAGATCCCCGACTTTTTAAAAAAGTCGGGGATCTCGCAGTCCATCAAAAATAGATTTGATTGGGCGATCGCGACTCATATTATAGTTGGAATTTCGGAGATGGGATTGTAAAATCCTAATCTTGAGAGAAAAGCAATTGAAGGCAATGAAAAAAGTTTTATTCTCTGGATTACTACTAATCTTACTGCCGTTAGCAGCTTGTTCTGAAGCTTCCCAAACCAGTGCTGTAAAAAAAGTCACACCCTTAGTTACAGGTGCCATACCCGACCAAGATCCAGAGAAGTTGCAGCGCCAGTATACCAAGCTAGCAGCATATTTGCAGAAAGAATTAGGCGTACCTGTAGAATACAAACCCGTGACTGATTACACCGCAGCAGTCACAGCCTTTAAAGTGGGAGACTTAGATTTAGTATGGTTTGGCGGATTGACTGGTGTACAGGCAAGATTACAAGTACCAGGTGCAGAAGCGATCGCGCAACGGGATGTAGATGAAAAATTCCATAGTGTTTTCATCGCCAACAAAAAAACAGGTTTGCAACCATTCAAAAATACCAATGATCTCCAAAAACTCAAAGGCAAAACCTTTACCTTTGGTAGCGAATCTTCTACCTCCGGGCGGTTAATGCCCCAATATTTTCTGGAACAAGCTGGCGTCAAACTCGTAGATTTTAAAGGTCAACCAGGCTTTTCTGGTGATCATGATAAAACGATCAAATTAGTAGAAGCAGGAACCTATGAAGTCGGTGCTGTAAATGAAAAAGTGTGGTCAAAACGTGTCGATTCCAAAGAAGTAGATTTAAATAAAGTAGAAGTTATTTGGCGTACTCCTGCTTATTATGATTATCATTGGGTAATTAACCCCCAGGTCAAACAACGCTACGGTAAAGATTTTGTCAATAAAGTTCAAGCTGCTTTCTTCAAACTAGACCCCAAAGTGCCACAACACAAAGAAATTCTCGATCTATTACAAGCAAGTAAGTTTATTCCTACCAAAAATGAAAACTACAAACAAATTGAAGAAATCGGTCGGCAAATTGGGAAAATAAAATAAATTTTCTTGAAATCGCAAAGAAAGATTTCTGGAAAAGAGAATTTAACAATTGAATTTAATTATTAGTAGTGAAATCCAATTGTACTAGATTGGGATAATTGATCATATAGAAAAGGTTTGAAGAAATTGCTGCAAAATATAAATTTGAAACAATTTGCTTTTACAAACAGGTTATACCTACTATTACTACTTTTAACGAGTGTACTGGTACAAAGCTGTGAATCCAAACCAACAGCCAAGTTAACCGTAAATTTAAATGTAAATGGATGTTCAACTCAATACCAAACAAACCTCTGGACTGGTAGCCCAGTTACAGACTTGCCAACCCTTGACCGTGTCAGCAGTGAAACCACAGAAGTTGCTGGATGTGGAATTGATGAGTTAGAGTACTCATTTAATGTTTCACCCATTGTCGCAAAGATAGAGTTTGATATCGATGGAGAGGAAGTAACAGCTTTTGTACCAATGCAAAAAGGTGTCACTGCCCCTAAACCCTTTATCGATGGCGATATTTCTCTGGAAAATATTAACGTCAAGGTTGATTTTCCTAACGGTAATCCGCCTTCTGTTGAGGGTTCCTATCGCGTTTCCAAGTAACAAGATGAAAGTTTGTGCCCATGAACCCACCTGCACCAATTTTTGCACTCAAAAATGTCAGCAAAAAATTTGGTCAATTTCCATCTTTGGTTGACATCAACTTGGAAATTTATCCTGGTGAAAGAGTTGCTTTTGTTGGTTCTAGTGGTGCAGGTAAAAGTACGCTGCTTAGCTTACTCAATGGTTCCTCCCAACCTACCCAAGGCGAAGTGTGGATACTCGATCGCAACATAGCACGTCTGCGTCCTAAATCGCTGCGACAAGTGCAACGGCAAATTGGTACAATCTACCAGCAATTTAATTTGGTGGACAACTTACGGGTGATTCATAATGTTAACGCTGGACATTTGGGAAGATGGTCATTTTGGCAAGCAGCTGTTTCTTTGATTTACCCACAAGCAGTGGAAACAGCTACCAAAGCTTTAATGCAGGTGGGAATTCCAGAAAAATTGTACGATCGCACTGATCGCCTTTCGGGAGGACAGCAACAACGAGTAGCGATCGCCCGTGTGTTAGTGCAAGATCCTGTGGCGATTCTGGCTGATGAACCAATTTCTAGTCTTGACCCGGAACGCAGTCGTGAGATTATGAATTTGTTGCGGGATTTGAGTGAGGAAACAGGAAAAACATTGATTTGTAGTTTACATGCGATTGAGTATGCCCGCAGTCATTTTCAACGAGTAATTGGGTTGCGTCAGGGTAGGATTTTGTTTGATGCGCCTGTTGGGGAGGTGTCGACGGCGATGGTGGAGGAGTTGTATAGAATTGAACCACAGAGGCGATGGGGTGATGGGGTGTAGACGCGTAGCGGTGAGGGGGTCGCAGTCTTGGCGGTTCCCGTCACGATTGCGAACTCCCTTAGACGGGCGAAGCCCGGCTTCAAGGTAGAGTACCCGAAGGGCTTCCCGTAGGGTAAGGGTGATGGGGAGAAAAGTGGTTATATCTCCCTATTTTTTTTGGGGTTTGGTGTGGTTGGTGGCGGTAATTTGGTCGTTGCATGTTGCTGGGGTGTTTCAAGGGGATTTGGTGAATGAGGGTGGGTGGAGTCTGGTGGTTGCTTTTCTGGTTACTGTGGTTTCGCCGGATTTGAGTTCGGAGTTTTTACTTCTAACTTTCGATGCAATGTTGAAGACTCTGGCTTATGCGGTGTGTGGGACGTTTTTTTGTGTAGTGATTGGGTTGGTAGGTGGTGTTTTATCCAGCCAGGTGTGGTGGAAGTCTCTAGGTAGGGGTTACGATTCTGCTTGGTTGGTGGTACGAGCAATTCTAGCAATCCCAAGAGCGATTCATGAATTGATTTGGGGATTGTTTTTCGTGAATATTTTTGGGCTTGATCCATTGGTGGCGGTGTTAGCGATCACTATTCCTTTTGGGGCAATTACTGCTAAGGTATTTTCGGAAATTTTGGATGAGACGCCTCGTAAGGCGTTGTTTGCATTACTCAATAGTGGCGTACCTCCTCTGAGTGCATTTGTTTATAGTCTTATTCCTCAAGCTTTTCCCAATCTACTTTCTTATAGTTTTTATCGGTTTGAGTGTTCGATTCGTTCAGCGACGGTATTAGGTATTATCGGTGCTGGCGGATTGGGTTATCAAATTTATCTGAGTCTCCAGTCTTTGCGTTATCAGCAAGTATGGACTTTGATATTTGCATTGCTGTTATTGAGTGGTTGTACAGATTTTTTGAGTGGATGGTTACGTCAACAATTGCAATTACCTAGCCGTTTGGATTTAAATGTTCTGAAACTCAAACAACATTCTCACAATCACCCCATTCCCTCATCTCCCAATCTGTTTTTACTAAATGCATTTGTTTTATTAATTTTTTCCTTTTGGTACGTTAAAGCTGATTTTGCCAAGCTGTGGGAACCGCGTAGTGCGGAACGTTTAGCGGGAATTATTCAAGATGTTTTTCCACCACAATGGATTGATCTAAATCAGTTATTTGTTCTCTCTACTCAAACTCTGGCTATGTCGATTTTGGCCATGACTGGTGCGGGTTTGGGTGGGATATTGCTTTCTTTTTTGGCAGCAAGGAGGGAGAGATGGGGAGATGGGGCAATGGGGAGGTGGGGAACTCGGGGCCCCCGCGACCGACAGGGAGTGGGGATTAGGGGCAATGGGGGGATGGGGAGAAATTTGGTTTCTCTATTAACACGGTTCTTACTCCTTTTTTCCCGGGCTGTACCGGAACCAATTTGGGCGTTAATCTTTTTATTTGTGTTATTTCCAGGAATTTTACCAGGTGCGATCGCTCTTGCTATCCACAATTTTGGTATTTTAGGACGATTGATGGCAGAGGTGATCGAAAATTTAGACCAACGTCCTTTACGTTCTTTAACGGCTTTGGGTGCTAGTAACTCCCAAGTCTTTATCTACGGCGTTTTACCTGCCACTATTCCCCGCTTTCTTGCTTACATTCTCTACCGTTGGGAAGTCTGCATTCGGGCGACGGTGATTGTGGGATTGGTGGGTGCTGGTGGTTTGGGGCGTTTGTTGACAGAACAAATGAGCAACTTTGATTACCAAGGTCTACTGACAACTTTGATTGTTTTTATTGGTTTAACTTTTGTAGTAGATGTGATTAGTGCTTCAGTCAGAAGGTCGTTGAGATAAGTGGAAAAGGGCAAGTCTTATGAGTAGTATTTGAGCCTCTAAGCCACTTTGAAGGTTATTGTGTCGCTATTATCCATCGGATTAATGATACGGATGGCAAGCTGATTGTCGTACCACAAGGTAAAAACTACAGCGACGAGCAAATTTTAGCTTTGACGGAGTTTCAAGAGCAGTTTTTTGTATCGGTGATCTTGCGGCAGCACAACTATTAATAATTGTAGGATGGGCACACCTCACCAACGTGAAATCAAGAGTTTTTGAGCATAGCGAATGACGCCTACCCCACATTTGCTTGTTTTTGGGTATCGTGTTTCATCAATAATTACAAAACATCTACTTTTAGTCAGATGTCAATCAGCAAATCTGTAACAACCATAGGTGTGATGGGTTACAAACTTTCCTAACTCATTCTTGTTGATGAGCTAACTTTATTACTTTATTCACTGGTACACAACGTCAAAACTTTAGGAGAACAACTATGACTACAGTGAATTCAGTGCAACTACAGAAAAACTTGAACGAAACCAACTACCCCATCAGCAAAAAAGACTTAATCAAGTATGCTGAAGAAAAAGGTTTTGATGAAAAAATCCTCCGGCTTTTGAAGCAGTTGCCTTCAATACAGTATGAAACGTCTGTGGATGTAAGCAAAGCGATCGCTAATATCAATAGTCAATGATTCCTGGGTTCACAATTCACCAGAGCGGTACACTGGTAGAAGCAATTAGCGCTCACATGTAGCGCTACAAGCAAAAAGGATAGATTATGCGTCAAATCCCAGTTGTTGCTTTCCTGATCCTTTTAGGCAATATCCTTTTCTCAACTGCAATTAGGGCTGGTGAACCTGCGACTATAACAAGTTTAGTCATGCGCGATCGCATTGTTGTAATCACCAATGACACAGACGGGCTAAAGTACTCAGTCAAAAGCAAGGACGGTACTATCTTAAGTGCCAATATTACTGAAAGCGAACTAGCCCGAAAGCACCCTGATGTGTATGAACAGGTTCGTCCAGCTTATGCTGGCGACAAAAATATCCCTGGTTTACTCATGTGGGTGGGAGACTTGGAAGCTAAGCCGTGAATTTTTCTTGGTGTCTTGGTGTCTTTGTGGTGAAAAAGATCATCTTTGAAACACAAAGACACTAAGACACAAAGAATTTAATCATGTTTTTTGCGCTTGATGTAAGTTCGTCTTGCACTCACTTTTATCTTGTAGCACTCAAATAAGCTGCCAAAGCTTCAGAACCACCAATGTGTTGACCATCGATAAACACTTGGGGAACGGTTGTTGCACCTGCGATCGCTTTTAAGGAATGCGTTGTTGCATCTTGACCCAAGACAATTTCTTCGTAGTCTAGACTATTTTGCTTGAGCATTTCCTTAGCACGCGCACAGAAAGGACAACCAGGTTTTGTAAACAGGGAAATACACTTAGGTTTTACTGCCTCTGGATTAATATATGCCAGCATAGTCTCGGCATCAGATACCTTGAAGGGGTCGCCTGGTTCTTCTGGTTCAATGAACATTTTTTCTACTACGCCATCTTTGACTAACATCGAATAACGCCAAGACCGCTTGCCAAACCCCAGGTCTGATTTATCGACTAGCATACCCATGCCATCAGTAAATTCCCCGTTGCCATCGGGTATAAAAGTTATATTTTCTGCTTCTTGATTCTTTGCCCATTCATTCATCACAAAGGTATCGTTGACGGATATGCAGATAATGTCATCTACACCATTCTCTTTGAAAGTTTTCGCCAACTGATTGTAGCCAGGAACATGAGTCGATGAACAAGTAGGCGTAAAAGCCCCCGGCAGAGAAAAAACTACAACCGTCTTACCTTTAAATAAATCATCAGTTGTCACATTCACCCATTGATCATTCTGACGCAGACGGAAGGTAACATCGGGAACTCTTCTTCCTTCACGATATGGCAACATTAGGTTTACTCCTGGAAACTTGCTAAATAAAGCGTACTCATTATGAGTACGCTTGTCAAGATATTCCTCTACATCTTGGTGGGAATTTGGAGTTTGAGGGGTATGAGGAGTGTGAGGAGAATTATTTATAGTAATCTATTCTCCCTTGTCCCCCTTCCGATCCCTGATCACTTAAGACTCCCGCCCAGATGCCCAAGTATCACGCCATTTCACAGTACCCTCAGTAGCAATTACCCAGCGCCGAGAAACGAGATTTTCCCTCAGGGGAGAACTTCCCTCTCGCCACATCGCATATTTGTAGCTGATCAGCTTACCAGCGCTTTCATTAAAGGGAATTTCAGCAAACCAGGTGTTGGAGTTAATGTATTCTAGGGGGTATGCTTTGGCAATGTCCCAATTACCAAGTTCGGGACAATCTCCAATCACAACGATGGTTTCTCCGGGTTGAGTGCGTACGCCATTGAGTTGTACCCGGACGATAGTTTGGCCTTTGACGCGTTCACCTACATGGCTGATAGCGATCGCTTCTTTGGGTGCAAGTTCTAGGTTATAAATCTTGCCATCTTTGACTTCAAACTTGCGTCCAGTTAATAAACAAGTATGTTCCCGATCTGGTAATTCCGTATCTACCGCCTCTAGGGTGACAGCATCACCTCTATTTAATACCACAAAGCAACGAGAGTCGCGGTAGCGGCGGACATAGCAATAAACATCTGGTGTAATATATTTCTGCCACTGACTACCCATTGATACTGCTGGGTTGAGGCGACGTAGTCCCGAAAGTTTGCGTATATCTCGATAGATGGGGGTATCAGTATCCCAACTTTCCATCATCGGACGGTTGTAGGGATCGTTGTTACCGTAGATATTATCATCACCGTTGGTATCGTTATGCAGGTATTGTTCTGTGCCGTAAAACAGGCAAGGGATACCGCGAGTTGTCATCAACAAAATCACCGCCAACCGTAAAATATCGGGATCAGGGTTAATCGTTTGAAAACGGTGCATATCATGATTGTCGATGAAAGTGATCAGTTCGGTTGCACCGTTGTAGCGATAGTCTAGATCCAGTACATTTTGAACCAGGTAAAAACCTTGTTCATCATACTTGGCTAAGGCTTGCCGAATTGCCATACACAAGCCAAAATCGAGGATACTCATACCAGAGTTGTTGGCAAATTCCACAGCGCGATCGTCATTGGGACTGCTGTAAATCCATTCGCCGAAAATAAATACATCTGGTTTGTGCTTGTACATTTCTCCAGTAAATTCCTGCCAAAACCAGATTGGCATGTGTTTAACAGTATCTACTCGCAACGCATCCACACCCCGATCCAACCACTGCTTAATTGCAGATTTAATATAGTTGCGGTACTGAATATTGTTTTCGTTAAAAGTGGCTAGTCCTGATAGTTCACAGTTATGAACTTGCCACTTATCTTCCCAATTTGTAACTTCACCGTAATGATGATACCAATGATCTTGATCATCATTAAAATCAGCAATCTTCACGCCATCATCATACAATTCGCCTTTACTACCACCAGTGTCAGGGCTACTATGGTTGCAGACAATATCCAACACTAGCTTCATATTGCGCTTATGCAATTCTGTAATTAGGCGATCAAAAACAGTATTTTTTTGCTCTTGAGTTTTGTTGAGAGAAGGATCATCATCAGCAGCAATGTAGCGGGGATTAATGCGTTTAAAATCCTTTGTCCAATAGCCATGAATAGCAGCACTTTCAATAAATAATTCTTCTACTTGTTCAAATAAAGGAGTTAACCAAATAGCAGTTACTCCTAAATTTTTGAGATAGTCTAGCTTGTCAATAACCCCTTGCAAATCTCCACCCCAGTACTTACCCCAGTCTTGGCGATTGGGATCATACAGTTCCGCATTGATACCTTGGCTATTGTCAGGATCACCATCGTAAAAGCGATCAACAACAATGAAGTAAATAGTTTCTTGACGAAATTCAATATCTCTAGTATAGAGAAATTCTAAATCAATTTCTGTCTCTGATGGTGGTGTTTTGACAATTGCTTCGACTTCTGCGGCTGGGTTTTCTACGGTGTATTGAGTATCTGAAATTTGAGATGGAGGATTTGCTACCATAGTAAATCGATAAATTAATTAAATTGATAATCTTAGTGTTGAGAAACGCAGCTTTGTAAAAATTGCTCTCTAAGTTTTACGCTTCTTTCATCGCAAGTATCTATTTATTTATCAAAAAAATACATCTATCTGTAGATAGTAATTTTTATTACTTGAGATAGATTTACGCAGGAAGTTTGATTGTATATGATAATTAGTCATTTTTTATTTTTTAGGTGATTTACAAGAAAATATATTTGTTTGCAGAATTTACGCAAAAATCGCCAAAAAGTTTTAGTTATTGAACCGCCAAGACGCCAAGAACGCCAAGGATTCGTAGAGTCTGTGTAAGCTCTGAAATGACTTACTAAACAATTTGATTAGAACTATTCTATTGACATATTTCTGGTAAAGGTCAAAATAAAATTGATACAAAGATATATTTTTATAACTGTATTTATCTAACTATAGATAGTTTTTCGTTTGGAACAAGATAGACAAAATTAGCTAACGTTCAATTCATGCATTATGCTATCAAAATAATAATAAAAAGCCAAATTTAGATACTATATCATATTCTTTGCGTAAGTAAACAGTAAAATAGTTGAGCAACACGTTTGAAACTATAGAAATATTAGAATATTAAGAGGGTAAAAATTTGCTATTACAAAGTCCAATTA
Organism: Fischerella muscicola PCC 7414; assembly: GCF_000317205.1. Classification (GTDB taxonomy): domain Bacteria; phylum Cyanobacteriota; class Cyanobacteriia; order Cyanobacteriales; family Nostocaceae; genus Fischerella; species Fischerella muscicola. The sequence continues at coordinate 87,289 of NZ_AJLK01000039.1, read as the reverse complement.
TTGCATTCACAATTCTGCTGCTAATTATTTTTACTGTACCACCTATTTTTGAAAGACTACGACTACCCGGCTTGGTCGGTTTATTAATAGCAGGTGTAATACTAGGTGAAAATGGACTCAAGCTACTTAACTCTGAATCTGAAACAATTAAACTCCTCTCGGAGATAGGTAAAGTTTATTTAATGTTTGTAGCAGGTTTAGAGATTGACCTTGAGCAGTTTCGTAAAACTAGAAATCGCTCAATTGGTTTTGGTACTTTAACGTTTCTAGTTCCATTATTTGCGGGAATTGCTGTTGGCAGATTATTTAATTTTAGTTGGAATACTTCTGTCTTAATTGGTTCTTTGCTTGCTTCCCATACTCTATTGGCATATCCAATTGTTAGCCGCTTGGGAGTTGTGACAAATGAGGCTGTAACAGTCACAATTGGTGCCACAATTTTTACTGATACTGGTGCTTTGTTAGTGCTAGCAGTTTGTGTTGGCATTCACGGCGGGGAATTTACAGCCCTGAGTTTAATTACACTTTTAGTTGGATTAGCAATTTACTCTGCTGTTGTTTTATTTGGTTTTGATTGGGCAGGAAAAGAATTCTTTCGACGTTCTGGTGATGAGCAAGGTAATCAGTTTTTATTTATCTTGCTGGCTTTATTTATAGCATCTGTAGGAGCGCAGGTAATTGGAGTTGAAAAAATTGTTGGTGCATTCCTAGCAGGTTTGGCTGTCAATGATGTTTTGGGACGTAGCCCTGTTAAAGAAAAAGTTGAGTTTATTGGCAGTGTTTTGTTTATCCCTTGTTTTTTTGTGGACATGGGATTATTGATTGATATCCCTGCTTTTATCAAAACTCTAAGTTCAGTCTGGTTGACTGTAGCGATTGTAGTGGCGTTGATTGGCAGCAAATTCATCGCAGCATTTCTAGCCAAATTATTATACCGCTACAACATCCCAGAACTGCTGACAATGTGGTCTTTATCACTACCCCAAGTAGCAGCTACACTCGCAGCAGCTTTAGTTGCTTATGAAACAGTTAACCCTGCGGGTGAGCGATTAATCAATGAGGGTGTGTTGAATAGTGTAATTGTGTTGATGCTGGTAACTTCAATAATGGGCCCAGTAATCACAGCACGATATGCCAGCGCACTTATAGTTCCCCAGACAGACTGGGCAAAAGATAAATTATCTACATGGTGGCAAGGAGATAGTTGTAATGTGGATGGACAAACGCACCATCCATTCACTGTTGTTGTTCCCCTATATAATCCCCAAACTCAGCGCTATTTGATCGAAATGGCTGCATTACTGGCACGTCACGAATCGGGGAAGATTGTACCATTAGCGATCGCCAGAGGTCATGTGCAAATGGATGATCTGCGCTTAACAACAGCACTTGAGCAAAGTCAGCAACGGTTGCAGGGTGTTTTAGAAATTAGCCAAGAATTTGGTGTGGAAGTATCACCAGCTGTTCGGATTGATGATGATGTCGCTTTGGGAATTTGCCGTACTAGTCGCGAACAAAACGCCAATTTAGTTGTCATGGGTTGGTCGCGTAACACGGGTATTCGCGCCCGCTTATTTGGTACTGTGATTGATAGCGTGTTTTGGTCTTCTCATTGTCCGGTAGCAGTGACAAGATTATTGAGTAGTCCGACAACTATCCAACACATTCTTGTACCAGTGGGAGATTTAACCCGGCAAACAGTCGGTGCTTTGCGGTTTGCCCAAATTTTAGCAGATGGGAATCAAGCACAAGTAGTACTATTGCATGTGGGCGATCGCAGAACACCCCCAACTCAGCTTGATAAGTTCAAATCCCAACTGTCTGATATCGCTTCTGAAAGTAAGTTACAAGTAAACACGGCGATCCAAACAGTTATCAGTGATGACGTGGCTAGAGTCATTATTCGCGAAGCCAAAACATTTGACTTAGTAGTGTTGCGATCGACTCGTTATCGTACCGCCGGTGGATTAGCTGTCAGTGAAGTGACAACCCAGGTGATTAAAGAGTTAACTTGTTCAATTGTATTGTTGGGGGAACCTCATTCTTAACGTAGTTGATTCTATAGCGTCTGGGGTATTGGATGCCACTAACTCTGTTGGTTCTGTTGCTGTTGTGCCTCAGTCTTAGCCATCCCTTCTCTAATGAATTTACCAGCTAAGTAACTTAATGTGCGGTCTTGAGATTCTGCAAGACGCTGTAACCGTTCTTTTTCCTCTTGAGTTAAAACTACTGTAACCGTCACTTTTCTTGGCATTGGAATTACTGAAGTCTGCTAACTCATCATAACTCTTGTGGACACTTGTTGACAGATGAGTATATTGTTAACTGTTCACAACTAGTGTTACTATTCACAACAGTTCACAACTTGTGTGATAAATCACAGCCAATCATTGATGAAAAATTGGTGGCTGTGAAATCTTAGCGGATTGGCAGCCACCAATGCCTACCAATATTCAGAAGTAGACGGTCACTATGTTATCAAGAGAAGAGCTAGAAGCGCTATCACTAGAGGATTTGCAACAAATAGCTAGGAGCTATGGCATCCAACCACCAGGGAACTACAACAACAGAGAAAGTTGGATTAATGTTCTCACAACATTTCCTTACAAAGCAATTGAACAAATGAGAGATGGCATCGGACTACACAGTCCAGGAATTGAAATCTACAAATACATCTCAGTAGCACTTGACATGATGGGAGAGCCAACAGACACACAACGCGCGCTTCTAAAGGCAACTGAAGGCGCACAGAGACTGGTGGACAAAAGATGGAGGATGTATCAGGAAAAAATGTACAAGCTGTACAGAGTTAAATTACTGTTACACCAAGCGGTAAAACTGCTTACCACTGGAGGCTAGTTAGCTCTCCTGCCTAGAGGCACTCCTATGAAAACTAGGGTTTGCCTCTAAATAATGCAATAGAACATTATAGCATTTACACCCAAATATCAGAAGTGACATCACCCCCAGGATAACGCATCTCATGGGCGCGGGCGGGGCCGGCTGGTTCCTTACCGAAATCAACGTAGAAATTCTCGTTAATTTTCATCCCGCCTTTTTCGGTATCACAATCAATCTGCAATAAGTATGATCCAGTCTTGGCAAAATCCGGATAGAATTGGTTGTCCCAGGTACTCAACAAAGAATTGGTGACATAAAGCCGCTTGCCGTCAAGACTTAGTTGTAACATTTGCGGACCACCAGCCAATTTATGACCTTGAACTTCACCTGCTTTGCCTAGCAAACCACCACACCAAACTTGACCTGTGAGTTTCGGTTGGGAAGGATTGCTAATGTCATACTGGCGAATATCACCGTGCAACCAGTTGGAAAAATAGATAAAGCGATCGCACATTGAAATTAAGATATCAGTAATCAACGATGGCACAGGGATTGGCCAACCTTCCACTTCCACCGATGGAATATCAATAACTTTCTCGACTTCCCAACGTCCGTTAGATTTCTGCCAATGCCAAACATTACTGCTGAGGGCTGCACCAACAAACCCATGGGTACTATCGGGATTGTGATGAAAACGCACTTCTAGAGGAATTAATCCTTCTTCACCCAAATCAACACTTTGAATAATTTCGTGTTTTGACCAATCCCAAAAATGTAATTGATGCCCGTAGTTATCAGCTGCTACGTCGTTGAGGTCAAAGCCAGAATAATAAGTTTTAGGTGCGCCCCATTCGCTACTCACCATGACGTTATGACGCGGCTGATACCAAAAGTCATAGTTAAACCGCATAGCATCAGCTTGCTGTTCCCAGCGTCCAGCAATCTCAAAATTCTCATCCAGCAACAAAAAGCCACCCGGACCATTACCTTCGCTGTCGCCCAGCATGGAAATCATCACATGACCATCAGCCAAACAGTGTACCGTGTGCGGTGCTGTTAAATTTGTTTTCTCTTTAATTGCTTCCGGTTCAATAATTTTATATAGTTTCGGCGTGTGGGCATCTGCGGTATCAACAATATAAATCCGGCTAGAACGCAGCCCCGGAATTACTAAAAACCTGCGGAATTTACTAGTGTTACCGTGACAAGAGCTACACGCGTTCCAGCCAAAATGATGTAACTCATCACCAATGTAGGGCATAGGAAGGCGATGAATTACTTGGGAATAAGTCGGGGAATCAGGATCAACGTCCACAGTGGCAAGATAATCTGGAGCTTCAATACCCGTACCTGTATAAATAGCAATTGTATAAAGTATCTTTTCCCGTTCTGCCTTCATCGCCGCTTCTGGAGAAGCGTAGCCAGGGCCACAGCAAGCATGAGCCATAATTTTACACCTTCTACTTACAACCAAATTTGTAAATCTAACTGTTTAAAATACCTCAAACCAGAGACAATCTGTTCGCGACTACCCCAAAGTTCTAAATCAAACCAACCATCATTTTTAGTGTCGCTATCTAACATTGCTCCCGCTATGTTAACAGTTAAACCACAACAGATAACTAGCCCTGCAATGACTGGAAAAGAACGGTAGTTTGTGGGAATACAGACTTGGAACTTGGCACGAGTAGTCTGTCCTTGGGTTGTCTTCCCGTCGTCCACTTTTTGGGCATAATTGGGACATAAAATTTGTAAGTTTTCTATATTTTGTGGAGTAACAGTTTTGAGATGAAGCTGTTCAATTTTTATGCTCAATTCCCGCAGATAAGTAATACCCGCTTCTACTTGTTGAGGATTTCCTTGAATTTCCAGATTAAACCAAGCATCATTTTTACTCTCGATTTCAAAAGCAGCAGCGGCAATGTTGACAGTCCATCGGTAGCGAGAAATTAATCGGGAAAAAATCGGTTGACGATGGTATTTCTCAGGAACCCGAATTTGAATGCAACCTTGGGTGGGATTAACTGTTGTAGATACGTTCATCAGCTTCAATCCCCTGATTCATAGCAGTTTTACTGTAACTAATACCAGTCAAAATGTCTGTTTATAATCTCAACACCACCTTTGAAACTCTTACCTTCAAAACAAAGTACAGTATTTTGATGGCTTTATTGTAGATTAGCATAAACCCACTTTAATTTCAACACGAATAGCACACTTGCTAAGCGCTGAAATAAATTTTGCGCTTCTTTGTTAAAGTTAGCTTCTAGCTAACTAAGAGGTTATTTATAAAGTAGTACTCGACCACATAAGTTTTGAGGAGTTGCGAGGGGTTAGATCCCCGACTTTTTAAAAAAGTCGGGGATCTGGCCAACCTATCAAAATCAATGTGGTGAAATAGTAGTGGCGCGTAGGCTGGTAATTGGTAATGGAAAAAATCAATTACTAACTGACCAAGCATGATATAGTAAGCAGTTAGCCGAACTTGATATGAAACTTTATTTTTTTGCAAAGTTTGTAATTATTTTATAAATTATATTTAGTTAGAAAACTCTCTCTTTAATTTATATTCATAAAGATTTCATAAAATTATTTTGCTTCTAGCAAAATCTACGACTAATAAGCTTTTGTACAAGCAAAAAATAAATTTTAAATCTCCGAGAAATTTCTCTTGTTGAAACTATTCCAAAAAATATAAATTGTTGAATAGTTGTTGATCTATGTATCACAACATATTCTTTATAACTCTTACAAAATTTACTTTTGTAAGACTTTGGGTTGCGTATTTGAGGGTAAATTAAAATGGATTTTTAAGTTTATTTAACTCTTACCTCTTACCCTTTTGCCGTATAAATATAGTTATTAGCATGAGTAGTTAGTTTGTCAATAATTTAATTCTTGGCTTATAGCTCAAGTCGCCTAAAGACGACTGGAAAGCTTTTTATTCCACAAAGTGTTAGCCCATAAATTGATTTTTTGGCTATGATGCCAAGGATAAAATATTCCTGTAACTACTAACTACTAACGATAAATTTATTAATGCCTACATATATATCTCAACACTCTTTGTAACAAAAATATTTAGCCAAATGTGTCAATATTTTCGTAATTTACTAGGGCTACTTATAGTAGCTAGTTGTACTATGTTGGTTATTCCTTGTCAAGCTCAAAATCTCCAAGAATCTAATCAAGAAAATCTCAATCAATCTGATACAGCTACTAATATAAATATAAAATCTAACTTGGATAATAGTGATGGTTCTAGCAATAATCAACTAGAAGTGATTTCTGAGTCAACTAGCAATGAAGCGGCTACCACTAAAACTAATGCACGCATTCCTATATCTAGTAGAATCTTTGCTGCCCCTTTAATGAAACAATAGACTTCTTGCGAAAGTCGAATTTCCCCCCTCAATTCCTCCATGGCCGGGGGGAATAAATCTTACTCCTTCCCCGAAACGGGGAGGGTTGGGGAGGGGTTCTTTTTATTTTTGTAAGAGGTCTAATAATTTCAGAAGGCAATTAGTGGGTTTTGAATTCCCCACTAATTGTAGCTCCTAAATCTATTTTTCACCTTGTAGGCGCTATAAAAAAGTGTTAATTTCATATCCCCTTAATTAATTTACGGGGATTTTTCTGTTGTCTATTCCTATAGCTAGTTCCCCTTTAATTCAATTTTTCAATACATATTTGTTCGTAGCGTTTACCTGCGCTTTCCCAAGTGAATTCATTTTCTATCAATTGTCTACCGTTGGAAGATAATTCATCCCGTAGTTGTGAGTTACTAAATAGGTGGCTAATTGCGCTAATGTATTCAGCGGGATGATTTGCTCTGAGTGCGGTGAGTGGAACATTTGCGCCGTCTACAGCTAATCCTTCTAAACCGCGATCGCTTGCTACTACTGGTACACCAGCTGCCATTGCCTCTAAAGTTTTATTTTTAATCCCAAATCCTGTCCGCATCGGTACAACGCAGACAGTGGCTTTATGCAAGTACTCTATCATTGAAGGCACACGTCCAGTCACAGTAATTCCTGGTTTTGCTTGCAGTGCCAAAACTTCCGGTACAGGACGAGAACCAACAATATCAAAAGTTGTATCTGGATAACGTTGTTGAACTTTTGGTAAAACTTCGTTGCTAAAAAAGCAGACGGCATCAATATTTGCTAAATTATCCATCGCACCGATAAAAACTAAACGGTGTCCCCCTGGATCACTGGTGCGGTAAGGGAATGATTCTAGATCCACACCATTAGGAATTACGGTAATCTCAGCATTAGGATTGAACTGTTGTAGTTGAATTTTATCTTCTTGTGTAGTCGCGACAATTGCTGAAAATTTAGAGCAGTAGCGTTGTTCGTAACGTCGTAACAAAGGTAAGTTGATTCTATCTCGCCAAGGATTTTCAGAAATACCAATTTCTAGTTGATTGCGGCAGGTTCCATAAACAGAACTATGCACATTAACTATAGTTCTTATCTGTTTTTTAAAATGGGGTTTTATATAGATTTCATTGGCACTATGTTCGCAGGTAATAACATCACATTTTCCTGTCTGTACAAAATTATCAATCCACTCTTGCATTTCCGCAGAATAGCGGTTTAAGACACTCGGCGGAATCCCATCTTGCACAAAACTAGTAAATCGTTGGATTTTCTTTACTATGTTGCCACTAGTTCCCGAATCAGGGGGACGCTTGAAAACAACTAAATTGTTTACCCAATTTTGTAAGTCTGCAATTTCTGCATCTGTTACATCAGCTTCCTGTTGAGTTACAAGTGTAACAGCATGGCGTTGACTAAGATACTTGAGTAAGTTAAACGTTCGCACCTGGGTTCCTCCCCGCGTTGGCGGATAAGGAAAAGTGGAAGATAACATCAAAATGTTCATAAAGGAATTTAGTTGGGAATAATATTGATGAGGAAAGTGATGTATATAGAATGACCTGTTGGTATAGTTTATGCCATAACCTTGAACTCTATGTATTTGAACTGACTTGAAAGTAACCTCACCTCGTCCTATTGAACAAACCTCTCCTTGGAAAAAGGAGAGGAGTGAGGTTTTTCATCTGTGTTCCTGTACGCAGTTCATGACGACTACTTAATAACTTCAATATCAAGATAATTTATCAGTATGAAAAAAGTTGGTATTTATACTCTTGCCAATGATGCTTTTTATGACCAGTTGGTTGCATTATTAAATAGCATTGAAAGAAATATTAGTCCAGAAATCCCAGTTTGTATTATTCCCTATAATCAACAACTAGAGCTGATTGCAGAAGAAATTAAGTCTAGACCAAATGTCAGTCTTTTTGAGAATTGGGAATCAATTCAGCGTTGGGATGATTTTGTCAATCAAGTGTGGGATGCTCATCCGAGAACTCAAGAATCTCAGTTAACCCGTCCTGGCTGGTATAAAGGTTTTGTCCATAGAAAATTTGCTGCGTTTGATGGAGATTTTCAAAGATTCATATTTTATGACGCCGACAGCTTAGTAATGAAACCAATTGATGATGTCTTAATAAAACTAGACACTTACGATTTAGTCTTTGATGATTGGGAACATGCCAAGCCTGAAGCTGTTACAGATATTAATCTTGAACTTGCCCAAAGTGCAACTAATATTGCAAAAACTCAATTACGTTCTAGAATTCATTGCAATAGTTTTTTTGCTTCCCACCAGGGATTATTTGGAATTGATGAATTAAATAATTTAACGCACCGCCTGATTGAAAAAAGAGAAGTTGAATGGATAAATAAAAAATTTTGGTGGTCTAGTTCAGCTTTATTTAATTACATGACTATAGATAGTAAATACTCTATTTTTAACTATACTCTTAGCCCTAATGGTGAAGACAAAACAGGTAATTGTGCTAATGCAGATTTATTTGTAAATATTGACAATATCCTTTACAACCAAGAGGGATTAAAACCTATTCATCGGATTCACTATATGAGCTATCCTGCTAGTGATTTTGCTCGTTTGTGTCATGGTGAAGATGTTGATATTCGTTATCGCGAAGAATTTTTATATTATCGATTTTTCAAACAACCAGAGCGAAAACCACAGCAACTAAAACCGCCAACTGTGACAGCAAAGACTAATCAATTAATTAAAAGGGTGATGAAGAAAATTAAAAGAACTATTGCTTGATTTGGTGATTGGGAGATGATGGCTGAGCTAAAATTTTTTTTGATTAATCGAACACAGATGCACACAGATAAACACCGATGAAGTTGCTCTTTAGAATTTTTATCCTATAAAATAATATGCCAAAAATCAGTATTTGCATTCCAACTTTTAACCGAGTCAAGCTTTTACCTTGTGCTATAGATAGTGTGCTACAGCAGACTTATCAAGACTTAGAATTAATTATCTGTGACGATGGTTCTCGTGATGGCACACCCAAATTAATCTCGCGATACACTGATAGCCGAATTAGATATATTCGCCATTCGCAAAATATCGGTAAAAGCAACAATATGCGGTCTGGATTTGAGGCTGCTACAGGTAAATACTTTATCAAATTTGATGATGATGATAGATTAACATCAGATTTTTTAGCGCGTACCGCTAGCATTTTAGATCAACACCCTAGCATTGATTTTGTTAGTACTGACCATTGGATTATTGATACTGACAATATTAGAGATGAAGTCAAAACTCAGAAAAATTCTCGTCGCTGGGGTAGAGCAAATTTATCAGCCGGTGTTGTAGATAATTTATTAGAAGTAGTATTTGTTCAGCAAAGTTTTCAAATTGGTGCAACTTTATTTCGTCGCCAAACTTTGGAAGAGTTAGGGTTTATGCAACCTAATTGGCAAAACTGCGAGGACAATGATTTATTTGTGCGACTCGCTTTGGCTGGTAAAAAGGGTTATTATTTACCAGAACTATTGATGGAATATCGCGTACATGCAGAACAGCAAGGAATAAATCGTGCTATTCCTTATTTGCAGGATAAATTACGGTATTTAAGTAGTTATAAATTTGAGTCAGATAAGTTAGAGAAAGTTAGATTACAGCGTCTTGCGGAAACGCAGTTGTTGTTAGGTTTGCGGTTGATTGAAAAGGGAGAGGTACAAAAAGGTAGAGAGTTAGTTTTCGCGGGTAAGTCTTTTTCTGTTGCGAAAGCGTGGACTGGGTTAGGGTTATCTTTGTTGCCTGGAGGTGTCAGGGGGAAGGCGTTTGAGGTATTGCGACAGATGCGGGGGTAGTAAAGAAAGAATACAGCACTTTGCCTGATCGCATTAATTCTCGCTACGATGGAGTAGGTGTGTCAATTATTGCCATTCGAGCTAGAGTAGTGCTGATTCAGACACAGGTAAGATTATCCGCATGAACACTAATGAATTAAAGTTCTTACTAAAGCTGTTAGGATGTTCTAACTATCGAGCAAGCCTTAGTGGTAGCGTTTTCAAAACCTTCAAAGGTAAACACAAGATATGCCGAGATTTAGGCGATCGCAATCTAGTAGACTTTTCGCGTGAGATTGCCACAGTCAAGATTTTATCGCCTGGTCAAGCACTGCTGAAACTTGATCCAGCCGAATTACCGATTACAGATCAAGAACGTAAAGTTTTAGAGAAGCTAAGCAAAACTTCAGGCAAAATCATTCCTAGTAAGATTACTTCACTTAAAGCCGCAGAACGAGACACTACATTGAAAACTTTAAGCGATCGCGGATTAATTGAAGTTGAACTTAAAATCAAAAGAACGAAAGCTGAGGTTTGGCTGACTGAACGTGGAATTGAGTATTTGCGGGATGATTACAGTCCCAAAGGTGCTGCAAACATTAGCTTGGATCTGCTAAATAATTACGTGCGCTTTCTGCGGAAAACTCTGAGAGTTAAACCAGAACAAGTCTCTACTTCAGCAGTTCACAGCGCAGAGTCAGGTGTTGAGACGATTATCAATATCACTGATGAAGAAATTTTAGAAACTATTCGGAAATTAGATAAAGAGCTTGGTACTGATAGTTATTTGCCAATTTACCATTTGCGGCAAAAGTTGCAACCACCATTGTCACGGGATGAGTTGGATAAGGCGCTGTATCGGTTGCAAGCAAGCGACAAGATAGAACTAAGCACTCTGGTAGATCCGACACCTTATACTCCAGAGCAAATTGATGCTGGTATATCTCAAAATATCGGCGGTTCTATTTTCTTTATCACCACATATTAGATAGAAAAAAAATAAGCATTTTTTAACTAAAATCAGTTCGCAACCCTCACCTGACTTTAAGTATGACATCCATAGACGAAATCATTAAACGCGAGGTTAATCCCTTTGATTCAGTTTCTATAAAACCAATGCATTTTTGGTATGAAACTAAAAATTTTGCTGTCACAGTTGATTCCATTCATCAACAAGAAATTCTTGAACTTGAAGAATTGCTTAACTTAGTTGATACGGATCATATTAGTCGTTCTGTATTACTCATAGGTGATTCAGGTTCTGGGAAAACTCATCTGCTAAGTCGTCTGAAAAACAAATTTAACTCTAAAGCATTTTTTGTTCATATTATCTGTAATTGGGTAGAAAGTAACTACATCTGGCGTCATGTTTTGCGTAATACAGTTGATTGTTTAATGCAAGTCCCAGAAGGACAACAAGAATCACAGTTAATCTTGTGGCTCAAAAGCTTATCTGCTTTTACTAAAAAAAGTTTCAAAGAAAAATTTTTCAACGACAGTATTTGGAATTTATTGCAAAGCGACAGACAAAAATTTATCCAACATTTAAAACAAAATTACAAGCAAGCTGCTATTTATAATCCTGATATTTTCTTTGGTATACTACATGACCTTACAAACCCGGAATTATTTGATTTAGCTTGTGAATGGTTGAGAGGAAATGACCTGAGTGAAGAGTCTATGCAAACTTTAAAAGTAAAGTATTGTATAGACACAGAAGAGGCAGCTAAAAACGTCTTGTCAAATTTTGGGAAAATTTCTACTGAAACTCAGCCAATAGTCTTATGTTTGGATAACCCAGAAACTATGCCTAAGTTACCAGATGGTTGCTTAGATATACAACCTCTATTCGATGTAAATACAACTATTCACGGTGAATGTCTCAAAAACTTTTTAGTCATTATTAGTATTGTTACTAATACGTGGAATCGCCACATTCATAAAATTCAACAATCAGATAGAGCTGGAATTTATAAATCGATTAAACTAAAGCCAATTTCCTTAGAACAAGCAGAGGCTATTTGGGCTTATTTATTACATACTCTCCATGAAGCAGCAACTCCAAAGCCATCTTCTACCATCTTTCCATTAACTAGAAAAATGCTAGAAGATAACTTCCCCGGAGGCAAAACTCTGCCAAGGAATACAATTAATTTGGGAAAATTAGAGTATCAAAAATATAAGCTATCACTGCTAAAATCGCCACAAAGTAGTGATTCTATAACTGTCGTAATTAATCCACAATCAAATTCAACAGAATCTATTAAACCAATTGTTCAAATTAATATAAAAAAAACTGAAATTGAAGATACTACAATTATTGACATAACAGATAGAGAAAAATTAATAGCTGAATATCAAATTATCTGGCAAAAAGAATACAAAAAAATTCAAAACAAGATAGGTAAGATATCCCTTTTAGCATCATCTGAACTTATACAAATGATGCAAGAGGCTTTAGAGGCATTACAAGTACAATCGATTAAGCCAAAACTGATCAAAGGTACATACGCTAGTTATTCTTTAAGTTATCAAGCACCTGAAAAGCAAGACAGAATAGGAATAGTATGGACAGAAGATGCTAACATGAAAAGCTTTTTTAATATCATGAGTGCTTGTCAAAAAGCAATTCAAGAAAATATTTGTAAAAAATTATATTTAATTAGAATCAGCAGCGTAGGAAACGCAAAACTTGCTGGTTATAAAATCTATAATCAAATTTTCAAAGGAACCAATCATCATCACATTAAACCAAATCTTATATCAGTTCATTACTTAGCAACATACCATAGTTTAGTAAATTCTGCGAACGCTCAGGAATTGGTGCTTGGTGGTAAAGCTATTACTTTGCAGGAACTACAATCTTTAACTCGTGAAACTAAAATTTTAAATAAATGTGCTTTATTACAGGATTTAGGAATTATTCCTCAACAAGGTTCTGACAGTGATGATAGAAACGGCAAAAAAGATTTACGACCAGTTAAAGATTTTATGCTAAATCTAGTCAAAACTCAAAGCTATATGGGAGTAGCCACTTTAATTTCCCAGTCTGTTGCTCAGTTTCCGGAAGTCGAAGAAACTGATCTGCAACTATTGATGGAGTTATTATGTCAGGAACAAAAAGTAAAAATCATCAATCCTAAAGCTAATTTACAAGACCGATTAATTTGTTTTGTCAATAAATAAAGTATAATTAATGTTTAGCTAATGCAGTACCTGAAAGAACCTACTGAAATCAGGACGCAAATAGCAAAATTTGCCCTGGCTCAAATACTATGGTTAGATACAGAAGTTGCAGATTGGCAAACTTCTCAGCCAAAATTGTCATTAATTCAGGTACTAATAGAACCTAGAGATTTGACAGGAAAATTTGTTTATATTCTTGATGTGTTGCATCAGCCTGATTTGGTTCTATATTTTATTAACCAAATCATGATTAATCCCAAAATTGAAAAAATATTTCATAATGCTAGTTTTGATTTAAAGTATCTAGGTGGAAATTCCGCACAGAATGTTACTTGTACTCTGAAAATAGCAAGAAGGATTGGAAAAGATATTTTAAAAGTATCTAACTTGCAACTCAAAACTTTAGCTACTGAATTATGTCACTTTTGTGATGTCAACAAGGAAGAACAGGGAAGTGACTGGGGAAAGCGTCCTTTGACGGAAAAGCAGCTACATTATGCTGCAATGGACACAGTGTACTTGACTGCTGTGCATCAATATTTATTAAACATTTTAAATCATAATACTGTCAGTAATATTTTTGCTCATATGCCTAACACCTCAAAGCACTCAAAAGATGTATCTGAAAATCTATCTTTATCTGCTACTAAAGTTAGAGTTGCTTTTGAGTGTCCTCGCCTATTTTATTTACATCAGCATTTTGGCGGTAATAGCTTATTTATACCATCAGATAATAAACTTGGTATTGGTAATGCATTTCATTATTTAGCTAATGAATTCATGAATTTAGCTACTGATGAACCAAAATTTAAAGAATTATTTCAACTTGGTGCATCCCAATTAAAGATAGAGGAAATAGCCTCTACCATGCAGCAGCTTTTTTACCAACTCAAATTTTCTGCTTATTTAGAAAAAGCTGTTGCTAAAGATGTCAACCAAGCACAGCCACTCCTACAAGTTTGGCAAGGATTACAAGGACTAATCAAACGCTTCGCAGAAATACTTGTAGTCAATCGTCGCTATTGTAGTGCAGAAAAGCTGATCAGTAACACTTTTATCTCAGAAGCACGTAAGCTTGAACATTATTTTGATCTACCTCATGGAAGCAAACAAAAAGTAGTAGGAGAATTTGATTGCTTAGTTTTCAACTTTGAACTCAAGCGCCTTTGTGTAGTTGAATTCAAAACCTATCAGCCTGTAGATCCGTCAGCACAATTAGCGCAAGTTGCACTCTATAGTTACATGCTGTGGAAAAAAAAGAAAGTATCTGTAGATTCAGCAGTATATTGTGTTTTGCCAGAGTTTAAAGAGTATAAATATACCTGGGAAGAACTAGAAAATACAGTTCATAGACTGATTCCTTATAAGTTACAACAAATGCGCCAATGGTTGATTTGGGAACCACCTCATCCCAATCCGCCACCACCGACAACTCAGCCTCACCTGTGTGAAATTTGTCCTCAAAAACAAAAATGTCAAACCTATTTTGTTTCACCAGATATCTCTTCTACAGAGAATAGCCAGGAATCTGTTAATGCTGATGCTATTGGTGAAAATTTGGTTGCAACTCTGCAATCTTTTAAAATCAAGGTTGATTACCAAGGTGCGGCTGTTGGTTCAGCTTTTATTCGTGTGAAGCTGAAACCTCATCTAGGCGTAAGCGTTAACTCGATTTTGCGGTTATCTAAAGACTTACAAGTGCAGTTAGGGTTGGCAGATCCTCCCTTCATTGCACCTCAAGCTGGTTATGTCAGTGTTGATTTACCTCGTTCAGATAGACAAGTTGCGAGGTTTGAAGATTATATAAAATCACAAGTTTTACCCGCCACAGCACCAGTGAAAATTGCCATTGGGGTAAATTTGGAAGGAGAGTTAGTAGAGGCTGATTTATCTGATCCGAATACTTGTCATTTTTTGGTTGGGGGTACGACAGGAAGTGGTAAGAGTGAGTTTTTACGATCGCTTCTCCTCAGTCTCATTATTCGTCATTCACCCAAGCACCTAAAAATTGCTCTTGTTGATCCGAAGCGAGTGACGTTTCCTGAGTTTGAGGAAATGCAGTGGTTGTATGCGCCTGTTGTCAAAGAAAGCGATCGCGCTATTGAACTAATGGATGAATTGGTAACAGAAATGGAATCGCGTTACCAACAGTTTGAACAAGCCGGGTGTGCTGATCTAACTACATACAATCAAACTTCTCGCCAGCCTTTACCTCGAATTGTCTGTATTTTTGATGAATACGCCGATTTTATGGCAGAAAAAGAAATCCGCACAGCACTAGAACTAAATATTAAACGATTGGGTGCAAAAGCAAGAGCAGCTGGAATTCATCTGATTATTGCTACTCAACGTCCCGAAGCTAAAATAGTCACTCCCATAATACGCTCAAATTTACCAGGGAGAGTAGCCTTACGTACTGCCAGTGAAGCAGATTCAAAAATTATTCTGGGAGGTACAGAAACAACAGCCGCATATCTATTAGGAAAAGGTGATTTACTTTACCAAAATGCTGCTAAACTACAACGCCTACAAAGTTTATTTGCTAGTAATATTCAAATTCCTTCTACATAAACCAAACACACCCCTCGCTGGTATAATGCAGACTGCTCAACCAACAAATAATTTTTGCAAGTCGGAAAATCTTAAAATAACCGAAAGTTTTCACCCAACGACAAAACGTTTACGCTACTTAGATCGGAATGCGTGATTAAAGGACTTAGCTAATGGGATATGTAATAGCAACTGCAAATATGAAAGGTGGGGTTGGTAAAACAACTCTCAGCGTCAATATAGCGACTTGTTTAGCAAAAGAACATGGTAAGCGAGTACTGGTGCTTGACTTAGATAGTCAAATTAGTGCGACACTTAGTCTCATGTCGCCTATGGAATTTGCCAAGCGCCGGAAAAACAGAAAGACGTTTAGGTATCTGATAGATCAAATTATCAATCCCGAACCAGAACAAAAACATACAATTCAAGACATAATTCTATCCCAAGTTTGTAATCTCCCCGGATTAAATTTATTACCAGGGGATATTGATTTGTATGATGAATTTGTTGTTTCCGAAATGCTGCATCAGCAAGCAGTTACTTTAGGAGAAAAGGATTTTGAAACTATTTGGAATCGTTTTGAAAGAGTTTTACTGGGTAAACTTTTAGAACCAGTCCGCAAAGAATATGATTTTATCATTCTCGACTGCGCTCCCGGATATAATCTTTTGACTCGTAGTGCTTTGGCTACTAGCAATTTCTATATCCTACCTGCCAAACCAGAACCTTTATCTGTAGTGGGTATTCAGTTACTAGAAAGACGTATTGCTCAGCTCAAAGAAAGTCACGAACAGGAAGCCAAAATTGATATTCAAATGCTGGGAATTGTCTTTACAATGTCTAACGCAAACTTGTTAACTGGCAGATATTATAAACAAGTGATGCAACGCGTTCATCAAGATTTTGGTGCAGAAAAAATATGTCAAACTCAAATACCAGTTGATGTGAATGTTGCGAAAGCAGTTGATAGTTTTATGCCTGTGATTTTAAATGCTCCCCAATCATCAGGTTCTAAAGCTTTTTCTCAGTTAACTCAAGAGTTACTGCAAAAGCTCAGAATATATACATAATAGTCTTAGCCAGAAAATTAAGTTTGTAGTAAGTACTAAAGTGCTTACATTTCGGTGTGAAAACGCTTACTACAAACTTAATAAGCTAATAACTCATCAGCTGCCACACTAAACAACTTTTGTTCGTTCCCTGATTGTATTGTTATGTTTAATTGTCATAGCTGTTCTTTGGAAATCGTTGCGGTAATTAGTCGCATCACCGTTATTCATACTTCATTTGGCTTTTGTAAAGTGAAATAAAACGTACTTCCTTCACCGTAAGTTGATTCTACCCAGATTTGACCTTCATGTCTTTCGACGATTTTTTTAGCAATAGTTAACCCTGCACCCGTACCACCACCATATTTACTTGGACTATGTAGACGTTTGAAGATACGGAAAATAACTTCCAAGTGTTTTTCTCGAATACCTATACCATTATCTTGGATGTAAAATGTTAATGGCTCAGAATTTTCAATATAACCAATTTCTACACATTTCTCAGCTTTATCGTTATATTTAATGGCGTTGGTAATCAAGTTGCTAAAAACTTCGCCAATTTGAATGCGATCGCAATATACTATTGGCAGTGGTTTGGGTATACGAATTTTTACTCCTGTTTCTTCAATACGAGCGCTTAATAAATCTAAAATTCGATGTACAACAGCATTCAAATCAGTCTGTTGCATCGACATATCTGTTCTTCCTAAACGGGAAAAATGTAGTAGTGAATCGATGAGATCCTCCATCCGTCTGGTAAGACGAATCAGAGTCCGAAGTTTATTTTTGCCTTCTTCGTCTAATATCTCACCGTAGTCTTCAATTAAAAAATTTGAATAATTATGAATACCACGCAATGGTTCTTTTAAATCGTGGGAAGCAATATAGGCAAAAGCATCCAACTCTTTATTACTACGTTCCAATTCCACATTCAGTTTTGCTAGTTCGTCTGCTTTCCGCACTACCATACTAATAATGGCGCTGCGTAATTCTAGTGCAGCATTAATTTCATAAGATTTCCAAGGTAGAGATGTCAGCCTGACAACTTCTTTCCATAACTCAAATGACTTACGTGGAGATAGACGCACACTACCGTTTTTACTAACTTCTACAGGTTTATTCGGATTCCCACCCCAACGAACTGTTTGTATTACCTCTGGACGAAACCATAGAACATACTTGTTTTGATGTTTAGAAATAGAAATTACTATCAAACCACTGGCAATACTTTTATATTTTTCTGACTCTGGATAAAATTTCGACAATGAATCAGTATAAAAAAAATCTTCATTTACATTTTTATTAATCCAAAATAATAATTTTTGAATATCTTGTTCTTCTGGAGTATTGCCAATTAAATATAGTTCATTGTTAAAACAAATTGTTGCACCATCAGCATAAACAAGATGAAGTAAATTTGGTTGTTTATTAATTAATCCATCAATAAAATTTTTCTCCACAGACATATATTCGACTAATTTTGCCAAAGTAGATTTAGTTTGAATTTTGGCTTCAGAATCTTCATTATCTTCTTTTGTTGTTAATTCTAAAGAGGTTACTTGTCCCAAAAATTCACAAGCATTGCGAATTTCGTAAGGAATATATTTTGGTGTTTGGTGATGGCAAGCTATAAGTCCCCAAAGCTGATTATTTTTAATCAGTGAAATTGACATTGATGCTTTCACACCCATGTTATGCATATATTCAATATGTATGGGTGAGACACTGCGTAAGACAGATTTACTTAAATCTAAAGGCTCTTTTGTTAAGGGATTAATAGTAGGGACAATGGCAGTAGGCTGATAATCAGCGTCAGGAATAATCCGCAACCAGTTTTGTCTATATAGTTCCCTAGCTTGTTTGGGAATATCTGAAGCAGGATAATGTAAATCTAGATAGGAAGGGAGGTATTCTTGCTTATCTTCCGCAATCACTATACCGTTCCAATCTTGATCAAATTTATAAACCATTACTCTATCAAAACCAGTGATTTTTCTCACTTCTTGAGCAATTATCTGACTAACCTCAGTAACAAATTTTGCTGACTGTAGCTTGCTAACTGCCAGTTTGACCAAATAATAAAATCTAAAATAAATATTATTTTTCTCAGAACTGTGTGGTTCTAATTCTAATACTAATAATTTGTTTTGACGATGAACGATCGCATCAAATAATTTACCTTTTTGAGATATATTTATATTTATTTCAATGGGATTAACTATTTGTATATCTTCCTGATGTAAACAATCAATTAAAAATTCTACTTGTTCAGGTTCAAGCAATCTACTTAAAGGTTGATTTATCAATTCGTCAGGATGTAAGCCAAAAAAGGCGACTGTGTTATCACTAACTTGTAGTATAGTTAAATCAGGCTCTTGTAATGCTAAAAGAACTCCGTGTGTTTGAATACAACTAGGAATATGAATCGGCTCTTTGTCACAGTTTGTTAAATCAACTTGAAATGGAAATACCATGTCCTTATTTATTAATATTCACCTTTTAAAAGTCCTAATCAAGATACAAGGTTGTTACTTGCATATAAAATACTCGACTTAACTCTTGAGATTGATTTGGTTTGGCAATGTAGATATAATCTTAGATGCATAAAAAATTGTCTTAACTATTCTAAACATTTTCCACAACAGAGAAAATCAATAAGATGGAACTATTTAATATTATTTAACACGATGAGAATTTGATTGAAAGAAAGTTTTCTTAATTAGAAAGTATAAAATCCCAGAGAAACTATCAGGAAAAACCTACTCGTTTTTTAGTATGAATTTACACACAGCAATTAACTATTTGTTTAATATGGCTGGGTATGCGGGTAGGGGACGCTAAAGAAGTAAAATTACTCAAGATAATATCTAAAAACTGAGGAAAAATGAGGGACTAAAGTAATGAGAGATAATTCTCTTTTTTCCAATATCGAAGGAGATGCCCCATCGTCTTCTCTCCCTCTTGCTCGACTAAAAATCCTCGTAGTAGATGACGATGAAGATAGCCGCTTTTATATTTCTACCGTATTGGAAGCAGACGGAGCCAGCGTCACTACAGTTGCGTCAGCAGCAGAAGCTTTAGAAGTGTTACCACAGTTACAACCTGATGTTTTAGTCTGTGATATAGCCATGCCTGATGAGGATGGCTATACCTTGATCCGCAAAATACGTAACTTGAAAGCAGAAAAAGCAAGAAACGTACCAGCTATAGCATTAACAGCCTACGCTGACAGCGAAGATCGGATGCGCGCACTAGAAGCTGGCTTTCAAACTCATGTAGCTAAACCTGTAGATCCAGATAATTTAGTTATAGCCGTGGCAAATGTCTTAGTTTCTGCTAAAAGTAAAAACCTGAATACATAATCAGCTATTCCAATTTTGGCATCAAAAGCATAAGTCTCTGAGCGAAGAAAGGATACTTCACACTTAAGATAATGGTGTTTTAGTATCAAAATATTCTCGCCAACGCCTGATCCGACCATCTCGAAAATCTACTACAATTGCATCGTCAGTAGTTTTGCGATGATTAGTTGCTTTTTCCGTTTCCTGGTAACGCCATTCAATGACTGCTTGTTCGCCAGAGATGATCATCCGTGCAATATCAATCTTGATATCTTGTGATTGCTGAGCAACAAGGGAAACCGCCTCACTGATTTCTGCTTGTCCCTGCCACCTATGTCCAGGTACAATCAGTTCACCATCAGGCGTGAACAATTGTGCCAAAGCATCGCCATCAAGAGTTACCCAAGCATCTTTTGCCTGCTGAATTATAGTCGGAATGTCTGGTTTGCTTGATGATGCAGCTGATGCATTCATATTTACCCAAAAGCTCAAAATAATAAATGTTATTCCTAGCCATTGAAGTATCATATCAAGCCCGGCTAATTGTTTAGGTAATTGAGGGCGGCTTCAGTGTAGGATATTTGAGTTCAAGTGCCATTCTGCATTCTTAAAAAGGTAAACAAGCACACGTGGTGCTACCGAGAGAAAAAATTCGGTATCAGCACGAATGCTTATTGACCTTAATTGTTAACAGGCTGGATGTCCACAACTTTCCCACCGTTCTGCATACATGGAGGATAAAATCTCCCTTCAGTCATGGCAAAGTAGAGTCAGCGACAAAAACTCTACAACCATCTAGACTACTTTATTATCAACACTGTCTACTTCTGTCATGTCGCTTTCTTTCCAGAAGCAGCAAAGAACCACAACGGTAAAACGTTCTGCCAGTGCGTTTTGCTATGGTCTCAGGATACTAACAATTTTGAGGACACAGCCCCTATCTAGAGTCAGAGACTAAGTCTAACACAAGAATGATTTGCTACTTGGAGTTAGATCCGAAGTGAATTCGCTCTGACTGATACTCTGGTGGTTCGACGTGAATTACAATCCGTACTGGGCGAAAGCGTTCTTCTAACCGTCTTTCTACTTCTTCAGTGATGCGATGCGCTGTTTCCACATCTTCAGCATCAACTATTAAGTGCATTTCTATAAAGACTTGACGACCAACAACACCCCGAGAAGCTATATCATGGCAGTTTATAACTCCAGGGACTGAAAGGGCGATCGCATGAATCACTTCTGGTGCGATCGCAATTTGATCTACAAGCCAAGGTAAATTTTCTTTTAAAACTGTCCAGCCACTCCAAAATACCAATAAAGCTACAGGAAAAGCTAACGCCACATCTAACCACTGATAGCCCAACCATACACCGATCAAACCGCCAATCACGGAAATAGTTACCCAAACATCACTCATCGTATGTTTAGCATCAGCGATCAAAATTGGGCTACCGACTTTGACACCTACGTGACGTTCGTAAAAGGTTACGAAAATATTCACACCTAATACAACCAGTAATAACCACAATTCTGGTGCTGATATTCTCACTGGTTCACCACCATTGAGAATGCGTTCTACAGCACCTTGGAGAATTTCAAAACAGGCTATACCCAAAAACGCTGCAATTCCCAAAGCACCAACTGCTTCAAATTTTAGATGTCCGTAAGGATGTTCCCGATCAGGCTGGGGCGAAGAAAATCGGCTAGCAATCAATCCTAAAATATTGTTAGCGCTATCGGTCACGCTATGCAAGGCATCAGCTAACAAACTCAAAGAACCTGTTAACTTGCCTACAACTGCTTTTAATAGCATCACGAAGATATTTAGCAATAAAGTGATGATTAAAACCTTTCTAACTGTGGCACGGTTATCTAAAGACATAGAGGATTTTTAACTATCATTTTCTATGACTTCTAAGTGTAGAACTAAATACATCAATCAAATGTATCAATCTCTTACGCAGTAGGGATTTTATCTTTCTACAACGTTAATTTTTCACCGTAGTTTATTGAAATATTTTTTAATTAATAGCAGCCAGAAACCTGATTATAATAGGGCTATACCATTACTCAAGCAACAATATTTATTAGCATTTGTATGAGGAAAATTTTTATTAATTTTTCCTGAAGTATAATCTTCTATCCTATCTCTACAATCATTACTTCCAATCACAAACAACCAACAACCAATAACCAACAACACGTTTAGTATATTCTTGAGATTTTGGAAATTATTACCATTAACAAACAAATGGATCTTGATGTTACTTGTACCAGGAAAATGGTATCTGTACTAAAATATCTCAAAAATCGCTCATGTCTGGAAATCATCTGACACTCAACTTAGTAGAGGGTTCTGTCTCTTTTAGCTTTTCACCCCAAGCAGCACAGGAACTAAAAGCAGCGCTAGAGCAATTAATGAATAGTCTAAAAGCTGTTGCTACTAAAACTGTCCCTGGTGGCGGAAAAACTAGCCCTCAGCGCCCAATGGAATATCGTTATACAGGAGAAGTATTTTTAGAGATTTTTTGCAACCCCAACATTTGGCCTACACCTTTCGCTGCAAAAGTTCTACTCACCATCCGTGACATTAATATTCGCTTAACAACAGAAGCTGAACTCACCCGTGTCATAGAAGATGTGAATTTGTATTTGGAGGAAGTTGGGTAATTTAGTTGTTGGTGGTTGATTGTTGCTGGTTGGTTGGAGCAAACAACTAACAACTAACAACTAACAACTACCATAAACAAAATACCGGAGTAGTTGCCAAAACAAAACTACTCCGGCATATCAATAAACTTAAATCAAGTTTCAGCCCCTATGTATTGATGCCTCATGATATGGCATACAAGTTGCTGTAGTATATTGCTGATACGAGAAACAGTAGGAACAGATAGCAGATAGGTAGTTACATCCAGATTGGAAAATATTGATTATAAGCAGAGAATATATTGAAATTGGGCGTTGAATCTTTATAAAATCCACACATCCAAGAAATATATTCCCAATCTAATATCAATCGTTTTCTGTTGATTTTCTCTTGATTAGTCGTTTTCCCATTCTTCCCGCCCGATGAGATCGCCGATGCGATCGCGTAACAGGAAGTCGCATTTTTCTAATTCACATTCGATACACACCCACTCACGAGCTGGGATGTATTGGCAGAGAGTATATATTGGTTGCTGTCTGCTAACCACTCCCTTCTGCACAAGTCGTCGTGCTTCGTCTTGAATCACGTCCAAAGAGTAGTAGCTGATAGAGGGCACCGTATTCACACTCATGATCTTTACTCACAAATTTACACGTAAGTAGTGTTCCCAAAAAGTTATTAGGAACAAACATAGCAACGAGTAGGTCTTTAGCTGGAATTTTGTAATTTGGTATACGGAACTATTTTCATTTTGACGCTACCTATCCTCAAATTATGTAAAGAAATGTTAAGAATGTCAAATAATCATGATAAATTGTTTTGCAGCTCCTTAAATAAGAAAATTTAGGTTGTTGAGTGAATATTTGCTTGATTTGAGCAGAGCAGTTACTAAACTTCAGTATTTATGAACAGAAGCCAGATATTTGCTAAACAAATGAATTACATACTCAAAGATGTATGTAATTCACAGTTCTAGACACTGGCATTGTTTTATGGAAAACCAATCAAAAATATTTGGTAGAAGTATATGTATAAACTGCTGCAAACCATAAGGGCTACAATACACCAATCAACCTTGTAGAGGTTTGTTTGTTAATAATTTCTTAAATAAACTTTCAACTAGTAGCTGAAGTTTATAGTACGACCAAAAAAATTTCCGCCTGGGAAGAGTTGTAGCAATCTTAATCATCAATTTCAGAGAATGTTGATTTGCCTCTAGGCTAGCAGTTGTGGTAGTTGGAAATTCATATATTTGTGTTATGTATCCCATCTTTTGTTAGCAGTAAATTTGCTGAAATTATATGTCACAATAAACAACCTTATATTTCTTCGTGCAAAACTATTAAGCAACGTAACTCATTCTGTCATTGATTGTTAACTTTGGTTGATGTGATAAATTCTTCTCATAGCCGAGAAAGATTATTACGAAGTTTCTAATGCATATGAAAAGATGTACTTTGAGGGGACACCCCAAAATTTTTTGGGGGATTCGCCCATATTTTGGTAGCGGGGCTGTCGAGGCGCAGAGTGCTAAGCTGGAAGCAACTAAGAAGCGCCCTCCAGTAATTGGTAATTGTCAGTTGGTAATTGGAAAACTCGATCATGGTTCTTCCCAATTACCTAGAGTCAGCTATGTAAATAAATGTAAAGTCTCTTATAGCGGTGCTAAAGCACTACTAAAACCTCATTAAGCATATTGAAACAGACACGATCAGTTCGTGTCTGTAAAATGCATGGCTGATTGTTTAGAGGAAATTGTTGTTTAAGTTACATATTTTGCAGATTAACCTTCTTCTTGCTCATTTTCTCCATTCTCTGGCAGATTTTCTGGTTTCCGTTGAAGTTCGAGTTGGTTCAATAGCGAAAGTACCTTGCTACCACGTTCTATGGAACGGTCTTCGATAAACACCACCTCTGGTGTGCGACGCAGCCGCACCCGTGCGCCGAGTTCGCTACGGACATAACCTGTCGCCGATTTTAAGCCTGCCATTGTTTCTGCTTTGGCTTCTTCTGTGCCGTAAATAGACACATAGATTTTGGCGTGTTGCAAATCGCCAGAAACATCAACATCGGTAACACTTACCATTCCCGTACCCACACGGTCATCCTTTATGCCGTTGAGTAGCATTTGGCTAACTTCCCGTTTAATTAATTCAGCAACGCGGGAAACGCGGCGACTTGTAGCCATAAAAATCATGCCTCCTCAAGAGAGGTACTACGTTAACATTGTTATCAGCCCTTCGGGCAAGGCAGAGGGCAGAGGGCAGAGGGCAGAGGGCAAAAGGCAATAAGGTTTGAAAAAGTTTTAAGGTATGCCTTTTAGCCTTGTCCAAACTGGGTTTAAGAGTCCCACTAAATCTACGATTTAGTGGATCCGAAGTCCTCAGGTTTTTTTCTGTTATTGCTCAGTTAGCTCTCAATTTGCGGAAAATATATCCCTATGTATAGTTTGGACTCAAATTGTACTCAAACCTAGCATGGCGCGGAGGGTAAGAGTGACGAAGACAATTCCGCCTACCAAAAAGCCCAGGAGGGCAATTAATGTAATTGGGCGTTTCAACAAGGGTGCTAATGGTGCAAACGTGTTCAACAAAACGCCTAACAGGGTAGTGATGAAGTAGCGCTGGTAGCGAAAGACGTTATCCCAAAATCCGTCAAACATTTGATTTTAAACTGCCTTGTTCTTGGTTGTACGTTTGTTGTAATCTGCCCTATTAATATACATTTTGACACTCACACACCAAAAATGTGGTGAGATTGCCGATTTGGGTTTTTTAAAAAACTTACACAAAAGTGGATTCTAGCACATTTGAGAATAAAAATAGTGCTTTTATTGCTTTAAGACAAAAATATCAAATATCTTATCGATATAATAACATTTAAAACTTACACACAGTCTACAAACCCTTGGCGTTCTTGGCGTCTTGGCGGTCTCCGTCACGTAGACACGAAGTGGCAAACCCGGAGGGCAGTTCAATAAATTAAGATAGTTATATATAAATAAAATCAAAAAATCAAAATTCACTTTTTGCTGCAACAATTGAGAGATGCCAGATGTAGGGTTTCCCTACAGTAGTTTCCCCCAGAAATGGGGGAAACATAGGGAAAATTAAGTAAGTTATTTAGAATAAGCATCTACAACCAGGAAATCGAGAAAAACTAGTCAACATGAGCTAATAAAATATAAAAGTAACTAAGTTTTCAACCAGTCTGAACTTCTGTATTTCCATTACGCATAGCCCATGCTTGTTCTAATAACTGAGTCCAGCGCTTTTGCAGTTGTTTGGGAGTACATTTTAGGGCTTTGGCGATCGCTTGATCTGTTTGCTTAGCGGCTTTGAGTTGTAATATCTGCCGTTGTTGCTCAGAAAGTTGATTTAAAAAGCGCTCCCACTGTTGAGAAGACAACCCTAGCTTTTGTTCTAAACCCACACCCAGCCATTGATGGACTAATTGCCAGTGATGGGTACGGGCGAACTTTTCCACATGGTATTTAAAACGTTGTTGGAGATAATCTCGTTGGCGACTAGTTAAACCAAGAATTTGGTCAATTTCTGGTGCTGATAAATCTTGGAGTTTTAGTGCCAGGTAATCTATACAATCTTGTTGACCTTGGGATTCAAAGTATTTAACCAATTCTGAGATCACGCGATCGCGTTCGCTATCTTCAGCTAAATCAAAACTTGGTTGAGAAACCATTTGCGATCGCAACTGTTGCACCGCCGAGTTACGCTGATAAGATTCTGCATCTTCAGTCTTAGCAGCTTCTGTTGCCATTTCAAAATCTACATTTGTTTCCTGGGGTAGCCGCCGGGCAAAACTTTGAGCGCGGAGTATAATTAACTGCTGATTTGCACCACCAGCTAGATTAATCCGACGCTTCGCATACTGTTCTGTAAACGCCATGTATTCTGCTAGTTGTAGCAGAGTGTGGGGGCTGTAATCTTCTGGTAATTCATTTTCCCGCCGGAAAGCTTTGATTGCCTCAATATAAAATGCTTGCAGGAAATCTTCAATTAAGTTGTAACGAGCTTGAAATCCTAATTCACCTCCAGCAACACTGACATGGCGATAAACCATAGCACCTAAACAGCTATGTAATTCCACCCGTCCCTGCTTGGAACCTAATTTGTAGTAATGCAAGCATTTTTGTAACCGATGACGTGCTAGAGTCAGCAACCAAGACTTAATCTGTCCAGATTTTTGGATGCGGTGGCTTTTCTCGCATATACGCTCCACTTCTTTGGCTATACGCATTGCAACAGCTTGCATACAACCAGGTGTGGCTTTAGAGTGTGCTTGTATTTCTTTATATAAAAACTGCGTTAAAGCATCGCTATAGGTGTTAGAAGATGGTGTAAAGGTTGGTAGATTAGCTGGATTGGCTTTCATGATCTTCTTTGGGAGTGGTACTGCACCGTAACTACATGACAACAGACGCTGCGGTAATCTCATCAGCTTTTATGGCTTAATTGCCACCGCAAGCCCTGCTCACATTTAAGAATGTAAGAAATATCCGCAAGTTCCAGGTAAGAAAATGTGTCGGTTTTTCTACACGCAACTTAACAATGGTTGACACCTGGGTATTCTTGACCACCCCAAAATAGTCAAAACCCTTAATACACAAAGATTTATCCCCATCATGGTCATAAGAGCGCTTTGCTTTGTCTGTATGACAATCATCAAACTGGTGTTTTTTTCTTTACAGTTTCCGAAATCAAATCAATAGCTTGTGAAGTAAATTTCTTATACCCATGCTGTCGCTCTTTCCCAACCTAAACCCTGCCTGATCATCATTGGTTCCTCTCCAGTTAAATCCAAAATTGTAGACACTTCATAGTTTGGTTCTTCGCCAGTGTCTACAATAACATCGACCAATCCCTCCAAACGGTCAAATAATTCTACTCGCGATAAAATTTGTTCTTCTTCCACTCCCAAAGTTCCATTATTTGTCTCATCTGGTGGCAAATGTGCTGAGGTCGAAATAATCGGATTTCCTAAGGCTGACAACAGTTCCAAGCACATCTTATGATTTGGCACTCTAATTCCAGTCGTTTTTCGTTTTGGATTTTGCACCAAACGCGGAACTAATTTTGTAGCAGGTAGTAAAAACGTATATGGTCCCGGAATCAGGTGCTTCATAATTCGGTAAGCAGTGTCGCTGACATTTGCATAAGTCGCCACATTGGAAAGCGATGAACACAAAAACGTTAATGGTTTGTCATTTGCTAGCTGTTTGATTTTCCGTACTCGTTCTACCGCCGACTTCGCATTTAAATCACAACCGATCGCATAAACTGTATCAGTAGGGTAAAGCATCACCGCACCATCAGACAGTGCCGTCTTTATCTCCTCTATTCGACGGGGCTGGGGATTATCAGGATGAACTGAGAAAAATTTTGCCATAGATTTGTTATTTGTTGATAGTTATTAGTTGTGAGATGTTAGGTGTTAGTTGTTAGTTGTTAGTTCCAACCAACCAACTACTAACCACTGTACAGACGTGTCATGGCACGTCTGGTACAACCACCAACAACCAACCACCAACAAAGATATATGACTAAATTTGCTTATCTTCAATGTCCATCGGGAATTTCCGGTGATATGTGTTTGGGAACATTGGTAAGTCTGGGTGTTCCCTTGGAATACTTAATAGACAAACTTAATCACTTAGGTATTGTACAGGAATATAAATTATGGGCTGAGCTTGTCCAGCGTCATGGTCAGCAAGCGACCAAAGTTCATGTCGATTTATTGTCCAACCATCATGATCACCATCACCACCGTCACTTGGGTGAAATAGAACAGATGATTCTGCAAGCGAAGTTACCCCCAAGGGCAGAAGCTTGGAGTTTGGCGGTATTTCGCCAGTTAGCAGTTGCCGAAGGTGCAGTGCATGGCATCGCCCCCCAAAAAGTTCACTTTCATGAAGTAGGTGCAGTTGATGCCATTGTAGATATTGTTGGTACTTGCTTGGGGTTGGATTGGTTGGGTATTGACAGTGACGAAACAGGATTACCCTTACTTTACTGTTCAGCATTTCCCACTGGCGGCGGGACAGTGCGGGCTGCCCATGGACAAATGGCAGTACCAGTACCAGCAGTGTTGAAGTTGTGGGAAATGCGTAGCTGTCCTGTTTACAGCAACGGCATTGAACGGGAATTGGTGACACCAACAGGTGCTGCGATCGCCACTACACTTGCCAAAGAGTTTGGTTCACCACCTCCCATGAGAGTTAAACAAGTCGGACTAGGAGCAGGTAATCTCAACTTACCAATTCCCAATATATTACGCCTATGGTTGGGGGAAGCTACAGATTTTCGGATTACTGATGTCGGAATTAGCGATCGCTCATTTGCCACTAGTCCAAATTTAGAAACTATATCAGTACTAGAAACCCAAATAGATGATTTAAGTCCGCAAGCGATCGGTTATTTATTTGAAGCATTATTTGCTGCGGGTGCAGTAGATGTCTTTACCCAGTCCATAGGCATGAAAAAGTCCCGTCCGGGAATCTTGCTCACAGTCATTTGTCCTCCAGAAAATCTATTTAATTGTGAAAATGTTTTATTCCGTGAAACAACAACTTTAGGTATTCGCCGTTTTCAGCAGCAACGCGCTATCTTACAGCGAGAAACGCAACAAATAGAAACAAAATATGGTGTAGTGCGTGTCAAAGTAGCATGGATGGGAAACGTAAACAATAAAGTTATAAATAACGTCCAGCCAGAATACGAAGATTGTGCAGAATTAGCGAGAAAAAATAATATTCCTTGGCGAGAAATTCACCGAATCGCACTCCAGAATTGGTATGTACAAAATCATAGACTGATTGCAGAAGTTGTATACAAGGAGCAGAAAGGTGAAATCAATAAATAGCTTTGGCTATCTTAACATTTGTCTTGAAAATAGCGATCCTTGATCAGAGATCAACTTAACAGCAAACCGATGATCCATCTGTGTACATCTGTGTGCATCTGTGTTCGCTATATCTATAAAAAACTTAGCCTGCGTCAGCAGGCTAACAGGTAAAAAGTACGAGACTTACACTAATTAATCAGCGTCTCTAAAAGCTTTGTTTGCCGCATCGATGGGATTGCTAGCACCAGCTGTGCGCTGAGCAGTATCTTTGGCGTAATCGCCAGCATTCTCAACATTACCTTTGATGTTTTTGAGTCCTTGCTTGGTTCCCTTGGCAAAGTCTTCAGCAGTACCTTGAGCTTTATTGCCTACATCTTCAGCTTTTTGCTGCACATTCTTACTAACATCTCCAATGTCTGAACCTACACGACGAATAGCTTCTGCTGGGTTATTGGTTGATTTTTCAGCTTTTTCTTGAGCAGCGTTTTCTTTTAGGAATTGAGCTCTGGCTTTTGCATCACTTGTTGCTCTGGGATCTCTATCACTAAAGTTATTCATCCCACCTTCAACAGGGTTAAGAATGTTATCACCTTTAGGAACGTAGGTTTCAGAATTAGGCCCTACAGATGGTTGCGAAAGAGACTTAGGTGCTGTAGCTGATGCAGCATTACAAGCTTGTGTAAAAAATAGCAAAACGCTTGCTACAAAAGCTGTTAAAACCTGAGACAAACGAATTCGTTTGAAAAAAGAAATTACTTGATTCATGGTGAAACTCCTCTTTTGTAATCTTGAATTTTTCAGTCGCTAATAATCTGGTTGCTTACAATGTACAAATGAATCCTATTTGCCCACTGCTGGATTTTTTTGCAATTCTGGTCTGCTAGCAGCTTCACTTGCTTTTTCTTTCAAAAAGCCAGAAGCTTCTTCAACAGCCTCTTTTACAGTTTCAATTCTGTCTTTAGCTCTTTGAGTTACACTTGGTTCGTTCTGAATTAAATTACCAGCATCGGGTCGAAAATCTTTTTCAGATTTAATTGGTAATTCTCCCTCTTTATAGGCTCGACCCACAGGAGTTTCAGCACCAGGATAAAGCAGTTCAGATTCTTTATCTGCATCAGCCAGCAACAGTTGGGAATTTAGCTGTACACTAGCTTGATCGCGTCCAGTTTTGGACATTTTTAAATTTGTGTAATTGTCCCCACCAGCCTTGTAAGGATTGTTTGCTCCGCCAGCTTGTACAGGTGGATTATATGGCTGGGCGCCTTGAGCATACTTACTACTACAAGCAGTATTAACTATTAACAATAATCCTGCCAAAAATACAGTTAAAACTTGGCGCAGACGTAGTTTTTTTACAAATGTAATTAATCTGTTCACCAATTCCTCCTTTCAACGTCAAACAATTAATATACTCTGAGAAAATGTTAGGCTCAGTTCCTTTTATTGTTGGAGTTGATTTTTGTTTAGTACAACAATCGATTTCTAAGAATACGTATTTAAAAGGAGGTTTTTCCTCTAGCGTAAGTCACATTATTGTTATTAATTTTGCGTTTTTTTTATCTAACTTAAGACGGATATAAGTAGAAGAAATCAAAAAGAAGGAATAAATAAGAAGGCAAGGAGGTACGATATTATATTTAATTATTTCCATCAAGTTAAACAATTGTTACCCAAATACTCTGTCCCTACTGTATTATTTGAGTTGTTTAACCAAAGGCTAGCCGAAAAGTTAAATCTCCGCTAATGATCAAAAAAATTTTACGCTGGTTAATTTTGGGTGGAACGCTGTTTTTTTTAGCAAAAGCCCTAAAGGATAACTGGCAAGGAATTGCTGCTATTCGCATTGATGCAGCAGGATGGGCAATTATAGCGATCGCAACTGGTGTAACTTTACTAGGACACACTTGGGCTGGCTGGATTTGGACTTGGATTCTCCGAAATTTAAATCAACCTGTACCATCTGTGCAATTTATCCAGATTTACCTGCAAACCAACATTGGTAAGTATTTGCCTGGTAATGTTTGGCATTACTATGGGCGAATTATGGCAGCAAAAAATGCGAATGTTTCTACTAGTGCAGCCACTCTTAGCGTATTGCTAGAACCTTTATTGATGGCAGCAGCAGCTTTAATTGTTGCCTTATTAGGCAGTCTATTTGTTAAAACAAATACTAATTTAGCTGTGCATATAGGGCAAATACTGGGTTTGTTTGTAGTACTTTGTGTGCTTCATCCCCGGTTTTTAAATCTATTAATTCGCTTGCTACACCGCTTAAAAACTAAAAAGTCTGATTGCACAACAACGTCAGACGTGAGTTTCACTATGGAACACTACCCTCTCCAACCTTTATTAGGAGAAATAGGGTTTTTGGGACTGCGCGGTATAGGGTTTATTTTGATTTTTTATGCATTGAGTCCTGTGAATTCAACTCAAATTCCATTATTATTTACTGCTTTTAGTTTTGCTTGGTTACTTGGGCTTGTCGTTCCTGGTGCGCCTGGTGGCTTAGGTGTGTTTGAAGCAACTGCGATCGCACTTTTACAAAACTATTTTCCTGCCGCAGTAGTCATTAGTGCAACAGGTGTGTATCGCCTAGTCAGTATTCTCGCTGAAACCCTCGGTGCAGGCTTAGCTTGGCTTGACGAACGCCTGTTTAGATAAATTGGGGATCGGGGATCGGGAAGACAAGGAAGACAAGCGATAAACCAGAAAACAACCACCAACCAACAACCAACTACTAACCACTAACAACCAACAATCAATAATCAACAATCAACGTTTCAATTGAGAAAACACACGATAAGCATTCGGATCAAATTCGACTTCGTGGGCTTTCTCAGCTTCTTCGACCTTAATTAAGTTATATTCAACATTCTCAGCATAAATTGCAAATGTGATATTGAAAATTTCAATAAAGTTAATGAACCATTGGCATTCTGCTTCTGAATATTGATCGTAATAACGAATCAAATGAGCAATGCGAGATTCCAAATGACTACGGGAATGTTTGCAAATTAAAATTATTTTCAATAAGACAATTACTAACGTCAGAGGGTGTCCCTGAGAAAGCAATAAAACAAATAAAGGTGAAGGTTTAACGGTACTCTCTGTTGTTAAAAAATCAATCATCCGATTACAAATTCTCAACAACAAATATTTGTTGATAATTACATCATCATATTCTGGTTTCCAAGTAACAAGCTTTTCTGATAGCTGTTGCTGCAAAGTGTCTACAAACTTTGGTTGCTGTACAGAGAAAATTAGATACTTTAACAGACTTTCTTTAAAGTCTTTAAAAATTTGATTTTGAGTTTGCTTGATAAAAATATTAGCAATATTGTCATAGCTAAATACACCTTTCTTAACAATAATCGCCTTGATTAAACGTAAAATATCATCTCCTAACACACTAGGATTTCTATAACGTGTCTGGCTAGAAGCATTTGACTGAGAACGAGCAACATACATTGCAAGTTCAAACTTAAACTTATCCTTTAGCTGCTTAGAAACTTTTTTAGCTGCTTCTTTTTGTTCTTCTGGGTTATTTTTATCTACAACTTGGGCAGCCAAAAGATAGGAAGTATAGCGATTCACCCAATGACCATCGGTTTTATTTTCATTTTTATATGCAAATAAATTGAGTTCTTGAAAGTCTTGACTATGAATAAAGTTATCCAACCAAGTTTGGAAAATCGTTAATTTCGTATCTTTGTGATAAATTGCAGTTGGTTTGTAATTAGCAATTAACTCAATTAACGCTTGAGTATATTTATGTTTTCTATTACTTTCCCAATTATTAACTAGAATATAACAACAACGCTTCAGAGTATTGCGGAAATCCTGTTCATTATTAATAAACACATCATACATTCCTGGTGTTAAATCTAATCTTTTCAAACCCAGGCAATCCAAAAATATACTTTTAAATTCTAGTAAAACATCTTCTGGAGCATATTTATTAACAACCTCTACAAAAAAACTATAAATTTTTTCTTGCACAGTCTGTACATCTAGTTGTTTTACATCAGATTTAAAAATATGTGGATTAACATGAATATTTCGTAAACTATGAGCAGTCATTTATTATTCTCAAAAATAAAGATATAGCTTATATCATGTTCGCTTGAATACTTATAAGTAGAACGGCGCAAAAAAACCGTAGACGCGCAGCGGCTTCTCGAAGAGAAGTATGTAACGGAAAGTAAAGTTGTCCAAAAAGCTCTTCCCTTCTGCCTTCTGCGGGGCCCCCACAAATTCGCGATTCGGAGAGCGAATTTGTGGGGAACCCCTTGTGCCCTCTGCCTCCTGCCTTGTCATAACGATAATTTTCAACACCGACCTACTTACTGTCGCGTGGGCTGGTAATTGGTAATTGGTAATTAAGATACTGATGATTTTCCCATGCCCGATGCCCAATGCCCAATGCCCAACAGCGAAGCATAATATTGTAAGCAATTAGCCGAACTTGATATTACTTATATTTTTATGCGCTTCATTCTGCTACACAAGAGTATCAATCTACTCTTTAATAATTCAAAGTTTTCTTTATATAAAATTGATAAATTTACTTAATAACGAACCTCTGTAAAAAGACTCTGCGCCCCCACTGAAGCTTTGAGGTTCCCTCCAGGACGCTACTCTTACCTTGAAGCCGAAGAAGGCGCGTCTACAAACTTCTCTGTGCGTTTACTCAGCGTTCCTCTGCGTTTAAAAACACTACGATATTATGCAAAGGCGTAGCAAGTAGTAATTTGGGACAGACCACTAGCCATGCTTAATAGATGATGCCAGTAGCTAATAGTTAGCTACACACCATCACAACTTTAACTTTTAATTAGTGGGGGTGGAGGGACTTGAACCCTCACGACCTTTTACGGTCAACGGATTTTCATTCTCCCGTAGCTTTCGCCACTGCCCATAAGACTAACTTAATTTTAGGCTTTGAGAATTGGACTCTCCCTTTACCCTCGACTTAACGTTAGGGTAGCTCCCGTCGGGTCTCTGCACCTTCCGAACAAGTCTTTTGTTATTCATCATTTGTTCTTTGTTACTTAACAATTGACCAATGACTAATGACAAATGACAAATTTGGCTTGGCTCAGGATTGCCATGTCTGTTGCCAGATTTAGGTTTCCCTGAATTTGAGAGCATTCACTTAAAGAGTTTCTTCTTTAAGGCTCAATTACTTAAGTCCGTAGCGTCTACCATTCCGCCACACCCCCAAGTAAATTTGGGATTTGCTTTTGTTGATTATAGAGTATTCAATTGTTTCTCGATCTATTTGAGCATCAAATTTGTAATTTGCCAACTAGTAACCATAAAAAATTTCTTGGAAAAGTGAAACTGACCTAAGAAGAAGGGGTGTAAGGGGGTACTATGATGGAAAGCAGATACACCCTTTGGTCATTTCTGCTGAAAGAGGAAACCTATGATTGAAGAAGGAATTATCGTACCGCTGCTATATCTAGTTTTGGCGGGAGCTTATTTGTTAGTCATACCAGTGGCTGTGCTGTTTTACCTGAATAAGCGTTGGTATGTAGCTAGTTCCCTGGAACGCGCATTTATGTATTTTCTAGTGTTCTTCTTCTTTCCGGGTTTGTTGGTTCTATCGCCGTTCGTAAATTTACGACCAAAACGGCGGCAAATTGAAGCGTAAATAAGTTGGTAGGTCATAATACTCATGCGACGTCTGGACGCTCTCGGAATTGGTTTTGGCGTTTTTCTTACAGGTGGCTTGGCATATCTAGTTCTGCGACTGGCTGGTCTAGATAATTTAGAAGCAGGTATCTGGAGCCAAGTCTTGCTAGTCGGTGGGTTAATTGGCTGGTTACTGACTTATCTTTTTCGGGCAGTTAACCACAAAATGACCTACCATCAACAGCGGGAGCAGTACGAAGAGGCTTATTTTCAAAAGCGGTTAGAAGAACTTTCTCCCGAAGAACTAGCAAAAATTCAAGCCGATATCGAACAACAAAAGGGTTCACAGGTGTAAAATTGTCATTTGTCTATTGTGTGTTGGTGGTTGATAGTTGTTTGTTGGTTGCTCCGGACAACAAACAACCAACAACAAACAACAAACAACAATTACTAAATGACCAATGACTGCTATTTCCCTCTGCTTTGAAAACCTCAAACGTAATCGTGAGTGTGCTTTAATTCCATTTATCACTGCTGGCGATCCAGATATCGAAACAACTGCCACAGCTTTACAAACTCTGGATCGCAGTGGTGCTGACATAATTGAGTTGGGTGTTCCCTACTCCGACCCTCTGGCGGATGGCCCAGTGATTCAAGCTGCTGCTACCCGTGCCTTAGAAAGGGGAACAACCTTAGAGCAAGTCCTAGAAATGCTCAAAGCAACTACTCCCAGTTTACGATCGCCTATAATTCTCTTCAACTACTACAACCCTATTCTCAACCGGGGCATAGAAAAGTTTCTCCAAGAAATAGCTGCTGCTGGTGTCGCTGGTTTAGTTGTGCCAGATTTACCCCTAGAAGAAGCTGCAAATTTACTCGAACCAGCGGCAAAAATCGGCATTGATGTAATTTTATTGGTCGCTCCCACCAGTTCTGCTGAGCGCATAGAAGCAATTGCCCGCGCTTCCCAAGGATTTATTTATTTGGTTAGTGTCACAGGTGTAACGGGAATGCGTGAGCAAATGGAATCGCGAGTGTCAGATTTGCTCAAGCAAATTCGTAGTGTGACTGACAAACCCATTGGTGTAGGTTTTGGTATTTCCCAACCAGAACAAGCCCGACAAGTTAAAGACTGGGGTGCAGATGCGGCTATTGTTGGCAGTGCGTTTGTGAAGCGACTCGCTGAAGGTACACCCCAAGAGGGATTAGAGAAAATAGCCTCCTTTTGTCAAAGCCTCAAGCAAGCGATCGCTAGTTCATAAATCAGCCTCAAGACAGAATAGAATTATTACTGAGAAATGAGTTAAAAAATGTAATAAGTATATAGGCATACTTAAACCTTGAGCATAAACCATGAAAACTCTATCCGAGAGCAAATTTTCCTTTCTTCCTTCTTAATTCTGCTTGTTTATCCTGTCCTCTACTTACCAAGTTTTTTACCTAAGCTTGGTAGACAATTTAACAAATATAGTCTTGAATATATAAAGCAGATATGCAGCGTGAAAAAATAGAGTATCATTCAGTAGTTTAGTATCGGGTGTAAAGTCAAGTTCATTAATGTAAATTTATGAGTGTGAGAGTGTCGAAATTGCAAAAAACTGTAGTTAGGTCGCTGTATAGGGGTAAAAGCGATGAGTGAAAGTATGGCATTTATTGGCGGAGTTGCCGTTGCTGGGCTAGCGGCGATCCTTTTACTCAAGGGGACAGGAACATCTCTGCAACAACCAAATATTGCTATTCCTCAGATATCAAATTTAGTGCCGCAACCACAACCACAATACTATCCTCCTACTAGTTACCCACCAGTCCCCCAACCCCCACCCGTAAGCCCCAATACTGATGAGCGTGTCGCTATCGAGCGAGTAAAGATGGAAAATGACATACTCAAGCGGGAAAACGAACAACTTAAAGTCCAAATACAGCAAATTCAGGCTCAAGCCCAAAATGCTCAACAAGCTGCTTTTTCTTACCAACAGCAATTACAAAGCCAAAATGCAGCACAGTTGCAGCAGCAACAACAATCTCAAAATCGCTGGTGGTCTTCACCCATAGTGTGGGCTGTGGGAGGCATGTCTCTCACCATTGGTGGTGGTATTGTTGTAGCTGGAGTATTGTCTTTATTCTCTCCGAAACAACGTCCTCGTACCGTTCAGGTGATTCATCCCTACAATGGCCCCACACCACCCTTAGCTCCTGTACGTCGAACTGAGTTCCTACCACCCCGTACTGAAGCTAGACGAGTTGATATGCCAGAATACGACGATACCTATTAAATGAATCAATCGTCTAGAAGGACAAAAAATATCCGCTTGGAGAAAAGCTTCCTACAAGCCGCTTGATTAGGCACACGTATTCTTGTTGTGCTAATAGTATCTTTGATGGCATAATCATAACTCTTAGTTAAGTTCATGATAGATAGGCTTTGAAATCTATAGAGCAAGCCTGTGATCGTGAATTATGCTTTATCATAAAATAACTGATATGGATATTTTTTCTTGCAATTATTTTGCAAGAACATCTAACTGATTATTAATTATTTTTGCTCGTCAAGAAGCATGATTTTTTGCAAAAATTATTTCTCTGATTAGAGAAATACAGAAAAGTGTTTGTATATATGAGTGGACAGTTTTGTAATTGTCTGCCCTAATTAATTAGGGCTAATTCAGTACCTTAATACTTTATTATTATATTTTTTTACTTTACTTAAAATAAAAAGCAGGTAATATATATTTTCTTGCTCAATATAATAATTGTAAACTAATACACTACTAATTTGATTACTTTAGTATTTAAAAAGCTATAGTACCAATTTTATCTTTTTCCATAAATGAACATATATCAAGTTTTTAGCAGATATTTATAGTCTGTATTTCATATCAAACTCATAGAAAATATCAGTATGTTATTTGACTGTTATTATATTTATTCAGGGAATATTCGGATACGTATAAGACTCCTTTTGTAAAGATAAGAAAAAATACTGAATAAATTTTTATAACCCTGATTGCTTATAGTTAATTTATGGGTAATATTACTGAAGCGTTATCTCAAAAATGAGATTCGACTTGGTACATGGGGCTGTGGTTTCTTAGATTCTGCATCAGAACGTATTAACTTCAGAACCGAGTTAGCGATTTATTATTTTGTGTGAACATCAATTAGGTTGATAGCGGAATTCCTCAATCATCTAATTCATGTTCTCCCTACTTGCAAGTTATTCAAAGAATGTTTTCCCTAGTTGTGACTTTGCAAGAGTTCAGTGCTGTAAAGACGAATATTAAATAGCTCTGTGCTTCATCGGATAGAGCTAACGGTTGTCTTTCCTTCGTTGTTGAAATATATTCGCCGCAACGATGGTAATTTTCTGTGTTCTTTAAGCAGAGTAAGGTTATCAGTGGTGCTATCTCATGACAATACAAGTTTGCAGGCAGTATTTGTCATGTCATGAAAACATGTGCGTCATTTACAGTCACAAATCTGGGATAATTAGACTCCCATCACAAAAAAATAATCTTACTCAAGGGCGGTGAAATTGCAATTGCTTCATAATCAAATAAAAATTCAGTCTGTTGTATTTTTGTCCTACTCGCAGGATTTGTGGGGCAAACCAACAACAGAAGAAATTCCAGTACTCAACCAAGCCAAAATTGACGGGTCTAGGTTGACGGGGTGACGCGCTGACACGAAGAATATTCAGACTCAGGCTTGGTTGCTCTAGCAGACTACTAGCCATTGGCAAGCTTCTTTAGCTTGAGAATATTTGTGGTTTTCACTGAATAATCCCACAAGGGTGTTATACCTGCATTGTTTAATAAATTTAGTTGAGATTATTTGAAAATCACCACAATCACAGGTTTTTTATTAAAAACCTTAAATCAAGGAAAAACTGCTGTTATTAATTAATGCCTTCCAATGACTTCTAAAATTTCATGGTTGAGGCATTGGAGCCTCTTTTGTCCATTTTACATTTTCAGTATTTTTACTTACGGTATTTTACCAGCCTTTTCTCAAGCGAACGTTATCACAAATACTGCCCGTGGTAGCGCGGATAATCTTCCTAATGGCGGCAGGGTTGTTAACTCCAACGAAGTGACTTTCAGTGCCAGTCAAGCAGCATTGGAAATCATCAAAACAGCAGATAGAGCAGCTGCAGAACCGGGTGACACAGTCATCTACACTCTCACTATTCGTAATACTGGTAACTCCCCAACTAACCAGCTAGCAATTACAGACAGGCTACCCTTGGGAGTGCGCTTTATCTCCAAGTCACTCAAAGGTTCCATAGGAGATAGATCGGTATCCTTGAGTGCAACAACTGGTTCTAGTCGGACAGTAACCATCTCCTCCAATGAAGGACTACAACCCAATCAAAGTTTGACGGTTAACTATGCCGTTGAGGTCACGCCAGATGCAATTCGCGGCGATGGTAGAAACACAGCCCAAGCTAGAGCAGGTAATCTTACCAGTAATCAAGCCAGCTATGTCTTACGAATTCGACCAGGTATTGTGTCTGACTGTGGCACCTTAATTGGACGTGTATTTGTCGATAAAAATTTTGATGGTGAACAACAACCGAACGAACCAGGCGTACCGAATGCGGTGATTTACATGGATGATGGCAACCGCATCGTTACCGATGCCAACGGTTTATTTTCCTTAGCTAATGTCATTGCTGGTTATCGGACAGCGGCCCTAGACTTGACCAGCCTACCAGGATATGCACTGGCACCGAATAAATACTTTATCGAAAGCAACAGCCAGTCTCGCTTGGTCAAATTAGCACCCAGTGGCTTAGCACGAGTCAATTTTGGGGTTACGCCTGCGTTCTCAGGGGGGAAACGATGAAAAAAATAAAAAAGCTTTACCAAAATCAAAATTTTTTCTTTTACCTTTTAGGTCTTTCCTTAATATTTGTTTCTCCCAACGCAGTTTTTGCCAGTGTGTTAGATGGAAGACAGGGAGACAAACAGACAAACCAGACAAGGGAGACAGGAGGAGCCTCTGAGGCGGGGAAAGAAATCTCCGCACCTTTATTGGAAGTGTCTTTTATTGACCGCGTCACCACGTTTTCCCCTTTGTTGATCTCCCAGAATTCCCCATCTTCTGGTGATCCTAACTCGGTATTTCAACAAGATCCGACAACTGAATTTCAACAGAATCCCAACTCGCCACTCCAACAACAACCCACTTCTACGGATAATTCATCAATCAATACTCCCACTCCAGCAACTCCAGGACAATCAAAAGTCACGCTGGAAATTACACCTGTAGGCGATCCACGTGTACAAGCTGATGGACGTTCCACAATAAAACTACAAGGAAGAATTATTGATGAAAAAGGTGAAGTCCTTCGTAAAGATGCGATCGCGACCTTAACCACCAGCGCCGGGAAATTCATTGGCGCAGACCAAGACAAAGACCAAGGGGGGTTTCAGGTACGTGTCATTGATGGGGAATTCACCGCCACCTTACAATCAGATATCAAACCCCAACAAGTCCGCATCCGGGCTGCGATCGACAAGATTCAAAAACAATCACTCAATGTTCCAACAGAACTGGATGACATCAAAAATCCCACCTTCCCCCAACAAACAGATAATTCCTGGATAGAGAAAATCACAACAGTACCTCTAGAAGCCTACACTCAAGTTGAATTCACCACCTATCTTCGCCCTTCCTTAGTGACAGGGGTACTGAACTTGCGGATTGGCCCAGGAGGGACGAATTACTGGGGAAGCCTGCAAGAGTTTCTCAATCCTGACGAGATAGACAAAGGCACAACCGTAGATTTTTATGGTGCTGCCTTTGCCACAGGAAAAATTGGAGATTGGTTATTTACAGGGGCATTCAATAGCGATCGCGCCATCAATCAAGACTGTGAAGGCAACAATCGCCTATTTGGTGGTGTGCAGTTCTGTGAACAACCCTATCCCGTTTATGGCGACAGTTCCACCGCTACCCCCACCACCCCTTCGATTGACAGTTTCTACGCTCGTTTAGAACGTACTCCCTCGATTGTGGGAGCAGAACCAGATTACTTCATGTGGGGCGACTACAGCACCAACGAATTTGCTCGCGCCTCCCAACTGTATACAGCTACCTCCCGTCAACTGCACGGCTTTAAAGCTAACTACAACCTGGGCAACCTGCAAATCACAGGCTTGTATGCCAACAATATCGAAGGCTTCCAGCGAGATACCATCGTTCCTGATGGCACAGGTGGCTACTACTTCCTTTCCAAACGCCTGTTAGTTCCTGGCAGTGAAATCGTTTATGTCGAAGCCGAAGAAATTAACCGTCCTGGCACAGTAGTAGAACGCAAACAAATGCTGCGTGGTGCAGACTACGAAATTGACTATGACCGTGGTACACTGC
Source organism: Fischerella muscicola PCC 7414 (assembly GCF_000317205.1). Taxonomy (GTDB): domain Bacteria; phylum Cyanobacteriota; class Cyanobacteriia; order Cyanobacteriales; family Nostocaceae; genus Fischerella; species Fischerella muscicola. The sequence goes on along the minus strand of NZ_AJLK01000039.1, from coordinate 45,603 downwards.
TGTTTCGCCGTCCAGTCTTTGCCACAGAACTCAACCCCTTTGGCTCAACTCTCGTTCGCCGCATTGTCGTCACCTACCAAAATGAAGGTGGCGAAGACTCCAGCCTCCTGGGTGGAAGACTGCAATATAACTTCTCCAACGATTTCACAAACAAAACTTTCGGTGCTGTTAGCTATCTCCGGGAAGACCAAGGCGACCAAGATTTTGAACTGTTCGGTGGAGACTTCTTAATTTCTTTAGGAAATGTAGGAAAGATTGTCGGGGAATTTGCCCACTCCAACAACAACCTGATCACTGGTGAAGAAGCAAGTGGTAATGCTTACCGCTTGGAAGCTTTTGGTAATATCACAGAAAATCTTTTCGGTCAAGCTTACTATCGCGCCGTCGAGCCGAATTTCTCTAACAACGCCACCTTTAGCTTTACACCTGGACAAACCCGCTACGGAGCATCTTTACTAACCAGACTGAGTGACCTGACTAGCTTTAGAGTCGCTTACGACGTCGAAGAGAACTACGGCACTGCACCAACTTCCATTACTAGCTTCTTTGACTTATTCGATCCACAGCCACAAAACCGTCCTGGAGAACGAGTCAGTAACGAACTGCGAACCTTCCGGGCGGGAATTCTGCAAAAACTGGGTAATAGCGATCTCAGCTTGGAATACGTCAACCGTTCTCGCAATGATCGTATTGGTGATGACTTAGATGGTGACGCGAGTCAGATTGTATCTCGTTTGAAGTTTCCATTAACAGATAGCTTGACTTTTCAAGCCCAAAATGAACTGAATTTAGGTGAGTCTGACCCCTTGTATCCCAACCGGACTACCTTGGGTTTAGACTGGAAAGCAGCCGAGGGAGTGACATTGCGACTGGCACATCAATTTTATGATGACAGTGAATTACTGCCAGGGAACTCCCTTACTACCTTAGACACGATTGTTGATCAAAAACTATCAGATGATACTTCCCTACTGGGTCGCTATTCCGTACTTTCTGGTTTTGGTGGCTTGCAGGGACAAGGCGCTCTTGGTGTGTCTCACGGCTGGAAAGTAGCACCAGGATTCAAAGTCAACCTGGGTTATCAATACGTATTCAAAAATATATTCAATGCTACAGCAGCCGGAGATAGATATCCGCAATACTACGCAGTGGGGCAAACTGCTGCGAGTTTAGGACTGTTTTCTGGTTCCGTCTATAGCTTGGGGTTTGAATACACCGATAATCCTAATTTCAAAGCCCGCGCCCAGTTTGAATATCGTGATGGAGATCAAAGCAATAACCTAGTAATTTCCGCCGCCGCCGCCGGAAAAATCTCTCCGGCTTTAACAGCCTTAGTCCGCTTCCAACAAGCAGGCGAAGCTAACGTCTACCTTCCCACCGTCGTCAACAGCATCGACACCGGCGGCATCAGATTCCAAGAACTGGGAGATACAGCCAATCTCAAAATCGGTTTAGCATACCGCGACCCCACCAACGATAAATTCAACGGGTTGCTGAAATACGAGTGGCGACAAAACTTTGATTCGATTCCCGAAACTCAACTCACAGGTAGTACAGCCACAGGTCATATCTTTTCCGCAGAGGGTATCTACGCCCCCAATTGGCGCTGGGAGTTCTACGGTAAATACGCTTTCCGCAATGGCGTCACCTACTACGACGATGACAGATACGACGGTAGTGTTAACCTGGCACAATTACGGGCATCTTATCGCTTAGGTTATCGCAGCGATTTAGCTGTTGAGGGACGATGGATTGGACAAAACTCCAATAGCGGCACTGACTACGATGAATTCGGTGTTGCTGTTGAAACCGGATATTACGTCACTCCTGATTTACGTTTAGGTCTCGGTTACAGCTTTGGCAGTGTGGATGACCGCGACTTTACTGGTTATCGTTCTGAAGGTGGTTTCTATGTCAATATCAGCTTGAAGTTGAACGAACTTTTGGGTGGCTTTGGTTTACAAGAACCAGTACCCAAACAACAACAAGAATCGGAAATCCCAACGGCACAAACAGAACCTGCCAAAGAGACATCCCAAAGTAAATTAATTCAGCGTTTGAAACAAAAGGCAGAAGGCAGAAGGCAGAAGGATGAAGGATGAAATTTTGTCATTCTTCATAATTCATCATTCATTGTTTTCAAACGTGGTGTCATAGGAGTGATTAATGTCCAAGTTGAAATTTAAAAGAAAGAAGGCAAAAGGAATAATTTATCTTTTACCTTTTACCGTTTACCTTTTACCTCCAGAAATTGCCTTTGCTCAAACCCCTACTTCCTCTCCTACATTGCGGGTGGTGGTAAATAGCAATCGTGATGGAAATCCTAACCCTGATAATGCTGTGACTTTGCGCGAAGCGATCGCAATCGTCAATGGCACTTTACCCACAGCAAAACTCAGTGAAGCCGAAAAAACCCAGGTTACACCAACTACAGGCGCATCTCGAATAGAGTTTAATTTACCTGCTGGTGCAACTACGATCCAGTTACAAACACAACTACCAGATTTAGCCACTCCCGGATTAGTTATCGATGGTTCAACTCAACCAGGATACGATCCGAACAATTCAGCAACGGCAGAAATTGCCATTCCAATACCAGTGGTGACAATCACTCCCGCAGCAAATCAAGAGATTTTGCGCGGGTTGACTGTGGTTGCTGATGGTGTGACAATTCGCGGCTTGAATATTTATGGTTTTACAGGTAAACCGATCAAACAGATTTTGGGAAATTTGGCTTTTGACACTGATCCTAAACCGGTAACTCTGACTACACCGCCAGGAGATATTGTCATTGCTCACCGTTTCCCACCTCCCGATACCAGCCGTCAGCAACCGCCCAACGATGATTTTCCCTTCCGCGCCTCTGACGTGCCGCCCAAGAATGTTGTGATTGAAAACAACTGGCTGGGATTAACAGCTAATGAACAAATGCCAGAACAAACTTCGGCATTTGGGGTTTACGTTTTTAACTCCCAAGGAGCAACAATTCGGCGTAACCGGATTTATTACCATGATGGTAGTGCAATTATTACATCAGTACGTGGTGAAAATACGGTAGTACAAGAAAATATCCTCGTTGCTAACGGTATTGCTGGAATGCCTGATGCTTTAAGATTTGAAGGTTTGGTCAACCAGTCTCAAATTATAGGTAACTTGATTTGTGGCAATGACGGAGCTGGAGTGTATTTATTTAAACCTCAAGGCAACGTAGCAATTCAGAATAACAAAATCACTTATAATGGCAGACGATTACGACGGGCAGCAGTTTACTTGATGGGTAGTAATCATCAGGTAGTTGGTAATGAAATTGACTATCAAACTGGGCCGGGGGTAGTGGTATCGGCTTTTCCCAGGAATGATGTTGGTCAAAGAAAACCAGGCGTCAAGAATATTATCCAGAATAATAAATTTGCGGCGTTAGAAGGTTTGAGTATTGACCTGAATACCCAGCAAAATCTGGATGTGAGCGACTTTCAGGTGGGAGATGGCCCCAATCCACGCCGGGATTCTCCTAACCGTCGCCTGGAAACTGGGAATGCAGCTATTAATGCTCCAGAATTTAAACAAAGGGCGTTTCTGCCTACAGGAAACAGCGTCACTTTGCAGGGAAAAGCCGATCGCGGTTCGCAAGTGACAATTTATCGTTTAGGCGATTATCAACGGGGTTACGGGGCATTAAGTGAACCATTGGCAACCGTATCTGTAGATGAAGGTGGTAATTTTAGCACTATAGTGGAAAACTTGCAAACCGGAGATGCGGTGAGTGCGATCGCTACCGATCCGCAATATGGTACTTCTGAACCAGCCCTAGCGGCGATTATTGGCACTGCTGGCACAAAACCGAATCTAAAGCCCAGTTCTCAACCAACCCAGCCTCCACAGTGTACTTCTCGACCAGTACCGCCACCACCACCAGAACCACCAGCGTCACCGCCACCACCGCCACCAGCAGAACCCATCCGCATCCAAGCACCAAATAATGTCCACTTTGCCTTAGATAAATCCTTTATTAGTTCAGAAAGTGCTGCTGTTCTAGATCGGGTAGCAGCAGTATTGCAAAAATATCCTTTCATCGTAGTTGAATTACAGGGACACACCGACCCCCGCGCCAGCAATGAATATAACTTGGCACTGGGTAAACGTCGAGCCTTAGCTGTGAGAAATTACCTACTGCGTAAGGGTATTAGTCCAGAACGGATGACGATTCGTTCTTTTGGTGAAACCCAACGCAAAACAGAAGGTAACACCCGCGTAGATTATGCACGCGATCGCCGTACAGAAATCATCTACAAAGACGTGCGAGGCATCGAACTCATCGTGGAACCACAAGAACAAGACCTGCAAATAGAGTCTCCCAGGTGAGGAGTGTGGAAAGTAGGGGGAGTGTGGGAAGTGTGGGGAGACAAGGAGGACTAGGGAAGGGAGAAATTACCTATTCCCTGTTCCCTCTTACCAATAACTTTTGACCACTAACCACTAATAACTATTGTACACACGCGATGTTCCTCGCGTCTCTACCCACCAACAACTAACCACTAACTAACCCCTATTTTCAAATGAAATATTTAGGAACTGAACTAGAAAATGAAAGCTCTATTTAAACATTTAAACTTTCATCCTTGTGGAAGTACGCTGCTAACAGTGCTATTGGCTATTCCCCAAATTCCCCTACAAGGAATTATTTCCAGTCAAAAAGTTGTAGCACAACAAACAAGTTGTCCAGCTGGTACAACACAAGCAACTCTCAATTGGGGAACAACCAATTTCCAAACGGCAAATTTTAATCAAACTTTCGATATTGGGGGTGTCAGCACTAATTTTCAGATGACGGAGAACCCAGCAGGATTTATCCGAGATCAATCACCGCAGAATTCCCCCGGAAATCTTGGTGATGTTCCCTATGGGGTTGCTCCTGGACCCTACGGTGGTATTAATAGTCCATATTTGCGCTGGGGAATAGATGCTTCACAACAAAGTTCAACCGTAAACTATCGGCAAGGCACTTCAACGCTCACTATCACTTTTGCCCAACCAGTAACTTTGCCTGTTCCCCTGACATTATTGGACGTGGATCGCGATCGCTCAGATGAAGTCCCTTTTCAGGATCAAATTACTGTCACTGCATCAAATCAAGGTCAAAATGTACCAGTTACCCTTACCAATATCGGACCTGGTTCTGTTAACCAAATAGTTAGCAGTAATGTGGCGCGGGGAGCCGATCCGCGTGTGGGACCAGGAAATTCACCTAATGATCGGAATTTAGGTAATGTTTTTGCGACATTTGCTCAACCTGTCACCCAAATTCGCATTGTCTACGAGAGTGGACCTTTGCCGTACGCCGAAAACCAACAACCTCAACAAGATGAAACTATTGGTGTTGCTGATATAACTATCTGTGCGCCTTCGGCAAGAGGTTCTATAGGTGATACTGTCTTTAATGATCGCAATGGTAACGGTCAACAAGACCCAGGCGAACCAGGAGTTGACAATGTCATCGTCACCCTCACTCAGCCTGGCCCTGATGGACAGTTCGGTACTCCTGATGATATCACCCAGACGACAACCACCAATAATAACGGGAATTATTCCTTCAGCGATTTACCAGCAGGTTCTTATAGAGTTACTGTCAACCCTCCCTTTAACTTGCCAGAAGTGACTACCGGGAATAGGCAAATCGACGTCAATCTCACTTCTGGTCAATCCTTAGATAACGTCGATTTTGGCTTACGCCGACCGCCTGGTGGTGCAATTGGTGATTTTGTTTTCATAGATAGAAATAACAACGGCACTCCTGATACTGGTGAAACGGGAATAGCTAATGTGACTTTAACTCTCCGCAATAATACTGGAGAGGTTGTTGGCACAACTCGTACTGATAACAACGGTAATTATTTATTTACTGGTTTACAACCAGGTAACTATACTGTAGAGGTGACACAACCAAGTGACTTCACAGCTACAACCAACACGACTTTAACGGCTAATATCACTGACCCCAACTCAGAAAATCTCAGTATTGATTTTGGTTTCCGTCCCGGTCAGGCTGGATCGTCTGGAGAAACCAATTTGCGGATAGTTAAGCGCATTACCAATGCTTTGAGAAACGGTCAGCCCATTAGTGGTGTCAACTTCAACACTTTTATCAATGACCCCAATAGTAATGATGACGACAGATTACAGCAAGCTGGGCGATCGCCTGTTGGTCAAATTAGTCTTCAGCCACCCTTAAACAGTGGCGATCAAGTCGAGTACACAGTTTATTTTCTTGCTGATGGCACTCAGCAACTGCAAAATACTAGGTTCTGTGATCTGATTCCAGCAGGGACAAGCTATCTCTCTAATAGCCTTTCCGTGGATGGAATTAACAACCAAGGACAATTTCTATCACCTTTAGCACCATTACAGGACTTTGCTGATATTTGTGGTGGTAGCAACAATCAAGGTGCAGTGGTTGTTGGGCCAGCTAATATTCTTGGTGGACAGACTGGTTTGATTCGCTTCCGGGTCACGGTTGATTAACGGGTGATGGGGAGGTGGGGAGGTGGGGTGATGGGGAGATGGGGGGATGGGGTGATGGGGAGAAAAATTTCTTCCTTGTCCTTCTTGTCTCCCCTATCCTCCTTGTCCTCCCTGTCCTTCTTCCCTTCTCCCCTATACCCAATTACGGAACAATCAACACTGGACAAGGAGACAGATTAATCACACGGTTGGTAACGCTATCATGAGCACCTTCGTCAGTTAATCCGAGTCCCCGACATCCCATGACGATTAAATCTGCTTCTATTTCATCAGCCACATCACAAATTACAAACGCGGGTTTGCCCTGTCTTTCAATTGTTTCAGTTTGAATTCCTTGCTGGGAAAACGCGGTTTTAGCAGTTTCTAGCAGTTTGGCAACAGTCTCAGGTGAAGACATGACAACATCCTCCTTTGGCGCATCTGTGTTTGGTTCTTCCACCACACTCAAAAGCACCAAGCGGCTGCCATACTTTTGGACAACATCAATCACTACATCAAATGCTTCCTGAGTTTCCCGACTTTGATCAATTGGAAACAGAACTTTTTTAAACATTGCATTCACCCGTTGCTTGATAGAATTTATTTTCTGCTTCCTGCTTCTGGTAGAGCATGGAAATGGCTATTTCTCCATACATTTTGGTATTGTCACCGCAGATAATTGACAACAAACTAATCACTTAACAATTCTTTGCACCGCGTACTCCTGTACAATCACAGAAAGGGCCTACTAAATGTAAAACATAACAAAAAGGCAATCAGGAGGTTTGTGACGTGTCAAAGAAAACTTTAGCAAATTTATCTGCAACTGACTTGTCTGGAAAACGTGCGTTTGTACGGGTTGATTTTAACGTACCTACGGATGATGCAGGTAACATCACAGATGATACTCGCATCCGCGCTGCCCTACCAACTATCCAGGATTTGGTGCAGAAGGGAGCTAAGGTGATTCTAGCAAGCCATTTCGGGCGTCCCAAGGGTGTAGATGAAAAATTGCGTCTGACTCCGGTTGCTAAACGTCTTTCTGAGTTATTGGGGCAAGAAGTTGTTAAAACTGATGACTGTATCGGTGATGAAGTTGCTGCCAAAGTCGGGGCTTTACAAAACGGGCAAGTACTGTTACTAGAAAACGTTCGTTTTTACAAAGAAGAAGAAAAAAATGATCCCGAATTTGCGAAGAAATTAGCAGCTAACGCTGATTTATATGTAAATGACGCTTTTGGTACAGCCCACCGCGCCCATGCTTCCACTGAAGGCGTAACTCAATTCTTGAGTCCTTCTGTAGCTGGATATTTGGTTGAAAAAGAATTACAGTACCTCCAAAGCGCGATTGAAAATCCACAGCGTCCTTTAGCCGCAATTATCGGTGGTTCCAAAGTTTCCAGCAAAATTGGTGTAATTGAAACACTGCTGGAAAAATGCGACAAACTGATCATCGGCGGTGGAATGATTTTCACTTTCTACAAAGCCCGTGGTTTGAGTGTAGGTAAATCTTTGGTAGAAGAAGACAAGCTAGAGTTAGCTAAGTCTTTGGAAGCTAAAGCCAAAGAAAAAGGCGTCACCTTTTTGTTACCTACAGATGTAGTAGTAGCTGATAACTTTGCTGCTGATGCCAATTCTCAAACCGTTAGTATTGAGAACATTCCTGATGGTTGGATGGGCTTGGATATTGGCCCTGACTCTGTGAAATTGTTCCAAGACGCTTTGGCTGACTGTAAGACAGTCGTTTGGAATGGGCCGATGGGTGTGTTTGAGTTTGACAAATTCGCCGTTGGTACAGAAGCGATCGCCCGCACCTTAGCCGATCTCAGTAAAAAAGGTGCTACCACTATCATTGGTGGTGGTGACTCCGTTGCAGCTGTCGAAAAAGTCGGTTTAGCTGATCAAATGAGCCACATTTCCACCGGTGGCGGCGCTAGCTTGGAGTTACTAGAAGGTAAAGTATTACCTGGAATTGCCGCTTTAGATGAAGCGTAAGGCAAATTACAGCGTTGAGAGCAGAAAGCTCATCCCCTTTTAGGGGTGGAAAGGCTGAAGTGTCGGACGTAGGTTCCGACACAGCCGCCTCATGAATGCGCTTCTGGTTCATATTCCTGGGCGGTTTGTCCTGCACTGAGAGAGTAGACCTCTTGCAGAAATAAAAAGAACCCCTCCCCAACCCTAAGCGAAACGGGGAGGGAGTAAGATTTTTTCCCCGCTTCGGGAAGATTCAGGGCAGGGTGGTTTCATACAAGGAGAGAAAAAATCTTATAAAGTTGATTGCAGAGAGTGCCTTGTGCAGTAGGGATAGTCCGATAACCAACAAATCGAGCGCTCGTGATCAAAAAGTTATTAACAGGAGCGTTACCACCTCGAGGTGCTGGAAAGTCCTCTGAAAAAGTGACAAGGGATAACATCTTCACTCCCCACACTCCCTACACTCCCCATCACTCTCCTGCTGGGTTATTAGCTTGTCTAGCCTCTAACCACAAGGGAATAATTATAAAAGCTGCAAGAATTAGTAAGGCAGCGATCGCGAATTTACTTACCCAAGCAACTAACTGTTCCAAAGAGACGACTGTGCCAGCAAAAAATGACAGTGTCACCATCACACTAGCCCATACAGTTGCCCCTAGTATGTTATAAAAACAGAATTTTCCAAAAGGCATTTCAGCTATACCAGCCATAGGTGCGGCAAAAATTCTCAACAAGGCAAAGAAACGCCCAAAAAATACTGCTTTTGCCGCATTTTCACTAAACTGCTCCTTTATACTCAACAGTCGGGCTTCAGAGAATCTAAACAAGCTGCCAAGTCGCACTAGCATTGGCCAGCCGCCAGTTCTACCAATCCAATAACCGCAAATACCACCAATCACTGCTCCCGTAACAGCATCGCCTAGAACTAGCCAGTAATTTAATTCATGACTACCAGCTAGGAACCCACCGACTAGGGTTACGGTTTCACCAGGAATGGGAATGCCCAAGTTCTCTAACAATATTCCGAAAAAAATTGCCCAGTATCCATATTCATGGGCAATCCTTTGGATATTTTCTAGCGAGATAAATTCCAAAGACATTCAGCACCGCAGCCTTTACAAATGTTTACTTTTACTATATCTTGGCTTTTTTTCTAATGGTGTGTCAATCGAGTCATGCACCATCAAGGGATAATTAGTCAAGTATCTGTAAAACTTTACAAAACTTTATCAAACTCATCAGTTTGGACACAGATAATATCTAAATACTAACAAAATCACAGGGTATAAATGCTACAAAATAACTACGAGTTTTTCTGAAAAAGTCTGCTTAAACTCATGAATAGGTGAGAGTTTTGGGAAAATTTACCTTTCACCTAAAAATACATTAGTATCAGTTTTGACGCGTAATGACATGATTTCTGTAGATTAACTATATACCACATCAGTACACCTACTGATATCAAGCAAAAATTTTTTATTAAAAATTTATAAACATGCAGGATAAATATAAAAATTTTGTAAAAGATACGGATACTACTGAAATTCTCAGATGCTTATGCCTATATTGGGGAAAGTTAAGACAAATTATACGGCATGAATACTGAAAACATTCGTCTCTACCGCACTGCTGTAAGTTACCAGCTTTTTGGTTAACTCAGTGTTTTTACGGTAGCAAATGAAGCAGTTTTTATGCCTATTTTTTGTTTTTTATTGATTCAATTACCCAAAGAACATTTATGACTCTCATATCAGAACGCCAAATTATCTTGTTTCAGCCTCAAGGACGTATGGACTTAGAGGGCGGTGTGGCTTTAAGCAAAAAGATGGCTGAATTATTACCCGAACGTGATCAACTCTGGGTAATTGATTTGGCTGAGGTGGATTTTATGGATAGTTCCGGCTTAGTAGCTTTGGTTAATGGTTTGAAAGCTGCACGACAACAAGGTTGCCGTTTGATGCTGTGCAATGTACAAGCACCTGTTAGGTTAGTTTTAGAAATCACTAAATTGGATTTAGTATTTGAAATTGTTGATCATCAAGAAGAAATCTCAGATTTTGTGAACAAAAGTAATTTGCAACTGGTACGTTAAAAGTGCCACTCCACAAATGAAAACTAATGGTTAGGTCAAGCAGTGGCTTTGCAGTACTGACTTTTGCACTTCATAAACTACCCGAATTAGCTAGCGTGGGAACAGATTTTCCTATAAACTTTTTTGTTAGAGCTGTTGATTCTCAAATAATTGGTGTTTTGGCTGTAAGTGCTACTAAATAACCAAAAACAACCATGATCTAACATTCTTAAAACTGCCATGCCACATGCTGACGTAGCCAAAATGAAAGTTTAGGCATTTTGCACAGTAGAAACATTACTTGCGTCGGATGCCATCGGCGGAAAATTTGGTAAATCTATACCACTGTGAGAAGTTGTACGAGTTTTCAGTGCCAAACGATAACTCACGCTTTGCAGTTCTGCTTGTAACTGGCGATTTTCTCGTTGTAGCATTGCTACTTTTTCTCTAACAGGAGCCATACGCTCTTCAAACTTACGACGATAAATTTGTGGTAACTCCTGTACTACTTGCTCTAACATCCGGCTGCGATCAGTTAGTTCTTGCACTGACTGACGCAACTGATAGATTTCGACATCTCGAGTTGCAATTTGTTCTTGATAAAAAGTTACTTGTTGTTCAACTACTTGTAGTTGTTCTCGCAAAGTTTGAAGCTGACTTTGATAACGCTCAGACATTTCTGGCTGGGGCATAAAGTTAGTGTTACCCTTCACCAGTCGGAACAGTTCTTGAGACAGCTGTTGCACTAATTGATCGCGAAGTTGCAATTCTTGACGCAACTTCGATACTTCTGTAGAGAGAGCTTGAATATTGGAGTTATCAGTTTGGCTCACAGTGGCAACTAGCTCCGGTGAATAATCTTTCCCCTTTTAGGTATAAACGCGGTTGTACTGCTTTTGGCTAGTACTTCCAAGTACTAGTTAATTTAGCATTCCCGGAGAAATCGGCAAGTGGAAAAACGAATTTTTTTACTTTTTTGAAATATAAATTGTTAGTTGTTGTAGAGACGCGCCATGGCGCGTCTCTACATTGGTTAGTTGTTAGTTGTTAGTTTTTGACCACTAACTAATAACCACTAACTACTAAACACTAACCACCTATGCTGCTTCTGTAGAAGCTTTTGGCTCTTGTACCTGTTGATTGATTGTTAGATAGCGAATCACTTCTTCACTCAGACGCATAGCCCGTTCTAACACCGCAATCATTTTGCCTGGACCAGTATAGTTCAGTTGGATATAGATGCCATCTCTTTGCTTTTTAATTTCATAAGCTAAACGACGCTTGCCTCGGTTCTGACTTTGGATATTGTCAGCTCCTTGTTCCCGCAGCAAGTTCTCATACTTAGAAATAATTTGCTCTACCTGTTCATCCCCTAAATCAGGACGCAGGATGTACATTGTTTCATAAACTGTTTGCATGGTTTCAATCTCCTTTTGGACTATGTGGCTGCTGATGTCAATAGGGATTAATTGTAAAATTTTATACAATTACCTATCTATATATACAGCAACAAGGAACTACGATCATACAGGAAATTTGTAGAGTGTGAAATCCCATTTGTAATTATTTAGGAGTTTTACACAATTTCTGAGTGTAGCGTTTTTTAAGACTGAAATTAAAATATGATTCAACAAGGAGGTGAGTAATAACAATTTTGGATTTTGCGTGCGAGAAGCCCTACTCTGGGAGAAACTACCTCGTGTTCTACGCGTCTGTTGGGTTCACCTACTTATCCCTAGTTGGTGTTCAGTTGACGTCCATTGGCAAAACGAGCAAGCTGGAACTGCATACAGTTTCAACTCATCTTGTGTTTGCCCTTGCTAATTAGGTAATTAGGTAATTCGACACACCACTTCTGATACTGGTAAAAGTTAGTCATGAGTTTATAGACTTTGGATTGTAGACAATTGACTCGAGAAGCGATTTGATTACAAATAGAGGTATTCATCAAGGTTATGGCGCAGCGCTTTGTGCGAGTTCAAAATCCAGAAGGGCAGATTTACTATGGTTTGCTACAACTTTCCATGAAAGTTCAGGTGCTGGATGCTCCACCCTGGTTACAAGGTCAACCTACAGATTTGATTTTAGAACCAGATGATTATGAAATTTTAGCTCCTTGTGCGCCTTCAAAAATCATAGCTGTCGGCAAAAATTATGCGGAACATGCGGCGGAAATGGAAACTGAGGTGCCTGCTGAACCACTGATTTTTCTCAAACCGCCCACATCTGTAATTGCTTCGTTAGCAAAAATTCAGTATCCACCACAGTCACAACGAGTAGACTATGAAGGAGAATTAGCATTAGTTATTGGCGATCGCGCTTTTAATTGCACACCTAAAGAAGCCCAAATGAAGATTTGGGGTTATACAATCGCTAATGATGTAACGGCGCGGGACTTACAAAAAAAAGATGGTCAATGGACACGAGCAAAAAGTTTTGATACATTCTGTCCCCTTGGCCCATGGATTGTCCGTGAATTAAGCCCAGGAGCCAGATTACAGACTTTCTTAAATGAAGAGTCTACTCCTGTACAATCTGCCACTATAGACCAAATGGTCTTTCCCCCAGACTACCTTGTGTCTTACATCAGTCAGATCATGACACTATTACCGGGGGATGTTGTGCTGACAGGTACGCCTGTGGGAGTTGGGCCTCTGAATATAGGCGATCGCGTCCGTATAGAAATCGAAGGCATTGGTCGCCTGGAAAACACAGTAGCAGGTAGTTGATAGCTAGCGTGGCAGTTGCATATATACCGCATCAGAAATGGCGGGAATTTCTGCGTAACGCCCTAACAGCGATTGGATCATAGAATATACACATGCTGCCACTACGCCCAGAAAAACTGTAGTGTATAAGGTCTGGACGGCAAAACCCCCAGCTGGAAGCAGTCCAACAACATCAGTGAGGACACCAAACAAGAAAACTATAATGTCCAGCAAAATTGCCTGCATAGTGTTGAAACGAATAAAATGACTGATTTTTTCGTTTCGCACCACAAAGATAAATAAAGCAAAGAAAATAATCAATCCAGCATAGCGAACGCCATAGTAAATTCTCAATAATGGCAGCAAGGGCAAAAATAAATATTGCACGGGTGGAAACTGGGTGAGAAAAAATTGACCAAATGCAAAAACTTCAACAACAGGAAGTAAATAAGGCAAGCAAGCAAAAATCCTGTCTTTAACTGTTGTAGACCCACGCCAAGTCATACTGCGCTCTCCTATGGTTAAAATTCAATAGTCACATGAACCTAGAATAACGCAGTTAAGTTGTTGATTATTTCCAGTAAATTAGCTTCATTCTATGTTAACAATGCGAAAACCCATCATACACTCATATTGAACTGGTTGACGCTCAGTCATTTTACTAACCGTATGACCACAACGTAGTTGACCTTGACGCCAACGAGGTTGACCACTACTATCAGCGAGCAAACAAGACTGACAAACTTGCTGAGGGGCAAGGATCTGATCTTCCATTAAAATTACTAGCATCCAATCCCTCCTGTAACTCCTCAATAGTTCTGTATCTTTCCTCTAAGATTGGTATTTTGGATTGTAGATTCTAATTTAGTAGCAGTTGTATTTAACAATCTATCTCCTATACTTGCGAGACCACTTATCTGTTAAATCCATCAGATATCTATTGCTCAGTTTCCAAACCAATTTGAAAATATGCAGTTGATAACAATCCAAGAAAATTAGTTTTAGTAGGATTTAAGTTTATTGTATGTTGGATAATCTTTTTTGTAGTAAAAACTAATACATAAATTCATGAGAACCAATAAATACCAGCAATGGTTCATACTTGATAAATAGGTTGGTGTGAATAAACATGTTGCTCGTGGTTAATGGTTAGTGGTTAGTGGTTAGTAGATAGTGGTTAACTACTAACAACCAACAACCAACAACCAACAACCAACAACCAACAACCTACTTGAATACAAATTGCCATTAAGGATAGCTAAAAGTGACTCTGACCAATTCAGATTTTTTGACCTCCTGTGATCCTGTTGTTGCGGATTTGATCAACAAAGAACTACAGCGTCAACGTGACCATTTGGAGTTGATTGCAAGCGAAAACTTCACCTCTGCGGCTGTACTGGCTGCACAGGGTTCAGTGCTGACAAATAAGTATGCTGAGGGTTTGCCTGGTAAACGTTACTATGGCGGTTGTGAATTTATAGACCAAATAGAGCAAATCGCGATTGATCGTGCTAAACAACTGTTTGGTGCAGCTCATGCAAACGTACAACCCCACTCTGGCGCACAGGCAAATTTTGCTGTATTTCTGAGTCTCCTAGAACCAGGAGACACGATCATGGGGATGGACTTGTCTCACGGTGGACACCTTACTCACGGTTCACCTGTGAATGTGTCGGGCAAATGGTTTAAGGTTGTTCATTACGGTGTCAATCAGGAAACAGAACAACTAGACTATAACCAAGTTCGAGAGCTGGCGCTAAGGGAGCGTCCTAAGCTCTTAATTTGTGGTTATTCTGCCTATCCCCGTGTCATCGATTTTGAAAAGTTCCGCAGCATTGCTGATGAAGTTGGTGCATACTTACTAGCAGATATTGCCCATATCGCTGGTTTGGTTGCTACTGGCTTACACCCCAATCCCATCCCTTATTGTGATGTGGTGACAACAACTACCCACAAAACCCTACGGGGACCCAGAGGTGGTTTAATTATGACCCGTGACCCAGAATTGGGTAAAAAACTAGATAAAGCTGTTTTCCCTGGTACTCAAGGTGGACCATTAGAACACGTCATCGCAGCTAAAGCGGTCGCTTTTGGAGAAGCACTAAAACCAGAATTTAAAACTTATTCTGCTCAAGTTATTGACAATGCCCGCGCCTTAGCTACACAACTCCAAAATCTTGGCTTGAAGCTAGTATCTAATGGAACAGATAATCATGTGATGCTCGTAGATTTACGTAGTATAGGCATGACTGGAAAACAAGCAGAACAGTATTTAAGTGTGGTAAATGTTACTACCAATAAAAATACAGTTCCTTTCGATCCAGAATCACCCTTTGTTACTAGTGGCTTGAGATTGGGTTCTCCGGCTATGACCACACGGGGTCTGGAAGTGGCAGACTTTACAGAGATTGGTAATATTATTGCTGATCGCCTATTAAACCCAGATTCCGAAAGTGTTGCTGTTGATTGTCGGCGACGGGTAGCAGCACTGTGCGATCGCTTCCCCTTGTACCCACACTTGGTAATTCCTGTACCAGCGTTAGCCTAAAATACGGGATCGGGGATTAGGGATCACGGATCAAGGATCGGGAAGAGACTTGTTAAATAATTCTCCCTTGTCCTCCTTCCCTTGTCCTCCTTGTCCCCTTTTCCTCCTTCCCTTGTCTTCCTTGTCCCTAATCCCTCCCATGAGTGCAGAAATTATTTGTGTTGGTACTGAAATGCTGTTGGGAAATATCCTTAACAGCAATGCTCAATATTTGGCAATTCAATTAGCAAAATTAGGGATTCCTCACTACTATCAAACAGTCGTAGGAGATAACCCCGAAAGACTCAAGCATGTTATTGAAATAGCTAGTCAAAGAGCAGAAATATTAATTTTTACAGGCGGTCTTGGCCCGACACCAGATGACCTTACTTGCGAAACTATTGCCGATTTTTTTAACACTCCTTTAGTAGAACGCCCTGAAATTATCGAAGATATTGCCCGTAAATACGCTCAGCGCGGTCGACAAATGACACCCAGCAATCGCAAGCAAGCTTTGATACCTAAAGGAGCAGAAATATTACCTAATCCTACTGGTACAGCACCAGGTATCATCTGGCAACCCCAACCAGGATTAACAATATTTACCTTCCCTGGTGTACCAAGCGAAATGCAACGGATGTGGGAAGAAACCGCAGTACCCTATTTACGAAACCTTGGTTGGGGTAAGGAAATTATTTACAGTCGCATGTTAAAGTTTTGGGGCATTCCTGAATCTGCTTTAGCAGAAAAAGTCGCTGCTTATCTTAATTTAACCAATCCCACCGTAGCCCCTTACGCTAGCAAGGGAGAAGTCAAATTACGGATTTCAGCAAAAGCTGCTACTGAAGCCGCAGCACAGGAATTGATTGCACCTGTACACAAGCAACTCCAAGATATTGCTGGACTAGATTATTACGGTGCTGATGATGACACCCTTGCTTCTGTTGTTGGTGAGTTATTGCGTAGAGATAAAGAAACCCTTTCTGTAGCAGAATCCTGCACTGGTGGCGGACTAGGACAGATGTTAACAGAAATTTCTGGTAGTTCTGATTACTTTTGGGGTGGAGTAATTTCCTACGATAACTCTGTCAAAATCAATCTCTTAGGTGTCAGTGCCGAAGATTTAGCAAAATTTGGGGCGGTTAGTGCTACTGTAGCAGAACAAATGGCATTGGGTGTGCGATCGCGTCTTGGCACTAGTTGGGGACTGAGTATTACTGGTATTGCTGGGCCGACTGGTGGGACTGAGACTAAGCCAGTTGGTTTGGTTTACATTGGTTTGGCAAAACCAAACGGCGAAGTAGAGAGTTTTGAATATCGTTGGGGTACAGGACGGAGTCGGTCTTTAGTTCGTCATCTTAGCGCTTGTAGCGCTTTGGATCAACTGCGACGGAAGTTGCTGACAAGGTAAGACAGTTATCAGTTAGAGACGCGAGGAACATCGCGTCTGTACAGTTATCAACTGATAACTGACTTTCGTCCTCTGTTAGTTTACATAAATTCATAATATTTTTTCGTAAAAGCCTCAGAAGAGCTTGATTAGTTATATAGCAACTAATCAAAAATTCGCTAATTTCTAGAGGAAATATGCATCTATCTTATCGTGGCATTCGTTATCAATCTCAGGCTACTCAATTACCAGCATCAGATAATAGTCAAAAAGGTAATTACCGAGGAGTTGCTTACGAGATTCATCAGGTTAAAAATACCACGAATCAACAATGTTTTCAACTTAAATATCGTGGTGTTAATTATAAAAGTTGCATAGGTTAAGCATATCTAAATATCTAAGTAAAAAATCATAAATTCGTAGCGAAAAAATCAGGTTACACTCTGCGTACCTTAGCGCTAACTCTGCGTTCCTCTGCGTTGAAAAAAGCTATGATGTTTTTTAAGTATGATTGACTTGAAACTATATAAAACTATTGAAACGCAAAAGTACGCAAAGTTTGGCGCACCAGATAGCAGAGTTCCAATTTAGTACTAAGTCAAAACCAAATTATCCCGGTGGACTACAGTTTCTGCACCTTCATACCCTAAAATTACCGGAATTTCGCGGGAGTGCCGCCCGCAAATCTGTTGTAGTTCTGCTTTGCTGTAATTGACAATTCCTCTTGCAATTTCATTACCTTTAGAGTCACACAAAAGCACAGCATCTTGAGCATCAAATTCACCTGCTAAAGCAGTAATACCAGCAGCTAATAGAGATTTGCCAGCTTGGGAAATTGCAACTACAGCACCTTCGTCTAAATACAATTTTCCAGAAGGAACTAGACCATAGGCGATCCAGCGTTTACGGGCAGATGTTGGTTCTAAATGGGGTTCAAAATGAGTCCCAATAGGTTCTCCTTGTAAAATTTTTTCAATATTTTGGGGGCACTTACCTTCAGTAATTACGGTACGAACACCAGCAGCAGTGGCAATTCGCGCTGCGGAAATTTTCGTTACCATGCCACCTGTACCCCATGGGGAACCTTGAGTACCTGTTTGCACTTGTAGTTCTTCTAATTCTTTGATACTACTTACTAAGGCGATTGGCTGGGCATCAGGCACAAAACGAGGATCGGCAGAATAAAGTCGATCTACATCAGTGAGCAAAAATAGCCAATCTGCATGCACTAAGCTAGCAACTAAAGCTGAAAGAGTGTCATTGTCACCAAATTTGAGTTCCTCCACTGCTACGGTGTCATTTTCGTTTACCACAGGAATTACACCTAATTCCAGCAATTCCTTAAAGGTGTTGTAAACATTGAGATAGCGACTGCGCTGTACCAAGTCGCTACGAGTCAGCAATACTTGAGCAATTGGCTGTTGCAGGGTGGTAAATAAATCATCATAGACGCGGATTAACCGCCCTTGTCCAACTGCTGCAACTGCTTGTTTGAGGGCGATCGCTTTCGGTCTTTCTGTTAAACCCAAGCGCGCACAACCCACTCCCACAGCACCAGAAGAAACCAAAATTACCTGATGTCCCTGTCGCCGCAGGTGCGACAGAGTTTCCGCTAAGGTTGCAATGGTGGAAATTGCTAATTGTCCAGTTTCTGGTTGAGTCAGACTAGAAGTGCCGATTTTAACAACGATGGTTTTGCTCATTGGTCAATAGTCAAGGGTCAAGAGTCAATTGTCATTAAGTTATTCTCCCCGCACTCCCCCATCTTCAATCTCAACTCCCACTCCTGCCAAAATTAAATTAATTGCTTCTTGAGTATATTTTTCAACCATTTCTGAACTCAGCCTATCAACATCTGGGGTGAGATGTTTAATATTCTCATGAGCATTAAAGTAAAAAGTGCAGATACCAGCAATTTGTAAACAAATGAGAAACGGATCGAATTGACGAAAAATCCCCTCCGCCATACCCCGTTCTAATACTTTGGTAATGTAGCCAAAGGTTTTTTGCCAGTTACCTAATTTAAAATATTTGCCTTGATTTTGATTTGCTTCTTGAAACCAAAGCATTCCTCGGAAAGGATGAGATGCTTCGTAAGCGATCGCTACCCTCACTAGAGTTTTCAGCGCTTCTTGAGGTGGTAATTTTTCAAGATCAAGTTGCTCAAGCATATCATGCATTTCCGTTGCCGGACGTTGCAACACTGTTTTATATAACCCTTCTTTGTTCTCAAAATAATAGTGGATCATCGCTGTAGTTACGCCAGCACCTTTAGCGATCGCCTCTATGCGCGCGCCACTCAACCCATGCTTGGCAAACTCTGCTTCAGCTGCATCCAAAATCTGCTTTTGTGTCGCCTCCGGATCTCGGACTGAACGACTGTTGTTAGACGAGCGTCTTATTTTAGCTGAACGAACCACTACTATCAAAACTCTCCACGAACATGCTTTTATAGCCTATCCTGATACATTGGTATTCTATTTTAATTAAAAAATTAATTAATACTTGACAGCATAAACTATACTGATACATACTAATTAAAAAATTAATTAATAAAAGGATAATCAAATGAAATCTATGCTGACTGGCGCTCCCTGGTTACTAGCACATAAATCAATGTTGGAGATTAATAAGCCAAAAAAATTCTCCCTCTACGGCTCAGATTATGTGCTGTGGAAAGATGCAACAGGTAAAATTAATGCCTTACCAAACGCCTGTCCCCATATGGGAGCAATGTTATCAGAAGGTTGGTGTGAGCAAAAAAACGATAAAAGTAGTGTAGTTGTGTGCCCGTTTCACGCCTTAGAATTTGACAGTGAAGGTTGCACCATTTTACCAGGTTCAAAAAAGAAAACCCTACCACAACTGCAACCATTAGAGTTAATTATTCAAGGGGATTTTATTTGGTCTTACGGTGGACAAGAACCAAAAGCACAAATTCCTAATATTTTGAATAAAATTGCTGCTGAGTATGACTTTATCGGTTACACAGCAGACACTAGCGTGAAGACGGATTTACTGTCTATGCTGCTAAATATGCATGACTATAACCATCAAAATGGTACTCATCGCCCTCTTTTTCGGATCACAGAAGTAAACTTTAATAAATTTATCGATAACGGGCATGAATCTCACGCCTTTTATAACATGCCAACAGCACCGACAACCTTAGGTGCAAAAATTAAAAAGCCAGATTTACTGTTGATACCAAAAGAACTGAAAGCGCATTTAGAAAATCACTTTCCATCTTTAGTCATTTTTCACGGGGAAACAGCGATTGGTAAAGTCGCCCAATGCCATTTGTTTATCCCAGAATCAGAAATACAAACGCGCACATATATATTAATGTTTGGGAAACCTAAACATCCAGTATTTAAAATATTTAGTAAAAACATTCTTAACTTTGCCAAAGTTGTTGTGAAACAAGACACAGATATTTTGCAGAAAATTTATCCAAATACTCCTCAAAAAATCAAGCTTAATAACGAAGTTGGCATGGATTGGGTAAGACGAAATTTTGAGAGTTGGCCTGAAATTAAAGAACCTAATTTTTCTAAGTAATTTTTATAAAATGAATATACACTCAAGTCCGACAAAGCTTTTTGTCTTGGTGAGTTTGTGGTTAAATATCTTGAACCACCAAGGCACAAAGACACCAAGGATTATAAAGTCAAAAATTAGTAACTACTGCTAGGCTAAGATTAACAAGAATGAGAAGCAAAAATGACTGCTCTTATCCTCAATTTACGCCCTGCGATTGAGCTAACAGATGAACAATTTTTCCAACTCTGTCAGAATAATCGAGATTTACGCCTTGAGCGTACGGCTAAGGGAGAATTAATTATTATGCCGCCGACGGGGTGGGAAAGCGGAAACCGGAATGCAAAGTTGACAGCACGCTTGGAACTTTGGACAGAAGCGGATGGTACAGGCTTAGCTTTTGATTCATCCACAGGTTTTAAACTTCCCAATGGTGCAAATCGTTCTCCTGATGCATCTTGGGTAAGAAAAGAACGTATAGAAGCTTTAAACCCAGATCCTGCTAAGTTTTTACCTATGGCTCCTGATTTTGTAGTGGAATTACGTTCTGCAACTGACAGCTTAGAGACTCTACAACAAAAAATGCAGGAATATATCGATTGTGGTGTGCGTCTGGGTTGGTTGATTGACCCCCAAAATCAACAAGTAGAAATTTACCGAATAGGGCAAAAGGTGGAAGTTTTAGAATCTCCTCTCAGTTTGTCAGGAGAGGATGTGTTACCTGGATTTGTGTTGGATCTAAAAGGTATTCTAAGCTAAGAATTGAAGCCTGTAGAGTAATTTAAAACCGTGTCTGATAACGAGCCTCCCCAGCATTTACATTTGTTTGAAGGGGGATGGGATGGTTTACACCTTCTCTATGAAATAGAACCCGCTAACGATCCCATGCCTGAAGTTTACCTGGGTCAGCATTTTATTATTATTGCTCTGGATGATTTTCGTGCTAGCTATATGCTGAATGGACGTTGGCAGCATATTGATTACACTCAAGGTGAGATTGCTATTATCCCAGCAACTCAACTCTTTCCCCAAGCAAAAGTCGATCGCGAAGTGCCATTACTAGAGTTGTTTTTGGAACCTGCAAAGTTAGCGCGTGTAGTAGATGAATCCATTGATGTAGAACAGTTTGAGCTTTTACCACAGTGGCATTTACGTGATCCGTTAATTCAGCATCTAGGCTTGGCGCTAAAAGCAGAACTCGAAACAGGAGGTGCAGACAGTCGGCTGTATGTAGAGTCAATGACAACAGCACTTTCCGCACATTTACTGAGACGATACTCTTCACGCCAACAGGATATAAAAAGTTATACAGGTGGATTGCCTAAGTATAAGCTAAGGGAAGTAGTCAGTTATATTCATGACCATTTAGACCAGAATTTAACTTTAACAGAATATGCGATCGCTTGGACTGGTTTATGGTACGTCAGTTCTGGTGCTTACCCCAAATTTGATCCTTTAGGAATTTTAGGTTATCTTTTCATCTTTGCCATGACTGTAACCTCATTCCAGCGTCCTGCTGCTGTGTTAAGTCAACGTGGTTGGAAGGTTTTGCACACTGCGGGAATGTATTATTTCTGGCTGGCTTTTACAGTTGAATTTAGTATGAAAATTTTCCACTCTGTACTCATATATTTGCCACTAGTAATTTTGTTAGTTTTAGCAATGGTACTGCGTGTAATTGCTCCGAGAAGGCAACGAAAATTAGCAAGTTAAAGGAATGAATTTGATAAATTTCATTAGTTCAACATTTCGCCCTCAAATAAATTTGGGGATGAAAAATCGAACACAGATGCACACCGATGCACACAGATGGATCTGGCTCTTTTTTGTGCATTTTTCAAACTAACTAGCCACTAGTTTCTCACCTTTAAGCATCCGCGATGCTGCTTCTAATAGCGCTTCTTCCAGATAGGGTTTGGTGAAGTAACCACTTGCTCCCAAGCTGATAGCCATTTGTCGATGCTTGTCTGCACCTCGGGAGGTGAGCATAGCAATAGGTAAATGATTGAGGCTTGGGTCTTTTTGAATGCGAGAAAGTAATTCTAGACCATCGCAACGAGGCATTTCAATGTCACAGAATACGAGGTCACAGGGTAAACCAGAACGAAGTTTATCCCAAGCTTCTTGTCCATCACGTGCCTGTTCTACCCGATAACCCGCTTTATTAAAGGTTAAAGAAAGCAACTCTCTAACTGTAATTGAGTCATCGACAATTAGGACTGTTGGATCAATCGTAGTTGCAGTTGTATCTGGCTGAGTTGGAGCTGCTTTTTGATTTAAGATACTGACTGTATTTTGTTTAGAGGTTCTTCCTTGGAAGATATCGATAATTTCTAGGACATCAGCAATTGGCATAATTCGACCATCACCCAAGACGGTAGCACCAGCTACACCAATTGGTTTGGGGGCGGGGCCTTCAAATTGTTTAATCACAATTTCTTGTTCGCTCAGCACTTGGTCAACTTGTAAGGCGACTAGCGTATTTGTTGATCGCACTACAACTACGGAAATCATATCATCGTCTCGATTACCGCCATAAACGTTACCCCGGCTGAGTTGGCGATTGAAGGTTAAAAGTTCTTTTAGAGGTTTGAATGGCAGCATCCGATCGCGCCAAGGAATGAGTTTTTCACCTGCGTCACCCTCTTGAATATTTTTTACAGGTATATCTAGGGTATCTTCTACGCCATCCATTGGGAAGGCGATTCTGGCTTTATCAGAAACACAGCACAGAGCCTTGCAAATACTGAGGGTTAATGGTAGACGAATAGTGAAGGTAGTACCTTTGTCAATCGCAGAATCAACAGAAATCACCCCTCGGATTTCATTGATTTTTGTCCTGACTACGTCTAAACCGACACCACGACCAGCTAAGTCATCTGCCTGATCTTTGGTGCTAAAACCTGGTTGGAACAGTAGGTCATAAACATCAGCGCGGGACATTGTTTGGGCTTCGATGGGAGTGATGAACCCGACTCTGATTGCCTTTGCTTTCACCCCATCTGAATTAATCCCAGCACCGTCATCACTAACGGAAATGACGGTTTGATTCCCTTGATGAAAAGCACAAACAGTAATGGTTCCCACAGGGGATTTACCTTTAGCTTGGCGTTCCTCAGGCGTTTCAATCCCGTGAGCGATCGCATTGTTCAGTAAATGCGTTAAGGGTGTTTTGAGGTGTTCTAAAATCATCTTGTCAATCAAGGTGT
The DNA here is from genome assembly GCF_000317205.1 of Fischerella muscicola PCC 7414. Classification (GTDB taxonomy): domain Bacteria; phylum Cyanobacteriota; class Cyanobacteriia; order Cyanobacteriales; family Nostocaceae; genus Fischerella; species Fischerella muscicola. The sequence goes on along the minus strand of NZ_AJLK01000039.1, from coordinate 21,686 downwards.
CTCGACCTTGAATGATTAACTCTACTTGCTTACCATACTTGATTGAGTTGTCGCGCACACCTCGCGGTAATAAATCGGTAGCCTGGGAAAAAGGCTCCATTCGCGCTCTTGTCAGCCCCTCTTGCAGTTGTCCTGTTACCTGTCGAAATTGTCGCGCGACACGTTCGGTTTCTTCGGTGACAAAATCAATATCACTCGCAGACTCCCGCACCCGCACGATCAGTTCAATCATTTCTTGAGACAGGGTGTGGAAAGGTGTGAAGCGATCCATTTCCAGTTCACTAAAACCCCTATCTGTATCTGAATGACCAAAATTGCTGTTTTTGCGACTAGCTAACAAAGATGCTTCTAGTAGCGATCGCTCATACAATTCCTGCATTCTTGCTCCCACATCCGAGAGTTGTTGTACCTGATGCAGTAGATTATCTAATGACTGGCGCAAACGTTCGTGATCCTGCTCTAGGGTATTGCGGTTAACTACCAACTCCCCAACCAAATTACTCAGATCATCCAGATGTTTGACAGGTACTTTCATTAACTGCTCAAATCTGGAAGCATTCCAACCAGAGTTGCGTCCACCCGATAAATTGACTGTACTGGGTGTGACTGCTCCCCCTACCATCCCTTCTAATTCTTTAAATTCATTCTCAATCTCTGGGGATAAAGTTTGGTTTCTGCTATCTTTTGTAGAATAAATTGGAGTAGATTGTTCAGCTACTACCACCTCTTCATCTTGCTCCCCCCAAGCTAGCATTTCTTCTAAGGCAGCAAATTCGATATCTGGAATTTTGGAAGTATGAGCCTCTGATGATATTTCTTGTTTAAGTAAATCATCCAAATCAGCAAATGCATCTTCTGCAAAAGCATCAACTTCTAATTCTGTTTCCTCAATTGAATTTGCAGCAGAAAATGCCTCTTGAGGTTGCTCTGTGTATCCAGAGTCGGCAATTATTTCCTCATGATCAAAGCTTGACTGTTGTACTGGTAATTCAGAATCTGTAATTTCCAGTTGCGAATGATTTTGGTCATCTTCCTGGTTGATTTCTTCTGGGTGGAAATTTAATAGTGATTCACTAGATTCTGTTATAGTCTCTTGATTTTCCTGAGTTTTCACCTCATATGGAACAATCATCGCTTGACCTAAACCACTAGCCTCCTTTCCTGGTATGGAAGGGGGAATTTTTAAAGCCTCTCTCCTTGTAGGGGAGAGGTTTGGAGAGAGGTTTTCCAGATCCTGTGAAAAGTCAGCTTGATTGTCATCCAGCAAATTCACTTCTGAATCTGTTGTAGAGGATGTATCATCAGCTATATTTGGCTGTGGGAAAGCAAAAGAATTATCTATACTATCAACTTGCAATTCATGAGTATCTGGTGTTGACAAATCATTAAATAAAAATTCCAGATTTTCGTTGCTATCCTCTTCTATTTTGATTGCATCGAACCAGTTAATTTCTTGATCAGTATTTAGTTGAGGTAAATCGAAATCTTGGATTTCTGTAGGAAAATTAGTAAATTCTGGACTGAATTCTAGAGCTTCTGGCAATTGCGAGAGATTGCGAATTTCCTGAGGAGATAATTTCTCATCGACAGGATATGAATTGTGAGATTCATTTGCTATTAATTCTGCAAAGAAATCATCATCGCTAGCATCTGTTGAGAGAATTAATTCCTGTGGTAAACCTAAATCTAAATCTTGCAGTTCAAAATCTGTCACAGACTCTGGTGTTGGCTGTTGGCGATCGCTAAAAATATCATCAGCAGCTGCGGCAGCAAACAAAATTTCTTCTAAAGCTTTGGCTGCGTCTTGTTCCCCAGAAAATTCTAAACCTAGCCCTGCTTCTTCTGTCTGTGTCCATAAACCTACATCCTCTGTGGCAGGAGAAAACTCTGCTTTTGTAGTGCTGAGGTGATCAAATAAATCATCAAATCCTGGTGCCTCGATGCTAATAGTCGGGCTATGCTCTTCTTGTGTCTCAGTAAATAGACTATCTAAATTCCACTTTTCTTCTGTTGGTTGGGTACTTTCTAAACTAACTTCTTCAAGTGCATTCTGATTTTCAGATTCTGCCAATAAATCTTCAGGTTTATTGTCTAAAGTCTGAGATATTTCTATCTCATTTGCTTGATTTCTAGATTGTATTTGTTGATAGTGTTTTTCATTGATAGGCGTGACTGAATCATCCAGATTTGATTCTAAATTTTCTTCTTCTAAAAAGTCATCACCAAATAGTTGTACAAGAGTTAATTCTTCTTTGACATTAATTGTTTGGTTTTCATAAATATTTGTGTTACCTTCTAAAGATAATAATTCTGCAAAGTCGTTGCTAGTATCTTTGGTTTGGCTATCATTGCTCTGGGCTGCAATTTCATCATTTGTGGCATCTGGTTCGATAACTTCTTCTTCAATATCCCAAGTTTCATTAAAGTCAGGAGTTTCGCTTTCAAATAACTGGGCAAGAGTATTCAACTCTGCTATTCCTACTTCTGGCCCGTTAATTTCTAAACTTTCAATATCTAAATTTTCGTTTTCTTCATCCTCTATCTCAAAAGGATTCGATAATTCAGATAGACTAGTAATGGTATTTTCTAATTCTAAATCTTGTGCTGAAGATTGGATAATAAATTCATCAAAATCATCTGTGTTTTCCTGAATTTGCTCAGATAAATATGATAGATTACTGATACTATCTTGGGCAAATTCTAAGGATTCTGATTGTGCTGTAGATTCAACTAAATTATCTATATTAATACCCAATTGTTCAGAAACTTCTGATAGACTTTTGATGCTATCTTCTTGTTTAACTTCTATTGCGTCTGATGAATTTGTTAACTCAGTAAAATTATCTGTAGTTGATGCGGCACTGTCTTCAGCATTGGCATTTTCAACAGGTGTGGCGAATACAGTTTCCTCTGCTACTGTTGATGGAACTGCTTCTATGTCAGCCTCTTGCTGCAAATCAGTTGTGATATCTAATAGTTCTATTTGAGGTGGAATTAATGCTTCTAGTTGCTGACTAATAATAATTTCAGCTTCTCTACCTGTCAGGACTAATTCTAGAGCTTGCTTGATATCTGTAATAACGATTTTTGCTAATGTCAAATAGCTATTTTCTTGATTAGCGATCGCTTGACCTGTGGCTTGGCACAAATTACACCAAGACGCACAATTTAATTGTTCACCAAGTTCGACTAATTGCCTACAGCAGTCTTGCAAACTCTGCCGCGTTTCAGGTGTTGCTGGTTGCTTAAATAGCTGCAACATTTCCCGGAGTTTTTGCAATACGAGGTTTTGGCACTGTTGCCAGCGATCACTATCTGCGGCTGCTACTCCTGTAGTTCCTTGTTTGACCAGCAATTCCAGATGTTCGTTTAGCCACCCAAACACGGGTTCTGCTTCTGACATGATATGACTGGCAGTCTCCTCTGTCAGACCAAATGGCCCGGTTAAATTTTCTAACAGCGCTTTCAGGGTATCAGATACACCTAGAAACAAAGACTCTAGCTTTTGATCAACCTGCACCGGACACTCTTTTAAGACTTTAAAACAGTCTTCTAAGCGGTGGGCAGTACGCTGAATGCTACTCAGACCAAGCATCGCCGCTCCTCCTTTAATGGAGTGAGCCGCCCGGAAGACTTCATTGAGCATTTCTGGGTCTTTAATCGTACTTTGCAGATTCAGCAACCCCTGCTCGATTGTGGTCAGATGTTCTTTTGCTTCTTCAATAAAGTAACCGAGAATGCGCTGTTGTTGTTCTGGCAGCATAGTCAAGGATGAAGGATAAAGGATAAAGAATGAAAAACATAGAATATTAAGGATGGATGATGAAGGATGATTAACACTTCATACTTCATACTTCATACTTCATACTTCATCCTTTTTATCTAGTTTCAGTTGTTTCTACTCGGAATCTTTCTACGGAGGCGATTAAATCACGGGAAACGCCTACCAAGTTTTGCAGTGCGCCGGAAACCCGTTGTGCTTCCTGGGATGTTTCTTGGGCTGTGAGTTCTACAGATTGCATAACTTGAGCGACAGCGCGAGAAGTTTCTGTTTGTTCGACGGTATCGGAAGTGATGGAACGTACGAGAATATCAATGCGATTTGCTACTTGAATAATATTTTCTAGCGATCGCTTGGCTTCTTCTGCCAGTTTTGTACCTTGAATTACCTGCTGGGTACCTTCTTCCATCGCTGTCATCACTGAGCCTGTTTCGCTCTGAATTTGCATAACTATTTGTTCAATTTCTTTCAGAGACTTGGCAGATTTATCAGCTAGCTGGCGTACCTCATCCGCAACGATCGCAAAACCCCGTCCCGCTTCTCCGGCTCTGGCTGCTTCAATACTGGCGTTGAGAGCTAGCAAGTTGGTTCTAGAAGCAATTTGCGAAATCAACGCCACAATTTTAGAAATTTCTTGGGATGATTCTGCTAGTCGCTTCACTTTGCGAGTGGTTTCAGCGACGGTTTCCCGAATTTCCAAAATCCCCGCTACGGTATTTTCTACCGCTTCCCCTCCTTTGAGAGCGATCGCGCTGGCTTCTCGGGCAACTGTTTCTGCTTCTCGTGCTGCTTCTGCTACCCTTTGGATAGAATCGGTCATTACTTGTACCGAATTGAGGGTGACTGCTAACTCTTCGGCTTGGCGTAAAGCATCGCTGGATAATGCTCTGGCAAAGGTTTCTGAGTTAGTTGCACCTTTGGTAACTTCCCGCGCTGCGACTTTTACCTGTTGGACGATATCCCGCAGATTTTGAATTGTTAAGTTAAAAGCATCAGCAACTGCTCCTAAGACGTCGGCTGTCACCTCAGCTTGGACAGTCAAATCTCCCCTGGCGGCTCCTTCCACGTCGTCTAAGAGACGAATCACCTGCCGTTGCAAATTCTCTTTGGCTTCTTCCTGTTCCTGGGCTTTACGTGTGGCTTCGTTTGTGGTTGTAAAAATAACCCGTGTCATTTCATTGAAGCCGGCAGCTAACTGTCCTAACTCATCTTCTGAGTAGACAGTAGCTTGGACGCTGAGATTACCTTTGCGTACAGCATCAAATTGGTTTTGCAAATCTTTGGTTGTGCGACGGATTTGCTTGAGAGTGAGATTGCCCATGATACCCGTAGTTGCAAAACTGACAAGCCCTGCTGCTAATGCCATCGCCCAGCCAGTATTGCGTACAGACTCCCGTTGCTGGGGTGGAGAAACTGTCGTCGCAGTGAAACTAACTACAGCTACAACCACAGCGGAAACTACACCCACACAGCCAGCAACGATCCATTGCTTTTTGGCTAGTGGGGCATTTTCTAGGGGTGCGAGAATCCCTTGTTCAACGCTGACTTGGGGTTCGATGTTAGTAACGTCTGTTTGGGTAAAGACTGGGACTGCTTCTTGGGAACCAGTGATGCTAAACAATTCATCATCGCGATCGCTTTGTGTGGAGTTATCCGCAGTTTCCTTCCTTTTTTCAGCAATCCCAGAATTTTCAAAGGCTTGACTAAAACTCCTGCTGTTCGATGTCAGTGATCCAGAATTTAGTTGCGAGTCACCGAAACCAGAATTAGTCACAAAATCAAATTCTGCTTGAATATTTCCCAGATCGTCAAATTCATCAAAGTCATCTAAAAACTCAATGTTGCTACCTTGAGGAACCTGGCCATTTAATTTACTGTTAATACCTTCATGTTCGTTTTCCGAGAATGACTGGGAACCAAAAGCTGATTCAAATGCCTCTAGATCAAAACTGTCATCATCAAAGTTCTGGTTTTGCTCTGTTGGGAAATTGGAGTTTAGTTGTTTGTCTTCTATAGTAAAAGTGCTGTTGAAAGAAGCTGTTGAGGAAAATTTTTCTTTACTGCTGTATTCCACACTATTAATTTCTGTGATTTCAACATCTGTTCCTGTTTCTTCTACCAGTAAAGTTTCTTGGTCAAAATTCCTTGTGTTGATGTTGTGCAAACTATCATCACCATGTTTTTGTGAGATTAGCTCAGCAGAATCATTTTCCTGACTATTAAAGCTATGACTAGGTGTTAAAGTAATTTTGGCAAAATCTGGATCACGAATATTTGGCTGATTTTTCCCTAAATTCTGGTGAGTAGTACTTGTATCACTTCTTGCTAAATTGCTATTTATTTCTGTTTTTTCCGTAGAAGATGAAAGATCATCCTGTAAAAAAGCAGGTAATTCTAATTCTGCTCCTTCCCAGATATTGGCTTGTGAAGTTGGTTCTGCTTCTGTTTGAGATGAGGCAAAAGGATTATCGTTGAAAGTTTCACAGGAGTCTACACCTGGATCAAACTCACTACTATCTGTAGATAGTCCAAATGGATTGTCTATATCTTCTGGTGATTCTTCGTGAGTTGCGATCGCATTGAAGTCAAAGCTATTACTATCTAAGTCTTCTAAAATTTCTAACTTTTCTAATTCTTGTTCTGCTGGTTGTGCTGCCGCAAAAATAGAAGACTCTTGTGAAGATTGCTGAGAGTTATCATCCTCATCAATAAAAGCATTTAATTCCTGTTGATATTGATTGATATTATCCAGACCACTTTCAGCAAAAACAGTAATTTCTGGGTCTTGAGTTAATTCCAATACTTTTTGATATTCTACTTTCGCCACATCATACTGCTGTAAAACATAGTAGACATGACCCCGCAACAAATGAGTGTTTGGGTCATTTGGTAGATTTTGCACCACCTCGTCAATCAGAGTGGCTGCTCCTTGGTAGTCTTGTTGCGCGTAGGCTGTTAAAGCCTGTTGGTATGTCTGCACGTAATCGTCTATACTCGCTGCCATGTATTGCCTCCCTATTTCATCCTGCCCAACGCGCACTACGTAAAATTGCTGTTTGATCTAGTAGTCGCAAATACTGTTTGTTTTGAGCATCTAGTAACCACTCTCCCCGCAAAAAAGGAGCCATAGTATCCGCTACATTTGTTGGTGCCATAAGATGCTGTGCGTCTAGCCAATGCATACCGCCAATTTCTTCTACTGCTAAGCCCACAATTGTGTCTTGTTCTTCTATGGCGATCACCGAAATTTCGGCGCGGTCTGTGTTTAATGCTGTTGCTTCTCCCAGAAATTGACCCAAATCAGCCACCCAGATGACTCGACCTCGTAAATTTAGAGTACCCAAAAGTAAAGGAGAAGCATTAGGGATGGGGGTGATTCGATCAGGACTCAGTTCGATGACTTCGCGAATACCAGTTGCTGGTAGTGCAAACTCCTGACGCGAAGGAATAAAAAACCGCAAATGTAACTCACCTTCAGGACTTTCTACTTGTAATTCCGGACGAAAGTGATCTTGTCCACTGCCTCCTAAAAAGTCCGGTTTGTTGACCATGTTCTGCTCATCCTTATCCTCGCAGTAGTTGTTTGACTGTTCCCACCAACTCAGTCGGTTGGAATGGTTTGGCTATGTAGGCGTCTGCACCTTGTTTCATCCCCCAATAACGATCAAATTCTTCTCCTTTGGAAGAACACATAACTACGGGGACATTTTGGGTTTTGGGGTCGGACTTTAAACGGCGGCAAACTTCGTAGCCATTCATTCGGGGCATGACAATATCTAATACCACTAAATCAGGAGGAGCTGTTTGAATTGCTTCCAACGCTTCTACTCCATCACTGGCATGGGTTACTGTTAAGCCACTCGCTTTCAGGAGGTCTGTAATCATCTCCCTTTGGGCGATACTGTCTTCCACGATCAGAACTGTACTCATAAATGCCCCTATCTACCTCCTGATATAGACGTCCCTACTGGGAACATGCCCTGATTTCCCCGTAAGCATTTACTGTATAAAATAAATCTATTTTTCACTTTTACTAGGTAATGAGGTTTTTCTTAGGCTGGCTGGTTCTGTAGATATTATTTTTTACTCTATCTTTTACCGGATCAACAAGTGCTGTGTTTTTTTTGTTACTTCACATCCACTGTAGTTTAAATATTTCTCCACCAGGATTACTAATTCAGTATGCCCAAATGGCTTGGTTAAATAATCGGTAGCTCCCACCATTGTGGCTTTGACTCGATCAAAAAATCCTTCTTTGGCGGTAAGCATAATAATAGGTAGATTCCGAAACGCTTGGGAGTGTCGCAGCATTGCACAAATCTCGTATCCAGTCAACTCTGGCATGGCAATATCACAAAAAATTAAATCTGGTTGGAATTGAAAAACCACACTGAGTGCTTCTAGGGGATTAGTTATGGCGATCGCTTCATAACCTTGGGTTTGCAAAATCGTCTCTATGTGCGTACAGATGCTGAGTGTATCATCAATACACAATATGCGTTGCTTGTGTTTTTCTTGTAAGGTAAGTGTTTTGTCTTGTTGATTTGTTAATAATTCAGTTGTGTCTGAGTCTACTAAATGCACCCAGCCCTGTTGAACATACGGGTACATGGCCTTAGCGACAGTTACAATATTACGGTTGAGATAACGAGCTAATTGGCGTAGGGATGTTTGACCACCAGCCCAATGCTGTAGTTTATTAACTGTCACTGCTGGTAGTGAAGAGCGTAGATTTACTATATCAGTGAGTATAGGAAATTGTTCTGGAGACAGAATGTAAGGGTACAGTTGCTTCCACTGTTGCACCTGCTTCACGATTTTGCTCAGTAAAGGTGTAATCTCTAGAGTCGTTAATTGTGGTGTCAGTGCAGAACCCACTGCAAAAACGAAGCTACCCTGCTGTAAATTCAGCAGGTCAAAGAGAGTCTCATGCACTAAGTTATGAATAATACTGCGAGCTTGGATTGGATCAATGATGTTCTGCTCTAATAGTGTCCATAAATAGGCGTATTCCGGTGCATTCAACGCTTCTAAGCAGGCTCGTTGTTCTTCATCCAGCTGTACCTTGATTTGATAATGACGTAAATAATCACTCAAGCGCAACAAACTATTATCACTATCGGTTGCATAAACAATCTCACCGTTCAGAAAAAATACGAACCAAGATAAATTCTTGCCATTGTGATTTCTCCCAAGTTGGGGACTTTTGTGAAAGCTATGGGCTTCTACAAACAGTTGTCCAGTACGCTGCCCCAACTCTATTAATTGCAGGATACTGCGGATATCTATTTCATATAAATTTCCCTGCATTTAGTGAAAAGGCACTCCTTTTTTGGGGAACTGGGAAGGGGGAGACAAGGGAGACATGGGAGAAAAGGAAGACAAGGGGGACAAGGAAGAAAAATAACTACTAACCACTAACTAATGTACAGACGTGCCATGGCACGTCTCTACAACCACTAACAACCCTACCCTTACCTTAAGCCACTTCGTGTCTACGGGTTCGCCAGTCCCCCTACCCTTACCTTAAGCCGCTACCTGCGGAAGCCGCTTCGCGTCTACGCGTCTACGTGACGGAGACCGCCTTTTTGGGGGCTGGTCTCACCAACAACCACCAACCACCAACCAATCAATAAAATTTAATATTTTTTAATATACCTAGATTAACTGAGTGATAACACGGTAGTCATCATAACTCACAACAGTACAAAATATTGGAGAAACAACAATTTGGTTGTATGAATATCCAGACGTGATATTTCCTGTCTATACATAAATTTTGCCTGTCTTGTTTACCTCTGATTGGGGTTAAACAAGGCAGGTTAACCTAATTATCTAATGTATAACCAAAAACAAATTTATTAAGTGCATCAAAAGGATTAAAGGTGTGCTGTATTTAGCAGAAGTACAAAAACAAAAAGGCGGTTTACTTGGTGGTGGTGGCAAAACGGAACTGAAACTTCTGGCTTGTCAACGGACTGATCAGAGTTGGAGTACTGGATCAGAAGAAGTTATTGCAGTTGACGAAGCCAGTAAATTAAATGATGGGGCGCTCGTACTCGTAGAATTGAATCCTCAGCGTCAAGTACAGCGAATTCAAGAAGCGGGACGACCGCTAGTGAACATTTTGCAGAATTTTTCTCGCCAACTAGAAAAATTTAAACTGAAGGAAGAAGAAATTGACCAGTGGAAAGAGTCATTGACATTTCAAGCGCAGGAACTTAACCGCCGCGAAATAGAAATGGAAACGCGCTTAGAACAACTGCAACAAATGGAGGATGAGTTTCAACGCTTAGATGCAGAAAAACAAGAAGTTGAAACTTCCCGTGCTGATATCGAAAGGTTGCAACAAGAAATTGAGCGTAACCGCCAAGAACTGGAAGGAGCTTGGGAGCATTTACGAGGTGAGCAGCGTCGCCTAGAAGAACATCAAGCACAGTTGCAGCCAGGAACTGTGATGGATGAAGAACAAAGTCGAGTATTACAAGAGTTGCTACATCAGCTTTCTAGTAGTGTTGCTCCGACAGAAATAGTGCGGGAAAATCTGCATCTAGCATTTGAAATGGTTGAAAAACAGCAAACTTTGCTCAATCCCCACTGGCAACAACTAGAACAACAAAGAATATTAACTGAGGAACAACAGGCTGAAATTGAACGTTTGTCGCAACTTTTCTCGGAACGCCAAAATGAATGGCAGCAAACTCAAAATTCTCTAGAACAACAAACAGCTCAGTTGCAGGCGAACACAACTACTCTCCATAGCAAACAAGAGTATGTTCGGATACTGAAAGAGCAACTGCAATATCAGGAACAGTTATACCGACAAATTTACTCTTTAGCTGCAAATTCTAGTGATGTTGTTCCCTCTCCAGAGTTTGATATTGAAACTTTGGAAAAAATGCCTCTAGAAGAACTGCAAAAAATAGTACAAGACTTGCAGGACAAACTAAACATAGACTCTAGCTTTGTCAACGATCAAGAACAAGAACTGAAATATAAACAAGAAGCTATAGAAGAAATCCAACAAAAAATAAATCAAGCATCGGCAAGTGAACGGAGTCAATTAGAAACGGAACTAGCTGATGAAAAAGACCACTACCAGATGCTAAATGAAACTTTGGTAGGACAACGTCGCCATTTACTTGAGCGTCAAGCACTGCTCAAGCAGCACAAAATAGTACTACTGCGGCGACAAGGACAAACCGTCGCGGATGAAGATGAAAAATTGGATTTAAGTCCAGTACTCGAACAAATCCAAAAACAACGACAACAACTGTCAGAAACCCTACAAAATCTAGAAACAGAGATTGAGCAGGTACAAGCTAGCATTAATCAGATACAAGCAGATATTGAGCAGCAAACTCAAGCACAGGCAATGAAACGTGAGGAACTGCAAACAATGGAGCAAAATTTGCTGTCTTTGCGAACAACAACTGCCCAATCCCAAGGTCAGCTAAATTTATATCAACAAGCTTTACAACCAATTCAAGATTCCTTGGATGGGTTGCGACAAAAACTACAAGGCGTTTCTGATTCTTTAGCGGAAGTTCAACAAATTGGTGATTCTCAACTCCAGGCTATTACCCAGATGCGTCAGGTTATCCTGAGTTTAATTTCTCAACCAGAATTGTCAGCAATATGAAAAATTATGAATTATGGCTAATGTGAGTTAAGCCTTGACCAAAATCATTTTTTGGAAATCGACCACCGATACACACAGATGCACACAGATAGACACAGATAGATTATCCGTTAGCGGCCGTAATTGGTAATCCGTTTACAGTTAACAGTTAGCTGTTTGCAACTGATAACTTAACACTCGCACCGTTATGCATTACCGACTTTTATAAATTCACAATTGATTTAAGATTTAATCCAGATCCAATCACCTTCTACTATCGCTGTCGCACCACCGGGAAATGGATCAGTTTGCGATTTATTTGGTGCTGTAATTAAAGCTGTAAGTTTTTCTATTTGCTCAAATGTGGGAGCTACAGGAAGTATTTGTTGTAACACTTGCCGCATTACACGTCTTTGCAAAGCGAGTGGGACTTTCTGTAACACGCGACGATTGAGTTTGAGAGGGTGGTTGGGAGTATCTGATGGGATAATTGTTCCTCCTCCCATCGCCTCTTCTCGCAACGCCTGAGCAGCTTTTTCTAAATACTCCACTTCCGCTTGCAGTAGTTCTGCTGTTTGAGCTAAAGCTGCTTCTACTTTTGGGTTGAAATTTTCTGACAAATATGGTATCAGTTCTTGGCGAATGCGGTTACGGGCGTATTTTAAATCCTGATTTGTAGAATCTTCCCAGATCGGCAGTTGCAAATCTTGGCAAAATTGCCCAGTTTCTGTGCGGGTAATTTCTAAAAGTGGACGCACCAGCATAATGCCATCAACAAGTGAGCGTTGCCAAGTCAAAGCTTGCAGACCATCAGCACCAGTACCACGAATTAAGTTATAAAGTAGTGTTTCTGCCCGATCGCTTGCTGTGTGACCTGTAACTACACATTTATAATTATGCTCTTGGGCGATCGCACTCAAAACTTGATACCGCCATTCCCGTGCAGCAGCCTCACTTTGTACTAACTGTAGTTCTTGCGTTTCTACAGTTTCTAAGTAAAAAGATATACCCCAATTTTTAGCCAAATTTTCTATGTGTTGGGCATTAGCCTGTGAGTCAGTCCGCCAGCGATGATCACAGTGGGCAATACCTAACTTCCATCCCCATTTTGGTTGTAAATCTAACAATAATTTGATTAAACAAAGAGAATCTTGTCCACCGGAAACTGCAACTAGTAAGTGCTGGTTAAGTTCAAACAGGTGACGCGATCGGATAGTGCGATGGATTTTTGCATGTAGGGGAGTCCATGTCATCCGCTAATATGATTTAAAATTTTGGATTTTGGATTAGTTCTACAAGATTTATTTCAGAGCTTGTACCATAAAAAAATTTATCATATTTTGAATTTTGCAGTACGAATTATCCTTAAAAAACTCTGTGTCCCTCTCTTACTAACTCTGCGCCCCTCTGCGTTTAATCAAAAATATAAAACATTAGTTATTAAACTCTTTGTAATTCGTAAAGTCTTTAAATTGACGATAGTAGTCTATTTCTGATTCTTGCTGACTATTATCTGATTCCTCCGAATCATCAGAACAAAATTCTACACGTAATCTAATTTTACCTTCTCGCCACTTTTTACCAGGGATTAGAACGTGACAATCTAATCCCTCTTCAAAAAATGCTCTTAATGAAACACCTTCACAAGAAGCAGCCTTAATTTTATTTATTAGTTCAAATAACAATTGGGTGTGATTTGAATCTTCAAACAAAGGTTGACGAAAATACACAACATCATCCTCAGGATTTAACGCTTCCCACTTATCATTCATAATCAATCTCCTAGAACTAAATTTATAGTTCCCAGGAGATTGCAGTTAATTTCAAATTTACTATCCTGATCAAAGATGATTTATGAACTCTTTAATTTTCTACCTGTGCGTCTTTTGCAGTTAGTGAAAAAATTTAACGTCAACCTTAATAGAATTGCTATAGCTAGCCCCTTTGCTAAATAAATAGAGCGAGATTTCTAAAAGAACCAGCCGTAAGAGTGTAAACCCTTACCCAATAAATTCACACCCAAATAGCAAACCCAGACAACGACAAAACCACTAGCAGCTAAAATAGCTGGGCGACGTCCTTGCCAACCACGAGTAATACGGGCGTGGAGGTATGCTGCAAATACTAACCAGGTAATTAGCGCCCAGGTTTCCTTGGGGTCCCAACTCCAGTAAGAACCCCAAGCTTCGTTAGCCCAAACTGCACCAGCAATAATACCAATTGTCAGCAGAGGAAATCCGAGTCCAATGATCCGATAGCTTATGTTATCTAGGGTTTCAGCCAGGCTAAGACGTTGGGGAGAAAGAGGTTGAGAATCTTGGGTGTCGGATTTTGGACTTTGGATTGTAGGCGCTAATACGGTATCCAAAACGGCGGTTTTACCATTGTTGGTGGATTCATAACGGGCAACACCATTACCATTATTGTCTGCAATCATTGCTGATGATTGAGAAATTAATTCACCTGCTTTTTGCAAGCGGTAGCCGTTGCTGCGATAGCCACCAGTCCCGACAGAACTACCCTGGAGTCGAATCTCCTGCCCACGAGTGACAACTAAAAAAGCGATCGCCAACAATGAACCTACCATCAAAGCAGCGTAACTTAGCATCATGACGCTAACGTGCATCATTAGCCAATTTGATTTCAATGCAGGTACTAAAGGTTCTGCTACTTGCATTTGGGATGGTAGTGTGAGAGTAGCAAAAGCAGTAATACTCATGGCAACAGGGGCTGTAACAACTCCCACCAAACGACTGCGGCTGTTGTTTTCTGCAATCAGATGGATAGTAGTGATCCCCCAAGCGAGGAAAAACAGAGATTCATACAAATTGCTGAGAGGGAAATAACCAGCCTCTAGCCATCGCGCCCCTAACATTGTGGCAATGCACAAATTTGCGATCGCCATTCCTGCGGTTCCTAATGCTGGCAAGTAGGGCAACTTGGGAAAAGCCGCCCCACTCCAATAAATCAGCATTGTGGTAAAAAGGACGGCAAAGGAAGTATTGTCTAGCCAATTTTGGAGTTGAAGCAAATTCATAAAGCGTTTTCCCCTGTGAATTTTTTAGAGGTGTGGATTCTCACAGTATTGATCCTATCTGTTTCGGGGTAGTTAGTAGTTAGTTGGTTGTTGATTGTTGATGGTTGATGGTTGGTAGTTAGTGGTTAGTAGTTAGTGGTTGGTGGTTGATGGTTGGTAGTTAGTGGTTAATTGCTATCAACCATCTCCCCCTACTTATCACACCCCACCAGGGGCCGGTGAGTTCCCCACCTCCCTATCTCCCACTCTCCTGACTGGCCATATCTCCAATTTTTTTGAGTGCTAGAAAAATGTCATAGCGATTACTACGGCTATCATTAACAGCAGATGTGATGCCGATTGAGCGTGTGGCAGCTAAGAATGTTTGTTGGTTGGGTAGTAAAGTCGGTAGAGGAAAGTTTTTAGCTGTACGTTCTACATCTAAGAAAAACTGACCATTGGTAGGATTGGGTTCTGAAGGGACTGTTTGTTGAAATAGTGGAGTATTTGCTAGGGTATTGTTGAGTTTAGGAATTATCTTATCGCTAACAGGAGCGCCAAGTGCAAAGAAGGCAACATCTCCGTCTAACCAACCGTGGGTAGCGGTTAAAGTTCCCAAAGGCCCAAACCAATTGACAACAGGTTTACCTGCTACTGATGTCTGTTGAATCTGGAATTGGTATTGAGTTTTCATCACTTCATCAAGTTTTTTGAGAGATGTTTCCGCACGGGTGCGATCGCTTGCCTGTACCATGAATACTAAAGAGGCACGGAAATTATCTGATAAAGTGTCCCGGGGACTACTGGGAATGACTGAGACTGAAAATTCATTACCCATCCAACTCAATAAATCTTGCTCGAAATCAAGATTAGTGAAAGATTTGAAACCTGCTTTTAGCTGTTCTGGTGGAATAGGTGAGAGTGGGTTTCCCTGGGATGTAGAAACATAGTCTGACCACAATTGCCTTAAATTACCGCCAGAAAGCATCATCAAAGTTTCTGGTGGGACAAGGTTTGGCATCTTTCCGGCTTTGTTTTCTACCCTGAGTGTGCGTTGACTGTTGGGATTTAGCCAGGAAATACCTTTCACACGTATTCCTTGTGACTCTAAGGAAATGCTTCCAGCTAAACCTTGGTTATTTTGCAATTGTGCTAGAACTTGAGCAGGCAAATGACGATTACCAGATGCAGCAGCAATTTTAGCAGAGGCAGGTATATTTACATAGAACTGAGCAAAGGCTTGAGAAGTAGCAATTTTAGGAAAATTATCAGTAAAACCCGCAGTTGTTGCTAGTGATGTTTTATTTTTATATGCTTGAATCGTACGTTCTGTGGTTTTAGGGTTATCGGTAATTACCAATAAATGCTGATCTATGATTGCTGCTGATAAATTTTCTCCCGATGCTGAGTTAATTTCTTTGATGGGGATGCCTTCGTAGGTACGCTCAATCCATTTACCTGCTTTTGGAGTTTTAGGTTGCGCTAAAATATTTTTTGCTTGCTCGGGATTTTTAATAGGTAGTACTACCACTGTAGACCTTTGATTGACAGGAGTATTACCATCGGTTGCTACAGGCTTAGATGCAGGTTTAATTGCTTCTGGGGATAGAATTGCAATTGTTACTTGTTCACCAACCCAAGGACTAATATCTTTTTGAAAATCGTAACCGTTATTGGTGAGGAAGCGATCGCGCAACTGCACTAAATTCTTATCTAGTTCGATTTGAGTTTCTTTTGTCCCAAATTCTCGTAATTTCTGCCATTGAGCGCGATCTGTAGTCAGAGAAACTGCAAACAGTGCATCTTGGGGAATTATATTTGCACCTACTGGTAAATCTCGGGACAATAATTGTCCTTGGGTTAACAGCCAGTATGCCGTCATACCACCAGCAATTAATATCCCAGCAGACGAGAGTGTTAGTACCAGAGATGGTTTCTTTTTTTTCATCGAAACAGACACAACAGGCAGCGCCATTGAAACAAATACCTCATTATTAGGGAACTCTTTACTTGCTTTGTTGGCAAAGTAAACCAAAAGGTTTCCTCAGCATTGAAGATGTAAATAGCATTTATTTTTTGGATCTAGAGTTTGAAATATACTTCGGTAATAAGTTACCATTTTTTTCCAAAATTGCCATTATTGCATAAACTATTATTTTGCAGATAGTTTTGTTTGTGCATTGTATAGCAATCTGATTTGTGAGAATCGCAATATCCAGAGTCCTGACTTCTTAAAGAATTACGCAAAAATCGCCAAAAAGCTTAATCTCTCAACCACCAAGACGCCATAGACGCGCAAGCGGCTTCCGGAACGGTAGAACGCCAAGGATTCGTAGAGTATGCATAAGTCCTACTGTTTAAGAAGCCGGGGATGTTGTCTCTCATGAATAATTTATGATTTTTTTTAATTTATTAATTTTAAATTGAATTAATCTTCTATTAATAAGTAGCAAAATTGACAACCTGGTCACTAACTACCGCAACTGTAATTGCTTAAATATCAAAACTTGTGTACTTATAAAATATTAATTTTTTTGATTATTTTATTTAAAAATTATGGGGCGGTTACAAAGGCAGTTGCATCAAAAATAGCCCCTCTTGCAGATTTATTGTGATACTGAGAATAAAAGAATATTTGATTTTTTATACAGTGTGACAATTTGACTAAACTGCGATCGCTGGATAAACTAAACCGTAAACAAAGTAGTTCGCAGTGCGGTAAATGCTACTAGACCAACCCAAATTTTGCAAAGACTTCTCTAATTGAGTTGGTTCATGAAATATTTTCACGACACGGTAAGTTCGCCCATCATTCAACTTTCTCTGTGAATATCCTTGTTGATGTAAAGCTGCGTGATTTAGTGCTGTTGATTGTTGATTTAGCAAGCTATCTACAAAAAAGACACGGCCATCAGGCTTTAGCGCCTGCTTAACCATCTGCCAAAAAGCCACAAACTTCTCCATCGGCACATGTGATAGCCAGAACCTGAAGAATATAAAATCAAACTGTTGTGGAGGACACCATTCAAACAAGTCGGCAATAATGTACTCTACAGATGCACAACCAAGACGTTGCTGATTCAACGCGATCGCTTCTGGAGAAGCATCCACCGCAGTTAGGTAAGTTGCAAAGGGTAGCAAGTGTCGCGTCCATAATCCAGTGCCACAAGCTAGCTCTAAAATATCACCTGATGGTGCAGCACTACGAAGGGCTGTTTCTACTTCAGCAACTTCAAAAAACCACTGCTGCCGATGTTCTTCACCACGATAGTAGCGTCCTTGACGAAAGAACCACTCGTCGTATTCTGAAGCACGTTGACGGTAGTACTCGACTTGTTCTCTCAGAATATCAGAGTTCATTAAAATTAAAGACCTCTTGATTTTTACTTGCTTGTTGCGGTTCTAAACAATCAGCTTCTCCTTCTCCCTCCTGTTCTCCACCTTCTTGCAATAGCTGCATCGGCCCCAAGTATTTTGTTAGATAAGGCGAGAAAACTTCATAAATTAGGGTTAAAGGCTGTCCGTGATGCCAAAACAAGTAATGACGCCCCCAAAAAGGCCCTTCCTCATCAAAGCCAGACTTTAGTGCATCTGAGTAACCGTAGTAAATCCCCTGCACATCTCGATACAACTCTGTGCGGAGACGAGCTAAACTCGCCCAAATGGGTAATGAACGATTTTGTAAATACTCATCTACGTGAGAGGCTTCCCACCATGAAGTGGCATATGCTAACCTTTGTCCAGAAGCAGTACGTAGCCATACCTGCCGTCGCAATCTTGGCCCAGGTACAGCCTTGATTAAGTCAGGAGCGCCATCTAAATCCATACCAACTAATGACATGTCAATGACATCTACTTCTGTTGGTTCACCTGTGAGCAATTGTAAGTGTCTAGTTGGGGAGCCGTCGCCTAAAAGTAACAATTGCCAAGCCGGTGCTAGTTGGGCATGTGGCAAACCTTGTTGAATCACTTCCTCCCCACCTTGCCATATCGGAGTGAGACGATGCCACCCCGTCGGCAATGTTAAGTTGTTTGTCGGTGTAAAAGTAGCAGTCAATGTTCTTTACAAAACTTCACCTATTTATATGTAAGCATAAAAAATCTCCCTACCCAAGACAAAGATAGGGAAATTAAGGATTAGTTTAGTAGGGGCGAAGCATTTGTATGGGTATCCTCAATTCAAAATGAAGTATTTTCGTACAAATGCTTCACCCGTACAGTGCTTATTTAATGGTTATTTCAGTGGTGACCAACTGAATACAATTCTCAGCATGAAAAAAAATCAGTTTGCTTATGCCTTCAGCATAGCAGCCTTCTACTTATTTTTCGATAAATACCAAATCTTCAGGCTGATAATTTAACTTGAGGTTTTGACCATCTACTTCAACCACAAAATCAAATCCTGTGACATGGCCTTCCGTAAGAATAATTAATCTGTCATCCATAGATTTTAGGTAATCTGAAAACCCTTCTAGAGAAACACTTCCATCGTTGATAGCCAGATAACTAAGTAGTCGGCGAAACAGCTTAGGTAGCATAACAACCTTGTCAGTAATCGTTTCTAGTGTCTCTAAAACAAAACCTGCATTTGTTTGATCTACCTGCCACAAACCTTTTTGATCTAGGCGAGATTTTTCTGCGGCAAGAGTTAATTGTTTGCGGATATCTGGATACAACTTAGAATAGAAAGTTGGGTAAACTAGCCCTTTCGATATCAGATGATAATTCGCACTTTTTTTCACTAAAGATTTATCAAAGAAAACACTACTGCCGTCTTCAGCTTCTGATTCTCCTTTAAAGGCAAAAGCTACACTTGTGCCGTAAGTATCTGCAAAACGGGTGAGAATAAAACCAGGCACTTGTTCTGGTTCTGCTTTAGTAACCACTTCATTGGAATTACGGGTAATATTTTTAAATCCCAAAAATTTTAACAACTCACTAGCCGCAGCATGAGCATATTGCAGTGGTTGGTGTTGCGTACCCAAACTACCAACTCTGGCATGATAATGTGTTTCCAGGGCATCGATACTGTCCAGACGTAGCTGTGCGCCGCCAGAATGATTAGTGTGGATTCGTGTAGGTAATTGTTTCCAGTTTTCGGGGTTATCAGGATAAAACCTGATAGAATCACCGTCAGGAGCAGCTTTCACAACTCTATAGTTGCCCTTAATCAGGGTCATTGGCATATTTTAAACTCCTGTTAGGTAGGAAATATAAGTATGTTTGATAGTCAATTTCGCTACCCTAACTTGGAGTTGACTAGTTAGGAAATTATTTAATCATTTTTTATATTTTTTCGTTAATTTTCTTAACCCAGTAACCTCTAGGTGGTTTTTCTACTCCATAAACCTTACACCATTTTTCTACCGCCTTATCAGACACACCAAAGTCTTTGGCTATTTGTGTTGTTGGTTTTTCCCACACCAATTTTTGCAGTTCTGCTTTTGATGGTCTTTCTACTTTTCTGGTGTGAATTCTTGAGTCTAGGTTAACTTTTCTAGTTGTTAAATCAACTCCAAATTCTTTGTAAGTTGGCTTTGATGCATCTTCTGTAAAATCTATAAAGTCTTCCCACCAGTAAAAAGGTGTTGCAGAATTAGGTACTTTGGTAGTTATGTAGCAACCACTAAAATTAACTGAAGGATAAACTACTTTGTCTATATCAGGTAAGTAAACAGCATAAAAATCAAAGTCACCTACTTGGTACTTTTTCTGGTGAATACCTTTTTTGTCTACCCAAATAGTTCTGTTTACTACTCTGTTATCTCCTGCATATTTAGCTTGTATTCTATAAAATTTATTGTCTTTGTATGCGACAAAATCAAAAGGCAAATGCTCACAAACAACAGGTGTGAGAATCAAGTATCCTTTCAAGGTTAAGTCTGCTATTGCTTTTGTAGCAGCAACATCACCCTTGTTCTTAGTGTGATGTAACAAGAACGAACCCTCAATTAAGGGAATCATTATATCACTTCACAGTGCTTAAGGGTTCATATTTAGTTAAAACGAGCGCGGCAGGACTCGAACCTGCGGCCGATTGCTTAGAAGGCAATTGCTCTATCCACTGAGCTACGCGCCCATGTCAAAAAAGGCTTTAGTTAAAGCCAGCTTATCTATTATATATGTCTTGTGATCATAATGCAAGCTAAATTTATTTGCCACCGTAGAAAAAGGCAATTTCTTTTTCTTTGAGAGGTGCAAAACCAGCATCGATAAGCTTTTGGTTCAGTTCATCTTGGGGAATGTGTTTGGCGCCAATCCGGACTATACGCGATCGCATAGTATTACTCACGCCACTACGCTGTCTATTTGCCTCTAGTGCCATGACTTGATGATAAAGTTCCAGCTTGGCGCTGGGAATGGGAGTACCGTCAAAATCAATTCCCTGGGCGATCGCTTCATCAACAGCATCAGCACCCTTTGTAGTTGACTGGGCTTCGTTGGTTTCAGTAGTCATGGCAATATCACTTCATCCTTACATTTGAATTTTACCAAGTATAACGACACTCAGTAGTAAATACTTTTCCCATACTCCTGATTTCTGCCAAAGCCTTTTCTCAAGCTGATTTGACGCAGCAGAATAAACAATTACTAAAGGATTATATCTAAATAAATGCCGTATATTTTCGTATACGCTTGTATATATAAAATTTTTGGTTTAATCTCTAACCAACGGTATAGTCAATTTAATTTAAAATTGGCTATTCGGAATTGCTGAAATTATTTGCAAATTCCGAATTCCGGGTTCACAATTGTTTTGGTCATAGGTGGTGCAATGTCTGACCCTCATACTCCTCAAAGCAAAGACCGTACCCTGGAAAAAGCTCTGACCAACAAAATTATTGATGATTATTTTGAAAACTCAGAAAGCTGGCTAAGAGCGATTTTGCGGATGTGCATCTTCTCCTTGGCTCACTTCGATGGACAACCTGTGTTTATGGTGGAATGTCCTAATCAAGCCGTAGCCAAGCGCTTGAGTCGGAAAACCTACCCTTTTCGAGGGATGGTATATTATCTAACAGATGATTTCAATGCTAGCGATCGCAGCTTGTTTTGCTACCAAGAAGACAAAGGGGAAACATGGCGCTGCTTTGATACCAGCATCAATGCTTGGACTGACTTACAGAAGGCAAAAAGTAGGAGACATAGTAGTTAGTGGTTAGTCGTTGGTTGTTGGTTGTTGGTTGTTAGTTGTCATTGGTCAAAAGTCATTTGTTAAGAGGGAACAGGGAATAGGGGATAGGAAATAGTTAATTTCTCCCTTGTCT
>NZ_AJLK01000038.1 GCF_000317205.1 Fischerella muscicola PCC 7414 | reverse complement strand
TTGTCTTCCTTGTCCTCCTTGTCTCCTTTATCTCCCCATTGCCCCTAATCCCCACGACCGACAGGGAGTGGGGGCCGGTGAGTTCCCCACACTCCCCACACTTCCCCGACTTTTCACCGTTGGGGACGCGTCACCAAACCACCAAAAAACGCCCCTAAAATTGTGCCAGTCCACAATCCTGTGGTGCTACCTTGCCAAATTGCCCCTGGTGCTACCCAGGCATGACACGCTTGCTTCAAACCCCAGGCTTGATTTTGACATTTTTGGCTATGAATACTTAAGCTAATTTGTCCACCAATGTAACCACTCACAAAGCCGGATAGTAAAGCAAAAAAGGTGCAAATTAGAATTCGGTTTTTAGCCATTTTTTCATTTGGTAATTGTTTAGTTGTTGGTTGTTAGTGGTTAGTTGTTGATGGGGACGCAAGGCTTTGCGCCCCTAAAGTAGTTAACGTAATACCAGTTTGAAAAAAGAATGCGACAGATCGATTGATAGAATCCAGACACGTAAAGCAATTCCCAATCCAAAATCTAAAATCCAAAATCCAAAATGGTATAAGTTCGATAGATTTCATTAGCCCAAAATTCTGCCCTCAAATCAATTTGGGGCTAATAGCAAAAACCCACTTGAAGTGGGTTGAAGGAGCTATTTATCCAGTCTAATAAAAGTAGACTGTAGTTGGTTATTAACCACTAACCACCAACCACCAACCACTAACTAACACATCAACCCGTATTTCTCATACCAGCAGCAATACCATTAATTGTTAACAGTGCGCCGCGCAGCAGTTCGCCTTTACTATATCGTGAGTGAATTACTCCAGATGTAGCTATATTCTTAGACTGGCGTAGGCGCTTCAGGAGGGAAACCTGAATGAAGCCCAAAGGTACAATTGTACCATTACGTAACTGTACTGATCGCTGCAAGACAGGATCACCATCTAGAAGTTGTTGGTGTTCAGTGATTTTGAGTACTAATTCCCGTGTGAGATAGTATTCGCTGGCTATTTGTGCAAATAATTTCTCGAAACGGGGTTTATCGGCAGGATCAGATAACTCTTCCACATAGCGCCGCGCCATTTGCAAATCTACTTTTGCCAAAGTCATTTCTGCTTTGGAAATTACCATCTTAAAGAAGGGCCATTTCATGTAGAAATAGCGCAGTAATTGCAAATTTTCTTCTGGTTCTTCGTTTAAAAACTCTTGCAAAGCTGTGCCAACACCGTACCAAGAAGGGAGTAAGAACCGTGTTTGCGTCCAGCTAAATACCCAAGGAATCGCTCGCAAACTGCTTAAATCTTTTTTACCAGAAGGACGACGGGCTGGACGAGAACTAATTTGCAACAGGCTAATTTCCTCTATTGGGGTAACTTGGTGGAAGAAATCAATAAAGTCTGGTTGTTCGTAGATCAGCGAACGATAATGAGTACGCGATCGCACTGCTAATTCTTCCATGATTTCATTCCAAGGTTCAATATCATCAAACCCTGTTTTCAATAAGCTGGCTTGAATAACAGCAGTAGTCATTGTTTCTAAATGATACAGCGCTAAATCACGCAAGGAATATTTAGAAGCTAAGACTTCCCCTTGTTCAGTAATTTTGATGCGCCCATTGATACTGTGACCAGGCTGTGCCAAAATTGCCTCGTAAGCTGGGCCACCACCACGTCCAACAGAACCGCCACGCCCGTGGAAAATCCGCAAAGTCACGCCATGTTCTTCCGCTATTCGCTGTAAAGTCTTTTGGGCTTTGTGAATCTCCCAATTGCTGCTTAAAAAGCCAGAGTCTTTGTTACTGTCAGAATACCCCAACATGACTTCTTGGAGGTTGGGAGTCAGGGGAGATGGGGAAACTTTTTCCCTCTCCCCTGTCCCCTCTTCTTCCCTGTCCTTTTGAATTGCAGTGTAGCCTCCAGCTAATAAGGCGCGATATAAAGGCAATTCAAACAGCTGTTGCATAACACTCTTGGAGCGTTGCAAGTCTTCCACTGTTTCAAATAGGGGAACTACTTGGATTGTACCTACTGCTGTACCAGGATCGTAAAGTCCTGCTTCTTTAGCAAAGAGTAAGACTTCTAGGATGTCGCTGACTTGGCGACACATACTGATAATGTAAGTTTTGCAAATATTATTACCAAATTCTCGTTGTAGCGATCGCACTACCCGCAGAGTTTCAATAATATCATTGGTTTTTGGTGAAAAAGGTAGTTCGGCGGGAATTAACGGACGGCGAGTTTGCAATTCTCCTACTAACCAAGCAACTTTTTCTGCTTCTGTTAGTTCATTGTAAGAACACTTTAAAATGCCAAAGTATTCCAAAATCTCATTTAAAGCATCCGAGTGACGGGATGATTCTTGGCGGATATCTAAACAAGTCAGGTTAAAACCAAAAATTTCGACTTGGCAGATCAGATTTTCCAGTTCTTGGCAATTTAATCCTGTTTCTGCTAAGTTACGTTCAATTAACCGTAGTTCCGCTAAAAATTCTTCCCCAGAACGATAAATAGGAACTTCAGTTTTTGGTGTTTCTCGATTGTATAAAGCTAAGTTGCGATCGCGTGTATTTTCCAGTCGCTTCAGCACATAGGAAATTTTGAGCCGATAGGGTTCTTGGCGATAGCGTAAAGCCAATTCGTCGTAAACTTCACTTAACTGCGACTGGTCTATTTCTAATGATTCTAGTAAATCTGGTAAAACATCACTCCAATGCAGCGACACACTCAACAAATTAATTAGCCGCTTCACTGACTGAATGTATCTTTCTAAAACTATTTTGCGCTGATAACAAGCAGTCTGCCAGGTGATTTCTGGAGTGACTGATGGATTTCCATCTCTGTCTGCACCTACCCAAGAACCAAACTTACAAAAGTTCTTACTTGGTGGTTCTAACCAGGGAAAAGTATTAGCTAAAGCATATTTGAAGCGTTTATAAAGTTGGGGAATAGCATCAAATAAAACTTCTTGGAAGTAATGCAGGGCATAGTCTACTTCATCAAGTACAGAAGGTTTGAACTGGTGCAATTCATCGGTACGCCACCAGAGGCGAATTTCTTGAATTAATTGTTCCCGTAGTTCTGCTACTTCCCAGGCATAATCAGGATTACCTACACGTTTTTCTGCAACATCAAGTTGTTGCAGCAGTTTTACCACTCGTCGCTGTTTATCGCGGATGGTATGACGAACAATTTCTGTGGGATGAGCAGTGAACACTAATTGCACATCCAATTGGGCGATTAGGCGTTGAATTTGCTGGGGTGGTACGTTTAGCTGGTATAACTGGGGAAATAAAGCTGCGAAAGTGTCTTGGCGTTTGCGATGGGGATTGGCTTGCCAACTCTTGCTGAGCAATTCTGCCCCTAATCCGCTGCTGGCTTCAGAATTAACCGAGGAAATTGGGTTTGGTATTTCCTGAGTTCCGGCTTCACCTGACGCTTCATAGCGAGTCATTTGCTGCCGTTGTTCGTAGTCCTGCTCAATGATGTTGATCAGCTGGAAATACAATGCAAAAGCACGAGCTGCACGAATAGCTTCGTTGATATTTAACTGCTCTATTAATTTAAATACAGAGGAGGCTTGGTCAAGAGTTGCTTGTCCTTCTGGTGAGCATAAATCACGTAACTGCCGCAAAAGATCCACCATTTTTTGGCCGCATTCTTGCCGCAGTACGGACTCCCACAATTCTTCTACTATTTGTAGTCGATGGCGCAAAAATAAATCTGAAGCGGGGTAGATATTCACTTCCTGAGCGAAAAAGTATAAAAGGGAACTCATATTCTGTGTTCTAGTAAAGCCTATTACTTTTTATGATTTCAGGTTTTGCTCTTGACCGTCATGGAATTTGCCACAATAATTTTGAGAAAAAACAGTATAATATTTGACGCTAATTTTCTGGATTCTCTTCTGGAAAGTCAAGGATGGGAAGGCGATCGCCACGAAATAGTTCTTCACTGGCTTCCCCAAGAACTTGTAATGTTTCTGCGGTGGCTTTCTCTGCTAACAGCAACATCATCACCGATGCTGTACCCATTTGCAAAAGCAAAGATTGGGGAATGGTAAATAAACCCAAATTAAGTCCTGAGTTGGCTGAAGATTTGGAATTAGCAGCTTGCATAAGTAATTCTCGTGAACTAGAGGAAATCGATCAAAGTCAGCAAAATTAAACAAAGCTCAGAATTACCGAGCTTAAGTAACCATTTTGGCTGATGAATGAAAATTAACAAGTTAATAAAAGCGTTAAAAACTTCATGGTGGATAATTCTATGGTTCTAGTTTACAAGTGATTAGGGGATAGGGGATAGGGGACAGGTGATCGGGGATCGGGAATTAGGGACAAGGGAAGGGAGAGGATAAATAAAACATTAACCCCTGATCCCTGATCCTTGATTCCCAATCCCGAGTTCCCCAATCCCCAATCCCCGTTGCCCCTAATCCCCACTCCCTACGGTCGTGGGGTCCCCGAGTTCCCCAATTCCCGATCCACAATCTCACCTTTCCATGAAAATAGCATTACCAGTTAGTCAACAGTCCTTAATACAATGGGTAAGCCAAGCAACAGGAATCAGCTCTTTAGGTGTGAAAGTCCGATTGCGGGGAAATGAGCTGCACATTCTTTGTGAAAGTCCAGAGTGTCCCCAACGTTGGCGTACTCTTGTGGATTTGCTGCACGCGCTACAGCATACTGACTTGGATGCTTTGACCAAAAATGAACAACCTTCAATCTACCAAGTTTTCGTCTACGGTAGGAAAAAGGGGGAAAATCGGCCACAGTGGTGTCATCAGGTTTTCTTAAATCAGTTGGATCTACACCTACAACAGGTGGAACAAGCCTTGATCGCAGATGCGGAAAAATCCAGTCGTACGGGTGGGGCGCTAATTCTTTCTAATGAAAGTTTGGCACGTAAAGGCGATCCAGATGCGATCGCTCGCTATTTGAGTGAAAGTCTTAGTACCTTTGGCATCGGGGTAGAAGTCAAAGCCAAAAAGCAAGAACCGACTCTCGAAAATCCCAGCCATCAAAATCGCTTGTTGATTTACTGTCAGTCTAGCTATACTCCCGATCCTTCATTAATTGCAGAACCAGTAGCCCAGAAGTTACGCAGTCTCAAGCTTTCTGGTTATCAAGATGCAGTGATCGCCACACAAGTTGATGGGGAAACAGATTTTGACTGGATGTTAAGAGTGGATCTGACGCCTCCAGAAATCATGTTGAAAGAATGGGCGCGTTGGGGAGATTTACAAGCGATCGCCAGGATTTTAAATGAAAGGCTGTCTGATCTGGCAATCAAAGTCACAGCAACTCTCAAAGAATCTACGCTACATATATTTTGTAGTCCTGCTGACCCCAAGGCAACTGAGCAAATTCCCGATAAAACTCAGTGCTTACAGGCAATTATGCCTCAACTTCAAGCCCTTGCTCCCCAAGGAATTCTCGCCGCCACAGTTTACGGACACAAAACGACTGATCATGAACCGACTTGGATTGATTGGCAATCATTACCTGCAACAGAACACCCAGATTTAGCAGTATCAGCGTTAGAATTATCATCAGCTGGGGATGAACCTGCTATCATTTTTTTACTTGAGCGCTTGCTCAACCCTGACTTGGATATTCGCCTCAAAACAGGTGGTACTCGCGTCCTCTTGTTACGTAAAGGCGATTTACTACACATCATGTGCGAAGCACTTGTGTGTCCGTCACGCAAACGGGTAGCAAATAAAGTTACTCAGTTTGTCAGGCAGTTAAAAATAGCAGGAATTGCAGGCGTACGAGTTTATGGCCGCCGTGCGGGTAACAAGGAACCTTTTTGGAACTACGGGGTCGATTTTATCAATCGTCAACGTTTAGTACCAGAACCGACTCCTGAATTTGCTGCCACTGCTGCTTATATTGGTGAACTTTTAACACCTGAAGCTGACGAACCTGTGCTACGTCCCGATTTAACCAGCCAAGATGTACAGACTATTTTTGCAGAAGTGGCTCAGGACTGGGGTGCAAGAATCAGAAGATGGCTTTTAGCAACGCAGCTGTTTGCTGAAAAGGAACAGTCACAAGAGCAACAGGCAGAAGAAAATGGCTGGCGAGTGGCTTTAGTTTGGGGCTTGTTGGGGTTTTTGCTGACTCTGCAATCAGACTGGGTTTTGGGTTATATAACTTCTCACTCCATCCCAGAAACACCAAAGATTGCTAGCACCCCACCTCAATTATCTTCTGCTGAAGAACAGAATCAAAAGTTGGAAAGAACTGTTTTTTTTACCAATACATCCCCTGCATCTAAAAATCAGGTGTTTAATGCTTCTGGATTCACCCAAAAAGAAGAATCCATCACTAGGGGAAAAGCAACTGCAACTGCTATCTTGTTAGCAGCGCGATCGCCAATGCCAAGTTTCAACGCTCGTCAATTAGATGAGCAACTAGCACTCTACAAGCAGCGTCTTGCTCAAAACGGTAAACCACCAGATGTATTAATTATTGGTTCCTCTCGCGCTTTGAGGGGGGTAGATCCCACCACACTTTCTCAAGCTTTGGCAACTCAGGGTTACTCAGATATCGATGTGTTTAATTTTGGGATTAATGGAGCGACAGCACAAGTTGTCGATTTTATCCTACGTCGAGTACTACAGCCATCAGAACTGCCAAAATTGATTATTTGGGCTGATGGTGCGCGTGCTTTTAACAATGGTAGAGAGGATATCACCTTTAAAGCGATCGCAGCATCCCCTGGTTATCAACAAGTATTACAAAAAGCACCAGCCAAGGAAGATTCTCAGAATTCAACCACCACTTCAGCATCTATAAAACAGGAGCAAAGCTTTAAAACCACAACTTATACAGAGAATAATTCTCAAGTATTAGATAAGTGGTTAAACCAAGCTCTTGCAACTATTTCTACTACCTATAACCAACGAGATCAACTCAAGAGTTTACTGAACAAATCACTGAAGTCTTTGCCTTTAGTGAAAGGTAAATCAGCTGTTAATCCAAAAATTACATCAGCAGATCCAGAAGATGATACTTTTGAGCAAGCAGTTGATTTTGATGGATTTTTAGCAGTACCTATCCGTTTTAATCCAGCTAAATACTATCAAAAACACCCCAAGGTTAATGGTAGCTATGACAATGACTATAAATCTTTCCAATTAGGGGGTGAGCAAGACGCTGCTCTCCAAGCAGTATTGCAATTTTGTGCATCTAAAAAAATTACTATAGTGTTTGTAAATATGCCCTTGAGTGCAGAATATCTTGATTCAGTACGTAAAAATTACGAGCAAGATTTTCAGCAATACATGTTACGCTTAGCTGAAAATTCCAATTTAATCTATCGGGATTTGAGTTTAATTTGGCCCCAAGCCAATGAAAACTTTTCTGACCCCAGCCATCTAAATCTTTATGGTGCAGAAAAAGTTTCCAGAAAACTTGCAATTGACCCAATGATTCCTTGGCCAACAAAGTAATATTGTTGTTGGTTAGTTGTTATTTGTTGGTTGAATGATTAATCACTATTGACAATTGACTATTGACTATTTCAATGAACTTCATATCAATTTTATACGGAATATTTTTGCTGAGTGTGCTTTTAATTTACTGGTTAATAGCACAACCAAAACTACGAATGTTGACGCTATTGATTGCTAGTATTGGCTTTTATGCATCTTTGCAAATTCAATATATCCCGCTTTTACTAGCACTATCTTATTGTAATTTCCGTATAGGAATAGCTCTCGGTAAATATAATTCACCAAATAAAAATTCTTTAGAACTGCAATCTTTTGATGAAGAATTGCAGTTATCTCAAGCCGATTGGAATAGTCAGCGTTTAAAACTATTATGGCTGGGTATTAGTATAAATGTTTTGCTACTTTTAGGTTTTAAATATATACCACCTTTATATAACTTTATTTATCATAGTTCTACAAGTTCAGTAGTTGAATCTTTTAAATTAATTGCACCTTTAGGAATTTCATTTTTTACATTTGAGTGTATTTCCTATTTAGTTGATGTCTACCGTGGCGCGCCTGCTAGTAATCAATTTATTCAATTCGCATCATACAAATTATTCTTTGCTAAATTGATTTCTGGCCCCATTACTCGCTTCCATAACCTCACTCATCAATTCAATCACTTACGCTTTCCTACTGCTAATCTTTTTGCGGAAGGTATTTGGTTAATTGCCCAAGGAACTGTCAAAAAAGGCCTTTTAGCTGATCACTTGGGAATTTATGTTGATTTGTGTTTCGGAAATTTGCAACGGGCAGGTAGTACTGATTTATGGTTGGCAATATTTGCCTATGGTTTTCAGTTGTATTTAGATTTTAGCGGTTATGTAGATATCGCCCGTGGTACTGCTTTACTTTTCGGTTTGGTTCTACCAGAAAATTTTGACTTTCCTTACTTCAGCACTAGTATTGCTGATTTTTGGCGGCGGTGGCACATAACACTAGGCGATTGGTTGCGTAATTATATTTATTTTCCTTTAGGTGGTTCTCGTCAGGGTTTAAATCGCACCTGCTTAAATTTAATGATTGTGATGCTAATTGCGGGTATTTGGCATGGTGCAGCATTAGGTTTTGTAATTTGGGGTGGGTTTCACGGCTTAGCTTTAGTTATCCATAGACTTACTCATGCTTTTAGCGATCGCTTTGAGGAGTTAGAACATTTTTGGCACAATCCCTTAGGAACACTGATAGCTTGGTTATTTACACAACTGATGGTTTTCACCTCTTGGATTTGGTTTCGTCTACCAAATCTCCAAGATTCTTCTTTAGTGTTTAAACACCTTTGGGGTTATCCTGCTGACACTCAATTTGCTCAAAAAGTTTATGTGGAAGCCCTCAATATTAGTCAATATCAATTAGCAATACTGTTAGGCATAATTGCTACCTGCATGACTTTAGTTTATTTTTTCCATCGTCAACTAAAGTTACAGTTCAACTGGCCTGTCAAACTCTTGTTCGTACTTCCCTGCTTTTACGCTGTCTGGATACTAGCTCCAGAAGGGAGTTTACCATATATTTACTTTGATTTTTAGCAAAATATAGAAAGAAAAAGCATAGAAGTAAAAAGAGCAGATACTTATCTGTTTTTTGTCTGTTTTTTGAGTTAATTATAAATTTTGAATAGAAGTGATTTATGAGACTAAAGTGTTTACAAAATTTAATTAAGTTAAAACACAAAATATTAAGCAATATTAAGACATAAAAATTAACAAAAAATGAGTGGATAACCGCTTGTAATAAATAAATTCTTGTGTAAAGTTTATTAATACAGGCAACTTAAATGTTTGTCTGAATACATTCTTCAAAAATTCATTCATCGCACTTATAAGAGCAATGACTACAACCTTACAAAGACGCGCAAGCGGCAGCGTATGGGAACGGTTCTGCAACTGGATCACAAGCACTGAAAACCGCCTATATATCGGTTGGTTCGGCGTATTGATGATCCCCACCCTGTTGGCTGCAACCACCTGCTTCATCATCGCCTTCATCGCCGCACCCCCCGTAGACATCGATGGAATCCGTGAGCCTGTAGCAGGTTCCTTACTCTACGGCAACAACATCATCTCCGGTGCTGTTGTACCTTCATCTAATGCCATTGGTTTACACTTCTACCCCATCTGGGAAGCAGCTTCCTTAGATGAGTGGTTGTACAACGGTGGTCCTTACCAGTTGGTAATTTTCCACTTCCTGATTGGCTGCTTCTGCTACATGGGCCGTCAGTGGGAATTGTCTTACCGCTTAGGTATGCGTCCTTGGATCTGCGTAGCTTATTCTGCTCCTTTGGCATCTGCTACCGCAGTATTCTTGATTTACCCCTTGGGTCAAGGTTCCTTCTCTGATGGTATGCCCCTGGGAATAAGCGGAACCTTCAACTTCATGATCGTGTTTCAAGCAGAACACAACATCTTGATGCACCCCTTCCACCAGCTTGGTGTAGCAGGTGTATTTGGTGGTTCTTTATTCTCTGCAATGCACGGTTCTCTAGTTA
>NZ_AJLK01000037.1 GCF_000317205.1 Fischerella muscicola PCC 7414 | reverse complement strand
AACCGCTCCTGCTATCAACGGTTAATCTTCAAAATCACAAAGAGGCGCTGTATATCGCGTCTCTAGAAAACAAGAAAAGCGCTTCCTATAGGAAGCGCTTTTTTATGTATGTAAGTTTGTGAAAACTCTTCTACTCATTCTGTAATTCCCACATAGTCAAAAGCAGTTGCAATCGCTTCAAACACAGGACTTACACAAAAGTTGCCAAAAAGCTTTATTTATCGTAGACGCGTCGCACAGCGTGTCGCTTTGCGACTCAGCAGCTTCCCGAAGGGTAGCCGCCAAGAACGCTAAGAATTTGTAGGTATCGTAAGTCATAAAACATTTCAAAACTAGTTGTATCAATTAAGGGTTGTAACCTAGACAACGAAAATAAAAGCGATTATTGATATTTAACACTTATCCCATGTTCCCCATGTTGGGTGAGATGTGGGTACTCTGTCGGGACTAGCTAAAAATATCTGTCTATGAAAATCTATTTTTATTTTTAATTAACAGTAAGAAAATAACTATAGACTTTTTTGCAAATCTATTTTCCTATGCTTATCTGCCGCTACCGCGATCATCACTTGCAAACTTCATAAGATGCCCTCGAATTTACCTATTAATTCCTTCTACAAAAAGCAGTAAGACTAACAGGAGTAGTTGAACATCATCTGGCATTTTGGCAGAAGTAAGTAGAAAGCAGAAGGGTAAAGCTTAGTATTGGTTGGACTTACGCACTAAGTTTGACCCTTGAGACTGGATGTAGGGTGGGTGAGTTTTTCCTCTACTTACACCTCTATGCGATCGCATTCAAACAACTAGCAGCAAAACTAAAAATCTCAACTACAGCCTTTTTATCTAATGTAGATTAACACCCTTCCCTAATCCTTTTCGAGAGTTCGGGCAAAGAGTGTGCAACAACAACCATAGGGTATCTCTGTACTTTTTAATCATTAGGTAAAATTAGTCACACACATTATTTCTTTGTTGTTTATTACTTTTAACAAATTCAAATGTATATTTAGTAAGCTTTAAATTATTTCTTGGCAGAGCCAAAAGCTGGTGCAAAATCTTAAATTTGCTACCTCAAATCAACTTAAAGGTTTATTTTAATAGGAACTAAAAGTGATAATTATTAAGCAAAACCGAGAACTCGATAAAATAGAAGAGAATGTAATAACAGGATTGATATATCTACAGGTGATCGCTTGATTTTGGTTAGATTTAAATATTTTTAATCATATTTAGATAGCTTGATTATTTAGATATTTTTTGATAAAAATAGAGTATCACTTGCATTTTTATTTAAGTTTCTTAAACTAAAAGACAAACAAATTGAGCGCTGCAAAAGAGTTATAAAAGTTAACAAAAATAGATTGATAAATACAAAAATTTAATGTACAACCAGATCGTAAGACCAGGAAAATTTTCTCCTTTGATCTGGCTATCTCCCTAAGTAGAGATTATTGAGAAACTGAGGGCAGTTTGGATTTGACTGCAATACAATTGTTTTGGGTAATCACGTTCGCTGGTTGCTAAAACCTTGTGTTTCATGAAAATGTAAACTGCGACCAAAACAGATTTCAATCTTGAATTAAGGCATTCCAGTTATTTAGGGGAAAACTTTAGTAAATAACCGTAAAAATCGCAAATTTCTCAATTAAAAAAATTAGAAATTTGTCATCTGTACATTCATTGAATTTTGAAACAAAACAGCCATGACCACAACTTTAACAAGAGGCGAAAGTGGTAGTCTCTGGGATAGGTTCTGTGAGTGGATTACCAGCACCAATAACAGACTTTACGTTGGCTGGTTCGGCGTTTTGATGATTCCAACGCTGTTGACCGCAACTATCTGCTTTATTATTGCCTTCATCGCAGCACCACCGGTCGATATTGACGGTATTCGTGAACCTGTTTCTGGTTCTTTGTTATATGGCAACAACATCATTTCTGGCGCCATTGTACCTACATCTAATGCGATTGGCTTGCACTTTTACCCTATTTGGGAAGCATCTTCTCTTGATGAATGGCTCTATAACGGCGGGCCCTACGAGTTAATTGTTTTCCATTTCCTCATCGGTATCTTCTGCTGGATGGGACGGCAATGGGAACTCAGCTACCGCTTGGGTATGCGTCCTTGGATCTGCGTTGCTTATTCTGCTCCTGTAGCTGCTGCTACCTCTGTCTTTTTAATTTACCCAATTGGGCAAGGCAGTTTCTCTGACGGAATGCCTCTAGGCATCAGTGGTACATTTAATTTCATGCTGGTGTTCCAAGCGGAACATAACATTCTCATGCATCCCTTCCATCAACTTGGTGTAGCTGGGGTGTTTGGTGGTTCGCTTTTCTGTGCCATGCACGGCTCTTTGGTGACTTCCTCCTTGGTAAGAGAAACCACCGAGGATGAATCCCTCAACTATGGATACAAGTTTGGGCAAGAGCAGGAAACCTACAATATTGTGGCTGCTCATGGTTACTTTGGACGCTTAATTTGGCAGTATGCCAGCTTTAACAACTCTCGTTCTTTGCACTTCTTCTTAGCAGCTTGGCCCGTAGTTTGTATTTGGTTCACGGCTTTGGGCATCAGCACAATGGCGTTTAACTTGAATGGGTTCAATTTTAACCAATCTATTCTTGACTCCCACGGTCGTATAGTTAACACCTGGGCAGATATACTCAACCGTGCCAACCTGGGTATGGAAGTGATGCACGAGCGTAATGCTCACAACTTCCCATTAGACTTGGCAAGTGGTGAAGCTGTACCTGTAGCAATGAACGCTCCTGCAATTCATGGATAGTTAAGTTAGCTTCTTGTGAATGATAAAAAGCGCTCTCTCAATGGGAGCGCTTTTTTACAGTTATTAGTTATCAGTTATCAACAGCATATCAATTTGGGGAGAGCGATAAATCGCTCACTACGAAATTATATAGTTTTTATTAATATTTCATAATTATCGATAATTTTCAGGAGATATACTGAAGATTAATATATTACCACCGTTTATTGAATCTAATTTTCATCCTTTCTAGGAAGTGAGAATAAAAATGAAACTTAGTGTATTTACTCAAATTTTGAGTATTACTGCTCTTACACTCAGTTCTACAGCAACTATTACTCAGCCTAGCCATGCTCAGACTAGCAAGTTTTTTTGCGGTATGAGTAGGGGTGTACCGGCAACACTTGTTCGCACATCACGGGGAAATATTCCCATAATTCGTTGGGTTGACGAAGCTTTTCCACCGCCTTGGACTCCAAAAAAGCGCTGTGAAGAAATATCTAGCAGATTCCAAAGATTTTATGACAACGGAACTTTGAATTTTCTCAGAGCAGGCAAGCTGAGGAGTCAACCCGTTTTGTGTGTAGCTAGTGAGAAAAATGGGCCTTGTCTTGCAAATGGTGTCCTAGTTACTCTCAAGCCCGATCGCAATCCCCGCGAAACTTTACAAAGACTACTCGATTATCGGGGTGGAAGTGGTGGGGTCAGTATAGATCTTAGTGGTTTTAGCAGTAACAACAATCATAATGCTGTGGTTACTGCTGGAGATGATACAGCTTATGTAGATGTCCAAAAATGGATAAATGAGGCAGAAAGTTCCAAATCAGGTGAATTTTGCCCAGTAGGTAAACCAGCTTGGCAATGTTAAGCAATGAACCAAAATGGATTGGCGCAAAATCATATTAACTACTTGTATTGGCAGTTTATCAATCTCGTCGGTATTAGTAGCACCGACTGTCAGTTCAGTTGAACAACCTTTAAGCCAGCGTTCAACACAGCAGTTGCAAAAACAAGCCAGGTTAATCACAGTCAAAGTCTTGTCAAAAGACTTTTTAGGGTCAGGGATTCTGATTCACAGACAAGCTTCTGTGTATACAGTTTTAACTAATGCCCACGTAGTGAGGTCTGGTAAAGCCCCCTACCAGATTCAAACCTATGATGGCAAAGTATATGTAGCCACTTTGCAAAGTATGAGCGATCGCGGCAATGATTTAGCTCGCTTGCAGTTTCGCAGCGATCGCACTAAATATACTGTCGCATCCCTGGATTTTCGCTCAAGTTTGACTAAAGGCAATAAAGTTTTTGCAGCTGGCTTTCCTTTTGATGAAGAGGGTGATCGGGATATCGGGTTTGTGTTCAGAACTGGTGAGGTGTCCCTTGTCTTAGACAAAGCCTTGGAAGGCGGTTACAAAATTGGCTATACCAATGATATTCAAAAGGGGATGAGTGGCGGCCCATTATTAAACCACGCTGGCAAGGTAGTGGCAATTAATGGAATGCACGCCGAACCGCTTTGGGGTGATCCCTATGTCTATCAAGATGGAACTGAACCAGAACCAGAACTCAGGCAACAAATGCACCAATATAGCTGGGGCATTCCGATTGAGACATTTGTAGACCTAGTATCATCTTCTGATTCCAATTTTCAGGCAGAGGTTAAAAAATGAATTTTGGTCGTTATCTTCCAGCAGTGCTGATGGGTGCAACTGTGGTGGTGGTACAACCTCAAGTTACTTTGGGACTAACTGCTACGCAAGTTAGCAACTTAGCCAAAGAATTTACTGTGCTGATTGGTGGGGATGGTGTTGGTTCAGGGATAATTTTTGACCGCAAAGGAGATACTTACAGGGAGATGAAGATGGTTATCAAAGCGCAGTGAATGAAATCAAAAAACTGCAAGGAATTTAGTGATGGTAGAAGTAGCTTGACAAGATTGGAAGCGATCATTTCAAGGTTCGTAGTCAGGGCTTTAAAAGCTGTGGCGTTCAAAAAATCTTAAATGTTGTAATCGAACACTGTCTTGAAAAGCTTTGATCGCCCCAAGCCGGCGAGCAAACTTTTCGCAGATGAACACAGATGGACACAGATAGACTTTCCGTTTGTGGCTGAGTGGTGATTGCTAATTGTTAGTTACTATTAGCTATTACCAACTTAAGTAAATTTATTTTAGAGAGCAGTTAGCTAATATTACTATTATTTAATTATCAATACGTACTAATTTAGACATAAATATATTTAGATAGAGGTTAAAAATGAAATTTACGCGTCATCTTTGTGCAATGTTGGTGGGTGGAACCATCACAATCATGCAACCCCGAGTCAGTGTGGCGTTAACACCTGCTCAAATCAGCGATTTAGCAAAAGATTTTACTGTTTTGATTGGGGGAGATGGTGTGGGTTCGGGAGTAATTTTTGACCGCAAGGGCGAGACTTACTACGTACTGACTAATCGTCATGTAGTGGTAAATGATGGCAGATATGAGATTCAAACCCCTGATGGTAGTAAATATCCTGTGTACCCCAGTCAAGAACTGCCTGGACTAGACTTAGCCGTCTTGCAGTTTACTAGTAATAAAAATTACCGAGTTGCTAATATTGGCAACTCCGACCAAATCCGCGAAGGAATGACGGTGTATGTAGTGGGTTGGGCTGATGCTTTACCTGGTATCACCAAAGAACGTAGTTATCAATTTACAGATGGGAATGTCCGTAGTCGTCTGAAAGAGGGTAAAGATGGATATACTCTGGTTTACAACAACGAAGCAATACCAGGGATGAGTGGTGGCCCGGTGTTAGATGAACAGGGACGCGTAGTAGGTATTAATGGACGGGCGGATACAGAGGTACGCAAGGACGGGGCGCTGGTAGCAAGTTTGCGATTGGGAATTCCGATTAATACTTTTTTGACAACTAGAAGAAATTCCCAGCCAATTGCGACGGGTTCACAAACCGCTACAAGACAACGGAGTGCAGAAGACTATATTAGTTTAGGGGGAGCGAAAGCCGAAAGAAAAGATTACCAAGGCGCGATCGCAGACTACAATCAAGCCCTAAAACTTAGTCCCAATAACCCTGATGCTTACTTCCGTCGGAGTAACGCTTACTTTTTGATCGGAAATTTACAATCAGCAACCTCAGACTTAAACAAAGTAATACAACTCAATCCTAAGAATGGCTTTGCTTACGCCATGCGGTGTGCAATTCGTCTCACAGAGAAAGACATACCAGGGGCGGTTGCTGATGGTGAAGAAGCGGTGCGCCTGAATCCTAATTTAGGTTTTGCTTATCTTGCTAGGGGTAGCGCTCGTGCATTTTTACCAGATTACCAAGGAGCGATCGCTGATATCAACAAATTCATTGAGCAAGAACCTTCTTTTGCCCACGCCTACGCTGTCCGGGGTTATTCCCGCGCTGGCTTAGGAGATAGAAAAGGGGCTAATGCTGATTTTGATCAAGCATTGAAACTAGATCCCAACTTTTTTAGCACTTATCAATTGCGGGGGGTAGTGCGTGCTTTTATTTGGGGAGACAAACCAGGTGCATTGGCAGATTTGCACAAAGCAAGTGATTTAATTCAAAAGGAAGGAAATCAGTTTTTATATCAAGAAATTCAAAACTCAATCAAATTTGTAGAAAACCCAGCATCCGCATCTCAACAAGTGCTGATCGAACCATTTAACCAAGCGATCGCCCGTAACCCAAATGATGCTAATGCTTACTTCTACCGGGGTGGGGGTTATTATATGCAAGGAGATAAACAGAGTGCATTAGCAGATATAACCAAAGCAACCCAAATTAATCCCAAATTTTCAGTAGCTTGGGTTGCCCAAGGAGATATATATAGAGAGTTAGGAAAATATAAAGAAGCCCGCGATTCTTATGATCGAGCAATTAAAGCTAATAGTCAGTGGGGTAATGTCAGTCCTAGTGTAGCTTACGCTTATCGGGGTTTAACTAATTTGGTTTTAGACAATACGCAAGCAGCTAATGCAGATATTAATCAGGCATTGCAGTTAGATCCTCAAAATGCTGTTGCCTATGGATTCAGGGGTTTGTACTTTCACTACCAAAAAGACTATCGTGGGGCAGTTGCAGCTTACGAAAAAGCTATTTCTTTAGATACAAAATCATTACCAGCTATTAACAACCTGGGGTTAGTTAAATATGAATTGGGAGATGTCGAAGGGGCTATACGTCAGTTTCAGAGGGCAATAAATATTAACAAGACCAGTGCAGAATCTCAGCTGGCTTTAGCAGTAGCTTTATACAAGAAAGGACAGCAAGACCAGGGTTTAGCAATGGCCCTCTCAGCTTTGCGTTTAGATAAAAGATGGGGTGATATTAAGTTTATTAAACAACAACTTTGGGGTGACAGACTAATAGCAGATACGCAAAAGCTACTAGCAAATCCTAAAATTAGGTAATTGTCATCTTAGCAAAAAAATAAAATTTCTTAGTATTTGTGAACCAGCATTCTCATTATCCAATCACAACACCAAGCAAGGATTTTTGGCATGGGAATTTACACTTAGTGTATGCTTATCGCCAAAACCAAACTCAGCTGATTTTTAATCAAAATCAAGCACCACTAAAAGTGCAACGTCCATTTTATCCAGAAGGACAAGAAGTTTGTCATAGTGTGATTTTACATACAGCTGGGGGTGTTGTGGGAGGCGATCGCTTATCTTATAACTTCCACCTCCACCCCCATGCTCAAGCATTAATTACTACCGCAACTGCTGGCAAAATTTACCGCAGTAATGGCACGATTGCCAAACAAACTATTGAGATCAAAGTTGATGATGATGCTTATTTAGAATGGTTGCCCCAAGAAACAATTGTTTTTGACGGCACATTATACAGACAAGACATTATAGTCAAATTAGCTACAAACTCTCATTATCTAGGCTGGGAAATTACTAGATTTGGACGCAGTGCTAGAGGGGAGAAATTTTTGCAAGGAGAGTGGCGATCGCACACCGAAATTTGGCAACAAGGTAAACCTCTATGGATAGATCGGCAATGGTTACCAGGTAGCGAAGAAGTTTTTCACAGTCCCCACAGTTTGGCAGGACAACCAATCGTAGGTAGTCTAGTCTACATTGGACGAGAAATATCACCAGAAATAGTCGAAAAAGCCCGAAATCTTTGTAAAATCCCCCTTACCCATTCCCCCTTACCTATTACCCATCCCCAATTTGGTGCCACTCGTGTAGAAAATGGACTTTTGTGTAGATATCGTGGATCTTCGACTGCTGAGGTGAGAAACTGGTTTATCGGTGTTTGGCAGTTATTACGTATGTCTTTTTTGAGTCGTGGTAGCTGTGTGCCAAGAGTTTGGCAGATATGAACGAACCGCCAAGACGCCAAGAAGGGAGGTAAAAAGTGCAACTGACACCGCAGGAAAAAGACAAATTATTGATTTTTACTGCTGCTTTACTAGCAGAAAGACGTAAGGATAGGGGTTTGAAGTTGAATTATCCAGAAGCTGTCGCCTATATTTCTGCTGCAATTCTGGAAGGTGCTAGAGATGGGAGAACAGTTGCAGAGTTGATGAGTTATGGTACTACCTTGTTGACACGAGATGAAGTCATGGAAGGAGTACCAGAGATGATTCATCAAGTGCAGGTGGAAGCAACTTTTCCTGATGGGACAAAGTTGGTGACAGTGCATAATCCCATCAGGTGAAGAATTTTGGATTTTAGATTTATGCCTAATAGGCTTCTCCGACAAATAGTGTAGAGACGTGCCATGGCACGTCTCTACAAGGATTTTTAGGAATGAAATATGACTGTGATTAAGGGTAGTAAGGCTAATAGGAAACTGTGCCAGGATAGCAAGTAAGATTCTGATGTGGGTTCGCTTTTTTCTAGCAAAGCTTCTATTCTCTGTTCTAAACGAGCTACGCTACTAGAACCCAATGCTGCACAGCAAATTTCTGAGGTTACAGGTGGAGTACTGATTACCAATACTAGTGATTCCGCTAGTAGCAAGGGATCTACTTGTGATGCGGCGTGAGCATCAGCACGTAGTTCGCGCAATACTAATAGTTCTTGCCATAAAGCATCAGTCTTTGGCAACCAAGCAGTACAAGAACGCACCCAACCCAGCCAGAAAAACCAGAATGTATCTCGGTAATAGTAATGCCCTTGCTCATGTGCTAGAACTGTCTCTAAGTGAGCGGGTGAAAGAGTTTCTAGTAATCCTTGGCTAAGAACGAGTTCGGGTTGCCAAAAACCAATTTGCCCTGCAAATAATGCCCCTGTATTCAGTAGTCGGACTTGTCTACCTGCAAGTTTTATAATCGGACACTTACGTGCAGATTTTACTGATCGCCATCCTTGCCATGCTAGTTTGATGCATAGTGCTGCAAAAAAAGCAAGTAAAATTAATGCTAATACATAGCCAAACCAGCCTGCTTGCAAACCACCCATTTTACCTTGGGATCCCATACACAGCAGGGCGATCGCTGTCATCATGAGCAATAAGGGGGGAAAGAGAAAGTAAAATAGGGTTCTTTGCCACCGTTGCTTCCAGCTACCTTGGCAATCACTCCAAGAGTGTCTGATCCACCAAGAAATTGCTAAAGCCATTAATATCATCAGCAGATGCATCACTTTTCCTCCCTCGCTTGTCGTGCAGCTTGAATGCGTTTGGCGATCGCTTGTATTTTCTCACTATCTGCTTCATCGAGACTATCAGCAAAAGCAGCAACAACATCGGGATTGCCTACCGCTAAAAATCGTTGCAATTGTTCATGAGCTTTGATGACTTCGGCTTGTTGTTTTGTGAGCAACGGCCGCCAATAAAATGCCCGTCCTTTTTTGTCGCAGACAAGCCAACCTTTTTCAGTGAGACGACGCAATACAGTTGTCACAGAAGTATAAGCTAGTTCTCGATTGGGATCAGACAGAATGCGATCGTGTACATCTTTGACTGTAGCTGAACCAAGTTCCCAGATGATATTCAATATTTCTGCTTCTAGTGGACCTAGAGATAGCTGTTTTGGGTGATAGTCAGGTAAAGGTGCCATATTGATTTGCTTAGTAGTTAGGGTAGAGACGTGATCTTCCTCGCGTCTGTACGTTGGCGGTTGGTAGGGGTGCAAAACCTTATGCTCTACTAATTAAGTGTTTTAAACAACAAACTACTTAATAACAAATAACTTATCACTCCTATAACTTTATTTAATAAGAAGAGCAAATACACTTACTTGGTATTTGTTCTTTTTTTAGATTACCGTTGATTTCACAACTAAATTGGCAGCCATTTTAACAACAAGATTTTTTATGTGATCACATTTGTTAAAACCAGTGGTAAGAAACTACTACTATGGTTGGTGACGTCCAACTGGTTAGAATGTGATATCGGCAGTCTCAAATCAGGTGTAACCCAGCGCGTGAAGCTATTCATTTACCATACTCCGGAATTAACTCCAGTGGATAAAGTGCCAGAATGCGCGATCGCAGTTGATGTACTGCGAGCCACTTCTACAATGGCAACAGTATTGGCTGCTGGTGGTGAAGCAGTCCAAGTCTTCAGCGATTTAGATCAACTTATACAAGTTAGTGAATCTTGGCCAGCCGAAAAACGGCTACGAGCTGGAGAACGCGGCGGGGCCAAAGTTCCTGGCTTTGATTTGGGTAATTCTCCTCTCGACTGTACGCCAGAGAGAGTAGAAGGAAGGCGCTTGTTTATTAGTACTACTAATGGCACTAGGACTTTACAACGAGTCCAAGATGCTCAAACTGTAATCGCAGCAGCATTTATTAACCGTGGTGCAGTGGTGAAATATCTTTTGGAGATGCAACCACAAACAGTATGGATTATAGGTTCTGGCTGGGAAGGTAGTTTTTCTTTAGAAGATACCGCCTGTGCAGGTGCGATCGCTTATGCTGTCATAGAGCAAACTGGCTTACCAACTGATGAAATTGCTGGTAACGATGAAGTCATCAATGCGATCGCTCTTTATTCTCAATGGCAAGATAATTTATTAGGACTATTTCACCATGCCAGTCACGGCAAACGTTTGTTACGTCTGGAATGTTATGAAGACCTGAAATATTGTTCTCAAGCTGATACTTTAGATGTATTGCCTGTGCAGAAAGAACCAGGTGTTTTAAAAAGGTATTAAACAGAAGGATGAAGGATGAAGTGTGAAAGATGAAGTATTAATTTTAATCCTTCTGCCTTCTGCGGGGCCCCCACAAGTTCGCGATTCGGAGAGCGAATTTGTGGGGAACCCCTTCTGCTTCTGCCCTCTGCCTTCTACCCTCTGCCTTTAATTTAAGATTTTGGTTTTAAAAGCGGATACACACCAACAGCAAGGCTAATAAATCCAATCACAATCCACCATGTATCACTTTGCTCAACCTGCAAATATGACTGTTTGTTATTTCTGACAAAGTTATTGATTTGGGATGCGATCGCTCGCTGCTGATTTTCATCACTATAGCTAGTGAAGGAAGAAAATGGCACTTCACTGTTACTAGTTTTAATCACAACTTTCGAGGATTCGTCATCCTTAGGGCTATAAAATTCAGCCCCCCGTAATTTGTTAACTGGCAATTCTTTTTCTTCAGACCAGAGAAAACCCGAACGTGCTAGTTTACAAGACGCTTGCTGCTCAGTTCGACTACAAGTAAGCTTATTTGATTGTGCAAACGAAATTAAAATAATCCCCAGTATGATAAAGCCGAGTCTCAGTTTCAATTTGACCTCCCAACATTTAAGTCAGTGATACCTCTATGCACAGGGAACACCATCGTTTACCAGTGGTAAACTAAAATTCCATAGCAAATTTCTAGAGAAAAATAAGTAGTTTTTCTCCAAGCAAATATTGTTCAGTGGTTAGAAATAACCACCGATAAAAAGTTTGATGAGATAGCTTATGAGCTATATTTTATGTTTTCAAATCTTTGTTGTCAGCCCGAAATTATACAATTTTGATTATGAAGTGTAAGCTATTATTTATATTATTCGTTCAAAAAAATAATACAAGGGGGCAGAACCTATAAATTAGAAGCTAGAAAGAAAATAAACTTTTATTCTCTCTTGTCAATCTTTAAAATAAATACTTAATTTTTGTCTAAACACTCAGTATTTTTCCTGATTATAAAGAAAATTATGTCAAGTTCTTAATTATTATTCATCTTTATTCATCTTCTTGCATTTTAAGAAAAAGAATTTATTTTTTAAAAATTTTTTTCAATTAACAAATATGCTTGCGACTCAGTTAAGAATAAAATAATTAGACTTAGCTTATGGAAAATCTCAGAAAATGTTACTTGTGAAATTGCTAAATATATGTATTTCTTTTTTTCCTCTAGTCT
The DNA here is from genome assembly GCF_000317205.1 of Fischerella muscicola PCC 7414. GTDB lineage: Bacteria > Cyanobacteriota > Cyanobacteriia > Cyanobacteriales > Nostocaceae > Fischerella > Fischerella muscicola. Next base: position 12,617 of record NZ_AJLK01000037.1, on the reverse strand, counting down.
AACTCCTATCTGACGCCATTGCTAAACCAGCTAGATAGGCTGTTGTCCAAGCACTCTGGAAATTAAAGCCACCAGTTACACCATCGATATCTAAAATTTCTCCTGCAAAGTAAAGACCTCCAACCAATTTACTCTCCATTGTCTTAAAGTTGATTTCTTTAAGATTGACACCTCCACAAGTTACAAACTCTTCTTTAAACGTTCCTTTACCATTAATTGAATATTGAGCTTGTGTAAGTTCTTGCACTAATTGATTTAAAGTTTTGTTTGATAATTCTGCCCAACGATTTTCAGAAGAAATTCCTACACAAGAAACAATGTATTGCCAGAGGCGGTGGGGTAACTCAACAACTCGATGGGATGCGATGAGACGCTTAGATGAATTGTTCTTAACTGTCAACAATTGTTGACGTACTTGTTCTTGTTTAAGATGCGGTAGCCAATTAATAACTAAAGTGGCTTGATAATTACTTGAGTGCAGCATTCTTGCACCCCAAGCAGACAATTTCAACACGGCTGGGCCACTTAAACCCCAGTGGGTAATCAGTAATGGGCCTGTTTGTTCTAGATGGGGATATTCTGGTACAACTAGCCGTAATTTCACAGGATTAACACTTACCCCAGCTAATTCTGTCAGTTTTTTATTTTTAATATTGAAGGTAAATAAAGATGGGACTGGTGGTTCAATAGTATGTCCTAGTTGTTGAGCGATTTTATAGCCTATGGGATTGCTACCTGTTGCTAATAGTAGGCGATCGCATTGTAATTTCTCGCCCGACTTCAGAGTAATCTCGAAGTGAGAAAGTGGGGAATTTGCCCCTCCTAGCCTGGGGCTTAAGCCCCAGGCTCCCACCACCGCAGTTCCTGTGCGTAGTTCCACCCCAGCTGCTTTGGCTGTACTCATGAGACAGTTGACGATAGTTTCGGAGCTATCTGTGGTTGGAAACATTCTGCCATCAGCCTCAGTTTTCAACTTGACACCATGAGCCTGAAACCAGGTGATAGTATCTTGGGGTTGAAAGCGTGTAAAAGCGCCCAATAAGGCTTTACCACCTCTGGGGTAATTTTTTACCAACTCTTGGGGTTCAAAACAAGCATGAGTAACATTGCAGCGTCCACCACCAGAAATACGAACCTTTGCCAATGGTTGATGACTGGCTTCTAGTAAAATCACATGGGCGCGAGGATTAGCTTTAGCAGCAGCGATCGCGCCAAAAAAGCCAGCCGCCCCACCACCTATAACTACTATTTGCAATTTGTCATTTGTCATTTGTCAATCGTCAATTGTCAATTGTCAATTTTTAGTGGTTAGTGGTTAGTGGTTACTCTTCCACCCCTCACACCCCCAACCTCCCCATCACCCCACCACCCCATCTCCCTATCTCCCTTACCCTCACTCCTCTGGTTCAAAACCGTCTTTTTCTGTGCCACATACCGGGCATACCCAGTCTTCAGGTAAATCTGCAAAAGCTGTGCCTGCTGGTATACCAGCATCTACATCACCTTCCGCTGGGTCATATACGTAACCACAGACTGTGCATACATACTTTTCCATTTTTCTGTTTTCTCAATTACATTTTTTATATTGTTTTTATATTAATTCTATTTACTCTGAGTTGCAGTTGTTTGATTTTTCCAAGATTCAGAGATAAATTTCTTGAGCAATGTTAAGGTTTGAAAAATTACAAAATATTATTGATGAAGCAGTGATTTCCGAGGATGCTTTTCTGAAATTTTGTAAGTCTGCTTGCTTTGATAATGATGGTTTTGATTTGCTCATCGAATTCTGAATTTAGTTAAAAAATTACGCAAATATACCATTTGTTATACCAAGTGTTTAATCTTATTCTGAATATTTAAGAGATAAAAGAGTAAACAACAGTGACCGCAAGGCCAAAGTTTCCGAATCTCATTCGTGAGTTGAGAAAGAGGCTAGGAATGTCACAGGAGCAACTAGCTCGTCAGTTGGGGGTTTCGTTTCAGACGGTCAACCCTTGGGAAAACGGTCGTGCTAATCCCTCACCAATGGGGATAAAGTTAGTTGAGCAACTGCTGATGGAAATGCCTACTCAAGATCAAGAATTATGGGAGCAGTATTTTTCAGACCAAGACCCGAACAGATGAGAGTTTGAGGAAGGAGTCATGCCAGGAAATGAGCGGGAAAAAATACGCCACCTGTTAGTTCTCCGAGACTTGCAAGGACAGCGAACCATTCCCTTGAAAGAGGCTACATATTCTCTGGGACGGGATGTCAGAAATGCGATCGTTCTTCGTTCTCGATCTGTCTCTAGACAGCACGCCATTTTATTACGGGTAACTCTGCCAGAGACAGAGCAGTATGGCTTTCAGATCATTGATGGCAGTTTTAAAGGCAAAAGGAGTACAAACGGGCTATTTGTAAATGGTATGAAATGCTTCTCTCATGATCTCAAGCATGGAGATGTGATTGAATTTGGCAATAATCAAGTAAAAGCCAAATACTATGCGATCTCAAATTTATCAGAGCAAGCTTTTTCGGAATCTTGTGTTGCTGAAGATATATCTGGCTTCCTATCGGAACAAGCGAGTCCTGTTAATCCCTTTGAAACTCTCATTGTCCCTACAGATGGTGTCGAAGGTGCTAGTGAAGTTGCCCTTGCTCGGTTGGCTTCTTTCCCAGAATTGATTCCTAATCCAATTATTGAAGTCGATATAGAAGGAACAGTAACTTATCTGAATCCTGCTGCGGCTTTGAAATTTCCCGACATTAGAAAATTAGGTGTACAGCACACAATTTTAGCAGGACTTGCTAGTGCTGTTCAAAATCGCCAAGGGAATTCTTTTATTCGAGAAGTAGAAGTAGGTGAAGAAGTATTTGAACAATCGGTTCACTATCTTCCAGAAAGCGATTTAATTAGAACTTTTATTGTCAGGGATATTACAGAGCAAAAGCAGGCTGAGATTGAATTACGCCAGCGCGATCGCCTACTCCAAGCGGTAGCAGAAGCTACCAATTCTTTACTCACAGAAATGAACTATGAAAAAGCCCTTGACAAAGCCTTAGCGGTTCTAGGTGAAGCTGCTCAAGTAGATCGAGTTTATTTGTTTGAGAACCATCCCCACCCTGTCACCACAGAAATGGTGATGACGCTCCGATTTGAATGGAGAAGCGATTCTATCTTGCCCAAAGGTAGTAGGCAAAATCAATCCTATCAAGTCTCCGGGTTAGGTCACTGGTATACCGCCCTCTCTCAAGGAAAATCTATTCAGAGTTTGACTCAAGAATTAAGTGCTATTGACCAAGAAATTCTCCATCGTGAGGGCATTTTATCCCTATTACTTGTGCCATTGCGTCTAGATGAAAATTTCTGGGGTGTGCTTGGTTTAGCAGATTGTTGTAAGCAGCGCCAGTGGTCGAGGCACGAAGAATCTACTCTCTTGACAATGGCTGCTAGTATCAGTGGCGCTCGACGGCGACAACAGGTGGAGGAAATGATCCGTTACCAGGCTCTCCACGATTTGCTAACGGGATTACCTAATCGCCTGTTATTTAAAGAGCAATTGACGAGAACATTACCGAATGCGGCTCGTAGGGAAGAGAGTTTAGCTGTAATGTTTCTAGATTTAGATCGATTCAAAACGATTAATGATACTCTGGGACATACACTTGGTGATCAATTGCTACAAAGTGTTGCCCAAAGATTACGGCAATCCCTCAGAGGTGGTGACATTGTCGCCCGTTGGGGAGGCGATGAATTCATCATCCTCTTGCCCCAAGTTAATTATGTGGAAGAGGTCGCCCAGGTAGCTCAAAGAATCCTGCAAGAACTAGAAAAAGCTTTTCATATAGAGGGACATGAACTTTATGTCAGTGCTAGCCTTGGCATTGCCCTGTTTGACGAGCATAGTCCTGATGTTGAAACTTTGATCCAACACGCGGATGTGGCTTTGTATCATGCCAAAGACGAGGGTAGGAATAATTTTCAATTTTATACAACTTCTATCAGTTCCAAAACTCCTGAAATATTGACTTTAGAAAGGAGCTTGCGCCATGCCCTAGAACGAGAAGAGTTTGTAGTTCACTACCAACCCCGGGTAAATATTGACACAGGAAAAATTACTGGTATGGAAGCGCTGCTGCGTTGGGAACATCCAGATATGGGATTAGTAGCTCCCAGTAAATTTATTCCCTTGGCTGAGGAAAGCGGATTAATTATCCCAATTGGAGAATGGGTGTTGCGGACAGCTTGTAGACAGAATAAAGCTTGGCAGGAGGAAGGGTTACCTGCTTTGACTATGGCTGTTAATCTTTCTCTTAAACAGTTCCGCCAACCAGGACTGGTGGAGACAGTGGCTAAAATTTTGGATGAGACGGGTTTAGAAGCGCATTTCTTGGAATTAGAAATTACAGAAACAACTGCAATTGAGGATTTGGAATTTACTAGAACTGTATTGCAACAGTTAGAGGGGATGGGAGTTCACCTTTCTATTGATGATTTTGGCACGGGTCATTCTTCTCTATCACGTCTACAGCTATTACCACTCCACAATTTAAAAATTGACGGTTCTTTCATTCGTGATTTGACGAAGGATGTGAAAGTGGCTCACATTGTCAAGGCGATTGTTGGTTTGGGGAGAAGTTTGGGGTTGAGGCTGACTGCCGAAGGAGTAGAAAAGCAAGAGGAACTGGAGTTTTTAAAATCTATCAACTGTGAGGATGTCCAAGGTTTCCTATTTTACCGTCCGCTTTCTGCTCAAAAAGCAACAGAAATTCTTTGGGGCGAAGGAGTGAAGGAGGCAGAAGGTGTGAGGTAGCACGCAGAACAGGAGAAGCAGTAGGGCGGTGGGCAAATGCCCACCCTACTAAGACCAAAAGCCTACCGCAGATTTGCCAGCGATGCATCTAACCACCTGTCAAAGTTCTGTTTCTGTGTAGCAGAGGGATTGACTACAGGTTGCACTTGGTATTTGCTTGCAGGTGGAGAAGCCAAGGTGACAGGGTAGATGCGGAGTTCATCTTGGTGGAAAACCGCAACTTGGATAATGTCTTGGGGTTGGTAATCTTTCAGGCGATCGCTTAATTGATTCGCTGTCACCTTGATCCCATCAATTGCCAGCAGTTCATCACCAGGATCAATCCCAGCCAATTGGGCAGGGGAATCGGCTTCGACAAATTTAATTATGTCCCGTCCATTTTCGCTACCTACTCTCACACCTAAATAGGGTTCTGTTTCTGTCTGTGCAACCAATTGCAAGCCAAACGGTTCTAGGTACTCATTGAAAGGTAATTCTTCAGTACCATCTATGTAGCGTTGAAAGAAATCAGATAAATCGACTCCTGCTACAGATGCTATTACTTCCTGCAACTGTTGTGAAGTATAACCAATTTCCTTTTTGCCAAATTTGTGCCACATTTGCAGCATGACATCATCAAGCGATCGCTTGTTGTTATGCCGAGAACGAATCAGCAAATCTAGCAATAACGATACCATTTCTCCTTTCAAATAATAGGAAATCTGGGAATTACCACTGTTGGCATCCTGACGGTACAGTTTAATCCAAGCATCAAAACTAGATTCAGACAAGGGTTGGACTTTTCGCCCTGGAGTTGTCAGATACCTGGTAATTTCTTTACCCCAATTATTCAAAAATGATTTGACATCGTAAATGCCAGCCCGTAAAGGAATTAGTAAATCGTAGTAACTAGTTGTTCCCTCACAGAACCACAAACAAGAGGTATAGTTTTCTTGGTCGTAATCAAAAACTTCCAGTTCCTTAGGACGAATGCGCTTGACATTCCACAAATGGAAAAATTCGTGGGCTACCAATTGCATGAAGCGATCATATTTTTCGCGATCGCGAAATCCAAACCGCTGATAAATCAACGAACAACTGTTTTTATGCTCTAAACCCCCATAAGCTTGGGCGAATAAATGCACCAGAAACACATATCTTTCATAAGGCAAGCCACCAAACATTTGTGCTTCGACTTCAATAATTTTGCTGATATCAGCAATCATCTGCTGCACTTGGCAATTACCACGTCCCCAGATAGCTAGTTCGTGAGGTTTATCTAGTACCTGAAAGTGATAGAGCTGATGAGAACCAATCTCAAAAGGACTATCTACAAGGGTGTCGAAATCCAAAGCACAAAAAGTGTTGGCTTGTCCCGGGACAGGTGGTAGTGCTGTAGTTACCCGCCATTCTGACCGTGGTGTCACAATAGTCACAAAAATTGGTTGCTTGTCAAATTTTGGTAGTCTAAAAAACAGCGCCGCACCATTAAAATAACCGTGCGTAGAATCTAAATGATTTGTCCGTACGGTGAGTTCATTAGCAAAAATGCGGTATTTTATAGTAACTTCTGATACTTCATCTGTTTCTACTTGCCAATGATTTTTACTAATTTTTCGCCAATTTAAGGGTTTATTATTGCTGAAAGCAGTAAATCCCTGTAGATGCTTAGCATACTCCCGCACTAAGTAGGAACCGGGAGTCCAAACTGGTAATTTTAAATCAAGGATGGAAAACGGGTAGCCCACAAGGTGTAAAGTCACCTCAAACAGATGATTTTCTGGTTGAGGCATTGCCACCTGGTAATGAATAGTTGGTAATTTTTTTTGAAGGCGCGTATCGGTACGAGGTGCTATTGTTTCATTCATCTGAACTTAAGAGTAAACATTGCGGAATAATGAGTCAAAAGATTAATTTAACTCATAACTCCTAACTCATAACTCTTGTATGAACAAACAGTCAGAATGACCTGAAAGTATTAAACTTTGCCAGCCAAGTTCATCAATTGGCGAAAGTTGACGAGATGAACCACTTGATTAGTAGTGTCAATTTTTATCCAACCTTTTTCGTCTAATTTTTCCATAATTTTAGTGGTTTCTTCAACCCCAATTTCTGTAACATCTGCTAAATCTTTAAAAGAGATGTTAAAAATTTCTCTACCTTTGTGTGATTCTTCACTATAGCTTTCGCCTAAGCTGACAAGAGTGTGAGCAAGTTTAACTGCTGGTGGAGAAGAACGCATTTGCAAGCGTACGTTTGCGTGTCGCAGTCGCCGCACCATTAATTGCAACATTCGGTGGTGTAACTGCGGGTCTTTAAATAATATATGAATAAATCTTTCTCTAGAAATACTCAGTAATTTTACTGAGGAAAGAGCAATTACATCGGTTGAACGAGGAGATTCATCCAAAATTGCCATTTCTCCAAAAAAATCGCCTCTACCTAAAATTGCCAAAGCAACAGAATCTTCCCCTATAGTGCGGCGAACTTTTACCCAACCAGAAACTACGAAGTAAACTGCATTACCCCAGGCATCTTCCATCAAAACAGCTCGTCCGGCTGGGTATTCGTGTTCCACAGCAACCGAAAGCAACCATTCCAGAGTTTGTGGATTGGCTGTACTCATTAAAGGGAAAAGTTCACTAAAAACCTCTGTATGCATGAAATGCAAGAATAATTGTTCGTTAGTGTAAGAAGGCAGCTATGCAGAGGGCAGAGGGCAGGAGGCAGAAGGCAGAAGGGGTTCCCCACAAATTCGCTCTCCGAATCGCGAATTTGTGGGGGCCCCGCAGAAGGCAGAAGGATTAAAATTAATACTTCATCTTTCATACTTCATACTTCATCCTTCATACTTCATACTTCACCCTTCATCTTTCATTAGCTTTTCAACCGTAATTTTACTGTGTATAAAATTGTAAAATTACTATATTTATAACCGTAACTATCTAGTTAATCGGTCTAGAGTTTTATTACAGCACAAAAATTATGCGATCGAAATCAGCGGTTTTACCGAAAAGGAGGGATGGGGGGCAATGGGGAACTCACCGGGCCCTGGTGGGGATTAGGGGCAATGGGGAGGTGAGAAGTGGGCATTGGGCATGGTTAACTAACCAACAACCAACAACCAACCCTACCCTTACCTTAAGCCGCTACGCGTCTACGTGACGGGAACCGCCTTTTTGGGGGGCTGGACTCACCACCAACAATCAACCACTAACTACTAACAATTGACCAAAATTCATTTTGTGGGTGGTTCAGAGGTTTCAATTGTTAGTCTTTTGATATGCTGGTCTAAATTTTGTAACAGGTTGTTGAGGGCATTAAAAGTTTCTAGCTGACTAGAGTTAACGTTGCGGTTAACTAAAAGCCTCTCTTGTAATTCATGCAATTTATAGCTGAGTTGCTGAGAGATACCCAAGGCATCACGACTAAGGCGGGTTAACTGTTGTTGTTGATAAAACTTTAATGCTGCTCCTCGCAGTACCTGAAGGGTTGCTTCTTCGCCGTACATGCCTGGCATGACTCGCAAGCGCAATAATAAACGGTCTTGTTGATATAGACATTCTCTTTCGACTTGTTTGGGTTCTGCAAGTGTGATTACAGGCAGAGAACCAAATCGTTTTAACTCATTCATGACTCCCTGAAACACCGATAGAGGTACTTTCTCTAGTACAGATTGCAAAACTCCATTTTCACTCCATAGAATTCTGCCTGTGTAGGGGAGTCTTTCTAAGTACAGCCGACCAATTCCCCCTGCTAAAACCCTACCTAATAATTCTTCTAGTAATTTTTTTGGTGGTAAGGTTAACAATATCTCCACAGGAGAAAATTCTTCTGCTACTGGAACTGATAAAACAGTTAAGTTTCCTATGTTTGCTTGACTAATATTAGAATTCCCTTGTTCTGTTTGTTTTGCTTCTATGGTGTTGGGGTTGGTAATAATCACGGGATGAGACCGGGGAGCATTTTTGCTTGCCGTTTCTGGCTGTGGGTTAGCAGAAGCATCTAATTGCAGGACAGTGTTTTCAGTTTGATTTGGGTTTGGGTTGGTTGGTTGCTGATTAGAGTCTTGTGGAATCGCTGAGGGGGATGTATTTTTGTAGTTTAGATAGGCTGAAAGTATTTTACGGTGGATATCGCCTGTAATCGGTTCACATACTAATGTACATTTTATGTAAGACAATAAACGACGAACGTAATCTAGCGCTGCGCTGTCTTCTTGATTGACCATGCCTAATAACAAGCTGTTGTCTTCCATTTTTAGTGGCACAACTTGATGGTAGAGGCAGGCTTCAAAGGACAGAAAACTTTCAATCAGCTGGAATACTTGTTCCCGTTCTATTCCTTGCTTCCATAATATCTGTGTGTCAGATGGCACTTCTTGCTGATCGCTAGCTTCGGTATCAATTGATTTGCCCTTTGAAGACAACATAGGCTTAGATTGCTTGATATTTCTATATATCCTATTCTGCCCAGAATTTTTTTGGCAGTAAACAAACCATGACGTTTAGATAAATAAAAGTTAAATTAACTACAAAATAAGCAAATGCTTAATTTTGAATTTAATACCGGGAACACTTTAACAATAGATAGCTAGCAGTTGCTAGTTGTTTGTTGCTTGTATTAAGAGCAACTAACCCTCCTGTTTTGTAGTTGCTCATAGGAAATTTCGTTGTGGTGCAAGTAACAACCAAAAATGTTGCATACCCTACTCCCCTACTCTTCGCTTCTTAAAGTCTGGGCTGTTAGGTAAACTTTAGTCCATTCACCCATAGCTTGATGGGTTTTGAGTTTTAATTTTTGGGCTACTTCTTCTATACTGTTACCTGCTCGGCGTAGTTCTAGAACTTGTCGCTGAGTTGCGGTTAATTTTTCATGCAATTGCTGAAGTTGATTTGGTGTTAGTCCCAGATTATGCTCTTTCAATGACGTTTGTAGCCAGGATTCGACTAGTTCTGGTTTGTCTTTGAGGGCGAAAACGCGCACCGCGTGGTAGCTGACTTTTTCCCGCAGTCTATAAATGACATTGATCGGCTTGCCTAATTTTTTAGCGATCGCATCTTGGGATTGTCCTTGTAAGTATAGCCGTAACCAATCTACTGCTTCTTGTCCAAGATTTTCTAGTAAGTAATTTTCAAATTCATCCTTGACTGATTGTCGCAGCGTCTGTTGTTCTTCTTGTTCTTGCGCTTCTTGATATTCTGCGATCGCTTGGGTGTCTACTAAGTTGACTCGGTTATCGCTATCGTCGGTAAGGATCTCTTCTGAGACTAGTCTTACCATGTCGCTACCAGGTACTTGGGTTAAGCCACCACGTTGGGTACGACGTAAATAATTGACAAATCTGTAAACTAGCAGGGGTTGATTGCGTACTGGCCGCAGGCAATATTCTTCTACACTGGCAAACAGCAGAGCGTTCCGTAAGCGGGGATCGGTGGTAAATTCCGAAATCAGAGCCATTTGTTGCTGCATATAGTTGTCGCTTTGCAACAGTTCTTGAATGACTTCTTGTAAGACATCCAAAACTGAGCGTTGGCGATCGCGACTTAGAGCAACCCATGTCTGAATTCTATTCCGTAATGTTACTAGACTTCCCAAGCGAGCCAGTAAATTTTTATAAGCAGCTTCTCTTGATTTGCCTAGGTAGCGTTGATTCAAAATCTTCCAGCGATATTCCATCGCTTGCTTAGCAATATCTAATTGTTTTGGGTCTTCAAATCGCTCTTGATTGCTGCCTAGCAGCCAGCGAACGATACTTTCTTTATTCGCTGTGGTTTGTCCTGGACACTCATTTTCTAACCGCTTGTGCCAGAACTGTGCCACCTTATCCGCCTCAGAAGCCATAGTGAGATTGCGCTCCTCGAAACCCTGTTTTAAAGTTTGCTGCATCACAACCTCCATTTTTCACCTCACTCAAGTTTTTGACTGGCAGTTGCTCCCAATTGCATGATGTCCTGATGGAACATCTACGTGATTCTACTTTTATTACGTTTTGACTCACGGGTTTTATGCAGTTACTTCTGCTTTCTCATCATATTTTCATGTTCATCTTCCCGAAAATCATGTTTTTTGAGTAATTTCCCTAATTAACTCAAATATTTAATTTTGTAAACTCAATTTGTTCTTCACTCAGATAAATAAAAAGTCATCAAAGGCTGATATTCAGCCTTTTTTACCATTACCAGACTGTAGTTGCCCTCAATTTCTAGACGTCGTTTCAACTCTTTTAGTTTCACTCCTGTGAAGGATACCCTAGTGTTTCTGAGTATGAGAAATTTTACTTTACCAAAAACTAGTAAATCAATGTATTTTTAGTAACAAATTTTCAGTAATATTACATAAATACAGACACAGCAGCTTTGTTGATCACTCAAAATCTTTTGAGAGAAACTACCATACAAGATTATTCTGAAAAAGTGATAGAAAGTTTTACAGTACCCTCTAGGGTACTTTTAATTGAGGGAGCAAAACTTAAAATCACTGAATGTTTTTATAAAAATTTTGAACTTTTGTAGTGGCGATAAATATATACATAAACTATACGATAAGTCAACAGTAAAGCCAAAAGTTATAGAATCTTGAATTGTAGAGTCTTGACTCTAAATGCTGAACTTTTAAATAATCTAGGTTGTGATAAGTACTCAGACAAAATTAATTACACATTTTTGTTTATCTCTTGCCTGTCTCCACGAATGAATTTAATCTTGCCTAACCACTTAAAAATCAGCAAAATGTCAAAATAGACAAAAAGTTGATGAACTAGTAAACACCCTCAGAGCGGAGAACCGCTTTCTGAGGATAAAGTATAGAAGCTTATCTGCACTAAGCCGCTTTGCATTTACTGCACTGCTGACTTGTGCGCTAAATTAACGATTATTAGGTCTAGATACAATTGGATTTTCCACTGCTTGCCTATACTGTTCGACTTCTTCTGTATAGCCTATAGGCAGAACAGCTTCCACGTTTTCGTGAGGGCGAGGAATAATCACCCAAGTTTCTAGGACTCCACCGTAAACACTCTCTACAGCTTCTACACCTGCTGCAACAGCCGTTTTTACCTCTTGTATATCACCTCGCACATTAACAGTAAAGCGGGCACTACCAGCTCTTATATAACCTACGAGGGTGACTCGACCTGCTTTGACCATCGCGTCTGCCGCAGCTAGTACGGCAGGAAAACCCTTAGTTTCAATTGATCCAACTGCCTGTAGTGGCATTGGTTGTCTCCTATATCAGTAAAAGTTATGTGGCGCTACCAATTAATTGTACGAAGGTTGCTACATATTTTATAGAGTTAAATCTATCATCTTTAATGATGCCGGGAAGCAAGTATACGGGATGATTTGACAAGCAATTCAGAAAATGCGAAATGGCTCTGATTTTTTAGTGAAATGTATGGGTAGAACAGATTCTACATTCTCTGGTGGGTTAGGAACAATATAGTGGGTGATCAGTTTGCCGCCATCACCTTGAGCTTGGTTGCAGGCTTCTATACCTGCTGCGACTGCTCTTTTGACTTCGGCAACCTGTCCTCGCACGGCGACTAAAAAACGAGCGCTTTCTGCTAAACCGTAGTATACAAGGGTAACTTCAGCAGTTTTGACCATTGCGTCTGCTGCTGCTAATACAGGGGGAAAACCTAAAGTTTCTATAACTCCAACTGCCAATGGCATGGCTTCTCTCCAAAAAGTTAGGGCAGATGTGATATTTATTCTACGATGTCACTGCCAGGGAAAAAGAAAATTTAGAACAAGTGCTTGCCCCGTTTGCGGCGATAACCTATTCAATGGAGAACTACAGCCCTTTGCATCTAGATGGAGTACACCCCACCCTAACCCTCCCCA
>NZ_AJLK01000036.1 GCF_000317205.1 Fischerella muscicola PCC 7414 | reverse complement strand
GGGAGAGTGCGCGTAGCGCGGGTGAGGTTCTTCTGTACCTCACTCAGATGAAATCTGCTGTAATAGAAACCCATCATATAGTACCCGTAGCTCAAGGCGGTTCTGACGACACAGAAAACCTTCAGCATCTACACGCACCGTGTCACAAACAGGTACATTCCAAATCCAAGACATGGCTTGAAGTAAGGCTTGAGCCGTGTGATTGGTAACAGTCACGCACGGTTCTTAGGGGAGGGGCGAGGGGCGACCCTCAAACCTTACCCGCTCATTTCTGGAACAAATAGCCGATTTATTGGACAACCCACAACGCTCCGAACATCTTTGGGAGAGCGATCGCTGTTTCTACTATGTGTGATTGCCCCTCCTAATGCTTTCACTCCACTGGGCGAATAATCGTCGGTGCAGCTGGTTGTTCTAGCTGAAAGATTGCAGTCAATGCTTGTTCTAAAGTTTCTGCCATCACAATTCGATTTTCGTAGGTAACAATTACTGCTACAAACGTTGGCAGGCTATTTTGTTCTGCTTCCAAATATAATGGTTCAACATACAAAAGAGATTGTTCAATAGGAATTACTAAAAGATTTCCTTGAATTGCTTTTGAACCTTCACGATTCCATAGGGAAATCTGTTGAGAAATTACTGGATCTTGGTTAATTAATGCCTCGATTTGTTGAGTTCCATAAACTAATAGTTGTTTGGGAAATTCATATAGTAATAATCTGCCGTAGTTCTCTCCATCAGAACGTGCTGCCAGCCATGCAATTAAATTTGCACGTTGGTTTGGCTTAAAAGGTAACAGTAAAATAAACTCTTCTGTCTCTGCTTTTGGTAACTTCATGATCAGATAGTAAGGCTCTACTGATCGCTGTTCGCTACCATAAATTTCTGTTGGTATCTCCCACAAGTCTTCTCGGTTGTAAAATACCTGCGGATCGGTCATGTGATAAGTCAGCAACCGTTCTGATTGAACCCTAAAAAAGTCTCCTGGATAGCGGATGTGACTGCGGAGTGCAACTGGCATCGTTTGCAGAGGTTTAAGCATTTGTGGGAAAATTTTCCCTAGAGTAGTAATTACTGGATCTGTGGGGTCAGCTACATAGAAATCAACCGTACCATTGTAGGCATCCACAACAATTTTGACGGAATTACGAATATAGTTAAATGAATTTTTACCAGGGTCAGAATAGGGATAGCGATCGCTTACAGTATATGCGTCAATTATCCAATAAAGGTCTGTAGGCTGACCTGTAAGAGTTGTCCCTCCTCCACTTGCAGCCACTAAATAGGGATCACTGTCAAAACGTAAAAAAGGCGCGATCGCCTGTACCCGATCTCGAATAGTGCGGCGAAATAATAACTTGGTTTGGGGAGTGAAATTACGTGTCAGCAGCATTTGCCAATCTTTAAGATACTGAGCAAACAGCAAGCGCCGCCACATTGCACCAATAGATATCCCACCCCGCCCATCGTAGACGTTATAGACATTTTCGTTACCACTGGGATAATCTAATTCTTGGGTTTTTGTCCCCGTCATCACGTAAGTATCAGTAATTTCTCCGTAATAAATGCGTGGTTGGTTAATGGGAATGCTGGCACGAATTTCATCTGTGGTGATTTGCAATGAACCTTGGCTACGTGTATCTTCTACACCAATATCTTTGACATAGTAATAAGGTAATCCACCAGGGCCAACCACATTGACTGGGCTAAGTGTAAAACCGTAGCCATGAGTATAAATTAAATGTTTATTTATCCAAGTCTGTGCCTGCTGGGGAACATCACCGTAATCTAGTTCTCGTGCTGCGATAATAGTTTGTTGGTATTCTGTTGTTTGATTTTCGATGTCGCGCAACAACGTATAGCGGTCAATATCAGCACCAGGAAATTTGTAATATGGTCGAATTTGTTGTAATTGACGGTTAGTTTGTAGAAGGGGACGGCTGTCCCACAAACGGATATTACGAATTGTTTGTTGATTTTCTTTTAACTCAGCTGCTGTCAATTGACCTCGTGGGTCAAAAGTTTCGGCATCAATAGCATCTAATTTAAATGCTTTGCGGGTCAGGGCAATGGTGCGGGCAATGTAGGGTCTTTCCTGGGCTAATTCATTGGGCTGGACAACCAAGCGCTGTACAATTGTGGGCAAAATTTCACCAGAAAGCCCCGCGAATGCTACATACAATGCAAGTAAGTAGACTAATTGGCGTGGAAAAGGAATCGGTCTTAATCTAGTTTTTTTGCGTTTGGATAAAATATATATTCGCCACAATAAGTAAACTGCGATCGCCACAGCCAAGACACTCAGTCCTGTATAAATTGGTAGCTGTACCTTGACCTCTGTGTAGCTAGCACCAAAGTTAAATCCACTTTTGGAGTATAAAAGTTCGTAGCGTAACAACCAATAGTGCAAACCTACCGCCAGCATGAGCAAACTTGTTAAGGCATTTAAATGAAGTCGCTGTGGTACAGAAAACCCAGGAAACCACCCCTCACTCAAACTATTAGACGAACGCAGATAAATTAACGATACGGAAGCAAGACTGTATACAAAAATTCCTAATAACCAAAATTTCAATAGTTCCCAAATCGGTAGGGAAAATACATAAAAACTAATATCTCTCTGAAAAAGAGGGTCTGTACTGTTAAAACTTGTAGCTTGGAAAAATTGTAAAACCGTCACCCAACGCGCAGATAGCAAAAACGCTAATAGTAAGCTAATCAATAGGGCGATCGCTTTTAACCAAAACTGATGATTAATTAAAATTGCAATGGTTAAAACCACTAACAAACCCGCATTAACAGCAGGTATACGTATTTCTTCTGAACGGTAAAGTTGTGAAAAAAACTGCAACAGGGGTGGTAATTGCCAAGATAAGATGGGGAGTTTGATATTGACAAACCACAAGTCAAAAGCTGTCTGGGCGTAGTAAATCAGAACCACTCCTGCTAATGCACTCAGTCCCACCACTGCTGGGATGAGTAAGCGTAGCTTCAGAGTAGAAGATGTGGAGATAGGAAGACGCTGTGCAGTTTCAGAAGACGTGGAGATAGGGAGACGCGGGGAAGAAGCAGAGAATCTTTCATCCATACTCTCCGTATCCCCCCTCCCCATCTTCCCAGAGGGGTGCTTGAGGCGATTGGCTATAACCAAATTACTGAGTAAAAAACTGATTGAGAGCAAAAAAGCGATCGCACCCAATCCCAGTTGTGTCTGTAAGCGCAACAGAAATTCTTGTAAATATCCAACTTCATCAAACCACAGAATTTCTGCCACCAGACGTGAGGCTAATTCAAACAATAGCCACAAACCCAACAGCAGTGCAATGACGCGAAAAATTCGGTTCATAAATGGGGAGTGTGAGGGGTGTGAGGAGTGCCACTTCGCGGAATTCAAAAGTCAAAAATCAAAAATCATTTTGACTTTTGACTTTTGACTTGTTACGCCACCAACCACTAACCACTAACCACTAACTCTACTTAACTAAATTGCTCTCCTACATCCAGGTTAAATAACATTTGTAGCGACTGCATACAACGACGTCTTGCTTCGACATCTTGCTGCGCTCGCAGTTGTACCATTGGGTCATGTAAAATTTTGTTAACGATACCCCGTGTTAAAGCTTCGATGACTTCTTGGTGTTTTTCGCCAAATTCTGAACCCAAACGGGATAAAGCTTTCTCTAGTTCTTGTTCCCGAATAGTTTCGATTTTATTGCGTAAACAACTAATAGTAGTTACGGTTTCTAGCGATCGCCACCAGACGTCAAAAGCTTCTACTTCTTCCTCTAAAAGCCCTTCGGCTTCCTGAGCCATCTTGCGACGGCTTTCGTGGTTTTGTGCCACCACAGCTTTCAAATCATCAACATTAAACGCTTTGACGTTTGCTAGTTCATTAACATCTCCATGAACGTTGCGCGGCACGGCAATATCAATTAACATCAATGCCCGGCTGGCTTCTAACACAATTTCTAACTTAGCACGATCAAGAATTGGCTCTGTTGCAGAGGTGCTTGTAAATACTAAATCACTTTCGCAAATTACTTTCATCATTTCCGAAAGTGGATGAGTTTGGATATTATGTTCGGGGAAGAGCTTAGCTAATTCCTCTGCTCTACCAACAGAGCGATTTAAAATACAAATTTTGACAGCACCTTTAGAAACTAGGTGTTGCACCAACAAGCGCGACATTTTGCCAGCACCTAGTATAGCCACTCGGCAAGCTGCGAGATTTTCTACCTTCATTTGGGCCAATTCCACAGCCGCAGAACTGATAGAAACTGCCCCAGTACCAATGCTAGTTTCAGTACGTACCCGCTTACCAGCCGTAATCGCTTGTTTGAATAATCGATTCAAAATAGTTTTTATACCGTTGTATTGCTGTCCCAGCTTATGGGTGTTTTTTACCTGGGCAAGAATTTGACCTTCACCAAGTACCAAGCTATCTAGGCCAGCAGCAACTCGCATCAAATGCATCACAGCATCTTGATGGAGTAAAACAAATAGGTGTTGTCTTAGAGATGTCACAGGTGTTTTGCTGTGTTCCGAGAGGAATTGTGTCACTTCTCGGACACCTTGTTCACTTTCTTCGGTGACAATGTAAATTTCTAAACGGTTACAAGTGCTAAGGATGGCAACTTCATCAATATGGGGATAGCTAAGCAGGTGTGCGATCGCGCTTTCGGTCTGTGGTTCTGGAATACTCAGCTTTTCCCGGACTTCGACTGGGGCTGTTTTATGGCTTAACCCCACCACTGCTATATTCATTTGCTAAATCGTGTTTACTAATGGGGAACGAGCGGTTGTTATTTAGTTAGTAGATAGTAGTTAGTAGTATTAACCACTAACTACTAACCACTATCCAAACTTAGTGCAACTGCAATACCTTGGGTTCTTCAAACATGTGGATGGTGTCCACAAAGCGAGCTGTTTTCGACTGGTTGGAAATCACCAAGCTTTGAGTTCTTGCACCTCCGTTGAAGAAGCGGACGCCTTGCATGAGATTACCAGAGGTAATACCACAAGCAGCAAACAAGACGGTTTGACCGGATGCTAGTTCATGAGCATCGTAGACTTTATCAGGGTCATTGATACCCATAGACTTCAACCGTTCGATGTTAGCTTCTTTGCTTTCGCCAATCAAACCAGTCTTGACTACTTCTGGATCATAGATTAATTGCCCTTGGAAGTGTCCACCCAACGCACGCATAGCCGCAGCAGAGATTACACCTTCGGGAGCTGCACCAATTCCCATGAGAGCATGAATATTGGTTCCAGCAAAACCACAGGATAAGGCTGCACCCACATCACCATCAGAAATGAGTTGGACTCTTGCTCCTGCTTCCCGAATTTCTTTGATCAGGTCGTTGTGGCGTTCACGCTTCATCACCACTACAACTAGTTCATCGATCGCTCTATCTAGACATTCAGATAGAATTTTTAGGTTTTCAGTGGCAGACTTGTTGATGTCTACTTTACCCTTGGCAGCTGGGGGAGCGGCTAGCTTCTTCATGTAGAAGTCTGGGGCAGCGAACAAACCACCTTTTTCGGAAATTGCCAATACTGCCATTGAGCCTGGTTGACCATACGCTACAAGGTTAGTACCCTCACAAGGGTCAACAGCAATGTCAATTTCAATTAATTCATCTGGATTACAAAAATCTTTAGCATCTGGGCGGCTACAGATACCAACTTCTTCTCCAATGTAAAGCATGGGAGCATCATCCCGTTCGCCTTCCCCAATCACAATGCGACCGCGCATGTAAATTTTGTTCATCCGTTCCCGCATGGCTTCCACAGCCACTTGGTCAGCAATATTCTTTTCGCCCTTACCCATCCAACGAGCAGAAGCGATCGCGGCTTGCTCAACTACCTCAATAATCTCTAACCCAAGAGTATTTTCCACAGAGTCTGCCCTCTCGATAGCTTGATTTTGCGACTTTTCATCTGGTGATTTCAGTTTTACAGTCTACCAAAGGGCGGATACCCGTGGAAAATACTCTCTGATGCAGTCTTTGTTAAGTTTTGTAGTTTATGTATAAAAAGTAGTATGATTGAATCTAAGTAACACTGAGATATTGCTGATGTGTAGATTAGTCAAACTAAAAGTTGCAATATCAAAATAAAAATAAATTTTTCTATATTCAAATTTAATCTTGAAGGTTATTTATGTATTGCCTTTAAATCACTATAAAATATAAATTTTATTTTTTCTTACCATGCAAGAGGGTTGTGATGAACATTTTAGAATCAATACAGACATTTATAGAACGTCATACTCTAAGCTTTTTATTTTTTATATTGGGTACATTACTCACTTTCTTAGCATTAACAAATAGTCTTGACTTACCAGGACTTAAGGGAATTGTACCTTATGCAGCTTATCGGTCAGTTTCCCTTGTTCTTGGTATTATTTCTGTTCTGTTGTCGATTTTATTATATTATCTACCACCTCAAGGAGCAAAAAGCATACCAGATGCACTCAGAATACCTTTACTAGAAAGAAGAGATAAACTTCTTAGTCGCGCTCAAAAACAAATTCTTGGCTTTATAGAAGAAAAAACCATTAATAATAATCATGGAATTCAACAAGATATATTTGAGCAAAAATATAATAATAGAAGTAAAACAGAGACATACTATCGGCTAGAACAACTTTGGTTACTAGGGTTTTTAGAAAAGGAAGAAATCGGCAAAACACTAAATGATTTGCCACGTTACATATACCGTCTATCTTCTGAATATCGAAAAGCAATAGGTCGGCGTTGAGAAATAATGTTTAAACTAGAGAGTAATTACAAATCTATTTAAACTTCAAAATATGTTCAACTTCATCAACTCTCTTTTAAACCGCCATCCCGAAAACGTTAAAGCCAAGGTTGAAATTTATACTTGGCAAACTTGCCCTTACTGCATCCGTGCCAAGATGTTGTTGTGGTGGAAAGGTGTCAATTTCACCGAATACAAAATTGACGGTGACGAAACAGCTAGAACAGCAATGGCAGAGCGTGCCAATGGACGTCGTACTGTACCACAGATTTTTATCAACAATCAACACGTTGGCGGCTGTGATGACCTCTACGAATTAGATACAAAAGGTCAACTAGACACTCTCTTAGCCCAGCCAGCAGTTTAACAGTTATCAGTTTCATTACTGGGTATAAGTCCTCTACCATACACCTGATAACTGTGGCTAGCCCTAGACTTCCAGTCTAAGGGTATTCAATTTTGGTAATTAGAAACATGTCACGGGCTGCGGGATCCCCGACTTTTTTAAAAAGTCGGGGATCTGACCCTTCGCAACTACTCAGAAATTATGTGGTCGAGTACTACTTTGTAAACAGAAGAACATGTCACTCGAATACTCAGAATATCTTATACATCGCCATTGGATGGATCACGCTTTAAAATTGGCACAAATGGCGGGTGATGCGGGTGAAGTGCCTGTAGGTGCTGTTATTATTAATTCATCAGGTTATTTGATAGCAAAAGGTGAGAATCGCAAACAACGCGACCAAGATCCAACAGCCCATGCGGAAATTCTTGCTTTGAAAGCAGCAGCTAGCAAGTTACAAACTTGGCGTCTGAACCAATGTACTCTCTATGTTACTCTCGAACCTTGTCCGATGTGTGCAGGTGCAATAGTCCAAGCCCGTATTGGGCTTCTCGTTTATGGCGTGGACGATCCCAAAACTGGTGCAATTCGTACTGTTGTTAATATCCCCGATAGTGCGGCTTCTAATCACCGTCTGCGTGTCATTGGAGGCATCCTGGAAACTGCTTGTCGTCAGCAGTTACAAACGTGGTTTGCAAATCGGCGACATAGCAGCGAATAACGGACAGAGGTAAAACTGTCCAGCTGCGACAACACAACTTTAGGAAGAAAATCTACGGTGTATCTAATTCCTATTTTGATTACATTTTCTACCCTACAGTCAGTTGCCACCCTCATCATGGAACTTCACTCTTCCGAAGATCAGATCTGCCACCGAACACTAGCCCACACTCCAGTCAATGGTGAGACGGCGATTTCTACTAGTACTTCATGGTTGTCTCCCTGGTTAACGCCTCTGGCGTATTTCTTGGGACACCATTTTTTACCTTTATTTTTTGGACAGATTAGAATTACCGGCCAAGAAAATATTCCTGCTACAGGCCCTGTCCTCCTTGCCCCTACCCATCGCGCGCGTTGGGATTCATTACTGTTACCCTACGCGAGTGGTCGTTGTGTTACAGGTCGTGACCTGCGCTTTATGGTGACTATTAGCGAATGTCAAGGTTTGCAGGGTTGGTTTGTGCGACGCTTAGGAGGTTTTCCTGTAGATCCGCAACGCCCATCGATCACTACTCTTCGCCATGCAGTAGAATTACTTCAACGCGGAGAAATGTTAGTTATTTATCCTGAAGGTGGCATTTTTCGCGATCGCGAAGTTCATCCCCTCAAGTCTGGAATTGCTCGTTTGGCTTTAACTGCTGAATCTAGCCACCCAGATTTAGGAGTCAAAATTTTACCTGTTAGTATCAACTACAGCCATCCCTATCCCGAGTGGGGTACTGATGTTAGCATCCACATTGGGTCTGCGATTAAGGTAGCAGATTATATCAATGGTTCTTTAAAACAGGATGCTAAACGTCTGACAACTGATTTAGCAAATGCACTTAAACAATTAAGTCATCATGAATCGACAATTACTACTCATACGTTTGCTGAAATGCCAAATTCGTAATTTTTGTTGTTAGTTGTTAGTTGATAGTTGATAGTTGATAGTTGATAGTTGTTAGTTGATAGTTGATAGTTGATAGTTGTTAGTTGATAGTTGATAGTTGTTAGTTGATAGTTGTTAGTTGATAGTTGATAGTTGATAGTTGATAGTTGTTAGTTGATAGTTGATAGTTGATAGTTGATAGTTGATAGTTGTTAGTTGATAGTTGATAGTTGATAGTTGATAGTTGTTAGTTGATAGTTGATAGTTGATAGTTGATAGTTGATAGTTGATTAGTGTTTATTCCAACCAACAACGAACCACCAACAAACAACCAAATCTAGTTGATTAGTGTTTATTCCAACCAACAACGAACCACCAACAAACAACCAAATCTAGTTGATTAGTGTTTATTCCAACCAACAACGAACCACCAACAAACAACCAAATCTAGTTGATTAGTGTTTATTCCAACCAACAACGAACCACCAACAAACAACCAAATCTAGTTGATTAGTGTTTATTCCAACCAACAACGAACCACCAACAAACAACTAAATCCCCAAAATTAATTCCCAACTATTGAGTTTCCCTGTATCTTGTAGTGCATAGTCAATTACCCACAACTGCCAACGTCCTTTGGCTGGTAAAGATAATAACTGTTGCAGGACTGGATGCGATCGCACGGTGTAAGTTGCTTGTAATTGAATGCGACGACCCAAGGTGCGATTTTGCAATAATACGAGGTGATTATTAGGGGCTATTAAGTAAATTTCTAAATCACCTAAAAAATCATGGGTAATATTGACGCTGACTTGAATATCTTTGACTAGGCTAGAATCAGATATCGCGATCGCACTTTTAATTCCTTGTTTGTCATTGTCTGGAATCGCGACTTTATTGCTGTTCTCTCCTCTCAAAATTCCAGTTGTGCTAAATGTGGCTGTACGAAGTTTTTGGGCTGCTTGTACGGCCCGCAAAGCATTCACCTTTCCATAACCGAACCATTGCGAATGGCCATTCTCATCATAAGTACCATAACGCATCTTCAATTGGGGGTCTGGTTCCAGGTCAACAATTTTATCGGCGGTTTCTTCTAAAATACGTTTGACTTCTTTAGCTGTTAAGTCAGGATTCACTGACAAAACTAATGCTGCTACGCCTGCAACCACAGGGGTAGCACTAGAAGTACCGCCGAAGTTGCTTGTAAAGTTACCTGGATCATAGCCAGCAGCCCCTATTTGATCGGTTGTCAATATTCCTCGTCCAGATAGTGTTGTGCTGATGCTTGGTTGGGTATATACGTAACCTTGGTCTTGAAACCACATCCCTGGTAAAGCATTGTTACTAGGCGCACATACAGAAATATTATTTCCCCAGTTACTATAAGCAGCTTTTTTATTCAAGCTTGTGGAAGCAGATACCGTAATTACATCAGGATGTACAGCAAATCCACTGAGCCACTTAGTATTACCTTTAACTAAATCTTTCTGCCAACCTTGTTCATTCACAGTTCCGCTGACTGGGCGATTGGCATTGCCTGCGGAAAAGAAAATAACACAGCCTTTACCATTACGTCCTTTTGTAGCAGCGCGGGTAATAGCAGCGCGTTGGCGTAAAGAAAGAGGAAAGTAAACTGCTGATGCTCCCCAACTGCAAGAAATTATACTTGCTCCTTTTTCAACCGCCCAATTGAAAATATCTTCTATTGACTCGTCATCTAAAAACCCTGTGCTGCGAATTGGCATGAAAGCACAACCAGGGGCAACCCCAGCAATACCCGTACCATTTTCTTCTGCTAAGATGATACCTGCACAAGCTGTACCATGACTGGCTTCTTTTTCATTTGGTAAGGGTAAAAAGTCGTTTTCTTTTAAGTCTCTAGGGGCAACAATTTTGCCGCTACCTTGAAAATCTGGATGATTTAAATCAAAGGAATCATCTACTACCGCCACGACAACCGAACGAATACCGCGAGTGATATCCCAAGCTTTTTCTACAGAGATATGAGAACCATTAGCTAACTGATTCCCGCCATTATGGTTGAGATACCATTGTTGGGGATAGAGGGGGTCACGGGGTTGATAATGGGATTGCTGATGGGTGATGATATTAGGCTCAGCAACTACAACTTCTGGTAATGAAATTAATTGATTAGAAATTTTAATAGGATTTGCCTGTGCTTGTTCACCAACAATGAAAACAAAAGTGTTGGGAAGACTAGGAACAGATTTTTGCTGGATTAAACCAAATTTAGTGGCGATCGCATTAATAGTGCTACTGTCTACCCAAGCGGCGAATTGAATTGTGATTTGGTCAGTCAGATAAACTCTGGTGCTAGGACTATCTTTGATTTGATAAACATGACTAGCAAACGCCACATCGTCAGAAGCCCGCGCTACAGACATAGCCCCTTCTAGCTGGGAAGGTGAAACAGCGAATAATGCTAGCTGTGCTTTGGGAATATTGCGACGCCAATTACCCCAATTCGCTTGAGATAAGTCTTGCGGTGACAAATGATCATGAGGGCGCACAGTGAAGCGATCGCTCACTTTTTCTAAGATTAATTCTTCGCCACCACGTTGTAAGATGAATCCTTGGCTAGTAGCAGGTATATCTGTGGGAGGATAATCAGAGGAATTTAGGCGATCGTTCATAGCAGTGATTCAAGCTACTGTTAAGCTACTGTCAGGAAATAATGGGAACATGATTTCACCGATTTTCGTTTTAGATCGGAGAAACTGTAGTAGACCTGTTGCAAAAGGAACTTTTGCCACAGATGGGAAAAGCTTAAAAGCTAAAGGAAAAAAGTTTCTGAATGCCTTTTTCCCTTGTCCCTTTTCCGGCTTCTGCAAACAGTCTATTTTGTGGCTTTATTTTGTTAAAGTCCAAAACAGAGTTAAGATACCCGAAGTTTCTATCCTTTTTTGTTAAGTTGTTGTATAAATTCATCCCATGAAGTCTTTAGCTAATGTTCCCTTGATTCGCTTCACTTTTTTATCAGTCATAACAGCCTTTGGTCTGCTGTTACCTGTTCATGCTCAACAAGCCCAGATTATAAACATTCCCAACCAAGCACAACCTATAGACCCTAACAACCCCAATACCCTACGTCCAACAGTCCAAAATAATAGCATCTTAAGTGTTGATGGTGGTAAACGCCTGATGGCAGAGGCTAGTCAAGCTGTCAATTCTCAAAACTATGATGTCGCAGCAAAGAAACTTCAGGAAGCAAGATTAGTTTTTAATCAGCTATCAAATTTCTATCAAGAACTAAATTCCAGCTTTGCTGGAATTGACAATAGAGTAGCTGATTCCCAGCGCAAACTAGCACTAGAAACCGCCCAAATGCGCGATGAAGCCACTTATCAACTCGCATTAGTACATCGGGCGCAAAATAAGCCAGAATTAGCAGTGCCTTTGCTGGTTCAAATTATCAAAAGTCAAAACCCTACACGGGATCTAGGAAAGAAAGCTTATCAGCAATTATTCGAGTTGGGTTTTGTTGATGCACCTTTCCCTAGAGGAGGAAGCAACACCTCTTCTTCGTCTCAGCAAAAAAAATAATTAAAAAATAATACCTACCATCAATTCCTCTAATAGACCGCCGCCAGCAGGTGGGCGGATTTTTAGGTGTCTAAATGCTAGGATGTTTTTGTTTGTGAACAGTGTTTATACTTCAGCCTTCTAGAACTCGCAGATTGGCAATGTATTAGCGTCATTATTGATAATAATAGAAAAGAAGTTTGATTAGGAATCGCGATGATTAGTCCGCAACAGATTGAGGAAATGATCAAGGCGGAACTGCCAGATGCCCAAGTTCAAGTACAAGACTTGACTGGTGGTGGTGATCACTACCAAGTGACAGTAGTTTCATCGCAGTTCGCAGGTAAAGGATTAGTGCAGCAACACCAGTTAATTTATGGTGCTTTACGACAAGCTATGTCCACTGAAGCAATTCATGCTTTAGCACTGAAAACATATACACCTGAAGCATTTGCTAGTAATAGTTAATGGTTGTTTGTTGATTGTTGATTGTTGATTGTTGATTGTTGTTTGTTCTACGCTGCACCGTAGGGCGTACCTCTTCTTTAAAGTAGCTGACGAAAGGCGGGTCAATGGAACAACCATCCACCCACCAACTACCAACTACCAACCACAAACAAGTATAGAGAGTAGGAACACAAATACTATGACACCAGAACTGAAAGAAAGAATTGATAATTTACTCAAAGAAAACAAAATTTTGGTTTTTATGAAGGGAACCAAATTAATGCCCATGTGTGGTTTTTCCAACAATGTGGTACAGATTTTGAACACATTGGGAGTTCCCTTTGAGACTGTGAATATTTTGGACGACTACGAACTCCGTCAGGGAATCAAGGAGTATTCTAACTGGCCGACAATTCCCCAAGTGTATATCAACGGTGAATTCGTTGGTGGTTCAGACATCATGATCGAACTTTATCAAAAGGGTGAATTACAGCAAATGGTAGAAGTGGCTTTAGCTTCTTAATCATTTGTTGGTGGTTGGTGGTTGTTTGTTGGTGGTTATTAACCATACCCGATCCCCAATCCCTGACCCCCAATCCCCAAGTACCAAAAATCCCCCCTGTCGAAAAGCCGAAACGTTACAGAGGGGATTAATCGCTCAAAAATCTCCAAATTTCACACCGCCACCATCATTGACTGGGACAGACAACGTGCTATAATTGTCTGCGTCAATCAGGAGTGAGCATCTTGTGACTAGCTGAAAGTCACTTGTAGTAGTCTGGCTCTGGCTCTGGTTGCGTCATTGTGAAGTTCGATACATCGTATAAATAGCGGGTTGCTTCCTCCTCTAGGCGATGGATCAAATAAGGCTCAATGGCGTTACCATGTCGCAGCGCGGCTAGATAACCATCCAAATACATCCGCATATCATCAGTGCGATAACCGCGATTCCATAACTCGACGAAGGCGTCAGTGAGTCTTTGGTAATAGCGGATGGTTTGTGTGTCTTGGAGCATACTGCTTTAAAAATCTCTTTGGAATGAGAATTGTAAATTATTCAAGCTGAAATGTGAAGTACATTTCAGTTTGGCATTTATTTAAAATCCCTATCTTCTGCTGTAGGGAATACCCCTGTTTGAGCTACAACCTAAACTGATCCTATTCCAGAAAAACATGAATTTGAATGGGTCGGTAAGTTAATTTTATATTTGGCTATCAAAACAACGCTTCTACATTCGCTGACGTACTTGGCTGTTGTTTGTGCCTAAGCAGTTTCTGTTTTTCTCAAACAGACCGATTTTTTCATGGAGTTACTTTTTTGGTAAGTGACGCCCTTATTCCCAATGGAATACCTAGCTAAAAAAAATTTTAATAATTATAACAAAAATTTAAGAATGTTACCAACCGAGCTTGAGATAAGGCTTTTAGTTTAATGCATTGGCAACTTGTGCATGATTAAATTAAAAATTATTGGCAATTGAAGTAACAAGGGTTACAAAACCCAAGACATAGGCTTTGTTACTTTGAAAGTCATGCACGCTAAGGGGTCTTGCCACCGTGGGTTCGGTTTGTATTGAAATCGTAGAGGGAAATCCCCATCTGAGGTCGTTGCTTGGCTGGCACTTGCAACAGCTGGACTATCGGGTGCATCAAGCCGCAAGTATTTATCAAGCCAGGGAAGTTTTTCTAACTCACCATCCGACACTAGTCATTTTAGATGCGGACTTGCCTGATGGAGATGGCATTGAGTTTTGTCGATGGTTGCATCGTCAGCAGCAGCCATTAATCTTAATGCTATCTGCCCGTAGTAATGAAGCTGATATTGTTGCTGGCTTGAAGGCGGGGGCAGATGATTACCTCACCAAGCCATTTGGGATGCAGGAATTTTTAGCACGGGTAGAGGCGCTAATACGCCGCAACCGTACACCCGTTGCCCCAGCTTATCTCGATTATGGAACATTGCAAATAGATTTAGTGCAACGCCGTGTCCGTTTTCAAGGAGAGTTTATAGATTTAACACCACAGGAATTTAGTTTGTTATATGTTTTAGCACAAGCAGGAGGAGTACCTTTGAGTAGGTCGGAACTACTGCGGCGTGCCTGGCCTGATGCAATTGATAATCCTCGTACCATTGATACTCACGTTTTATCACTGCGGAAAAAAGTAGAACTTGATCCGCGCCAACCTAGCTTAATTCAAACCATCCGTAATGTAGGATATCGCTTTAACATGGAGATTTTGAATACCAATTTGCCACAATCACTGACAAAGTTAACGGCAGAAAGATTCAATAATCAGCCTTCAACATTGAGTAGTCAAAGGTAATTGTTGTTTGTTGGATGTTGTTTGTTGTTTGGAAAAATCCATCAACAACTAACAACTATCAACTATCAACTATCAACTATCAACTAATTCCATTCTTCAGCAATTTGTGTTTCTGCCTGTATTAAGCTTTCTCGTAACTTAGCCCAGTTTATTTCAGCAGCGCTTTGATTTGCTATTAGCCTTCCCTGTTGTAAGTGCAACAGTCGATCGCAAAATAATTCAGCCATTTCTAGCTGATGATTTACCATTAAAACTGTAGTTTGACGACTTTGGGCTAGTTTATTCAGAATTTCCATCACACGAGAAGCAGTACCCACATCCAAGGCAGACGTAGGCTCATCTAATAATAAAATTTGTGGTTGAATGATTAATGCCCGGGTGATCGCTATTAATTGCCGTTGTCCAGCAGAAAGTTGCACTTCCGTTTTTCCTAACCAATCATCGGGTATGTGCAGCTGTTCAATCCAGTTATTGAGTCTTTGCTGAATAGTCTGTTTCGGCAAACCACGCAAAACTAGAGGATACTCCAAAGCTTCTTTGACTGTCATTCCTAGCAGTTTTGACTCTTGGGGAAGCTTTGTTACACAAGCACGTAGCTGCAAAACGGGTATTTGACGGTATTCCTGATTATCTAAATAAATTTTGCCACTCGTAGGTTCACTCAAACGGTTGAGAAGGCGTAACAAATAAGTTTTTCCTGCACCAGATGGCCCGACAATGGCAATGCGATCGCCCTCAAATACCTCAAAGGAGATATCCTGTAATATTGGGTATCCCTGCTGTTTACCCTGCAAAGTTGTGTATAGACTAACTTTTTCTAGTCTTAGTTTTGCTGTCGGCAAAGTTTCCAAATTCAACCTTCAATCAAATTCTAGTACTTATATAGCCGCTTGTTTTTAGGCTATTTTTTACATTCATTTTTAACTTAAATTACCCTGAGTTAGGCTAATAGCAATAATCCAAGCATCTATTAAAAGTAATATTACTGTAAATAATAGTAAAATTAAATACATCCACGGCTGTGCTAAAGGATAGACATCACTGGTATCAATACCTGTCTTTTCTTGTACCAGTTTTACCATTCGAGCAAAACCTGCCACACGCATGGGTAACAAATAAGCTTTTCCGTCTTGGCTGAGAAAATAGTAAACCAGTCCTCCCTGTCCAGTAGTGCGGGGTTTTAACTGTTTGACTTCCGACCAAGGTAACGACCAACCTTTACGAAAAAAACGTGGAACCCAATTGGGATAAGTTACCTGAATTCCTTGGTCATCTAAAATTACACATTCTGTTAACACTGCATACAAGCCAACTAAACCAATGCTAATTCCTAACCAAAGTAACGTTGGTGGAATGGGCGCATTTGTGACTTCAGCTAAAAAAGGTAAAGGTATGGTTAGGGCTACATATAAACTTAAAAGCGTAATCCGAATTAGAGGAGATAGGCGAAAAATTGCAGGCGAGGTATTATCTGAATTTGCTGTCACGGCTGATTACAATTCTTAACTTTAACTATATATATACTAGCTAGAACCCCACTGATCGCAACTGCCGTAACTGCTACGCTAAAGTTGTAGCATCTATACACTTACAGCCATGTCCGTCGCTAAAGAGATAGAAACCCCAGAATTAGAAACCCCGAAAGATTTTATTATATTTCCTCCTGGTGATTTATACAGTGATGAACCGCCTTTGGAAACATATTTTCATTTGCAGCAAATGCTGCTGCTGTTAAAATGCTTGGATTGGTGGTGGCGCGATCGCACCGATTTTTTTGCAGCCGGCAATCTTACCATCTACTATAGCCCTCGTCAGCGCAAGTCAGAACATTTTCGGGGACCTGATTTTTTTCTAGTGCTAGGGACTGAACGCAAACCGCGTAAAAGTTGGGTAGTTTGGGAAGAAGAGGGTAAATATCCAAATTTAATTATTGAACTACTCTCAAGTTCAACAGCAGCAACTGATAAAGGTTTAAAAAAACAGATATATCAAGATATCTTCCGCACACCAGAATACTTCTGGTTTGATCCGAATAATTTAGAATTTGCTGGATTTATCTTAGTTGGTGGAACTTATCAACCGATTGAACCCAATCCTCAAGGCTGGTTGTGGAGTCAACAACTAAATTTATTCTTGGGAGTTGATCAGGAAAAGTTACGCTTTTTTACAGCAGAAGGGGAACTGGTTCCTACACCAGAAGAAGTTGCACAACAAGAAATGCAACGTGCTGAGCAAGAAATGCAACGTGCTGAACAAGAAAAACAAAGAAGCGATCGCTTGGCGGCAAAACTGCGAGAATTAGGTGTAGATCCAGATTCGATTTAAAAAATTTTTCATAAACTTTACCCCTCTGGAATAGCAAAATCAAAACCTGAAAATGCTGAAGGGGTAAGAATACGTCACCACTACAAAACTAATTTAAGATCATTAATCTTCTGGAAATACCCATTTTGGTGGTTCCATGAGTTTTTTGAGTCTTGCAGCTTCAGCAATCTCGTGCATTTTGTCTAAAGAAGTCTCTTCAATAAACTTAGAAGTCTCCTCTAAATAAGCTTTCTCATCCTTGACATCCTCTTTGTCGCTGGCTTGGGGATTATTTATTTTACCCTCTTCCACGCTGACCTCCTTGATTACAGTAATGATTGCTGCTAAGCAAAAATACTTCAGTTACTCTCATAAATCTTAACCTTGTCACTGCTCCTAGAAACATTGATGTAACATTTGTGAAGTACCTACAGTGACCTTCAGTACACTGTAGGCTTCCTGTCTCATTTGCTATTGCTGTGTTAGGAACATTGCAAAAACAATGTGCCTTACCAAAAACGCTCCGAGTCTTACGTAGCATCTCTGGGGAAAACCCCCTTTATCTGGTCAAAGCCAGAACCCAGGCAGCCACCCGCCTCCCGCAGGCAGTTAAATTGTTAATCCGAGAATTTACATGGAGTGTGCCTATGCGTTCCAGTGGCAAATTCCCTTCCCCCTTACTCACGCGCTTTTACCTGCGCAAGCGTCGTACGGGTACTTCGTGTTGTTTACAGCCGTGTGGGTGGGTCAACGACCATTTATATATTACCATATAAAGACGTACATCGTATGTCTTTATATGAAAACTGGAAGATTGAATTTAAGGCTTTCTGAGAACAGATTGAACAAGCTGCGGCTATATGCACAAAACAAGGAAAAGACACTCACTCAACTCATTGAAGATTGGATCGATAGGTTGCCAAGTCAAAAGTTTGGCGACTCCTCATCGACCCCACTCCCTGATCAACCTAACGGTTGATAGTGGTCGGAAGTCAATTCGTCATCGCCCCGCCATTCATGAGGTGGCGGTGTCGGAACCTGCCTCCGACACTCCAGCCGCCGTCCCCACGCTGCACGAAGTGAGAGACGTGGGGCTTCTGTCGGTTCAAGCTAAAATCATGACCGCCGATACAGTCATCGGCTAACAGGATTTTGAATGATTAAGAGTGCATCCCCAATCCCCGATCCCTATTTCCAAGACAGGCGACTATATAAACCAATACAGTTCAGTTAGTACAATCCAATATTTGGAGATCCCCCATTATCCCCCTTAAAAAGGGGGACTTTTTTCCGCTTCCCCCCTTTTTTAAGGGGGGCTAGGGGGGATCAAAACCTTAACTGAACCGTATTGCTATATAAACTCACTACAATCGACAATAGACTCAATCATAATTCCCGAAAAAGGCGCTGATGTCGGAAATTTTTGCCACAACTGGAACCATCGCTGCGATCGCAACTGCTATTGTCCCCCAACAAGGTAGCGTTGGCATTGTGCGCGTATCTGGTTCAGAAGCAATACCTATTGCCAAAACTATTTTTCATGCGCCTGGGCGTCAAGTTTGGGAAAGCCACCGCATTCTCTACGGTTATATTCGTCATCCCCAAACACGACAACTAGTCGATGAAGCACTACTGCTGATTATGCAAGCGCCCCGCTCTTATACCCGTGAAGATGTTGTAGAGTTTCATTGCCACGGGGGAATTATGGCAGTACAGCAGGTGTTGCAACTATGCTTGGAAAACGGGGCTAGACTAGCGCAGCCGGGAGAATTTACCTTGCGGGCGTTTTTAAATGGACGCCTAGACTTAACCCAAGCCGAAAGTATAGCTGATTTAGTCGGAGCGCGATCGCCCCAAGCTGCACAAGCTGCTTTAGCAGGCTTACAAGGCAAATTAGCTCAGCCAATCAGACAATTACGCAGTCAATGTTTGGATATCTTAGCGGAAATTGAAGCGCGGATTGATTTTGAGGAAGACTTAGCTCCGCTGGACTATAAAATTATCATATCAGAAATTGAGAGAATTTCAGCAGAAATAACTAAGCTACTGGCAACCGCCGACCAAGGTGAACTGCTACGCACAGGTCTAAAAGTAGCGATTGTTGGGCGTCCGAACGTGGGAAAATCAAGTTTGTTGAATGCGTGGAGTAGAAGCGATCGCGCCATTGTCACCGATTTACCTGGTACAACTCGTGATGTTGTGGAATCGCAATTAGTCGTTGGTGGAATTCCTGTACAAGTCTTAGATACTGCGGGTATTCGAGCCACAGAAGACCAAGTCGAAAAAATTGGTGTCGAGCGCTCCCGCAGTGCCGCACAAGCTGCCGATTTAGTCCTGCTCACCATTGATGCTACCGCAGGATGGACAACAGACGACCAAGAGATTTACGCACAGGTGAAACATCGTCCCTTGATTTTGGTGATTAATAAAATTGACCTGGCAGCAGCAGAAACAGTGCAGTATCCCAGAGAAATTAGCCAAGTTGTAAAAACAGCAGTGGTACAAAATCAAGGAATTGCAGCTCTAGAAGCAGCGATTTTAGAGCAAGTGCAAGCAGGGAAAATCCAAGCTGCTGACATGGACTTGGCAATTAACCAAAGACAAGCCGCCGCACTCGTCAAAGCAAAAACATCTTTAGAACAAGTGCAGGTAACAATTGCTCAGCAGTTACCTCTTGATTTTTGGACAATTGATTTACGTGGAGCAATTCATGCTCTAGGGGAAATTACAGGAGAAGAGGTAACAGAATCTGTCCTGGATAGGATTTTTAGTCGGTTTTGTATTGGTAAATAATTAATTTGTCATTTGTCATTTGTCATTGGTCATTGGTCATTTGTCAAGAGTTAACAACCACCAACCACTGTACAGACGTGCCATGGCACGTCTGTACAACAATCAACAATCAACAATCAACAATCAACCACCAACAATCAACCACCAACAATCAACCACCAACAATCAACCACCAACAATCAACCACCAACAATCAACCACCAACCAACAACTAACTAAAATGTCACAAACTGTAGTGGTTCAAAACCTAGTGTATGCTTATTCTACGCGGGAACCAGTTTTACGAGAAATTTCCTTTACCTTAAATGCAGGCGATCGCGTCGCCCTCATGGGACCGACTGGTTCGGGTAAAAGTACTCTGCTTGAGAACCTGATCGGCTTAAAAGAACCCCAAGCTGGGAAGATTTGGATTAATAACATTCCCCTAGAACCCAAAACCTTACCCCAAGTACGTCGTCAAATTGGTTTTGGTTTTCAAGATGCTAATGATCAGCTATTTATGCCCACCATACTTGAAGATATCACCTTTGGGCCGCGTAACTATGGTGTATCACCAGCGATCGCCATTGATAAAGCTAGAAATTTATTAGCTGATTTTGGTTTAGAAGCTTATGCCAACCGTTCTGCTCATGAACTGTCTGGAGGACAAAGACGCCTTGCTGCCTTAGCTGCAATTTTAGCATTGGAACCAGATATTTTGATATTGGACGAACCAACTAATGGTCTTGATCCTTCATGGCGGCGTCACTTTGCTCAAATGTTATTAAAATGGCAAGGCAAAGTTATGTTAATAGCCTCCCACGATTTGCACTGGTTAGGGAAAGTTACTCAACGTGCTTTAGTGCTTTCTGGAGGACGTATTCATATAGATAGTGACATTCAGTCATTATTACAAGAAGCTGATACTTTGGAAAGGTTAGGTTTACCTGTTGATTGGTAAATAGTTATTTACTTGCACTGTCTCACCACCGCACTGCCTCCCCTACTTAATATTTACTCCATAATTTAAGATACGACAGACAGTGGAGGTGGCCATGACTGTGCAGTTGTTAAGACGAAAATTCACAGTTGAGCAATATCATAAGATGACTGAGTCGGGGATTCTCACAGAGGATGACCGAGTGGAATTGATCCGGGGAGAGATTATTGAAATGTCACCGATTGGGACAAAACATGCTGCTTGTGTGAATCGACTTGTGAATTTGTTGGTGCAGTTGCTCGGAAAACGCACTATACTTGCTTCTCAAAATCCAGTCGCATTGAACAATAATTCAGAACCTCAGCCGGATGTAGCATTACTCAAACCCCGTGAAGATTTTTATGAAACCGCGCACCCCCAACCCCAGGATATTTTTTACTAATTGAAGTAGTTGATTCAACTGTTAACTATGACCGGGAAGAGAAAATTTCTTTATATGCAGAAGCAAACATTATTGAAGTTTGGTTAGTAGATATTAACGAGCAAATCGTCGAAGTTTATCGAGAACCAACAGCCGCAGGATATCAGCTGATGCAAAAGTTCACTCTTGGTCAAATTTTATCAACTCAAGCCTTCCCCGACATAAACATCACCGTCAACGAAATCTTTGGCAGATAAATTTGCTCACAACTTCCTAGCACATAACTTGTGGAAGCGATCGCCCCCTCCTCTCTCCTCCTTGGCGTCCTCTGCAACTGTGCGGTTCAATTCTCACACTCATTTGCCAAAACGCGATCGCTCCGTCATCTCTCACCTAAAATAAAACATCGAGCGATCGCACACCCATTTCAAGTACCAAACTCAAAATTTGAGGTTTAAAACCCGAACCTTCTCACTTCAAACCCGAACATTCTCACTTCAAACCCGAACATTCTCACTTCAAACCCGAACATTCTCACTTCAAACCCCAAAGTTCTCACTTCAAACCCGAACATTCTCACTTCAAACCCGAACATTCTCACTTCAAACCCCAAAGTTCTCACTTCAAACCCCAAAGTTCTCACTTCATACCCGAACATTCTCATTTCAAATTGTTTTCCTATTCCCCGATCCCTGATCCCCGTTGCCCCTAATCCCCACCAGGGGCCGGTGAGTTCCCTAATTCCCTAATAGAAGTGTCAAATTATCGGAACACTAACTGAAATCACTGAATCTGTGGTTACTATTGGTTACGATTATTTGGATTTCATTATATAAATTGGCTCAGGTGTAAATGTCTGTCGGGTATCGTAAAAATAAGATTATTGTTCCTATAAGTGTAAGTCTGACTTTGCTGCTGATTGGTTGTAATGACAACAAAGCCTCCCAATGTCAGCGACTAATCAAGACTGTGAATGACGGGAATTCTTTAGTAGAGATAAATAAAGGTACTCAGGTTGCAACAAGTTTGAAACTGGCTAAGGATTTGCAAACAGCCACCAAAAAAATTGAGCAACTAAATTTAAAAGACCCCAAACTGAAAGAATACCAAACTCAGTTTGTCAAAGTATTTACAACACTCAGTCAAAATATCTACAAAGCAGGTAAAGCACTTAATACCGCCAAACTAGCAAAAGCTTCAACATCTGGTAGACAACAAATACAAACAGCAAGAAGTGAAATTGATAACGCGCTGAAAGCAGCTGAGGTTGCTGCTAAACAATCAGATGTGCTAGCGACACAAGTAAATAGATATTGTAGTCAACCAGAATAATATCTACTTGCAGTTTTTGCAGAAGAAGCCAAAACCGAATTTATCGGATTGAGTACTAAAATCAATGATGAATTATGAATTACGCCGTGAATTGAGAGGTGATTTTCTTATGTTAAGTTTACTAGCGATCACCCAGGAGCGATCGCGGAGACTGCGGCGGCAAGTAGGAATGATTTTCCAAAAGCCCAAAAACATTTTTGCTACAGCTTTAATTCACATCAAGCGTGAACTATGAATTATTTAGAAACACTAAATGAAAACAACTTTACTCACGCTTTGAATGTACTCGCATCAAACGATCCAGATATGGAATACATTCTCAATACTTTTGGCTTACCCCCATTGTGGTTACGAGAACCAGGTTTTGCTACTCTCATCCAAATAATTCTGGAACAACAAGTTTCTCTCGCTTCAGCAAAAGCAGTTTTTGCAAGACTGCAAGCAAAAATCTCACCAATTACTCCACAAAAGTTTTTTCAACTTGATCATACAGAATTAAAAACGATTGGCTTTAGTCGCCAAAAAGCTATTTATGGACGCTTGTTAGCAGAATCAATTATTGCTGGAGAACTTGATTTAAATCTTCTCAACACAATGGATGATGAAGACGTTCGTAGTGTCCTCAAAAAACTTAAAGGTATTGGAGATTGGACAGTAGACATATATTTATTAATGGCACTGCGGCGACCAGATGCTTTGCCCAAGGGAGATTTAGGGTTAATCCTGGCAATACAAAAAGTGAAGAAATTAGCACAGCGTCCCACTCCACAAGAAATAGAAAGTATTGCTGAAAAATGGCGTCCTTGGAGAGCGGTGGCGACGCGGTTGCTGTGGCACTATTATTTGAGTGAGCGATCGCCACAATCAAGAAAAAATCCTACATCTCCAAACGTGGTAGATTCCGAATGCCCGGAGCTTTGAGTACTACAAATTTGCTACACAATTTATTTGTTGATTTTCAATTAAAAGCATGTCTTCTTACACTAGAGGAAAGAAGCGCGATCACTTAGTTTTCGTGGCTATTAATGATGTTTTGATGTATGGATTCAAAACTAAAGGACAGGAGATAAGTTTGACGTTAAGCCATTTGTTCACCCTTCATATGCACTGCGGATCGGTCGGTAGATGGCGATCCGCTTTTTATAAGTTTTTGTAAACCTCATCATCGTTTCGCTTTCCTACGCGGAAAATATCAACCAGTTCATTGTCATGATCAATTGTATAGAGAATCCTGTATTCTCCTTAGTCAACACGATAACCGCCTTCATAACCTTTTAAGGCTTTACAATCTTGCGGTCTAGGGTTCCCTTGTAAAGAGAAAATTTTTGACACAACTTGCTTGAATTGCTTGGCTTGTAAGTCTAATAAGTCTTTTTCTGCGGTTCTAGCAATTCTCAGGGTGTAGCGGCTCATTCTTCATAACGGGCAATGACTGCCTCTAGAGTTGTAAATCCATCGTTTTCTGTAACAGCACGACGTAATTGTTCAGAATTGATGGCATCTTCTAGGGCTTCTAGTCGTTTGAGGTCTTCTAGCCCGATAATGGCAACCACTGCTTTACCGTGTCGCTCGATTATAATACGTTCCCGTCCATACTCAACACGATTTATCAATTCTTGAAGATTGGCACGAGCTTCTGTAGCGCTGATAGAATTTGTCATTTTACACAAAACGTACAAAATATAAAATTTGTACATTTATTATAGCTATTTAACAAATTTAGAGACTCTAGAATCTGCGATCGCTGCCTATAAAAAAAGATTTAATATTGAAGAAATGTTTCGAGGCCACTTATCCCCATAGATAGAATCTAGGGGCTTGCGTGGCATTGATTAGCAGTCATTCAAACGTGGTAGATTCCGAATGCCTGGATCTTTGAGTACTGCAAATTTGCTACAGAATTTATTTGTTGATTTTCAATTAAAAGCCCTAATATTTCAGCATTTTGCGGCTATGAAACCTGTTGCCAATACCGATAGGCCGTATATGCCATTGTTACAACTCCAGTGATGATCGCTGATTCATCAATTTCAAATTGGGGATGATGTAGTGGGTAATTAATTACCCTATCCTTAAAACCCACACCTAAACGAAACATAGTACCAGGAGAATGTTCTAAATATACAGAAAAATCTTCTGCACCCAGAGAGGGTTCGGGTAAAACTTGCACGCGATCGCTTCCCCAAGCTTCTTCTGCGGATGATTGCAATAACTGTGTCAGGAAGTAGTCATTTTGGACACTAGGGACACCCTGGCGATAGTTGACTTGATATTTTGCACCGTAGGAATTACAAACACTAGCAACTATTCTTTCAATCCAGTTAGGTAAGTTAGCACGGGTTTCAGGATGGAGCGATCGTACTGTTCCTAACAATTGGACTTTATCAGCTATTATATTCGGCGCTCTACCACCGTTTATTTTTCCTATGCTCAATACTACCGGACGCAAAGGATTCTGGGTGCGGCTAATCGCTTGCTGTAGTGTGGTAATAACTTGCGAAGCTATCCAAATAGCATCTATTGCTTCGTGGGGACGAGCGCCATGCCCTGATTCGCCCATAATAACAATTTCTAAATCATCAGCCGCCGCCGTCAATGCACCATAACGTACACCAATTGAACCTGCGGGGATAGAAGGGAAAACATGAATACCCAATATACCACTAACTTTATCCATCGCCCCATCTGCTACCATCCAGCTTGCCCCCTTGGCAATTTCTTCGGCTGGCTGAAATAAAAATCGTACCTTCCCAGAAATCTCCTCGGCAATCTGAGCCAAGATCATGGCAGTTCCCAAACCAACTGTGGTGTGAACATCATGGCCACAAGCGTGCATAATACCTTCTGTACGGGAGGCAAACTCTAAACCACTACGTTCCTGTATCGGCAAAGCATCCATATCAGTACGAATCGCCAAGATTCGTTTATCCTCGCCTGTTCCTTGTAATTCTCCAATTACACCTGTTTTACCTACTCCTTCTTGTACATGCAGTCCACTGGAAGATAAAACTCCAGCTACAAACGCGGCTGTTTGGTACTCTTGACCGCTTAGTTCGGGGTGAGAGTGGATGTGGCGACGAATTTCTATTAGGCGTGGAGCTATGTTTGTTGCTAAATCTTTAATACGGCTAAGCATTTTTCAATTATTTTAAAGTCTTTAGTTTAATGATAAAGAAGTGTTAACTGACAAATAACTTTTAGCCCACACTAATTAAGTGTTACTGAGCCAAGCTATTGTAAAATAATTGACAAATACTTTTACATTGAAAGTACTCCACAGTCAAGAGTAATTTCGCTCGTTCTCAGTTTCTAGCTCTTGAGCGTGCCAATTTTAGATTTTGCGAAAAGTTAGTAGAGTCCTAAGCTTCTCAGAGGGAACTTTAAAGCTAAGATGGATTTTGAATTTTAGATTGATATCAATCCAAAATCACATTCATTGATAAGGGCGCACAACCAGCTAGCTGTGCGTCCCTTTCACGTTTATCTTTTCCTTTTGCCCTCTGAGTTGAAAATAGCCTCACCCCGTCAAGAGAGGACACCCCTCTGGTAAACTCGCGGAGAGGGGAAAAGGGTGAGGTTTTTCATTGAGACTGAATTGTAGCTTTTAAGACAGCTAATCCCGGGAAAATTCTATATTAAATCTGAAAATTTTCCCTCTTCCTGTTAAGAGTTTCCTGTTACCTATTTTCAAGATAGTTACTCAGTATCACTCTGTAAAGCAGGTTGAGCCATTGATATTATTATCGTTAAATTTGTTACATGTTCCCGTAGAGAAACGCTGTAAAGACCACCAATAAGGTTTATTAGAAGAAATCACACCATTGGGTAGAGTGGTCACTCGGAAGTTTGCGCCTCGATAATTAGTCAATTGTTCTCTTGCGCCTTTGAGGTTAGCACCTTCTAGATTTGCACCAATAAAACCAGTAAAACTCAGATTTGTATTGTCTAGGGATGCAGCTTTTAGGTACGCTCCTGTGAAGGAAGTCCCTGTGAGATTGGCTCCAGTTAATGTCGCACTTTCGAGATTTGCACTTGTCAGATCGGCATTTGTGAGATTAGCACCTGTTAAAATAGCTGATTTTAAGTTAGTTCCACGTAAATTTGCTCCAGTCAAGTTCAATCTACTTAAGTCAGCACCACTTAAATCACACCGAGGACAAGAACCTGTTGCTTTTAACTGGTCTAAATCTAGTTGATTAAAAGCAAAAGCTTGCTCTGTAAGTCCTATAAAAGCTAACAAAGTAGCTGTGGCAATAAGCTGAAATTTCATGTTTTTTACAGTAAGTATAAAGTTGAAAATTCACTTAGGTGATGTATTGTTATCATTATATGACTGATGCAAAAATTTATCGGTATAAAGCAGACATCAAGAAACTGTAAAATTACTGTAAAACCTCATAGTTTCCCCTAGTCAAAACCAAACAAAGTTCATAGAATAAAAACATCAAACTTTATACTGAAACTCTATAGGCAACGAAATATTGCATTCCCCCAGCTGAATTAATCAAAAGGCTAGGGGGAATTCTTATTTTTGGTATGGAATTTTGCTGGAATCGAGGACTCGGGTGATGGGGTGATGGGGTGATGGGGAGAATAATATAGTCACTAATTCCCCCTTGTCCTCCTTGTCCGACCTGTCCTCCTTGTCCGACCTGTCCTCCTTGTCCTCCTTGTCCCCTTGTCCGACCTGTCTCCCTTTCCCTTTTCCCGCTCCCCGATCACTGTTCCCTTGTCAATAACGCCAGCCCAACAAACGCAATCCAGGCACAACCAGGTAATGACTTACTCCCAACCAAAAACTAACCACAACGCCTACAAAACCAAAAAAACCTATTTTCCACAATAATTCAGGCCAATGATGCGTAGCACTAAAAAAATCGTTGAATATGGTTGGTGGTAGCCCAACATAAAGCAAAAATGCAAACGGTAGCGCCGTACCAAAAGCAGCAACCACAGCATGAACTATATGATGGCTACGTAGACCTAAGCCTAGAGTAAGCAGTGAAACTGCGGCTAAAATCAATGCTACTAATCCTTCACCATCTTCTTTTGGTGTGATTAATTGTAGAATCAACCAGCCAAATCCATAGCCAAAAATTCCCATGAGTGATGCCACTAAAAACCGTCGTCGCTGGCCATAACCTCCGGCGGTCACTATTCCCCATGCAGTGCCTAACCCAGCACCAGCAAACAACAGAATCTCTGATCCCGACACAGACTGGCTGTTCTCTAGTAACAGGGATAGCTGACTAGACAAAGATTCGCCAAATTCTTTTCCCCATTCTGTCTTGGCTAAAACATAACCAGAAAAAGTACCCGCAGCAGCGCCAATACTGGTGAGAATCATTGTCCAAATTGTATCCAGACACGCTCGAAAAACTTGAGCGATCGCACCAAATACGAAAAGAATAATTTGAACAATGCTTCGAGCAAAATTAACAACAGAGTTTTGAATTTGTTTTCTAAAATCAGATAAAAATCCTAAAATCGGAGATGATTTTGTGTTGGTGATCGCTACAGTTACACTACCAGTGTTTGTTCCGACACGATTTGGTAGTGCCTGAACAATCTGTGTCAAACGTCTTTGAATAATCGCCGTATTTGCTGGACGCGATCGCGCCTCTTCCTGCATCATGTCATCTAGCAAATCTGCTAGTTGCGGGTTAACATTACGTTGCGATCGCCAGTGCAACTCGCCCGTTAAGGGATCTTCTAAGTCCACCGGATGCTTACCCGTCAACAACTCAATCATTGTCCGCCCCAAAGCATAAAAATCAGCACTAGGTTCAACATGACCACCCAGCACTTGTTCCGGTGGACTGTAACCAGAAGAAAACAACTTTGTAGATCGTGGCTGAGAACCAATCTTTGCTGCACCAAATTGTTTTGCCCCACCAAAATCAATCAGTACCAACTGACCCCCCCATTCCCCTGCTTGAGAAGAGGGAGTACGCAGCATCAAATTAGAAGGTTTGATGTCACGATGAATAATATTGCGTTGGTGCAAGTGGCGTAAAATTTCCACAGCTTGATTTAACCAATTCAACACCAACTCTGGTGGACATCCATGAGGATATTGCTTGTATACTATTTCCTCCAAAGTCTGACCATGAATTTTTTCCATCACCAAACAAGGCAGAGTCTGTTGTCCCTTGGCATGAACCCAAATGCGTTGAAAATAACCATCTGGATCGACCCTGGGAACACCTGGATGTCGCAACTTGCTTAAAACCGCTGCTTCTTGGGCAAACAATTCTCGTGCTTTTGGTGATTCTTCTACCAACACTTTCAGCACTTTTTCTGTTTGTGTCTTTTGATCCCAAACTGTGTAAATTTGGGCAAAACCTCCCGATCCCAAACGCGCTGTCGGGACATAACGGTCTATCAGTTGTAGGGGCGCACCACAGCAACTACAAAATTTGTGTCCCCAAAGCTGGGGATAGGGACGCTGACAGTCTGGATTGATGCAGTGAATTTCACTAGTGTTGAACACAACCGCTCAAAGACAATGGCTGATGTTGATTATAATCAGGAGCCGGGGTAATGGGGATAGGGGAAAGGGGATTGGATTGGGATCGGGGATTGGATTAGGATCGGGGATTGGGGACGACTTGGGGGACGACTTGGGGGAATTAGTGACTATATTATTCTCCCCATCTCC
This sequence comes from Fischerella muscicola PCC 7414, assembly GCF_000317205.1. GTDB lineage: Bacteria > Cyanobacteriota > Cyanobacteriia > Cyanobacteriales > Nostocaceae > Fischerella > Fischerella muscicola. Next base: position 4,673 of record NZ_AJLK01000036.1, on the reverse strand, counting down.
CCATCTGCCCATCTGCCCATCTCCCCAGTCCCCACCCCCGGTCCCTAACAACTAAACCCATCCCAGACCATGGGAAAAGTATGTTCTAAGACGGAACAATAGTCTTGATTGTTGCTGTGGGTTTCTTCGTCCAAGACTTTAACAACCTTGTTATAAATTTCTTCTGCTTGTTGAGGAGAATCGCCAATGCTGGTTAAACCTAGCTTGCCAAATTGGGAAAGACAACCCATTAGATGAAAGACTGTGCCTGTTTCTGTGCCAGTGTCAAAGTGCAGCCTATGATGGGCGATGATGTCCATTAAGTCGTTGGGTAAGAGTCCTTGATAACGGTCTTTTTGCAGGTTGTCGGTGGCGATGTAGTATTTAGGGCGTCCTTGCTGGGAGTAAAACAAGCCTGTAGAAAAGTCGTAACGTCCGTTGGTTAATAATTTTAAGGTCATAAAGGGGTGGGTGGTTCCGCCTTTACGTAGGTTAATTTCTATTGCTTGCATATCCCATTGTCCATTACCCTTGTCAACAGTAATAAAATCGACACCAAATCGTTCGAGGGCGCCTTTTTCTGCAAGTTTCATGCCTATTTTGGTTCCCAACAGTTGCAGCTGTAGGCGATAAGTTTCATCAGCAGGAAATCGACAACCAAGGTAAACTTGTCCGTCAGGACCGCCAAGAATTTGGTCATGGGTAGAAAGAATTTCCACTTCGCCAAGAGGTGTAATCCGTCCTTGGACACTGGGCGATCGCTTGACTTCACCCTCGACAAACGCTTCTACAATTGCCCCTAACTCACCAATTCGTCCCGAAAAGTTTTCCCATGTTTCTTGGCTAGCTTGAAAACGCATCTTTGGTAAGCGATCGCTAATCGCTGCTAAGCGTTCGGCATGGGAACCTCCAGGAGGTGCAATATCCGCAACTGGTCTTAAGTCTAATAGGGCGTTTCCTTCTCCCGATATGCCTTCGTTCAGCTTGACCACCATTCTTTTTAAGTTCGGCTGGCGTTCCCACAACTGCACAGCAGCTTCTTCCAAATCAGCAACACTCTTAACTAAATCACTACCATCTGGGTGGGGCACTCCGGTTTCTGCGAATATTTGACGACTACCACTTTTTGTTCCCCAAATCTGCAATTGTGGTGCAGCAGCATACAGTGGTACACCTAATTTTACAGATAATTCTGCTTCTAAAGGCGTGCAATTATAGCATATCATAAATGATTTGTCTAGCCTTAAAGCTTGACGAATACGATGGAGCAAGCGGGGACGTTCTAAAATTTTTTGACTGAGGGGTTTTAGGGAAGAATCATAGGTGGAAAGTAAGAGCAAGCGATTGCGAGCATGGGAGAATGGGATTCCTGGCAACAGTTGTAAATAATAGTCGATAATACTGGGGTGCAAAGGTACAGATGTTACGTAGATGAGGCGATTGCGGGGGTTCCACAAACGAATAAGTGAGAACAATAATCGCTCTTCGTAGTGTTCGTAACCTTCGACTTTTCTAAGTTCTCGCTGATCGATGCTCAGAGAGGGAACAACTAAGATATCTACATCACTGCTTTCGGTAGGGCCTTCAATACTTTGCCAGCGATCACGTAAGGTCAACTGAAGAAATTGAAATGAGTCAGTATGCTCTAAATTAGCAATGTTCAATATTTGCATAATTTTACCCCTGCTTTGCTCCTTCAGAGGGATTGCTTAATTTCAGATATATCCTAAGGAATAATTGATTGCGATTGTATGCAACACTTCTTTGAAATCATTTGGTTGATTGCTGATGTTTTACGATGTTGCACGTAAAAATTCAGTGAAAATTAGATAGTGATTATTGGGATCAATATATAGTGAATCATCCATGAATTAGGACTAAAAAACAAGAGTTAAGTTTATTGCTTAAGTTATACTTAGAAGAAATAATTTTGTTTGCATAAATTTACTTCTCAAGATTGAGAGATTTTTATTTTGTTTATAACTTGAGAATGATAAATTGCAATCAATTAATAGTTACTTTAATAACTGAGAGGAGAGATTCGTTAATTAGGTAGATGTAGTGTAGTGAGGTTCCCTTGTCAAAAAAAGAGCGTGCTTTTGGTGTGAGGATAAAATTTTTTGTTGGCATACTTTTGCTCCGGCGGCAATTAGTAAGCTAAGCATGATCTAGAGAGTAAAAAAATAGCTCGCTAATGACAACAGGGTGCAGTCGTAGGAACTAAACCTTGGATTGAAATTTCGATCCAAGGTTAGTTTTTGGCTAATAGTTAGTGGTTAGTAGGTGATTGGAACAACTAACAACTAACAACTAACTACCAACTACCAACAACAAAAGGAGAAACATATGCCAGAAGAAAAACCATTACAACCGCCACAGCACCAAGAACAACAACCGGGGATTGAATCAGAAATGTCACCCAAGCCACAAGCTGATGATCCCCAGTATCAGGGAAGTGGCAAATTAAAAAATAAAGTGGCACTAATTACAGGTGGAGATAGTGGTATTGGCCGCGCTGTAGCGATCGCTTTTGCTAAAGAAGGTGCAGATGTAGCGATCGCTTATCTCAACGAACACGATGATGCTAAAGAAACCAAACATTTGGTAGAAGCACAAGGACGAAAAGCAGTTACTATTTCTGGCGATGTTGGCGATGAAACCTTTTGCCAGCAGGCTATCCAACAGACAATAGATGAATTTGGCAAGCTTGATATTCTGGTCAATAATGCTGCGGAACAACATCCACAAAAAAGTATTGAAGATATTAGCAAAGAACAATTAGAACAGACTTTCCGCACCAATATTTTCTCAATGTTTTTCTTAACTAAAGCAGCATTGAAGCACCTGCAAGAGGGCGGCAGTATTATTAATACTACTTCTGTTACAGCTTATAAAGGTAGTCCAGAATTACTTGATTATTCTTCTACAAAAGGTGCGATTGTAGCCTTTACTCGTTCTCTCTCACAAAGTTTGGTAGAAAAGGGAATTCGTGTGAATGCTGTAGCTCCCGGTCCGATTTGGACACCTTTGATCCCTGCTACCTTCCCAGAAGAGAAAGTTGCCAATTTTGGGAAACAAGTACCAATGCAACGACCAGGACAACCTGAAGAAATTGCACCTAGTTATGTATTTTTAGCATCAGATGATGCTTCTTATATCACTGGTCAAGTCCTGCATCCCAACGGTGGTGTAGTGGTAAATGGTTAAAAATTGTTAGTTGTTTGTTATTGTTAGTTGTTTGTTCGTAGTTGTTTGTTGTTTGGATGAAAACAATCAACCATCAACAATCAACAACCAACAACCAACAAATCTTTTTACCTTTCATTTGAGAGATGATCTAGGGTCAAGTTATTGATAATATAGCAAAAAAGTTTGAAATCAATTATAAACTGTCTATTATGTCAGCTAAAACACGTTTACATGGTACGGAATTAGTAGATTGTGCTAGAGCAAATGCCAAGCAGGGAATTGAAACTGCTGCTTATCAGTGTGGCTATGGTGAGGATTTGAATACCTTTGCTCAAGAATTAAGAAAAGCGTGTGAAGAAATGAACTTGCAAGCTAAGGAACTTACTGATCTAATTAGCGATCAGGACAAGATGCTGAATTTGGGTGAAGGTGAAATTGTAGCGCCTGATAGCGATTCGCAACTTTAGGAAGGGTAACTTGGGGTCCCAGTCGGGGATAAGGGACAGAGGTTTCCATGCCCTTGTTGTGTAATTCCCCCTGGGAGTCTAGCTTGAATATACTTTTTGGAATCGGTATAAATTATCTCTCCTCGACTGCGCCCAGTTCTAACAATGTTGATTTCTGCGCTTGTGTTATACCTGTCACACCATAAATATTCATACCCTCATACAGGCGTTCTGCTCTTAAAGTTTTGATACACTCTTTTGTTTGTACATCCCATAATTTAATAGCAGCATTACCATCGCCACTTACCAGCATTTTTCCGTCACAACTAAAGTCAACAGACATGACCCAGGTATTATGTCCTGCTAATGTAGCAATACAATCACCCGTGGCGACATCCCAGAGTTTGATTGTACTGTCACTGCTACAACTAGCAACAATGCTACCATCTGGACTAAAAGCGATCGCCCAAATCCATTCTTGATGTCCCCGCAGTATATGTATACAATCTCCTGTATGGACATCCCATATTCTCACTGTGCGATCGGCACTACTAGCAGTAGCGAACAATAAACCATCCGGACTAAAACTCACCCACCACACCCAACTATCATGTCCTGTAAATGTTTGACAGCATTGCTTTGTTGCTAAATCCCAAATTCTGACTGTGTCATCAAAACTCCCCACAGCCAATTTCTGACCATCTGGACTAAAGGCTGTTGACATAGAAATGTGTTCTGGGAAGGTAAACAGCAGTTGACCAGTAGCCACATCCCAAAGTTTAACAGTATGGTCATAACTACTGCTTGCCAACATACAACCATCAGGACTGAAAGTGACACCTGTGACCAAACCTGCATGTCCGTGTAAGACTTTGGTACACTGACCTGTTACCACATCCCATAATCTGATTGTTTGGTCGGCGCTACCACTGGCTAAAGCACAACCATCATGACTAAATTTGACTGCAAAGATAAAATCTGTGTGACCCCGTAAGCACCGACATTCCCCGTCTAGTGTCCATAACCTGACAATCCGGTCTTCACCTCCACTAGCAATAA